>CALUWF010000048.1 GCA_944324405.1 Candidatus Gastranaerophilales bacterium | reverse complement strand
TTACCTCTTATGACTTCTTTTACGGGATAGGTAAAATTAAGCGTTGTTTTTCCGTCTTTTGCAAGTTTGCAGTTATCTGTTTTTTTAAGACCGCTTCCCGCTCCACCCCCGCCTCCTGCGCCTGTGATTTCAAGGGTTATCTTATTTACTCCTTTTGGCACTGTCCAGGTGGCGTTAGATTTATATGTGACGGTTTCTGAATTGCCTTCGGTTGCTCCCGCTCCACCTCCACCGCCACCGGAGCCTTGAATAAATAACGTATTTATTCCGATTGGGACATCAAATGTATAAGTACCCGGGTTTGTAAATATTTCTAAACCCTTTTTATTGTCTGTTGTAACAGATACTGTGTCTTTCATACGTTTTGTAATAACAGGGGCTAAGGCGACCATAATGACTGAGATTATAAGAATAGCCGTTAGAAGCTCAGCAAGCGTAAAAGCGCATTTTTTCAATGCGTAAGTATCTTTTTTCATGTAAAAATTCTCCAGTTAGGTAATATTAATCCGTAGTGTTACTACGGATTATATAAATACATTAACACTAAAATTAAATTATGGCAAATTGCTCTTTTGAAATTCTTCAATCAAATATAAAAAAATATCGTAAGGAAAAAGGTTTAACGCAGCTCCAGCTTGCTATTAAATGTTCTTTGTCGGTTGATCACATTTCCGGCATTGAAAGGGGCATATTTAACCCCAGCGTTAAGACTATTTTTAAAATAGCAGAGGTTCTAAACATTGAACCCTACAGGTTTTTTATGAAATAACAAATATTTATTGACGGCTTTAAAAAAAATTTTTAAAATAAAAATGAACAATTTATATTCTTGCTTCGTTATATAAATGTAGGAGCTAAAAAATGAAAGACAAATGCAATAAATACGAAGCATATTTTACATTTCGGAGCAAAGATGAATTTTTGCAGCACATTAATGAATGCCCGGATTGCAGGGAAGAACATGAAAAAATGCAAAAAGTATCAGAGCTCATAAGTGAAGTACGTCCTTATTTTTTAGCACAGAAAGAGCGTAAGAACAAAAGAGCAAATATTTTAAAGGCCGCATGCTTTTCAATTGCGTTTTTGTTTTTAACCGTAGGCACAGGCGCGCTTAATTATCAATATGACATAGTAAATTCTATTGTATATCATAATCTAAGCGCGGAGGAACTTGGCTTTCCGACTGATGAATACGGGCTCATAATGGTAGAGTGATGAAGTTTAGTGAATTAATAAAACAAAACAGACAAAACGTAAGAAATATAATAAAAAGAATAACAAACGAGCAAAACGAAGATATAGAGCAGGAAGTTTATATCAGAGTTTGGCAAAATAAAGATAAATACGAGGAAAGAGGAAAGCTAAAGGGCTTTATAGGGACAATAGCCAAAAATCTCTCTAAAGATTATCTGAAATCTTCCTTTGTTAAAAAACGCTGTGATTTAGATGAGGAAAAATTAAACGAAATAAAAGACAAAAAAACAACCCCGGAGCTTGCGCTCATACAAAACGAACGCCAAAGGATAATAATAGGTGCAATAAACAATTTAAAACCGAAATTGAAAGAAATTATATTATTGTGTGAAATAGAAGGACTTGCATACGAAACTGCGGCTAAAAAGCTTAAAATACCCGCAGGAACCGTAAAATCAAGATTATATAACGCAAAAAAAGAACTGGCGGAAAGCTTAAAAGACTTAATTTAGAAAGGACTATCAAATGAAAAAAATCGTACTTGCCTCAACTTTAGCACTGTTTTTATGTACTGCTGCGGTACAGGCTGCACCTTGTGCTCCTGATTGTGACTGCGGTTGCAAAGGAAAAGCTCCCTGCAAAAAAGAATGCAAATGTCAAAAACCTCCTATGACGGAAGAACAAAAAGCTGAAATGAAAGCAAAAATGGAAGCTAAAAAAGCCGAATTTGACAAAAAATTAAACTTGAGCGATGAGCAAAAAGCAAAAGCCGAACAGGTAAGAAAAGAAGGCTTTGAAAAAATGAAACCGGTTATGGAACAAATTAAAACTAAAAAGGACGAAATAAAAGCCATTCGCGAAGACGGGGATTTAACCCAGGCCGAAGCAAAAGCAAAAATTGATGTGCTGCACAAAGACATTATGGAATTAAAAGCACAGGCAAAAGAAATCAGAAAACAAAATATGCAAGACTTTGAAGCAATTTTGACCGACAAACAAAAGAAAACTCTTGAAAAAATGAAACAGGACGGCAGAAAAGAATTTGCTAAAAACCATAAAGCAAAAAGACATCACAAAGGCTGCCCCATGCCTCCTCAACACCCTGATTTAAAACCCGCACCCGAAACAAAATAAGTGTTTTAATTAAAGCTAAAACTTAATTCACTACAACCGATTCAATTGCTCCGTCAAATTTGGCGGGGCAATTCTTTTGCTTATTTGACCCGGGGTTGGCAAAGGACATTTGCCAACCTGTCATCCTGAACTCATTTTTTGTCATCCTGAATTTGTTTTGGGATCTTATTAATGGTGCATGCTTTACAACACACCTCTGCACTCGTCTGCATTCGCTAAGCGCAGCAGCGCTAAGCTCATTTGACTTGTGTTTATTATCTGTAGATTGTATAATAATTTTATCAGATATAAATGGGGATAAAAATGAAAAAAGCGCTTATTACAGGTATCACAGGGCAGGATGGCAGCTATCTTGCGGAATTATTGCTTGAAAAAGGTTATGAAGTACACGGCATGAAGCGCCGCGCTTCTTCTTTTAATACATCAAGGATTGACCACCTTTATCAGGATATCCACAATCCAAATCTTAAATTCAAACTTCACTACGGCGATTTGACGGATTCTACAAACATTATCCGCCTTATACAAGAAATTCAGCCGGATGAAATATATAACCTTGCGGCACAATCTCACGTTAAGGTTTCTTTCGATGAGCCCGAGTACACGGCAAACGCAGACGGTATCGGCGCGCTTAGAATTCTTGAAGCGATAAGGCTTCTGGGGCTTGAGAAAAAAACAAAATTCTATCAGGCTTCAACTTCCGAGCTTTACGGCCTTGTTCAGGAAACGCCCCAGAGGGAAACAACCCCTTTTTACCCGCGCTCTCCTTACGCTTGCGCTAAATTATACGCGTACTGGATTACGGTTAACTACCGCGAAAGCTACGGATTGTACGCCTGCAACGGTATTTTATTTAATCACGAATCACCCCGCCGCGGCGAAACATTCGTAACGCGTAAAATCACCCGTGCGGCAGTCAGGATTTTACTTGGTATGGAAGAAAAATTATACCTCGGAAACCTCGACTCCAAGCGCGACTGGGGTCATGCAAAGGATTACGTTGAGGGCATGTGGAGAGTTTTACAACAGGATAAACCAGAGGACTTTGTCCTTGCAACGGGCGTTACGACCTCTATCCGCGATTTTTGCAATATGGCATTTAAAGAGCTTGATATCGATTTAACTTGGCAGGGCAAGGGTCTTGAAGAAAAAGGTATCGACAGCAAAACGGGCAAAGTGCTTATCGAAGTCGACCCGAGATACTTCAGACCGGCAGAGGTTGACCTGCTTTTGGGCGACAGTGCAAAGGCGCGCCAAAAGCTCGGCTGGGAACCGAAATACGACCTTCAAACCATGGTAAAAGAAATGGTGGCCCGCGATTTAGAAGAAGCTAAAAAAGCAAAAGTGCTCAAAGACAACGGATACAAGATTTTGGTTCCGCAAGAAGCATAAGTTCGCTTTAAAAAAAAGGAGAACGCCGGTGAAAAAAATATTATTGATTTTTGCTTTGGTGTTTATAATGGCGCCTGCACATGCGGACAATAAAACGGTGGTACAGTGCCTTGAAACATTTTCGACAGATAATCCGTCGTCTTATTTTACGGGAAAGATAATTAAAGAAACAGAATTTGACAACGGCGTACTGTTGAGAGAAAACGCGGTAATTACGGGCGAAGTTATACAAGTAGTGGATGCAAAGCGCGCGAAAAGAAATGCCTATTTTGTAATTAAGCCTTTGACATACACAGACCCGGTGGTCGGAAAGACCTATGATGTAAAAGATACCGATTGGCAGGCAAAAGTCGTGGGCTACAAGCCTTTTGACGCCAAAGAAACGGCAAAAAGCGCCGGCGTGAGCGTTGCAAACTTTTTTGTACAGGGTTTTAGCACAGTCTATCACTTTGGCGACGGAGTTATTCACCCCGAAGAGGACAAGGGCCGCTTTAAATCAGGGGTTCATAATGCCTATGAGCACTCAATTTTCTCTTATGTAGAGGAAGGAAGTGCCCTAAATGTTAATGAGGGCGACCTTTTGGCGCTGAAATTTTTCCAGGCTGACGTGCCAAAGTGGAAATTTTGGGAAAGAAATAAATAATTTGTTCGGGCGAAATTGCATAAAGCGCTGATATATTTTGCGCTTTACCCGTGTGGTAAAAAAAGGGCGTATTTTTACCTGGAATACGCCCAAAGAATTAAGATACGAAACGGATTTTGTGCGGGCGTGTAACGAAGTGAACGCCCATGCGAGTCACTTTGACGAAGTGACAAAATTTCTTTGAAATTTTAAAACGAAGTCAAAAAGTGAGGAGCGCCAATAATCCAAGACACCTGAGAAGTAAATTTTCTACGGGATTTATAACTCGTTAAAATTTACAATGTTCAATTTTGTCGTTATGAATTCTTTTGTTCTGTCATCCTGAATTTGTTTTGGTATCTTAGAAACGTTCAAAGAAAGCCTGCGGCTTTCAAAGCCTTTTATTACTTTTCTTTCTTTTTTGCGATTAAAAGAAAGAAAAGTAATGTAAAAGAAAGAAAAAACCGCATATCCTTATTGTGCAAATTACCAGTGACTCACATAATGTTCGAAAACTCGCATTGCGCTTAAGTATAATTAGCGCAATGCTCAAACATTCGAACTTTCATATGTTCGTCAGGTAATTTAGCACGTTAACGATTTAAATATTTTGAGATATTTATCGTTTGATTGTTTTTTTCAATGTACAATTATCCTGTATTTATTTGTTCTGTCATCCTGAATTCAATGTTTTGTCATCCTGAACTTGTTTCAGGATCTTATTAATTATGCATGGTCAACAAGTAACGTTGCACATGCTTGCCCTATGCTCCACATTATATTTACACTCTCAACGCTGCTAAGATGCTGAAACGAGTTCAGCATGACAGTTATAC
>CALUWF010000047.1 GCA_944324405.1 Candidatus Gastranaerophilales bacterium | reverse complement strand
TTTACTTTATACTTTATCTCATACATCTTATTATCTGATGTATACCCTCCGACTCTTGCTCCTGATCCTCCGCCACCTCCCGGCAGTGACACCTTGTATGTTATATCTACTTTACCGTTTGCTCCCCTACCTCCTCTAAAAAAGTGGTCACTTAAGCTTATCCAAGGAGGAGTAAAGCCGCCACCGCCGCCGAAGCCGCTTCTTTCATTTCTTTCTTGCTGCGTTGTATATATAGTTTCATCATAACAATATTTTCTTGTCGTTTGTGCGTCTTGTCCTCGTGCACAATTTCCTTCTTTTGCAGTTGCACGTTCATTTGCGCCCCTTGCACTGTCAAGGTAAAGATAGCCTCCTGATGATATTTGAGATTGCACTATTGTGCCCTTATTTTCAACCCTTCCTCCATTGCCGCCTTGTGAAGATGTTCCGGCTTCGCCGGAGTATGAAGGAATTGTGCAGCCCGATGAAGTTGTAAAAGAGTCTGTTGTTTTTTCCCTTGTTTTAAACGTGCACATATCATTCGGCGTTACTTTGCTAGCCTGAATAACTTCCCCATGAGCGTTTGTCAGTGCGGCAAAACCGCCAAATGCGCCTTTTATTGTATAGGTGCCAAGTTCACTGTTTCCCCTTTTATGAACAACCGTTGTTGTGCCGCCTTGATAACCGTTTCCCACTCTTGAAGTGCCCGTTCCGTTATTTACCGAACCTCCGCTCTGTACTCCAGAATTTCCGCCCTGACCGATTGTAATTTGAAAAGTATCACCCGGCAGTACATTAATTTCTTTTTTTATAACAGCGCCGGATGCACCTCCTGCGCCCGAGTAACGGTTGTATCGGTTGAGAGAACGGACACAGCGAACAGAATGAGCGGCATTTTTATCAATATCCGAAGCAGCACTTACCCAAGCACCCCCAGGAGCTTGTGAAAAATCAAGGTATATGGGAGTACTCGATTCGCTACCCCATACATTACTTGCATAACAATAATTTCCACGCGCACCCGAACAATTTTGGTTAGAAGTACAAAATGCAGTATTTGGATAAGGCCCAAATGTTTGAAGGTAATAAAAAGCACACAAATTTAGGCCGTCAGAGCCTCTGTTAGTAGACCAATCCATAATATATTTTGCAACTTTATTTAGTTCGTTTTTATTTGGAAGTCGATATATACTTGTTTTCTTGCCGTTATTTGACATATCAAGCCCGGATTTATAAACTTGACACATTTCACTTCCAAGATCATAAGTGCAAACATGTCTTTGGCAGCCCATAAGGGCACCATTAGATGTAGCTGTGTCACTACAAACTAATTGATTGTAGGCATTGCGATTTTTATTATTATTCCAACAACATAACCCGCTTAAACATGATTCAGTATCAGAATATACTTTATTACCTTGCCAACTCTCGTTATAACCATTAGAAATATTAGTTCTTGTTATACATAAATCGGTTTCATCACCCGAGCCTCGAATTGCCAAAAATTCATCCGAAAGACATTTGTTGTTATATAAAACCGGATTATTTTCATTAACGCTTGATGTTGCTTTGCCGTTCCCCGCTCCGCCACCGCCACCGGCGCCGATTATTGAAAGAGTTATTTTATTAACACCGTTTGGTACAGTCCAAGTTGAATTAGAAGTGTAGGAAACTGTATTGGATGCTGCTTCGTTTGCCCCCGCTCCTCCTCCGCCTCCGCCGGAGCCTTGAATAAATAGTGTGTTTATTCCAATTGGGACATCAAATGTGTATACCCCCGGGTTTGTAAATATTTCTAAACCCTTTTTATTATCGGTTGTAATTGCCACAGTTTCCTTCATGCGCCTTGTAATAACAGGGGCTAAGGCTACCATGATGACTGAGATAATTAATATTGCTGTTAATAATTCCGCAAGGGTAAAGGCGGTTTTTTTAAGTTGCTTATTATTATCTTTCCGTGCACGCTTATAAGACCCTGAAATACCAAGTAGGGGCGTAAAATCTCGTTTCGGCTTTGCCTCAACGGATTTTTCAGCCAATTCAGGGTGACAGCTGTGCATTTGGTGGTTTTTATGCGCAAGGGTAAAAGCGGATTTTTTAGCCGGCTCAGAGTGACGATTATTTTTTGAAAAACAATATTTTTCAAATATTTTTGTGAATTTAGCAAAACGAAGACGTAAATCTTCCTCTCTATGCGCAATCTTCGTATCCGCACGGAAAAAACCGCGCGAATTGCGCTCAAAATTTAATCTAGACAACATTTTCTCCAGTAATTTTTAATCTACACCAAATATTATAATAATGTACACATAAAAAATCAAGCTATTTTTTGATGTAAAGGTTATGTTATTAAAGAAAGAGATAAATTATTCTAGTATTATAAGGTTATATGGCGGGCATTTTATGGATGAAATAAAGTACAGAAAGGCACTTGGCGAAAATATAAGGCGTATAAGAAAAAGACAAAAACTGACACAGGATGTTTTCAGCGAAAAAATTGGCATTGAGCCTTCAAGTTTAAGTAACATTGAAAACGGAAAAACGCTGCCCTCAACACTTACAATTTTACAGATACAACAACAATTCAATATAAGTGCGCAAGAAATTTTTGACATTGAATATTTAAACAATATAAAAACTATTGAAGAAGACATCTATAACTCTGTTGAAAAGCTTGATACCGAAAAGAAAAGAGCACTTTGGAGAATTATAAAAGCGCTTGAATATCAGCCGCAGTAATAAACTTTTGTGTAAATTAAAAATAAAAGATTAACCCCGTGCGTAATAATATTTTTTTATCACTCTGTTAAAATTTTCCCGTAAGAAAAGAAAGGCGGGAAAATGACATTTAATCCATATGAAGAAAAAGGCATTGCCCTTGAAAAACAAATTCGCAACTGGAACGATATTACAGGCAGCCCCTTTAATAAAAACGATGTTGACTGCTACAGCAGAACAAGACAAATCCTTATGAACGGGATAGAAGTTGAAGCGTGGAATTTTAAACATGCTTTTTCGCGTTTTTGTCCCGATAATGATGATTGTAAAATTATTGCACAATCAAGAAGAATAGAAGACGAACAACAAACAACGATAAACTGGCTTGCCCCAAAAGACCAGTCTGTATTAGAAACAACATTGGGCTATGAACAAGTTGCAGTAGACCTTACCGCATGGCTTGCGCAAAACGAGCCTGATGAATATGTAAAAGAGACTTTTGATTTCGGGTTACTTGAGGACTTTGACCACCTTTACAGATATGCTCAGTGGGCATATATGGAAGAAGGTATTGACCCAAATTACATCGTACAGGGACAGACAGACATTATGCTCAGCCGTCCGACGCAAAATCACCACAATGACAACGCCATGCGCTTGAGAAAACCTTATGATAAAGACAAAACAAAGCCGCAGACAAAGATTAATATATTAACTCTTGTATCGGGCGAGCAGCAGACACACAACTATTACGCAGAGCATGGTTTTAGCTATGGAAACAATGTTTTAAGAAAAACTTATGCCGAGATAAAGGATGTAGAAGAAGAACATGTGACAATGTATGAATCTTTAATTGACCCTAATGAATCTATTTATGAAAAGCTATTGCTGCATGAATTTTGCGAAGTTTGCAATTATTATAATTGTTACATTGATGAAATTGATGAAAAAATCAAGAAGATTTGGGAATTGTTTTTAAATTACGAAATAGAGCATCTGCACATTGCGGCAAAAATGTATAAAAAATATGAAAAGAAAGACCCGGAAGAAATCACGGGCGATAAAATAATATTGCCTTGCAGATTTATGAATCAAAAGGAATATGTTTCAAAAATCCTTATTAACGAGATTGATAAAAGAATGGACGGAAGTGAAAAGATGGGTTATACAACGCTTGATAAGCTTCCCGACAATTGGGCAAGCTATGATGTACAGAAAAAGCAAGGTGAAAAAGGCGCACCGAGCGAAAATACCACAAGAATAATAACACTTCATAAAGGCCGGGATATAATTATTGCGGACAAAACTCTTGAAGACAAAGAAACCGAACTTTTGCAAAAAGGTTTGGAGAAAAAAGTCCAGGCGCCAGACACGGTCAGCGCACAGGAGCTTGAAAAGATAATCGCGAATTATGATTCCAAAATGAAGTGATATTAATGCTTATACGTGCGTCCGTAATTAATCGGACGCACTTTTTGAAGGCATTTATTTTCAGGCAAAGGCAGACTTGCCATGTTCAAGTCATTTAGGTTAATGTGCGCATTATTTCACGCAAACTTAACTTCGATGTCAGCGCCCAGGCCTCTTAAAATTTTCATAGTGGTATCAAAACTGGGCTGCACTTTACCTTTTAAAATGTTTGATAAATTTGAACGATTAAGGTTGATTTCCTGCGCGAATTTGCTTACGGAACCCCTGGCTTTTATTACGCGCTCCAGTGATTTAAAAAAAAGAGTATAATCGCCATCTTTTGCATACTCAAGCATACTAAGTCTTAAATAGTCCTTTTGATATTCACTATCTTTAAGAACCTCGGACATGTGCTGTTCATGAGTTATGCTTCTTTTTAAAACATCTGATTTGATTTTCATATTAATTATTCCTTTATATCATTAATAATAGCCTTTGCTTTTGCGATATCTTTACTCTGCAAGGATTTATCACCCGCGCACAAAATCAAAATAATTACATCTTGCGCTTCCGTAAAGTATATTCTATAGCCTGAACCGATTTTAAAACGAAGCTCAAAAGGGTCATTAGAAATTCTTTTGCAATCACCGTAATTACCTTCTTCAAGCCTGTCAATCCTGCGGTCAACCAGCTGTCTAACGGATTTATCAAGTTTTTTGTACCAATCTTGATAAGGGCATTTACCGTCTATTGTCGTGTAATAGATGACTTGTTTCATAATTCTTCTTAATTATATTGTATGCTATAACATACAATATGTCAATACTCTTCCGGCAGGTTTTACTTGCGGTGTTGATAAAACTGATTTTTTTAAAAATACATTGCCAGGATTGATTAACGGATATTTTGAAAAATAATAAATGTTTTATAGAGCACTAAAAATCTGTCGACGGGGGCATTGCGAACTTGTTTGCAAAGGCAGACTTGCCATGTTCAAGTCCCCCCGTTAAATGTTTTATAGAGCACTAAAAATTTGTCGTTAAGGTTACTATATTGGAACCAATGATACCTGATAAAAACACCTGTTTGTCAGCAGGCATGAGTGTTTAC
>CALUWF010000046.1 GCA_944324405.1 Candidatus Gastranaerophilales bacterium | reverse complement strand
TTACCTCTTATGACTTCTTTTACGGGATAGGTAAAATTAAGCGTTGTTTTTCCGTCTTTTGCAAGTTTGCAGTTATCCGTTTTTTTAAGACCGCTTCCGGCCCCGCCGCCTCCGCCTGCGCCTGTGATTTCAAGGGTGATTTTATTTACTCCTTTTGGCACTGTCCAAGTGGCGTTAGATTTATATGTGACGGTTTCTGAATTGCCTTCGTTTGCTCCCGCACCTCCTCCACCGCCACCGGAGCCTTGAATAAATAGTGTGTTTATCCCGATTGGTACATCAAAAGTGTAAGTACCGGGGTTTGTAAATATTTCTAAACCTTTTTTATTGTCTGTTGTAACAGATACTGTGTCTTTCATACGTTTTGTAATAACAGGGGCTAAGGCTACCATGATAACAGAGATTATCAATATTGCCGTTAATAATTCCGCGAGAGTAAATGCAGGCTTTTTAATTTGCCTATTATTGTCTTTCCGTGCACGCTTATAAGACCCTGAAACGAGTTCAGGGTGACAGCTGCACACTAAATTGTTTTCATCCGAAATGGTAAAAACGGATTTTCCAGCCTGTTCAGGGTGGCGGTTGGGCGTTAAGTATTTTTCATTCTCAATAGTAAAAGCGCTTTTATGCGCAGCATGAGTACAAAGGGCACAATTGTGCCTCTTACCGCGATTGCGGTTAAAAAACAATTTTTTCATTTTCGTATCTTTTCTCCAGTTTATAAAAAATAAGACTAATCCAAGCTTATTAATTGTATTATATTGGTGCTCATTTTATAAGTCAATAAAATTCAATTATCTTTACGATTATTCTTCATTTAGGCTTAGGACTGCCATAAAAGCCTCTTGGGGAATTTCGACCCTGCCGACTGATTTCATGCGCTTTTTACCGCGTTTTTGTTTTTCCAAAAGTTTTCTTTTCCTTGTAATGTCGCCGCCATAGCACTTATCAAGCACATTTTTGCGCATTGCTTTTATTGTTGTGCGCGCAATAATTCTGCCGCCGACGGCCGCTTGTATTGCGACTTCAAACATTTGCCGCGGAATAATTTCTTTTAATTTTGCGGCGAGTTTTTGCCCTATGTTGTAGGCGCTGTCTTTGTGGCAAATAACGGATAGTGCATCTACTACTTCTCCGCCGAGCAAAATATCCATTTTAACAAGGTCGGAGCGTTTATAGGCATAAAAATCGTAATCAAGGCTGGCGTAACCTTTTGAACGAGATTTTAACTGGTCGTAAAAATCGGTTATTACTTCGCTTAATGGGATGTGATATTCAAGACTTACACGGGTTTTATCAATGTAGTGCATATTTATAAAATCTCCGCGTTTGCCCTGGCAAAGTTCCATAAGCGAGCCGACAAAATCGTTCGGTGTAAAAATATTTACCCTTACATAAGGCTCCTCAATATAGTCGCGATACTGCGGCGCGGGAAGATTTGTCGGGTTGTCTATTTCAACCACGGTGCCGTCGGTTTTATGCACTTTATAAATTACGCTCGGCGCTGTCGTAATGAGTGACAAATCATACTCCCGCTCAAGGCGTTCTTGGGCTATTTCCATATGCAGCATGCCCAAAAATCCGCACCTGAAGCCAAACCCGAGCGCGGAAGATGTTTCGGGTTCAAAGGTAATGGAACTGTCATTTAGTTTTAACTTTTCAAGCGCTTCTTTAAGGTCGTGGTATTGGTCGTTATCAACCGGATAGAGTCCTGAAAACACCATCGGTTTTGCTTCTTTGTAACCTTCAAGCGCTTTGCTTGCGGGGTTTTGAGCGTGTGTTATTGTATCCCCGACAAAGCGCGTTATCTCTTTTATTGAACCTGCAAAATAACCTACCTCGCCTGTTTTAAGTTCGTCCATATGTACGCGGTTAGGGTTTAAAAATCCGAGTTCGACAACCTCAAACTCTTTGCCTGTTGCCATAAATTTAATTTTGTCGCCCATTTTAATCGAACCGTCAACAACTTTAAAAAAGCAGACTGTCCCGAGATACTGGTCATACGCACTGTCAAAAACCAGTGCGCGCAAGGGCTTGTCCGATGTGTCATCCGGCGGCGGGATATGCTCTACAATAGCCTCAAGCACTTCATCAATTCCCGTTCCTTCTTTTGCGCTTACAGGAATTGCATAAGATGCATCAATACCAAGAACCTCTTCTATTTCTTGTTTTACGCGCTCTACATCCGCCGAGGGCAGGTCAATTTTATTGATTATCGGTATAATTTCAAGGTTTTGCTCCATTGCAAGGTAAACATTTGCAAGGGTTTGTGCCTCTACCCCCTGTGTTGCGTCCACAATTAAAAGCGCGCCTTCGCAGGCTGCAAGTGAGCGGGAAACTTCATAAGAAAAATCAACGTGCCCCGGGGTATCAATAAGATTTAAAATATATTTTTTCCCATCTTGCGCGCAGTAGTTCATTCTTGCGGCGTTGAGTTTAATTGTTATGCCGCGCTCGCGCTCTATATCCATTGTATCAAGTAGCTGATTTTGCATATCGCGCTGCGCGATTGTTCCCGTGCGCTCAAGTAACCTGTCCGCAAGTGTTGATTTACCGTGGTCAATGTGGGCTATTATGCTAAAATTTCTAATATTTTCTATCTTTTCCATAAAGATATTATATTATAAAAAAATTATCTTTGATACAAAGCCGTAATTGTCGAGCTTGCAAGAGAGTGACTTTTTACGATTTTTTCAACTTCGTTGGGATCTGTATCAACGGTTATATCAAGTGTTTCCGTGTCAAGCGCATAGATTGTAAAATTATAGTGATGCACACCGTGTCCTTTTGGCGGGCAGGCGCCGCCATATCCGGTACTATTAAAGTCGGTAACGGTTTCAAGCATTGGGGCTGCCGGTTTTTCACCTTTTTTAAATTCTGTTTTTGCGGCGGGTATATTTATGACAAGCCAGTGCCACCAGCCTGTAGGCCTTGGAGCATCGGGGTCATGGACTAAAAGAGCGTAGCTTTTTGTCCCTTCCGGCGGGTTTTGCCATTTTAAATCGGGCGAAATATTTTCCCCGCTGCAACCAAAGCTGTTGAGCACCTGTTCATTTGCAAGTGTTTGGTTATTTTTTATGCTTTCGCTCGTAAGGGTAAAAGCCGTATTAGCAGATGAACTCGTATTAAAATTTGTCATAAAAACTCCTGCCGTGATTAATAATAATAAAGATATAATTATATAAATTTTTTTATTCATAAGCAGATTATAACGATTTTTATCTTAAATAGCAAGCAATTCCGGCAAAAATGCAGAAGAGAAAGGCAATATTGCGGGCGAGATAAAACCTGTACATGAAAAAATCCATATGATTATTTTTAATATTCTCCCAGTCTTCCATAGGCCCCATCCACCATTTTGGAAGGAATTTTACGTCTTTAATATTAATATAATCTTTTATTGATTTAAAAAGTTCGACCGCAATCGGCAGAGTAAGAAGCACATAGAGCGTATTGGGGTGCAAAAAGCCGGCGATAACAAAGAAAATAACGTTTATATATGCAAGCCAAACAATTACCTGAAGTGCATAAATTGCATTTGGCTTTGTTTTAAAAAGTCTGCAAAAAGTATTTTTACCGACTTTGCAGTCGTATTCCCAATCCATAATCGCATGAGTGTGCAAAAGTGCAGCGGTTAAAAGCCCTACTGATATTGACATAATTAATATTCTGGTCGAGAGCAGTCCGCTGAGCGCATAATATGTACCGCTCATTAAAAGCGGGCCAAAAATTACCCCTACAATAAGTTCGCCGCAGTAATATTTCGTGGCATAAGGATATAAAATACATAAAACAGCCGTTACTGCAATAATTATGGGTATCCATGCGCCTGCAACAATTGTAAAATATATGCCTATAACCATTGCAACGGCGTAAAGCAAAGCTATAATTCTTGTAACATCATTTAGTGAAAAGGTTTTGTTTAAAATTAATCTTGCTTTATTATTTATTGTTCCAAAGTCAATGTTCTCAAGCGTTTTCCCGTTATTAAGCTCGCGCGTGACATCAATGTAATCATCAAGAAGATTTGTTCCCAAATGTACACATATTATTCCGATAAGCGTAAGCGCCGCATTTAAAAGGGAAGGAAGGTAAATTTGCGCCCATAGGAGTACTAAAAACCACGGCGCCAATGACATTAAAAGCGAATAAGCACGCGTAAGTTCCAAAAAATTTGTTAGTTTAATTTTAAAGTTTTCCATATTATTATAATATTATATAAGAATTTTATTTTGGTCAAATAGGCCAAGCGGCTAAGTTTGTAAAAGTAAAAATAAGTTTTTTTAAATTATTTACATTTTGTTACAATTGCTTGCAAAATAGCCTTAGGAACGCCTATTTGAGCGGTCTTGATAATACTAAATATTATATATCTTTAAAAAAACAAATTGTGAAATTCGGCAAAAAAGGCAAAAAACTTAAGAAAAAGCCCTTGCATTGAAAAATTTAACATGTATTATTTAATTATTAAAAATTATAAAGGAAACTAATGTCAAAAGACGTAATAGAATTTGAAGGAACAATACTTGAATCGCTGCCGAATGCTATGTTTCGGGTCGAGCTTGAAAACGGACACGAAATTTTGGCACACATTTCCGGGAAAATAAGAAAAAATTTCATAAGAATACTTCCGGGTGACAAGGTAAAAGTTGAAATGACTCCATACGACCTGACCAGAGGCAGAATTACTTATAGATTAAAATAAATAAAGGAAAATAAAATGAAAGTAAGAGCATCAGTAAAACCTATTTGCAAAAATTGCAAAGTTATTAAAAGAAGGGGAAGAATAACGGTTGTTTGTTCCGATCCCAGACACAAACAAAGACAAGGCTAAGTAAAGAAACAATAGGAGAATAAAATAAATGGCAAGACTGGCTGGGGTTGATTTACCCCGTAACAAAAGAATGGTTATCGCACTGACCTATATTTACGGCATAGGCCCGACAAGAAGTGCAAAAATTCTTGAAGCTTGCGGCATTTCACAAGATTTAAGAACTGATGATTTAACCGATGATGATATTAAAAAATTAAGAGATGAAATTTCGCATTATACAATTGAAGGTGATTTAAAAAGAGAAGAATCGCTCAATATTAAACGTTTGTCAGAAATAAACTCTTACAGAGGCATCCGTCACAGAAGAAAACTGCCTGTGCGCGGACAAAGAACAAAAACAAACGCAAGAACGCGCAGGGGTAAAAAATCCGGCCCTATCGCAAATAAGAAAAAATAGTTTGAGAAAATAAAAACGTTAATAATTGAAATTAACTAAAAGGAAGATAATATAATGGCTAAACCTACAAAAACTAAAAAGAAAGAAAGAAAGAACGTATTACAAGGTGTTGTTCATATTCAAAGCACCTTTAACAATACAATTGTTACTTCAACAGATACGCAAGGTAATGCTGTTGCTTGGGCTTCTGCCGGTGCGTGCGGCTTCAAAGGCGCAAGAAAAGGAACACCTTTTGCAGCACAGTCAGCAGCGGAACTGGTTGCCAAAAAATCGGTCGATCAAGGCATGAGAAAAGTTGAAGTATTTATAAAAGGCCCCGGCTCAGGCAGAGAAA
>CALUWF010000045.1 GCA_944324405.1 Candidatus Gastranaerophilales bacterium | reverse complement strand
TTAGTTTGTCCTCCCTGTTTTCCGTTCCCGCTTCTTGTTGCTATTCCGTTACTTGCATTTGTTCCATACTTTCCTCCATCTCCACCACTACCTATCGTTATTTCAAGTTTGTCGTTTGGAAGGACATTGATTTCTCTTTTAAGGATAGCGCCTGAGTTGCCGCCGGAGCCGGAGTAGTTGTTGTAACGCTTAACAGGAGTGACACATTTAACAGTTCCTGTTTGCTTCTTTGCCTCTGCTTCATCTATGGTGCCTGAAACATATACCGTTGCTTCCGGTCTATTTTCATTGTAGCCATCTAGATATAATCTTGTATACCGGCCTAAAAGCGAAAACGAAAAACATATATCCCTATCTGCACCAATACAAACATAACTTTCCTCACAATATGGTACTCTTGGGTCGTCATCTGTGTTATAATGAGGATAGTTTCTGGTACATAGGTTTAAACCTGCGGCACCTTGAGAATATGACCACTCGTCAGTGAATTTTAGCACTTTTTTTAATTCATTTTCAGTAGGAAGTCTATAAATACCTACATATTTACCGGTACAGGGGGTAGTTTTATAATAATTACACGCACTAATTGCAGCAGTAATTGTGTAAATAGCCCTGCCTGAACCAGGAAGACCGCCTGTTGTAGTATTTGTGGTTGAACCTTTATAAAGCGGCTCGCCTGTTGCAGAATTTTTTGCCTTCCAGGCGCAAGAGCCGCCTGTGCACATTTGTCCAGGTTCAAGAGTATTTAAATATAAGTGCGTACAATCGCGCTCAGGCGTGATAAAGCCTTTTGTATAACACAAATCCGTTTCATCTTCCGCGCCGCGCATGGCTAAAAATTCTTCCGAGGGGATTGGACACTTTGTTTGGCCAGTACTCTGGCCATTTCCAGCTCCGCCCCCACCTCCTGAGCCCGCAATTTCAAGGGTTACCTTATTTACTCCTGTTGGCACAGTCCATGTTGTATTAGAAGTGTAAGAAACTGTTTTAGATGCTGCTTCATTAGCTCCCGCACCTCCTCCGCCACCACCTGCGCCTTGAAGGAAGAGAGTATTAATACCTATTGGGACATCAAAAGTATAAGTACCCGGGTTTGTAAATATTTCTAAACCTTTTTTATTGTCAGTTGTTACTGTAATAGAGTCTTTCATTCTTTTTGTAATAACAGGGGCTAGTGCGACCATGATTACTGAGATTATTAATATTGCTGTTAATAATTCCGCGAGAGTAAATGCGGATTTTTTATGCTGTTTATTATTGTTTTTCAGTGTGCACTTATAAGACCCTGAAATAAATTCAGGGTGACAATTGCACACTAAATTGTTTTCATCCGAAATGGTAAAAACGGATTTTCCGGCAGGTTCAGGGTGACAGCTGAGCGTTGGGCGGTCTTTAGGCGCAAGGGTAAAGGCAGATTTTTTAAAGCATTGATTACAAATTTTCTTTTTAATCTCAATATGCACGCTCTTTGTGTTATCTTTTGCATGGCAAAGATTTTGAGTCATTTTGGACTCTCCCTTCGTATCTTAATTCGTAAATAAACTATATTAGTTCTATCACGTTCGTGAACGTGATAGCAACATATTACACTTATTATTTAGAAAATGCAACAAAACGAAAATAAAAAGTCAATAACAAAAGCTGCGGGAAAGGTTCTAAAAGAGCTGAAGGGCGGCAAAAGCAACTATCTTTTAGGTGCCGAGTATGACATTTCAACCTCGCTTTTAAATCATATTGAGCGCGGAATAAAAGACCCGCAGCTTACTACTGTATTTAAGCTTGCAGAGGCGCTCGGCGTACGTCCTTGGGAATTTGTAAAGAAAGTTGAAGAAAATTTACCGGAAAATTTTACCTTAATTGAAAATTAAAACTTGAGTTTTGAGGAAATCGGCTGCACATACTCTGTTCTGTTTATTGAGCGTGCGTCAACAATTGCGCCCGGCGGCATAATTGACCATTTAAACTGTGCAGACTGGGTACGCTTTGCAAATTTATCAAGCCAGGCTCTTTTTTGCTCTTTTGTAATCTTATTTTTTTTCTCGTACAAAAAGGTAGCCTGCAACATTTCATCGGCGCGCTGCTGCAAGTTTTCAAGCCTCCATATGACTTCATCCAAAAATTCGTATGGCATAAGCGCCTCTTCTGCAAGAAGGGGTTTTCCTGTCTGTGGGTTTATTGCAAGCTCGGCCCCCGGCGGCTTTGTCAAAACTGCCTCAGGAATAACATTTTTAACGGGAGCATTTTTATTTATCCAATGCGCAAGTGCAAAAAGTTTTGTTTTTGTAACGTCACAAACAGGGGCAAACCCGCCCGACATATCTCCGTTAATTGTTGCATAACCCATATATAGTTCTGATTTATCAGAAGTCGCAATTGGCAAAGTAGAGCCGAATTCATTTGATATTCCCCACAAAATCATTGCACGGGAACGCGCCTGAATATTGTCAAAAGTAAGCGGAGCGCTATATCGAAAATCACCCCATACGGAATTAATTTGCGAAAAAATATTATTAAATGTCAAATTTGCGGCGTCTGTCATATCTTTTATAGGAATTTCAAAAAAATTAATGCCTAAATTATCCGCAAGTTTTTTAGCATCGCTTTTACTTTGCTCGGAAGTAATTTTTGAAGGCATAGACACTCCCGTAACATTTTGCGCGCCGAGTGCAAAAGCAAGCAAAGCAGCACAGCAAGACGAGTCAAGACCGCCTGAAAGACCTAAAACCGCATGTTTAAAACCGTTTTTTGCAAAATAATCCTTAATTGCGGATGTTATTGTAAGGAAAGTGCGCTCCAGATCAGGTTCATAATCCAATGAAAATTCCTTTTGCGAATTAAGCGTTTTTTCAAGTCCGCTGACCAGAGGTTCAATACGGTTGATTTCGGACTTATAAGGCGTAACAACAAAAAAATCTTCTTCAAATGACTTTGCTCGCGCGATAACATTTCCGTTTTTATCATAAACCCTTGAAGTGCCGCAAAAAGTAACAGAATCAGTGCTTCCTGTTTGATTTACATACAAAAGAGGTACACAATGCTTTTTAGAGCAGTGCGAGAGCATATTATTTAAAAGCTGTTCTTTTTTAGTGCGTGTCGGAGAAGCGGAAAGATTAATTAAGAAATCAGGCTTTTGTTCGTCTATAAGGATTTGAACCGGGTCAAAAGCATACAGCGGTTTTTTAAAAAATTCGCCATCATTCCAATTCTCTTCACAAATAATTACCCCTGCACGAAGGTTGTTAAATTCTATTATTCTTTGTGCGCTTTGAAATGGGGCGGCCTCAAAATATCGGCCTTCATTAAATTCGCTGTACTGGGGCAGGAGAGACTTTCGTATTATTTTTTCAATTTTACCATTATTAATATATGCAACCGAATTAAAATATTTTTTTCCGCGATTATCATTGTTAAATTCGCAAAAACCAATCAAGGCAGAAATATTTGTGCATTTTTTTGCAAACATTTCAAGATATTTTAAATTATCATCCACAATTGCGGGATAGCGCTCTATAATATCAAAAGCCGGATAGCCAAACATAAAAAGCTCAGGATAGACAACCAAGCCGATTTGTTGAGCTTTTGCACGTTCCAGATAATCAAGGGCTTTATTATAATTGTATTCAATGTTACCCACAATAGGGTTAAGCTGAGCCAGCAAAATTGTATTGTTATTCATAAAGGAATAATACTACAAACCGCCGGATTGAACAATTAAAAAACTTGTTTTTTAGGAATTTAATCTTATTAAGGGGGATAAAAAATGAAAAAAATAATTATAGTAACGACTTTTTGCCTTTTTGCGATTATGCAAACGGGCGCACAAGAACAACCGGAAAATAACATTTCGACTAAAAGCAATTCGGCAGAGGAAAATATTGAACAAACAGATAATAAAACGGAAAAAACACAGGAGAGGCCACAGGAGGAAAAAGAGCAAACCGGAGCGGCAGTAACTGTTGAAAAATTTGAATATAACAGCTGCGAAGGCGACAAAAAGACAAAAGCATGTAAAGTTGAAGATTTAATAAAAGAAGATGAAAAAAATGACAATTCATTGCCATAATTAAATCGCTATATTATAATTTACTTATAATTTTAGATGGAGATTTTTTTCATTATGAGTAGAAAAAGCGGTTTTACACTTGCGGAATTAATGATTGTACTTACAATTCTTGGCGTGGTTGCGGCGATTTTAACCCCCCTAATATTCAACGCGGCACCTGATGAGAATAAATTAAAATTCAAAAAAGCCTATTATACCCTGCAACGTACGACAGATGCGGTTATGAACTCGGATACTTATCCAGAGGGCGATATGAGCAGGGTTTCAAATCCGGCAAAAACTTTTTGCTATGCTTTTTCAGATATGTTAAATACGATGTATGATAATTGTGAAGGCGCGAACACTTTAAAAGTAAACAGTGGCAAGGCTTTTGTTTACAAGCCCGACCAATCAGATACATCTCTTCAGACACTAGATGGCTACTGTACCGCAGGACAGGTAAAAGACCCGATAACAGGCGCTACTAGTAATCTTCCCAAATTTATTACACAGGATGGTATTTTTTGGTGGGGATTTGATTTTGATTTTAGTCCGGATGATGCACAAGAGCACAATGGCATAAGAACTGATTATGCAGTAGTTTGCGTCGATGTTGATGGCGAAGGCGGCGAAAGTGCTTTTGCATACGGCATTAGATATGACGGCAAAGTACTTGTGGGAAGCAGAGCAAGAGAATGGCTCAAAGAGGGCGCAAATTCCGTTATACACAGAGAAGAAGAATAGAGAGATAACAATGCAAGATACAACAAACTTAGCAACAATAGGAATATTTGGCGGTTCTGGATTTTATAAATTTCTGGACGAGATAAAAGAATATACAATAGAAACACCATACGGGCTTACAAGCGATAGTATTGCAATCGGCACCGTAGCAGGCAAAAAGGTTGCCTTTATGCCAAGACACGGAAGAAATCACCATCTTGTCCCGCACAAAGTAAACTATCGCGCAAATGTTTGGGCTATGAAACATATTGGCTGCAAAAGAGTAATTTCGCCATGTGCGGCAGGAAGTCTGCAAAAACATGTGAAACCGGGAGATATTGTATTTTGCGATCAATTTGTTGACTGGACAAAAGGCAAAAGAGAAGACACGTTTTTTGAAGGGCCTATTGTAACACATGTGAGCGCAGCGGATCCTTATTGCCCCTATATGAGAGAGGTCGCAATAAAAAGTGCACAGAAGCTCGATTTAAGCATTCACAAGACAGGAACTGTCGTCGTTATAAACGGGCCAAGGTTTTCAACAAAGGCTGAAAGTAAATTCTTTACAAATCAGGGTTGGGAAGTGATTAACATGACACAGTATCCCGAAGCTTATCTTGTAAAAGAAATGGACATGTGCCCGCTCAATATTTCGCTTATAACCGATTATGATGCAGGCCTTGTTGGCGATTGTGAACCGGTTTCTCATGGCGCAGTTATGGAAGTATTCAAAAATAACATTAAAAACCTTGAAAAGCTTTTATATGAAATAATTGCAAACATCGATGAAAACAGAGTTTGCAAATGTAACAGCACAAAAGAAGACTCAAGGTTTTAATACGGACGGGCAATATGGGCATATCAATTGCAATATATCGACTTTTTGACCTAATTATGCTGCTTATGCTGGTTAAGATTTTCTTAACTTGGATACCGAATATTAACTGGTATACACAGCCTTTTCGGTTTTTAAATGATTTTACCGAGCTTTTTTTCGCGCCTTTTAGGAAAATTATGCCTCCCTTTGGTATGCTTGACCTCTCGCCGATTCTGGCTTTTATAGTGCTCAGGATTGTGCAGGTCGGAGTATTTAAACTCCTTGCCATGTTTGGATTATAAAAAACTTGCAAGAATGGCTTGTGTGTGGTAAAAATGATATATGCCAAGGATAGCTCAGCTGCCAAGAAAGCGACAGCTTTCGGTAAATATAGCAACTGTTGCTCTATCCGGCGGTAGATGAAAATTGAATAAAGTTTATGCCCCGGTAGCTCAGCTGCCAAGAAAGCGACAGCTTTCGGTAAATATAGCAACTGTTGCTCTATCCGGCGGTAGATGAAAATTGAATAAAGTTTATGCCCCGGTAGCTCAGCTGGATAGAGCAACTGCCTTCTAAGCAGTAGGTCATGCGTTCGAATCGCATCCGGGGTATTT
>CALUWF010000044.1 GCA_944324405.1 Candidatus Gastranaerophilales bacterium | reverse complement strand
AAATAATAAATTGTCATCCTGAACTCGTTTCAGGATCTTATTAACTGCGTATGTATAAATTTAGCGCATAATTTAACCTCGGAAAATACATTAAGCATGTAGGTTGGGCTTTCAGCCCAACGATAAAACTTATTCCCAAGCTTGTATAATCTATCAATTATATTTACATATTCTTGTTTTAACCAACAATATATAAACATAATTTACAACTTAACCCTGTAAAACGGATTTGGTATAATATGTGTTGTTAAGTTTAGTTGAAGGGGTTGTAAGATATTGTTTAAGAATAAAAAGAGGGCTGTGATATTTGTTATTATGGTCTTAATTTTGCTAGGGTTACTAGTAAAACAAAGCATTGAAGAATTAACAATAAATAAGTTTGGACATTTTGTAAAAGGACCAGAGTTTAAAGATGGAATAGGCTCATCATACTCGCGACACTCTCATATACAGTTGCCCGATGGTCGCATAGTAATTTTTGATAATTACTCGGGTCGTGTACGTAATCTAAAATTTAAATCAAAAATTTATGACCCCAAGACAAATACTCTTGAAGCGATAGATATTTTGCCTGATAAAGATTGGGAGTATACAGGAATAACAATAGACAATAAAGCATTATTATTGATTACCAAAGAAAAGAATAAGCTAGAAAGTGTTCTGTATGATATTACTGAAAATAAAATTGTAAAAAGTTTTGGTTATATCAATGCCCGACCTTATATTCTTGTCGGAAATAGATATATAGTTTATTTTTCACTTACACCAAAAGACGAAATAAGAATACAAAAATTGGATATTACAACAAATAAACTTACACATGTGTTGACTATAAACACAAAAGAACTTTGTCTTGATGATTTTAAATCCTGCGTAGAAATAGATAAAGACAAGATTTTTATATATGGCTGTCGCCCATACATACTTGATATTAAGAATAATAAGTTTGAAAAGTTGGAAAGCAGCATTAAAAGATGCAGACCGGTTACTATTAAGTTAAGTAACTCGGATATATTAATATTTGGCGGCAGGGAAGTAAGCACTCTTTATCATTATAAAAACACCTGTGTTCCTGTGGCAGAAGTCCTTGACCATAAAACCCTTGAATTAAAACCTGTTGACAGAATGAAAATACCGAGATGTTCATATATGTCAGAAGGCGCAGGTGCAACTTTGATGAACGATGGCAGAGTTTTTATCGCAGGTGGCCAAACTGTTGAATTTGGGAAAAAATTTAGATTCCAACTTGATATAGAGGAAACTCTTAGGAGCACCGAGATATATAATCCAAAAACCAGCACTTTTGAACTGTCCGCCAACTTAAAAGAAAAGAGAACAGATGCAAAATTAGTTACACTTAAAAACGGTGACATTTTTGTGTACAATGGGTCACCATCCAGAGGTACTTATACCTTAAAAACAACAGAAATTTTTAAGGTAAATAAAAGAAGATAAAAAAAGATAGGGGGGGCGTATGATACAATTTTTTGTGCAATGTTGTATGTCATCATGCCCCACTGTTAAGACCCTGAAATAAATTCAGGGTGACAGCAGCGCACTGCATAGTTGACATCCTTGGTATGTCATTACAATTACACTTGGTCATTTCAAGTTCAACACTTTGCCAAACAAGTTCAACACGACGGATAACTTGGCGTAGCGGCAGATTTTAGCCAATCTTCTATTGCTTTTATATCGCTTAAATAATCATAACTTTTCTGTCCGTATTTAAGAATTTTCCTTTGCCGTTTACAGTTTTTATAGAGTTTCCCGCAGCCGCAGCGGCACCTTTTATATCCTTTTTGCCGGTTTTGTATGCAGCTTTGCAGCATTTTTAGGAAATCAAGCACGCTTTTTGTATCCGGCAGATTATATCTCTCTTTATAATATTCAACAATCCCTTCCGTTCCGTGTGCAGCCTCCCCAAAGGGCCAATGTTTGAATTTTTCAAAATACGAATACTGCGCCAGATACCCTATTAAAATTTTTTCAACATAGTCAATTAATCTGTAATTAGGTGCAAGAATTCTTGCGACTTCAACAGGGAGCCCTGTGCAAAGAGTTCCGTCAGAGTTTCTGTGGTTGTCGGGTGCGGGGGAAATCCTTCCCCCTGCTTCATAGGCGGATATCATATTCTTCGGGTAATTTTTCGGTATATGAAGTTTTATCTTGTATTCATCTTCGATTTTTTTGTCCGAAATAACGGTAGAAAAGCCTATAAACCCTTCAATTACATAAAAATCGTCACCGTACTTTAATTCAAGGCAAGGATACTCTTTTTGCAGCGCCTTAAATTCGCCCTTTATATTATAATATCTCATCTCACAGGCTCCACGGCTTAACGGTATCGCTTAATACAACGCTTTTCTTGGGTACAATTTTTCTTCCGTAAGCATTATCAAGGGTTTGCGAGATGTCGGCATTTTCTTTCAGCAATTCTTTAAAAAGCTGATTTAAAGAATTGAGCCATTTAAAGAAAATCTCTCTCTTTCTCGGGTTTTCCTGCCATTTATCGGCAAAATTTTCCTTGCTGTTTACCGGATTTTCCACCCTGTATACATTGTTTGCGCTTATTTCAATATAATTTTGCATATTTGCACAAATGTTTTTAAGCGCGTCAAAAAGGTTATCTTCGCCGTTGTAAGCCTTTGTTGCAAGCGTTGTTATAATTATTGAAATCGGCTTGTCTTCGTCGTGCCCAAAGTTTATATCCCTGTGATATTTAAGAAGCTGAATTGCCTTTTGAAGGGTTGTGCCCCTTTTATAAGAGGGAAATTCTTTAACGGATTCGCTTGCCGCAAGGAGCGATTTTTGATTTTTCATCATTTTGTCGTGCATTTGGCTGTAAAACCAGTTTATGTAGCCCTGCGGATTGCTTTTGAGCCAGTCTTTAGTTATATTTTCGTATTCTCTGTGCTTTTTATCCGTGATAAAAATAGCCTGGTTCATGGCGCCTGCTCTGTATTTTTCTTCACTAAAATGTGTCCATTCGTCAGGTATCGCAGGCAAAATATCCAAATGAAATTTGCTTTCATCATTATATTTCAGCGTCCAACATCTTCTTGAACCTTCTTTGGGGTCAAGAAGTTTTGAATATGTGCCATGGGCTTTTATCCTGTCGCCGACAAGCCTTTTAAGCTCTTTTTGGCTGATGTTTGAGGTATTTAGCCCTTTTTGGAACAAACAGATTAAATCAACATCATATTCACATCCTTCTTGCGGCTTAATTGCGCTGCCAAGCGCAAATGAGCCCTGCGGATATATTTTGGGGTTGTATTCTTTTAACTCGGAATTTCCTTCCGCAAGCCATTCGCCAAGCGCTTCGTATCTTTTTTCGGCATCCTTGTATTTATCCTCTGGAACGGCGATATCCTGCGCTATTTGTTCTAATTTTTTCTCAATTTCACAATTCTCTTTTGTCAACATTATTTATCTCTCCCTTTGTCATTAATTGTCAGTGCATATTCAAAATCTTTGTTTTTATCATTCATATTATAAATTTTCATCGGCATATCAGCCCTTGGCAAAATGAGCCTGCCAAATTCAACATTTGCACTCACGGGCATTAAAGGAAAAACATTGAGAGGTGTGCCTTGAGGGTAATTGTATTTAATCTCTTCAAGAGCTTTCCTTGCAATTTCTTTAAATGCGCAAAGCTGGTTTTTTGCCTTTATAACGTTTGTATTAGGCTCTTTTACCTTTATAGTCCAAATATCACAATCATTTCCAAGAATTTTTTCAATCCTTTCGTTGTGATTTAACCCGCTTAAAGAAAGATTTAGCACGGGCGTTTTTTTGCGGAGTTTTTCAGGTTTTTCAAAAATAAAATCGGGCTCTTCAAATTTTTTTTCCCAGCGCCAATCCTGTTTGTTGTTTGTTCTTTTTAATTGGAAAACTTCCGCGCCGTATACATCTGTGAATAAAGAGCCCAGAAGCATTAAAAGCGGCTGCGGGGCAAGGGCGAAAATACTAAGGTGTTTTATTGTATTATCTTGAAGATATGGTTTTACTTTTTTGTTAAACTGTGTTCTAAGGCTCTTTTCTTCAACATCCCAAAAAATTTTTTCGCTGTCCTCCCAAGGAGATTTAAGGCTCAGCTCTATTATATCTCCGTCAGGGTATCTGTCGGGCAAAAGAGCGCAGGCAAGCTCTTTGCCGCTTATATGAATTGCCCTTTCTCCTATTGAAGAACAGTATTTTACAATTTTTGATTTTGCTTCGGGTATAATGCTTGTGACTGTAAGAATTCTATCTTCGTGTTCTTTTTTCATAAGGCGCAGCTTGTCAATCGTATAGATATCAACCTGTGCTTTATCTATAATGTCAGTGTGGTGCTCTTTGCACAAAAGCATAAGGTTTGTAATATCTCCCGCAAGCTTTGGCGAAAGGTCTTTATCTCCCCGCGGGCCGTTTTTACTCGCCGCAATAATGTGTGCAATATTTGAAGTATTTACTTTAGCACAGGTTAAATCTTCCTGCCACAGCGGTTTGTTGCACCCTCTAAACTCGCAGCGCCCGCCGGCTTTAGACCACAGTTCAAAAACCGTGCCGGCTTTAATTCTCCCTCTTGTTTTCTTGTTGTTTTTGGCATTGGTGCCTGAAGTGTCTTTTGGCATAATAATATCCTCCTCTGTATCGTAACTTTATGTATAAAACAGAGTCGGCCTGCCTTGACATTTTTGTGTACAGAAAGTACACTTATAAATGAAGAATTATTTGTGTCGGCAATTTTATTGCCGACCCTGTTTTTATTTTTTTATATTACATCAAATTGTAAGCATGGGTCAACATGTAAATTTTTTCCATGGAAAAAAATTTTAGCGCCATGACTCTATTTTTAAAGAAATTTTAAAAAAAATTGAAAATAGTTGTTAAAAAATTTAATTTCTGATATTATATTTTTGCCCCAAAAGGAATGTCAAAGGAACGGTTTATGCAAAGTCAAAAGTATAATTCCCTGTTGAAATTAATTACAAATGACGGAGGACATATAAAAGTAAACAGAAAACTTATCGCAAAATACGGCATTGAAACGGCTTGTGTATATTGTGAGCTTGTTAATATGCAGATATCCGCAAACAAGGGGCGGGAAAACTACCTTTTTTACGATTTAAACTGTTTTGCGCTCAATACTGAAAAAATGAGCGAAGATTTAGGCATATCCCCCCATAAACAAAGACTTATTCTGCAAACTCTGCAAGAGGACGGACTTATACAAGTGTATTACGGCGCGGGCAAAAACAGAATGATTAAAGTAAATGATAACCCCGATGTTCTGTATGAAATTTTAAACCCGGCACAAGACAGCGAAGAGCTCTTTTTTGAAAATCTGGCTTATGATATAAACGTGCTCAAAGAAGCCATCCTTAAGGGCATAAAACAGTTATATAGAAAAGAAGAAAAAGATAAATTTAACTATTATCTGAAAAAGTATTACAAAAACGGGGAAGAAAGACTTTTTCAATGCGTGCTTGAAGATAAAAACATAAAAAAAGAACTCGCAAAGTTGAAATAGCCATATACGGGTTTATTGTGAAATTTCGTTTATCTTAAAAAAACGGGGCACTGTTGCTAGATACTTTTGTATATCTACCTGGAGTGCGCCCCGAAAGAATTAAGATACGAAACGGATTTTGTGCGGGCGTGTAACGAAGTGAACGCCCATGCGAGTCACTTTGACGAAGTGACAAAATTTCTTTGAAATTTTAAAACGAAGTCAAAAAGTGAGGAGCGCCAATAATCCAAGACACCTTTGAAATAAATTTTCTACGCAGCTTGTGCTGCGTTAAAATTTATGAAAAGGCATAAGGATGTGAGAAATTAGACGGCTTGCCGAAGGGCAAGGCGGCAATTTCGACACTGGACTACTTTTGAAATAAATTTTCTACGCAGCTTGTGCTGCGTTAAAATTTATGAAAAAACCCAATGTATTTTCCGAAGTTAAATTAGTTTTTGTTTTCAATGTGCAGTTATCCTGTATTTATTTGTTCTGTCATCCTGAACTCAATTTTTTGTCATCCTGAACTGGCTGGAAAATCCGTTGAGGCAAAGCCGAAACGAGATTTTACGCCCCTACTTGGTGTTTCAGGATCTTATTAATGGTGTATGTTAGTATATATCGTTTGCTTTTTTGCTCCTGTAGAGTTTTGTTCCAAAACTCCTACGTCGCCATTATTCGGCTCACTTGCGGCTCGACGCCGCGCGCTATCGCCTCGGCTTACGCCTTTGGTACGGCCTACGCTCACTCGCACTTGCTCATCGCAAGCCCTTAAGCCTCACCCCGGCTCACGCATTCACTTCACTCCTGTTCGCTTGCATCCCATCTTATCCTCAGATATCCTGAGGACCCTGAACCTCCTGATCCGAGTTCAAA
>CALUWF010000043.1 GCA_944324405.1 Candidatus Gastranaerophilales bacterium | reverse complement strand
TCCCCTTCGCCCTCACACACTACAGACTCGCTCGTTCAAACAACGTGCAGTCGCACTGTCGTTTGAACTTCGCTCGTATAAAAAAAAGCCGATAACTTGGAAAGTTATCGGGCAAAACAGTTTACGAGTGAGAGTGGAATATGCACTATAGAAATAATAAAAGTCTTAATGTGCTTTGTAAATTACCCTTGTGGCTACATGTTATCTACTTTAAATACACGTTTTCAAAAAAAGGCGTATCTGTTATAATAACTCGATATGAACGAGTATTTAGACTACCTTACGCAGGGCAAAAAAATAGAAATTATAATAAGGACCCCTCGCGGTGCGCTGCGCTTTTTTTGCGGTTTTAAGTGTATAAAAACAAATTTAATTGTAACCACTCTGCCTAAAAATAAACACATAACTTTTAATTTTCCGGCAGGACAAGCCCTTGAACTTTATATTTATACAAAAAGCGGCGTATTTAAACTCCTTTGCAGATTGCAAAAATTTAATGAAGAGCTCTGCGTCATATCTTTACCGGAAAACGTGAAAAAAATTCAAAGAAGGGAATATATAAGAGTAAATATGAAAGTCAGGACGACAATAAGCCTGAATACTCCTACTTACTCAAAAACAATCAGAACAAATTCCAGAAATATAAGCGCAAAGGGCATTAATTTATTACTTGATGAGGACATTTCCAAGTATGCAAAAAAAATAAACCTCTCGCTCTTGTTTCCGGAATGTATAATTAAAACGCTTGCACAGGTTATTAAAAGCACTCCAGTAAAAACCGAGTCAGGGTTGTATTATGACACATCGCTTATGTTTATAACAATCAGCGAAAAAGAAATTGATTTTATAGTTAAAAAATGTTTTGAATTTGAAGCGGCACAGCGCAGAAAACTGCTCGACAAAGATATTTAAAGGAGAATTTTATGTTTAAAAAAATTACAAGTGCAGCACTTATTGCATTTTTTGTACTAACGCTTAATATCCCCTATGCAGCTGCACAAGACTACGAAAATCCCCCCTGTGACAACGAAGTAAGTGTTGAACACCTTGCGCCGAATAAATATTCAAAAATCAATCTTGTTAAGGTGACTGATTTTTCAAGCATAGTGCAGAAAGAAAACGTTGTAGAAATTTCATTTGCACAAAATTTTAATTCCAAATACTACAAAGAAGGCGACTTTGTCCAGTTTGAGTTTTTGGAAGGTTTATCCACCATTGAAGGCACCTGTATTATTCCAAAGGGTTCATCACTCATAGCAAAAATTACCAAAATCAAAAAACCCCGCTGGTTTTCAAGGAATGCTGTTGTCTGTGTCAATTTTACTCATATAATCTTCCCTGATGGCAAAAATATCCCGATTGTTGCTAAAATTTCCGGCAAAAAAGACTATCTTCAAATGACAGGTAAAGATACCGCATTGAAAATTGCTGCATACACCCTGTCAATAGGAGGTGTAGGTACAGGGCTCGGCGCTGCAATAGGTGTTGCGGGAGGTAATGTAATAACAGGTGTCATCATAGGCGGCTCGGTCGGCGGCGGTGTGGGACTTATATCGGGCATTGTTTCTCCCGGTCTTCACTATAGAGCTAAAAAAGGCCAAAAGCTTCCAATAGTACTGGAGGAAAATCTTAAAGTACCTAAAATGTAAAACCCATTGTTACAAAATGTAAATTAAATACAATAAAATATTAAAGTTTTAAACTGAGCGTGCCGAAATGCAAAATATACGCTCAGTTTTATTATGGATACATACAAAGGATTTTGACAATAAAAAAGGTGCGAAAGGAAAATAATATGGGAACAGATTTAAACTCTAACATTTTAGGTACAAAAAGAGCAAATGAACTCACAAAGGTTACGGGGAACCTTAACAGTATCTATTCACAATCCAGAACAGAGCAAAAACAAGCTTTGTCGCAGTTGTTTAAGCAAAAATATTTCAACTCGACAACGGAAAGTGCCACAATTGACAAGCAAATCGAAGCTCTTGAGGATAAAATTAAAGAATTTGATGATAAAATAGCTGATCTTCAAGATCAAATATCAGATAAACAAGATGAAATAGCAAAATTAAAATCGGAAATTGCTGACGAAGTTGCACAAATCGTATCCGACACGGAAGATTATGAAGAAACTTCAAAAAGGAGAGTGGATCAGGCAATTGAAAATGCTATGTATCACTACAAAAATGACAGCCACTCCAAAAGAAACGGCGGCGAAAGAACTCTTACCGATTTTATCATAGAACAGATGGGTCTTGTCAACAGCCAGATAACAAGCGGCAGGGTTAAAATAGACAGTGCAATAGAAGCGCTGAGTGATCCACAGTCTAAATTAAGCGGACTTGTAAGCGACCTTGAAGGACTTGTAGGCGATATTGACAGCCTTGATTCTCAATATGGCACAACAAAAAGTACACTTGATTTATTAAAACTTACAAGAGATAATATGGCAACTGCGGCAGGAAGCTATCAAACATCCGACACCGATCCTTCAATTCCGATATTTACTCCCGCAAAAGAAGACCTTGCGGACGGTTATTTGGGCAAATACACATCCCGTATGGCAAACAGGGAAAATCAGCCCACAGAAAGCGACCCTGCGGCAAAACAAGAAATTATAGCAAAATATAAAGCAACTGCGGCAAATCCTGCCTCCGGCGTTGATATTTATTCGGATAACAACGCGCAGTTGAGATCATTCTCGCAAGCTCTTAATGACGGTATTTTGGATGAAATGCAAAATGCAGGTTTCAGCAAGAAAGAAATGTTGGAATCTATAAAACAAATATATCCTAACATCGGTATTTCTCACGGTGATGACGGTACTCCTATTGTGCCCTATGGACACGGTGCAGGCGGTCAGGCAATATATAACAAATTTTTAAATTCGTTTAACCAAATGGACGGCGCTTTGCAAAGAGACGATTTACAGGTTGCCGAAATGGGCAATGCCGTTAAAAACGACAAAATAATAACCGAAATGAAAAACAATGATTTCAGCTGGAAAGAAGCCGCATACACTCTCACAAGATTATGGCCCGGCGGGGGTATCGGCTATAACCTGGGTGAAAAAGAAGTCACACTGCCTGTTGGCGATGAAACTTCAAAAGGTACATATGACGCTCTTGAAGAAGAAATTAAGAAAAATTATCCTGATGTAAAAATCAACAGAGGACAGCTCTCTGACGGAAGTATCTCAGAAGATATCCAACGTTCAGACCCGGTCGGTTTCCATATTGGCGATAACAGCTATGAATTTGCAATTGACAGAAATCAGGACGGCGTACTGAATGATTTTACCGAAATGGTCGGTGCAAACGGCGTAGACGGTATGGAAGAAATGGCATTGTTTGATACAAACGGCGACGGACACCTAAACGGCGATGAACTCAAAAACGTGCTCATTTTAAATACCGAACATACAAACCGCGATTACGAATTTTTAACCGCAGAACAAATGGGAATACAAGATATTGACCTAAGCTCATTTACTGAAAAAACCCAATCCCGCGGCGAAGGCGTAGAAGGCGGCGAAGAAGACTTCATCAACATCAACAATTCGCTCATAACCGGTACATTCAACATAACAATGAACAACGGCACAAATGCCGAAGGTTATCAAAAATATGTTACCGATGAATACATGAAAGCGGTTTATGATCCGATTTTAGGTGAAAACGTTTACTCGCAGCTAGACGGAAGCACTGTAGACAATGTAATTGATGATGCGTTCAACGAAGGCGACAATAAGCTTGGCGACCTGAATGACTTTGCAGACCTTATAGAAGATGCAAAAGCTTACGATAACATTAAAGCGGCATTAAGGACAAAATTAAACAATGCTCAAAACGAAGCTATGTCCTACAAGGTTCAGGAAACGGCAAATCACATTACAGGTTATGACGCTGAAGTTGAAAAACTTGACCTTGAAATGTCCGTTGAAGAAGCTGACAATATAATTGATGAATATCTTGAAGCAGCATCCGACGCGGCAAAAGAAGAAATCATACAACGCGAAAAAGATAAACAAGAATAAAAGCAGCATTTAAAACACTAAAGGATTTAAAAGCCTCCTAAATAAAACGGGAGGCTTTTTTATACAATAGCCCCGGCTGAAATTTTTACAATTTCAACATCGGATAAAAACTCTTTGTCAAAAGCCAGGGTGTCAACGCTTGTTATAATTGTCTGAGTGTCGTTTTCAATTGCCTTTAAAAGGTAATTCTGTCTTACATTGTCAAGTTCTGCCAAAACATCGTCCAAAAGCAGAATGGGCACTTCTGCGACTTTTTCTTTTATTATATCTAACTCGGCAAGTTTAAGCGCAAGGACAAGAGTTCTCTGCTGCCCTTGCGAGGCAAATTTTCTTGCATCAATTCCATTTATAAAAAATGAAATATCATCCCTGTGAGGGCCAAAAAGACACTGTGCGCGGCGTATTTCATCATTTTTTACCTGACAGAGTTTATCGTAAATAAACTCTGAAAGCTCTTTTACATTGCATTCTTTTGGTACCTCGGATTCGTAATAAAAAGTGAGCTCTTCATCTTCGGATACGGTTTTATGCTTTTGCGAGGCAATTTTTTGCAATTCGGATAAAAATTTTATTCTTAAAAAGACGATGTTTGCGGCGGCGATTGACATTTGAGTGTTAAAAGCATCCAAAAGTCCGTCATCATTATAGTTTTGCCCAAGAAAGTTACTCTTTTGCAGTCTTATTTTATTGTATTTTTGCAGCTTATCGTAATATGCGCCATAAACCTGGCAGATGGCTAAATCAAGCCATTTTCTTCTGTTTGAAGGGTCGCCGCGCATAAGCATTAAATCTGCACTTGAAAAATTTACAACTTTTAAAACTCTTAAAAAATCCTGAGATTTATTTTTCTTTAAACCGTTGACTTTAAGCACTTTGTTTTTTGGCGGATTGATAACAACTTCAAGCGAAACATCCGTGTCATTTTTTGTACATTGCGCTTGAATAATACAGCTTTCTTCTTTAAATTTAATAAGTTCGGAGTCCTTTTTTATCCTGTTTGAACTAAGTGCACTTAAATAATATACCGCTTCCAAAAGGTTTGTTTTGCCTTGCGCGTTTTTGCCCACAAAGAGAGTCTTTCTTTTGCCAAAAGTGTGCTCAAGAAGTGCATAGTTTCTGAAATTATTTAATTTAATTGAGTTTAAAAACATTTTTTCCTTGCTTATAAAGTTATTATAGTATAATAAAGAAAAGAGAATTTATAAAGGGGATTTAATATGTATGATGTCATTACTATAGGCTCGGCCACACTTGATGTTTTTGTTGAAAGTGACAGTGCAAACATTGTATCAGTTAATTCGCTTAAGAAAAAAACCGAATTTATGTCATTTCCATACGGTGCAAAAGTTGAAATAGACGGTTTTTCAAGAAATATCGGCGGCGGCGGAATAAATACCGCGGCAAATTTTGCAAATCTGGGACTAAAAACATCGACCATTGTAAAGCTCGGTAATGACGAAATAGCGCCGGTTATAAAAAGTAAAATGGAAAAAGACGGTGTGGATACTAAAAATATAATTTTTTCAAAAAATCACTTAAGCGGTTTTTCAATAATTCTTGTAAGTTTTCAGGGGGATAGGACAGTTCTTGCCCACCGCGGTGCAAATGCAACAATAAGCGAAGATGAAATTGATTTTAATAAATTTAAGGAAGCAAAATGGATTTATGTGGCCCCCCTTGCCGGTGATACAAATAAGCTTCTTGATAAAATAGCGGATTTTGCGGGCAAAAACAATATAAATCTTGCAATAAATGCAGGAAGTACAGCTATTAAAAAAGGTGAAAAATATTTTAATAACATTTTAAAAACCGCAAAAATCGTTGTTATGAACAAAGAAGAAGCCTCTATGCTTACAAAAATTCAGGTTCGCCCGGATACAAAGGAGGAAAAATTCTCTGAATTTGAAATTCACCCGGATGTAATCACAATGCTTAAAAAGCTGCACTGCAAAGACGATTCGCTCGCCGTTATAACGGACGGGAAATACGGTGTATACTGTTATGACGGAAAAGAATTTTACCACGCACCCGAATTTGCGGCAAAGGTCGTGTCAACACTGGGTGCGGGCGATGCTTTCAGTTCTACCCTTGTGGCGGCTATTTATAAATATGGCTGTAATGTTGAAAAAGCGCTTGCCTATGCCTCGATTAACGCTGCTGCCGTAATAGAAAAATTCGGCGCCCAGGAAGGATTTTTAAGTTTTGATGAAATTGAAAAAAGGCTTTTGGAGCATAGTGAATACAGGGTCAAAAAAATTCAATGCGGCTAGATAAGTTTTTAAAGGTTTCAAGGCTTATAAAAAGAAGGACTGTTGCAAACTCAATTTGTGATGCGGCGCGGGTTTTTGTAAACGACAATCCTGCAAAACCCGCTAAAGTGCTAAATGAAGGTGATATTATAACAATTGAATTTAAGGACAGTATTAAAAAAGTGCGCGTACTTAAAATTCCTGCGGGCAACGTGTCGATAAATGAAGCCGCAAGCCTTTATGAAATTGTTGATTAGCCCCCCTTAGCCCTCACACACTACAGACTCGCTAGTTCAAACAACGTGCAGTCGCACTGTCGTTTGAACTTCAAAAAAGAACGGTTTCGGGCTTGTGCAAGGCTCCCGCCT
>CALUWF010000042.1 GCA_944324405.1 Candidatus Gastranaerophilales bacterium | reverse complement strand
GACTCAAGGAAAAATTCGCAAAAGATATTGCATCAGATATTCAAGAGAAATGTTCTAAATTATTTAATTAATCTCATCTTTTTGTGCATTTAATCTTTAAACATAAGTTTCTTTATATCAGGGTCTTAAAAATTTTGGTTCACTTTGTCAAACAAGTTCGGGATGAAATTATGCGTTGTATGGATTACTCACGCGGCGGTGTTATGTAAATAATATTTATATACTATAAAACTGCAAAGTCGTTTAATTTGTTGCAAAGGGTAATTTATTTTGTTCGGGATAACAAATAATAAGTAAATATAATTATACATAATAGTATAATTATATTTATATGTTACAATTAGTCTATGAACAGAACATATTGTGTCTATATAATGACAGATTGTTTACAGACCGGCTTATATATCGATGTTACAAACGATTTAAAAAAGAGAGTCTGTGAACACAAAAATAAAACAGCTGAAGGGTATACACAACAGTGCAACGCGGACAAACTCGTCTACTATGAGCTTGCAAGCACCACAGAGGCTGCACGGGAGCGCGTGGAACAGTTAAAGCGTTTGCATCCTGCGTGGAAAATGACTTTAATAAGGAAGTTAAACCCGGAGTTTGAAGATTTATCGCTCGGCTGGAAGAATTAATTGCCGGATTGCATGACCAAGGCAATTTTGTTTATCAACAACGGCACGCTTAGATACCCATGATAGTTATATTTGCATTTCCACCCGCACCACGTGTCAGATGACCCGTTATCATTACATGCGCATTTTTGGCGCAGAATTGCCATGATGAACACAATGCGCGACGACAACTTGTTGGATCTCGCCTTTAATGCTGTATGTGCAATATTACTGTATAGCTGTCATGCTGAACCAAGTTCAGCATCTGAGTAATGGGGCATGATAACATGCAACACTGCACAAAAAACTTAATATATTTTCCGAGGTTAAGGTGTAAATATGATGTATAGCATTTGCAATAGTTAAGTGTTGGGCTGAAAGCCCAACCTACTTTGTATTTTACTTACAAAGCGCAGGATCTTATAATAATACAGCTTTTAGTCAATTTACGGGTCGGAAACTGAGTTTTATCGTTGGGCTGAAAGCCCAACCTACAGGTTTAACCTCGGAAAATATATTAAATTTTTTTGTAATGTTATATACTGCCTACCCCCGCTGTTAAGACCCTGAAATAAATTCAGGGTGACAGCTGCACACTGCATGTTGACATCCCCTGTGTTATATAGCGGCAATGCATTATTAACGGGGACTAATTTCTTTTAAGTATTTGAAAAATCTTTTCATAGTTTTATAATACAGATGTGAAAGGAGAAAATACCATGTATCACGTTTATACCGAAAGAAATCATTCGGAATTCTCAAGAAGCCTTGTTGTGGAAACTTCCGACTATGAACTTGCAATGGAAAAAGCCCAAAAGGCAATTGAAGGGGATCCTGAATTAAGATACATTGTCGAAAAAACTGACGGCTCAATGAACAGTTACGGTGAACTTGTCGCAACCGTTGTGGCTGAGAGCAACTAAGACACATTTTAACTTTAATCAAACCGATGTATAATCTGCATCGGTTTTTAGTTATCTTTCTTTAATTAAACTATACCGAACGCCTGATTTTACAATGTCATAGTCGACACTTTCGGCAAGTTTTTTAAGGTCGACATTTTGCACAACAACATAATAATCGTTAAAAGAATTGTTAAACATAACGGTATTTACATACTTTGCGCCGTATGCGGCGCCGTCTTGAATATATTCGACATCCCCGCCGTAATAGTATTGTAAACTGAAGCGCTCCCAAATGTTATACGCCGCAAGCTCTAATTTATTCTCTTTTGCATAATGTGCAAATGCCATTAAGTCATTCTGCCCGAAGCCGTACCATATGTTTAAAAATTCAGGTATGGCAAAGGCGGATAAAATAGCCGCAAGAACCACATAAGAAGCAAACGTCGCCATAATTTCCCGACTTTTAAGCGCTGCAATACTTATTATCCCGATAACCAAAAACAAAATCGCAACAGGTATTACAACAGGCTTAATCGCGCCGTATAAACCCTGTGGCAGATAAAATTTGCAAAACAGCAAAGCCGCTGCAAAAGCAATAAAAATCCCGCTTGTAAAGTATATTGCAGCCCTTGTGTATTTCATATATTTGTCATCCGTCAAAAAACAAGAGCAAATTATTGCCGCAAAAGGATAAAGCGGAAGAATATATGTTATAAGTTTTGTCCTTGCAAATGAAAAAAACAAAAAACCGAATACAAGTCCGACTAAATTCATAACAATAAAATCGTGCTGTTTTTCTTTTGCCATTTTCGGCAGAGAAAAGAAAAATATAAAACTCCACGGCGCAAAGCCTACAAGAAACGTTGGTATATAATACAGAGGAGAGTGCATTCTGCCGATTTCAGAGCTTCCTATAAACCTGTAAAAATGGTGTTTTATGATATACTCTTTAATAAATTCAAACCCGTGGGCCTTATACATCGCGATGTGCCACGGCAGGGCGATTAACAAAAATAAAATAATCCCTATGCCAAAGTATTCTTTTTTAAAAAATTCCCTTAAATTTTTCTTCCACAGACCGATAAAAAACATCGTTCCCCACGGGATAACAACTGCGGGAATTCCCTTTGCCAAAATTCCAAAACCGGAAAAAATATAAAAAAGCCACCAGAAATATTTCTTATTTTCCTCTCTCACAAAATATGTCAGCAAACCCGAACAAACAGCCAGCGTAATATTTGCCGCAAGAACCATATCAAGAAGCGAAATTTTTGAAAAAACAACAAATTCAACGCTTGTCATTAAAATTAATGTTGAAATAAAAGCCGCCTTTGTCGTCAGCGCTTTTTTGACGGTAAAAAATACCGCCGCCAGAATACTAAACGCGCACAAAACCGCAGGCATTCTGACGGACAGCTCATTAACCGCGCCAAAACAGAAAAACGATAAATTTTCAAGCCAAAAATAAAGAGGCGGCTTATCCCAAAAGATTTTACCATCCAGATATAGAGTGATAAAATCTTTTGAATTATACATATCCCTTGCCATATCCGCGTATCTCGTTTCATCGGAATCAAGCAGTGCAAAAGAACCAAGATGCACCAAATACGTCAAGATAAATATACAAAGCAATGTTGTGTATATAGCGTATTTTTTATTTTCCATAAAAAATCCTTAAATCCTGTTGGTACTTTAACGATATTACAAAATTGTTAGTTTAATGTTAGGTGCTGCAGGATATAAAACCGCATCAAAACCATAAAATCGGCAAAGCCTTGCGACTATTGTGTCTTTATATTATTCAAGAGGCAGTATTAAAGTAAATACCGTGCCCTTGTTTTGTTCGCTCTCTGCCGTAATTTTCCCGTTGTGCAGCTCCGCTATATTCTTTACAATTGCAAGCCCGAGCCCAGAGCCTCCGTTTTGCCTGCTTCTTGCTTTACCTACGCGGTAAAATTTCTCAAAAATGTGTTTTAAATGCTTCTGTTCAATTCCCGTGCCGTAGTCTTTAACTTGCAGTTCTGCCTGATTATCCGAACGGCTTAAAATTACGTCTATTTTGTCGGAACCTGAATATTTAAGCGCATTTGTTAACAAGTTTGACAGTGCCACGGAAAGCAATTCTTCATCTGCACGGATTTCAACATTCGCATTTTGGATAAAATTAATCTCTGGTGCCAAATGTGAAAAAATTGAAATCGTTTTCATAATCATTGAATTTAAGTTAAATTTTTCAAAATGCTTTTCCTCGTTTGTTTTTGCAACTTCAATTTCGGAGAGTACCAGTATATCGTTAACGAGTTTGTTTATTGATTTTGTCTGAAATTGTATAATTTCAAAACATTCCCTGTCATTATCCGCTATGGAATTATTATTTTCAATAAGTTGAATTGCCGAGTTAATCGCCGTTATCGGGGTTTTAATCTCATGTGTGATATTTTACAGAAAGTTTGTCTTATATTCTTCAAGCTGTTTCAATCTTCGAATTTGATTTTTCAGGCGCATTGTCATTTTTTTAACGGAAAAAGAAAGCTCCTCCAACAGTTCAAGATTTGCTATATCAATAGGGGTGTCCAGTTCTCCGTTTGCTATTTTAATGACACTGTCCTCAAAACTGTTAAATGTCGTTTTTGCCCTGTAAAAAGACTCTATTAACCCCCACAGCAAAAAAAGTATGCAAACTCCAAAGAAAATCATAAGTGTCATTTGTCCTTTTATAATCGTTCGCATGACATCAGCTTCCGATATGGTGATTTCAAGATAATATTTTTTATTTCCCGCGCTGATTTCTTTTACATCTTCTATCATTTTATTTTTTAGAGAGTATTTGTATGTTTTCCATTTACTCTCCCATCCGGTGTGTTTGTCGGGATTTTTTGAGAGCATTTTTTTGGAATTATCGGGCTTTGAAGTTGCAATCAGATTTTTACCGGCGTCAAAGATACTTATTGTAATATCCTCGTTTTTAAAATCCGAAGTGTATTTTTTTACATTTTCATAGTCGCTGTTTTTTAAATAAGGCAAAATTGCCCACTCAATCTGGCGCGTAAAAACTTGCAGCTCTTCGCGTTCTTCTTCCATATAAGAATGATTAAACTGCACCATATTAAACAAAGAAATAGAGAGAAAAATAAGTACGACGACAAGCGATTGAAAAAGTCTTATAAGCCAGTATTTATCCCTCTTTTTCATTTGTTTTCTCCCTCAGTTTATAGCCCACGCCCCTTACTGTTTCTATATTATTCCCAAAATCCCCGAGTTTGCGACGCAAATTGACATTCTGGACATCTATTGCGCGCTCGGAAATTTCAAAGCCTTCATCACCCCGTAAATATTGAAGCAATCTGGAGCGCGAGAATACTATGCCGATATTTGACATAAACGTATCTAAAAGTTTAAATTCGGAATTTGTTAAATCAATTTTATTATTGTTAATTTTTACGGTTTTCTTTATATTATCCAAAACAATATCTTTATATGTTTTAATTTCTGCTGCATTGCTGCTGTTTTTAAGGTGAGCTTTTATTCTTGCAAGCATAATATTATTGTTGAAAGGTTTTGAAATGTAGTCTATCGCGCCGTTTTCAAAGCCTTTTAATACATCCTCCTCCATTTTCCTTGCGGTGAGCATAATCACCTGTATTGATTTCAGCGCGGAATTGCTTTTTATCATTTTGCACAAACTAAAACCATCCAGCCCCGGAAGCATAACGTCTAAAAGAATTAAATCGGGTTTATCTTTTTTGATAATCTCAAGCGCCTGCAAACCGTCAAAAGCTTTTTGAATTTTGCAATAGCCGCCCGATATTAAAACAAGCTCTATCAGCCTGTTTATCTGTGCCTCATCCTCAACTATTAAAATCCTGGCTTCCTTTAAATTTTCCGACATATTTTGAAAATCCGCTGCAACATCCTTTCCGGTTCTTATTATTTTACCCCGACAAAAAGAAAGTTAGATTAATTTTTATATTTTAGCCGATTATTGTTAGATTTGTGTTAAACCGCCGCTTAAATTAACGCAAACATAAATACCGTTTTAAGTTTATTTTAAAAGGCACATAGACATTTAAGGACAATATGCTAAAATTTTTTTATGCAAACTTTTAATTTACAAACTTGGCTTGATTTAATACAGAGAAAAATAAAAGCCGCATTTGGGGATAATCTCCTTTTTATAGGCTATCATGGGAGCTATGCGCGCAAAGAAGCCACCAAAGAAAGCGATATTGACCTTGTTGTTATCTTAAAAACGCTGACGGCTGAAGATTTAGAAAAATACAGAGAAATTATAAACTCGATGCCCTACAAAGAAAAGTGCTGCGGGTTTATATCGGGGGAGAAAGAAATTCAAAACTGGTCTAAGGCGGATATTTTTCAATTTTACTATGAGATGAAAAATCTTTACGGCGACATTACAAAAATCATAACCCCGCCAAAGAAAAAGGATGTTAAAATCGCCGCAAAAACAGGGCTTGAAACACTGTATCACGCTCTTTGCCATTCATTTTTGTTTGACTCAAACAGAGTCGAAAGCCTTAAAAATCTTTATAAAATGACGTTTTTTATTATGCAGGCAGAGCATTTTTTAAAAAAGGATAAATACATTTTAACTAAAAAAGAGCTTATGAAGTATTTAACTGACAGTGATTGCCGCATATTAAAAACCTGCAAAAATTGGACGCAGATAAGTGATTTTAATGCAAAAGAACTTGATAACTTGTATAATATACTCTTTAATTGGTGCAAAAATAAAATGCAGGACTTGCAGACCCTGTAATTTTAAAACTCAGACAGTGCGCAAGTGGAATGCTGGCATTAAAACAAGAAACCTGATTTTAGATTTCTCGTTTAGTTAAATATAAGATCTGGCAGCAACTTATCTTCCCTTGGCAGGGCGGGAACTCCAACTATACTGTCAAGCACAGGAAGTAAAAGGTAAATAAGGAATTAAAAACTGAAAAAGCCCTCAAATGATGAGAGCTTTTTTAAAATTAAGATCTGGCAGCAACGTAACTTTTTGAGGCGGGGTGGGACTCAGACGATAGTGTCAGGAGGGTGAAGTACTTGTATTAAAAAACGAGAAACCTAATTTTAGATTTCTCGTTTAGTTAAATATAAGATCTGGCAGCAACTTATCTTCCCGGGAGGCTACCCTCCGAGTATTGTCAGCGCGAGTAGTCTTTAC
>CALUWF010000041.1 GCA_944324405.1 Candidatus Gastranaerophilales bacterium | reverse complement strand
GCACTGTTTTAACTGACAGTATTTCAAGAACACTATCAGGTATGCCTTATAGAAAAATGGATAAGGAAGAACTTGAAGAATACTATAAAGAGCATAAGGAAGGTAAATTAAAAGGATATTACGATATGCTTGATAAGTTGACTGATTGATTGAAATTTTAAAACACTAGACAACTTTACCAAAATAATCAAACTAAGCGTACATAATAATCAAACCATGTGTTTCTTTACACTGACCTCTCGTAAAACTTGCCCATTGGGGCAACTTTTACTCGGCAGAGTCCGTGAGGTCGAGAGGAGCGAATCTCTCCCTTGCTATTTTATGTTTTTCACCACATTCGCAAGGTGTATACAAAATCCGGGTTAAATACTCCGTAAGCTGAAGAATATGTATATACAAATTTTATTTGCACCTAAAATAATTGTTGAAAGCTATAGTGCAAAAATTAAAATTAGTCCGCCCGCGGCCCTTGTGCTTTATTTGACAAACATTAAAATTTTTGCTAACTTACTTATTTGAGCATTATAGAATTGTTTACGTGATATATATCAAAAAATGGGGCTATGAAGATTAGAAAAGTATTATTATGTTTAATAGTTATTCTAAGTTCTATACAATTTTGTGCCGCTTCTGAAATTTCCGCTCACAAGACAAATTCTGTCCAGGAAAGAATAAACTCAATAGCATTTGATATCCTTAACAGGAATAAAATAGAAAAACGAATTGTATTTGTATATGACGAGGCCGGTAAGAAAAATCTGCTTAACACGGATAAAGCACTTACAAAGCGCGAGGTCGTTGTTTATGATGATATGTATAAGGCGGTAGAAAATGATGACGAGCTTGCGGCTATGCTTGCAAGAGAGATTTCTTTTGCCGTCAGGTCTTTCGATGGCGTTTGTAACGGTTTTTTACGCTCTCTTCAAATAAGGGCTGCGCCAAAGAAGTATGAAATAGTGGCCGATAAGAGAGCTGTGGATTATATGGTTAATGCGGGCTATGATCCTGTTGCTCTTATTATATACATTCAAAAAACCGCACCACAGCTACGTTTTGATATGATACACGCACACAATCTTACTTCAAAAAGGCTTGCCGTAATTTATGAATACATCTACACAAAATATCCTTACTTCCTAAAAAATAATAAGTATATTGATAACAAATATTACCAGAATTTTCTTTTGACCTCGACCGCCAACAGAAAAATGTTGGAAAATAAAATAAAAACAAACTCCAAGGAAAAATTGGACTATGAATAAAACACCGTATGTTTTACTATTTTTTCTAATGTGCGGCTGTTGCGCTTTTGCAATTCAGGATGATTTTGTAAATACTTCACTTGCGGATAAAAATCTTGAATGCCCTTATTATCAGGAAAAATACAATTACAATGACACAACGTTAATTCCCGTTAAATTAGCCATAAAAAATAAAGTAAAATCGGAAAACGATATTTACGAAGGACAGGAATTGGAGTTTAGTGTTGTTGAAAATGTTGTTTATAACAACAAAATTCTTGTCCGTAGCGGAACTCTGGCAACAGCCAGGGTGGAGACAATTATAGCTAACGGAATGAATGGTATACCGGCAAGCGTAATTCTTGGCGATTTTAAAGTCGGCGGCTTGGAAAGTCGCAAATTGACAATGGAATATGAAAAATACGGAGTAGATTTAAGTCTTTTTGTTTTTCCCCTAAAATGGCTGCTTACGCCGCTTCCGCCTACAGGTTCGCTCACCAATTTTATTAAAGGCGGACATGTAAAATTTAAAGAAAATGAAGAGATTTTAATTTACTATCACCCAAATTGGCTATAGTTTTATTTAACAGGTGCATTAATTGTATAAAACAACCAAATCTCCGTCCGTAAACATTGTATCACCGTTAGGAACAATGTGCTGCCCTTCACGCTTTATCATTACTATCATCATATTTTTTGCAAGATTAAGTTCTTTTATTTTTTTATTGCACCAGTTATGATTTTTATCAACAATAAACTCTTTCAGCTGTATTTCGTCATCCGCATGAGTCAATGGCAGGCTCATTGTCAAATTATCGCCTTCTTGAATTACCGTGTAGCCTTTGGGGGCAATTCTTTCCTTCCCTCTTCTGATTAATAATAACAGGGCTTTTTCGGGGAAAGAAATATTCCTGACTTCTTTTCCTATCCATTCGTGCCCCTTTGGTATTTTTATTCTCAAAAGTTTTATTGCACTTTCCTCTTGGTAATCATTAAAAGTTTTTGTAACATCTGAAAATTCATCCAGCATATCAGTCTTTTTAGACACCCATGGCAAAAGCGTGCCTTGAAATGCAACCGAGAGAATTGATATTAAAAACACAAGGTGAAATAAATCATAGTGCAGCGTAATTCCGCTGTCTGCCGCAATTATTGCAAATACGATTGATGCAACCCCTCTAAGGCCGGCCCATGATACCAACAGGCACTGATTAATACTTGATTTAAAGGGCAAAAGCAGCGCAAAAATTACAATCGGACGGGCAACAAAAGTTATAAACAAGAAAATTAAAGTCCCTGTTAAAAGTATTTGCGGAACTTCCCTCGGGAATGCCAACAGGCCGAGTATGAAGAAAATTCCAATCTGTGCAAGTTTGGTTATGCCGTCAAAGAAATTCATCATCGATGACTTATTCGGAATTTTTGCATTACCAAGAATTATACCCAGAAAATAAACGGACAAGAAAGGGTTTCCGCTGTATAATTCAGGCAGTGCATAACCCGCCAGAACAAGCGCAATGATAAAAAGGGTGTCATTTCCTTCCGTGACTATTTTTGTTTTTTCAAATACAAATATAGCGGCTTTTGCAATGACAATACCGGTTAAAATTCCAAGAATCATTTGTTTTAAAAACAAAACAAATACAAATCCGGCACTTTGTCCCTGCAAAAGGGTTATTGCAAGTATTACAAGGACATAAGACATAGGATCGTTACTACCGCTTTCTATTTCAAGTAGCGGTGCTGTATGATCTTTCAAATTAAGCTTTTTTGCCCTCAAAATTGAAAAAACGGAAGCAGCATCTGTTGAACTTATAACAGAGCCGATTAAAAAGCTTTCAAGGAAATTCAAATTAAGAATAAAATGACAAAAAACACATGTCAATAACGCCGTCCCTAAGACACCAAGTGTCGAAAGGATGGACGCTTTTGCAATAATAGGTCTTGCAGTTTGCCATTTGGTGCAAAAGCCGCCGTAAAATATGATAAAACCAAGCGCTATTGAGCAAAGGTCTTTTGTTGTCGTAAAATCCGCGTAATCAATTTTAAAAATACCGTCTGAGCCAAACAGTATACCCAAACACATAAAAAACAGCAGTGCCGGAATACCGAGAGTATTTAAAAATTTATTTGTAAAAATTGCCGAAAATATTACAACTGCGCATAAAATTAACAAAAAAACCATAACTACTCTTTTCCCTGCTCTACCGGATTATAATTATAGCACATGTAGGCATTTTAAGTAAGTTTTAAGGCGCAGGACAAATAAAAACGTTCTGTGCCCCTGTTAAAACAGATTTTACACAATAGCAGGGCAGTGTAATATAATCTTTGTTATTTAATTAGCGGCAGCTGTCTTAGCATATTCCTTAATTTTATGGCTGTGTGGGGCATAGGTTCTGCAACTGTAAGACCAACAACATCATATTCTTTTGCAATGTCATTAATAACTCTTGTAACTTCATTAATTTTCATCCCGTCAGGCACAACACCAACAGCGGCAATGATTTCATTGGGGTCTAAGACATCCATGTCAAAATGAATAACCACATGTTTTGCACCGGTAGATTTTATCCACTCAAGAATTTTGGAACTGTTTGCGGAGACATCTTCTGAAGAAAGATGTTTTATGCCATATTCCGCTTGTCTTGCTTTAATCTGTTCTCTTTCCCAGTCTCTTAAACCAACAAACAATATCTTATCCGCAGGGATTTTTGCAGGGAGTTGTGAGATAATTTTTTTATCCCCTTTGCCCATAATTGCCGTTACAGCCATTGCATGATAGCCGTTGTAAGTCTTATCCTCAGGAAGTGTAATATCAGGATGAGCGTCAATCCAAATCATAGCAATATCATTATCATATTTTTGCGCAAGATATGTAAAAGGTACAACACTTACGGAGCATTCTCCGCCGAGAGTTACTATTTTATCGGGATTTTCCTTTTCTATAAGCTTCAAAGCCTCTTTTGTCTGCTTTAAAATTTCCTTATAGCCTAAAATCCCATTTTCTTCAACCCTGTTGATATCATCTGATACAGGAACGGTCAAAATTTTATTTTTTGTTTCAGGAGCCAAAAAATTCAGTAAATCCGCACCTAAAATATATCCTCTTGAAGCATCCTCGGGAGTTAACTCGGGAAGTATAGATGCCACATTTCCGCCCTGCCACTGTGGATAAATTAATCTTATTGTTGAAGTATTTTCCATATCACTCATTCCTTTCGCCAGTACAGCCGACTGTAATACAATTAAACTTATAACAAATAAAAATATTTTTTTCATTATTTAAATACCATTCCTTATTTTTAAACACGGTAGTTATCTGTTATTGGCTAAAAATAAACCAATACTTAATTTTATAAATGTAATAATATCCTTCATGGTTACTTCGGTCAAGAAATTTAAATATTGACTAATTAGTATATTGGTACTACTATACTAATATAAAAAGAGGTTAATCATGATTGAATTATCTGAAGCAACGGCAATTGCAATACACGCAATGATTTATATAGCCAACAGGAAAAATGATACTGTTTCATTAAAAGAAATATCTGAGCATTTCGATATTTCCCCGAATCATTTATCAAAAGTGCTGCAAAGATTAGTAAAAGCCGGGTATTTAATATCGGTTAAAGGGCCTAAGGGCGGATTTCAAGTGATTAACGGGAAAGAGGAAGCAACATTGCTTGACATTTATGAGGCGATTGAGGGAAAATTTATCCCAAAAAATTGCCTGTTTTCCTCTAAAAAAAATAACAGCTGCTGTTGTATTATGAAACCGTTATTAACATCAATTAACAATACTTTTGTTGATTTTATGTCAAGTCACAAAATAAATAACATAAAATTATAAAGGAGTAATAATTATGAAAATGTTTTGTTTTCAATGTGAGCAAACTGCTAAATGCCAAGGCTGCACAACTGTTGGTGTCTGTGGTAAATCGCCGGAAACGGCAAATTTGCAGGATAAATTAACAAGTGCCGTTATCGAGCTTGCAAATTGTAATGAAATAAATGACGAAAATACAAATCTAATTATCGAAGGACTTTTCACAACAATTACAAATGTGAATTTTGACGATAAATCAATTGAAGAATTTATTCAAAAAGTAAAGACTAAAATCCATTGCAATTCAGAATTTGATATAAATAGTGTTTGGGACTGTGATGAAGATATCCGCAGTTTAAAATCGCTTATTTTATTCGGATTAAAGGGAATAGCCGCTTACGCACACCACGCCGCAATTCTTAATTACAAAGATGAAGAAGTTAATAAATATTTTTATGAAGCATTGCAGGCAATAGCTAAAGATTTAACTGCTGATGAGTTGACGGCACTTGTTTTAAAAACAGGTGAAATTAATCTTAAATGTATGGAATTATTAGACAAGGCAAACACAGAAACTTACGGAAATCCCGTTCCGACAAAAGTTACAACCAATATTGAAAAAGGGCCTTTTATTGTTGTTACGGGACACGATTTGCATGATTTAGCTCTTCTTTTGGAACAGACAAAAGACAAAGGAATTAATATTTATACACACGGAGAAATGCTTCCATGCCATGCTTATCCGGAACTAAAAAAATATAGCCACTTAAAAGGCAATTTTGGAACGGCATGGCAAAATCAGCAGAAAGAATTTGATAATCTTCCTGCGGCTATTTTATTTACGACAAATTGCATAATGCCCGTAAAAGACAGTTATAAAGACAGGGTATTTACAACCTCCGTTGTTCAATATCCGGAATGTATTCATATAGGCAGGGATAAAGATTTTACGCCCGTTATAAACAAAGCGCTTGAACTTGGCGGTTATGCCGAAGATAAAAAAATGACCGGAATAAACGGAGGAGATGTTTTAACTGTCGGTTTCGGACACAATACGGTTCTATCCGTCGCAGATAAAGTTGTTGAGGCTGTAAAAACCGGTGCAATAAAACACATATTTCTTGTCGGAGGGTGCGACGGTGCAAAAACAGGGCGAAATTATTATACCGAATTTGTAAAACAAACGCCTGATGATACTCTTGTGTTAACTCTTGCCTGCGGCAAATACCGCTTTAACGATTTAGATTTAGGGGATATAAACGGTATTCCAAGATTGTTGGATATGGGACAGTGTAATGATGCATATTCCGCAATAAAAGTTGCCGTTGAACTTGCCAAAGTCTTTAATTGCGGTGTAAATGAACTGCCTTTATCACTTGTCCTTTCCTGGTATGAGCAAAAAGCCGTTTGCATTCTTTTAACCCTTCTTTATTTAGGAATTGAAAATATCAGATTGGGCCCCACATTGCCGGCATTTGTATCTCCGAATATCCTAAATTTCCTTGTTGATAAATTCAAAATAAAGCCTATCACAACACCTGAAAATGACTTAAGAGAGATACTTGGTTAATGCCAAAAATAGTAAATTTATTTGACATAGAATACACTAATGAAATTAACAAAAAATGCGTTTTTGATAATGAACAGAGTTCTTTGACTTTGATATCTTTTAAAGCAGGGGTATCAAGAAGTATTCATTGTGATGAGAAAGATGAGGTTGCCCAGATTATAGAAGGATGTGCGGATATTACAATCGGAGAGGAAACTTTCCGTCTGAATGCGGGCGAGATGATTATTATGCCCGCAAAAATTCCACATGGATTGACGGCGGTCAAAGATACCAAAATGCTTTTGTTAAGACCCAAGCATACTCACAATAATTTATAGGAGAAAATAAAATGGAAATAAGACAGGCTTTATTACCCCCCCCCTTTGTAACAAAATGTAAACACCGGTTTTCCCTTCAACAGTCCGTGTTTTAACTCTTTAGCTTAGTAATTAATACATCTATTTAACACTTTAATCGCAAAAAACATTATTCAGTGTTTTTATAGCAATGGTTTACTCTTAATTAAGAAAATAAACCAAGACAGCCATCCCCAATTAGATAATTGAATTGAA
>CALUWF010000040.1 GCA_944324405.1 Candidatus Gastranaerophilales bacterium | reverse complement strand
GGTACCCCCAAGCGAATTCGAATCGCTGTCTACACCGTGAAAGGGTGTTGTCCTAGGCCTCTAGACGATGGGGGCATAAAACTACTTTCTGTCGTTATATACAAACAAACCGATAATGTCGTTTAATTTATTCAGTTGTTTTTGATAATTCGCGCTTTGTTTTTCAAGGTTGCGGATATTTGTTTTGTATTCCTGAATTGTATAGTTGCAATCTTTAATAGAGCTGTTCAGGCAATCTCTGACACGTTGTGCGTCTTGCAAAACACTTTTCATGGGAATACCGAGAGCTTCAATTGTCTGGCGGATGATTTGTGCGCCGGTCTGCCTGGGAACGCCTGTAGGAAGTTGGTTTATCAGCCTTTTTAATACGTTAATATTATTAGGCATTTCAAACTCTTCAGCTACATCGTCCTCTTCCGAATCAATAGAAAGCTTTAAATCCGGTGTTTTATCGATTTCATCAACGTCAACCGAGAAGACAGGATTATATTCAGTATTGTCGCTTTTATTGTCGTCAGCATCCAAATCAAAAGAATTGTCGAACGAGTCATTTGAATCCTGATAATTAATTGTATCTTCTACACTATCATCAAGTTCAAGTGTGTCGAGTTTTTCTTCCGTGTCTTGTTGCTTAAGTGCATCGGCAATTTTCTTTCCCATATTTTTAGGCAGATTATTGTTTTGCAATTGCAACTCCTTTTCCTTACGTCGTAATTTTATTCTATAGAAAAAATAAAATTATTTCAACTAATTAATATATTCTCAAATAAATCTTAATTGTCAAGCGCTCAAAGCAATGTTTTAAGCGATTTTTCATATTGTAACAATTTTATAAATAAAATAAAAACCCCGCCAAATTGCAGGGTTGTGTGTTGTTGTGCTTCGGGATTGTGTTGTTAGGTGTTGATAATGCTTATCCTCATTATGCAATGAGATTTAATTTTGTTTTTTCAAGACCGTCGTTTATGCTTTGAGTTCTTTGTTTAACCGTTGAGTTGAAATTAAACAGCGGAGAACTTTTAAGCGTTCCGACGAAACCTGTGAACAAACCGCCGATACCGCCTTCAACCATATCGTTGCTGTATACGGGGGCTTTAACAAGCTCGTTGCTCCTGTAGCCGAAGCTTATGTTGTTATTTAGTGTATTATTTACATTTCTTATTGCGTTTATTGCTAACATTTTTCTTTTCTTTAACCTCTTGTTTTTTTGTTTTTAGTGTTTGTCTAACACTTTATCCTTACATTCTCATTATGTACCTAAAAAATTTATTTGTCAACCCCTATTTAAAAAATTTTTATATCCTTGTTACATAAGGCTTTTAACCTATTTTATACCGTCTTTATAAAATATTTATCTGAAAAATTGTCTAATTTACACTTATTTTTTTACCCAATCATGCCCAAATAAAAAATATTGCCCACCAGGGTTATTGTGAAGTTTTAACATGTATTGTTATATATAATTAATCTTTTTCATACTTCCAGCTATTCTTAATTCCAGACAGTTTGGGGCTTTTCGCCCCATTTTTTTATTTTAAATTTATAAAAATAAAGACAAAAAATCACAGCGGGCCATAAAAATTTGCCTAAAAATACCGATAAATGCTATAATTGCCGCATGAGAGCATTTTTTATTTTTATTGTGTTTTTAGTTTTCTGCGCTAATTGCGTTGCAGAAACCTTAAATGCCCCGTTTGATCCGGCTTTGTATGAGCGGGAATTTCAAATAAAGAAAAATTACGGATTGAAAATCGAAAATGCGCTGAATAACGCTTTTGAGGAAAATTCAATTAAAATTACAAATAAAATATCGGTGACAGGGGATTTTTCACAAGACGGAAAACTTTATAACATAGAACTTATTGACTCTTGCTCCGATAATTCGCTTAATAATAAAATCATTTCAATTATTCAAAATTTACAACCCTTTGGCACAATTTCGCCTGAAAAATTTATGCCTGACGTTTTTATAATTACTTTGTTACCCCCTGCAAAATATTCAAATGAAAACTACGTTTTATTGTTTGAAATGTTTAAAACATGCGGCCTTGAGAAATTATATTTTAATGAAGTTGCTTACATTACAAAATTGCGCTCAAAAATTGATGAAACTTGGCAGAAAAACAACCCGCACGGCAATAAAAAAGCAACGCTGTACTTTATAATAAAAAAAACAGGTATGCCGGATGATATTACAATTTTTAATTCTTCAAATGATGAAGATTTTGATAATTTGGCAATTAAAACCCTAAAGGAAAGTGCCCCGCTGCCTTTGTTCCCTTATGCATTACAAACGGATGCATTAGCTTATCTCGGTGTTTTTGATACGGAAAAAAATTTTGAAATAAAAAATTATCTCCCTTTTTTAAATGAAGGAAACAAAGAGGAAATAAATAAATATGCGCAAAATGTGGAAATGATATGTGCAAAAAAATGGCAAGAATCAGCGCTTTTTCCAAATTTAGATCACAAACCTCGCGCGGAGATTATCTTCAGAATAAAAATAAACAAAAACGGCGAAGTTGAAGAAGCGTATATGGTAAAATCTTCGGGTGTTAAAAAAATGGATGAATTTGCATATAACATAGTAAAACCTCATACAAAATTTGCCCCGCTTCCTTATACATTTAAAGGGAAATTTTTAATTATGGAATTAACATTTAAATATGCAATTTTCGGAGGAATTAATTATAATCTTAACCGCAATTTAAACAAAATGCATTTGCATAATTCCGTTCCGAAGCTGATATTTGACAAATAAGAGTTATGTATCCGAACAAAAATAATATGCTATAATTTATGTAATGGATGAAGAATTAGAATTTAAAATTCATAATTTAAAAACAAAAGCCCTAAATACCCTTGAAAATACTCAGCTTTACGGCTTTAAAGGTGCTGTGTCAAAACTTCTGGGGTTGACTGTTGAAGTTAAATTACCCGGGCTTAAAATCGGCGATTTGTGCTATATTCAAACTTACACGGGCGAGAAAAAAGCCGCGGAAGTTGTCGCATTTAAAGGCGACACCGCCCAGCTTCTTTTGCTTTATGACGGTGAAGGAATAGGTCAGGGAAGCCTCGTGGAAACGACAGGAAAACCAATTATGTTCCCTGTGGGTGATTTTTTACTCGGCAGGCTTGTAAATCCGCTTGGCGAACCTTTGGACGGACGCCCGCTTGATTTAACGGAAGCAAAATATATGAACATAAACGGCACAATCCCGGATGCTTTTCATCGCCCCATAATTAAAGATCCGATTTCAACAGGTATCCGTGTCATAGATTCGCTTTTAACAATGGGACAAGGACAGCGTATGGGGCTTTTTGCAGGCTCGGGTGTCGGCAAATCAACAATGCTCGGTATGATTGCAAGAAACTCCGAAGCTGACGTAAATGTTATGGCGTTAATCGGAGAACGGGGAAGGGAAGTAAAAGAATTTATTGAAAATTCTCTGGGGCCTGAGGGTATGAAACGTTCGGTCATTGTTTGTTCAACCGGCGATCAGCCGCCGCTGATAAGACAAAAAGCACTCCTTGCGGCAACAACCGTCTGTGAATATTTCAGAGATCAAGGCAAAAAAGTTTTCCTTATGACAGACACGGTAACGCGTTGTGCGATGGCAGGACGTGAAGTCGGTCTTTCAATCGGCGAACCTCCTACTATGAAAGGCTATCCGCCTTCTATTTTCTCCTGGCTTCAAAGGGCTCTGGAGCGCACGGGAAATTCCGAAAAAGGCTCAATTACGGCACTTTATACGGTTCTTATGGAAGGCGACGATATAACCGACCCCATTGTAGATACCGTGCGCGGTATTGTTGACGGACACATTTTCCTCTCACGTAAGGTCGCCGAGATGAACCACTACCCCGCAATTGACCCTCTCGGCTCTATTTCAAGGCTTTTTACGGAAATTACTGACAAAGAGCACCAGGAAGCAGCGCAAAAAATGCGCCGTTTGCTTGCGATGTATCGTGAAAATAAAGACTTAATTGATGTGGGAATGTATCAGGCGGGCTCTAACCCCAAACTTGATGTTGCAATCGAGCTTATGCCGCAGATTAATGCATTTTTGCAACAAAAAGTGTCGGATACCGTGAGTATGGAATCGACCATAAGAACACTTAAGGATATGATGAGAAATGTTGATGTATAAAAATGCCATGCCCGTTTTGCAGGCATGGCATTTATTATTATCGGTTGTTTAAGCACCAAGGGCTTTTTTAACTTCTTTTTTGTATTTTTCAACGTTGGGCTGAAGCACTTCTGCCAGAGCTTCATTTTCAGGAGTAATATTATTTTCCATACGTCTTAAAATGTTACCCGTGTAAAGAGTTTCAAAGTGTTTAAGTTCGATAAATCTTCCTAAAGTTTTATAGGATAAATCGGCTAAAACAATTTGTGATACGGGGTGCTGAGAGCTGTAAGCGCTTACAACACCTTTAATTACCGCATTAAATACCTTATCATCGGATTTAACATATACAAAAGTAAAGAAGGAATCATTATTATTTTCATCCAAATCAGCCTCGGCGTTGTAGTGCAGATATCCCGGGCCGACGTTTGTATCTGTTGAAATTCTTGCTTTTAAAGATTCGTTTTTAAGTTGTTTTTCCCATAAAGTAGCGCCCGAAAAAGCATCGCCAAAATATTCGATAAAGTGTTTTGTTTTGCCGTTATTTCTTGCCTCAACATTAAAAATGGCAAGCCTCAGCGCATCATTTTCTTCAATATTTTTGCCCAAAAATTCTTTCTGAGCTTCAAGAGAAGAGTTTAACATGTCAATAACGTTTTGTTTTTCGACCCCTAAAAATGCAAGCGTGAAAATTGTGGCGTCATCAAAAATTGAAAATCTTCCGCCCACATCATCATGCACATATCCGCCTGCCGTAAGCTCACCTTTATCAACAAGTCGCCTCAGTGCGCTTTTTTCGCTTGAAGCGTCGGTCATTGCGATAAATCTGTCTGAAACATCATCTTTGCCCGTGTGTTTTTGCATTAATTTTCTTGCATTTTCGTAAGCCACTGTTGTTTCAAGCGTTCCACCGGATTTTGAAACTACCAGAAACTGAGTCTTATCAAGATTAAGAGTTTTTGAAAAACGCTCAAAACTTGTCGGGTCAACTGATGAGTAAAAATGAGCGTGCGAATCAATGCCGAGCATTTTAACCAGAGATTCCGTTGTGTGACGGGAGCCGCCAATGCCTAAAACGGCGATGTCCGTGTATTTTTCGCCGCGGGCTTTTTGTGCCAGATTAAATAAATTATCAATGTTTTTTAATTGATTATCGGGCAAAAAATTAATCCAGTTTAAAAACTGTCCGCTTTTGCCGGCACGGGATTTAATGTCGCATACGGCATCTGCCGCAAGCGCCGCGTATTTTGAAAATCCGGTGTCATTAAGATTAACGGTTGTGTTTTTGAAAGTTGTTTCTGACATAATTTATTCCTTCCGTAATTGTTCAAAATAATTATACCTTATAAATCTAAAAAATATACACCGCAAGGATTGCCGCTAAAAATAGCGCAATATTAAAATGCAAAAAAGTCGGTATACATGTATCCTGAATGTGATTATGCGCCCCGTCCGCATTCAGCCCCGCAGTTGGGCCTAAAGTCGTGTCAGATGCCGGAGAGCCCGCGTCTCCAAGGGCGGCTGCCGCTGCAAAAACTATAATGGAGGCGGGTGTACTAAGCCCCAATTTTGCACACAAAGGAACAAATAAAACCGCCAAAATCGGTATTGTGCCAAAGGATGTGCCTATTCCCATGGTAATTAACAGCCCGATTAAAAGCATAAGTATAACGGAGATTAATTTGGATGTCTGCATATAAGGCAACAGCCAATCAAGCAGGTTCTCTACACCGCCCGTTTCTTGAAGGACAAGCGCAAACCCTGCGGCTATAAGCATTACAAAAGCAACATAGCCCATAAGCCCGATACCTTCATTGATTAACTTATCCATATGACGGCGCCTTACGGCTCTTGCGCCAAAAATTATTCCCAGCCCGACAAGTGCGCCGAGCGGCAAAGACCCGCTCCAGAGCTGTACAATAAGTGTTGCAAATGCGCCAAAGAGAGTTATATAGTGTTTTCTGCGCAGGCGCAGAGATTTTTTTGAAAAACTCTTTTCATTATATACAGGGTCGCAAGTTGCGTATTTACGGGGTTTTCGATACGTTATAAAAATCGAGATTAAAAGCCCGATAAGCATTGCAAAACCCAAAAACCATGTGCTTTTATACACATCGGTTTTTAAAACCTCAATCCCGCACTGTGTCATATTTTCCGCAATCAAGCCCTGAAAAATCAAGCCAAAACCCGCAGGAATAGCTATGTACGGCGCTTTAAGCCCGAAGGCAAGAGTTGTCGCAACAGCCCTTCTGTCAAGCTCCAATTTGTTCATAACGCCTAAAAGCGGGGGAATTAAAATCGGTATAAAAGCAATGTGTATGGGAATTAAATTCTGTGACATAACGGCAATTACGCCGATAATAAACAAAAGCAGATATTTATTATCTTTAATTACAATAGCTATGCGCCTTGCAAGGATTTGCGCAAGTCCGGTGTGTGTCATCGCCGCGGCAAATGCCCCTAAAAGTATGTAGCTGAGCGCCGTTTCAGAGTTTGCACCCATCCCCGATATAAAAGTATTCATAATCTCATCAATACTCATATGCGCGCACAAACCTGCGGCAATTGCGGAAACAATGAGCGAGAGCAGCACATTTACGCGCATCAGGCACAAAACGCAAAGCAAAATAACCGAAACTATTACAGGGTTTAATTCCATAACCTCTGAATTTTAACACAAAATATTGTAAATAACATTTTTTTGACTTAAAATAGTCCCGTTAGAAATATTATGGGGGACAAATAAAATGAAAAAATCAATTAAAGATTTGGAAAATATTCAAGGCAAACGCGCCCTTGTAAGGGTTGATGTTAACGTTCCCTTGGATGAAAACAAAAATGTAACCGATGATACAAGAATTAAAGCTATTTTGCCAACTATTAAAATGCTTAAAGACAAAGGCGCAAAAATCATTCTTATGGCTCACCTCGGACGTCCGAAAGGCGAATGGAAAGAAGAATTTTCTCTTGCTCCCGTTGCAAAATATATGTCTAAAGTTTTGGGCGAAGATGTGCTTTTTGTTTCAAAACCTGTCGGCAAAGGCGCGGATGAAGAATTAAAAGACTTAAAAGACGGTCAGGTAGCGCTTCTTGAAAATATTCGTTTCTACAAAGAAGAAGAGGCAAAAGACGACGATATGACTTTTGCAAAAGAACTTGCAAAACTCGGCGATTTCTATGTAAATGACGCTTTTGGCGCGGCACACAGAAAACACACTTCAACGGCTAAACTTGCCCATGTGCTAAAACCCGCAGTTGCAGGGCTTTTAATGGAAAAAGAATTAAACGCTCTCGGCGGTCTTTTAAACAACCCCCAAAGACCTTTTACCGCAGTTGTCGGCGGAGCGAAAATCTCCTCTAAAATCGGTGTTCTGGAAAATCTTCTTGATAAAGTTGACAACTTAATCATAGGCGGCGGTATGGCATACACTTTTGTAAAAGCTAACGGCGGCAAAATCGGAAACTCTATCCATGAAGATGATCAGATGGAAGTTGCAAAAGCAATTGAGAAAAAGGCAAAAGACAAAGGCGTTAACCTCATTATGGCAACAGATGTGCTTGTGACGGATGATTTCTCGGGCAACGGCACAAATAAATTCGTACCGGTAAATGAAATCCCTGACGGCTTTGAAGGCGTTGACGCAGGCCCTGATACTCAAAAAGCTTTTGAAGAAGTTATTAAAAAATCAAAAACAATTCTTATGAACGGCCCTGTAGGCGCATTTGAAAATCCTAAATTTGCGCAAGGCACAAAAGCCGTCCTAAATGCTATTGTTGAAGCAACAAAAGCGGGTGCTGTGTCTGTTGTAGGCGGCGGCGACTCGGTAAGCGCGGCTAAAAAATTCTGCAACGGCGATGACTTTACACACATCTCCACTGGCGGCGGCGCTTCTTTAGAATTTATCGAAGGCAAAGTGCTCCCCGGCGTTGATGCGCTTGATGATTAATTTTAACTTATACATACCTTGCGGCACTGCATTATTGCGGTGCCGTTTTTTATGTGCGGAAATTTTGCTCGGCATAAAAAAACGGGGCACAGTTGCTAGATACTTTTTGTATACCTACCTGGAGTGCGCCCCGAAAGAATTAAGATACGAAATTTAGTTTTAATGTCATGAGAGCAAATATTCTTTTGTCAACCTGTCATCCTGAATTCTTTTGTATTGTCATCCCGAACTTGGTTGTTTTGTCATTTTGATTTCAATGTACTGTCATCCTAAACTGGCTGGAAAATCCGTTGAGGCAAAGCCGAAACGAGATTTTACGCCCCTACTTGGTGTTTCAGGATCTTATTAATTGTGCATGTAAGCATGTATCGTTTGCTTTTTTGCTCCTGTGGAGTTTTGTTCCAAAACTCCTACGTCGCCATTATTCGGCTCGCTTGCGGCTCGACGCCGCGCGCTATCACCCCGGCTTACGCCTTTTTTCCGCCTGGGCAATCAAAGATTGCTCCGCTCATTTCGCTTACGCTTCATTCGCAA
>CALUWF010000039.1 GCA_944324405.1 Candidatus Gastranaerophilales bacterium | reverse complement strand
AATTACTTAATTAAAACTTGTAAATGAGATACCAGACGTACTACTTCCTCTTTTTTAAATATTAAAGAGGAAGTTTTCTTTTAGTACAAATATTTTTAATATGAACACTAAAAACAAAGAAGTAAGCTCTAGACTTACTTCTTTGTTTAATTTTTTATTAAATAACCTTTTTGTTAACTATGGAGCGGGAGACGGGACTCGAACCCGCGACATCTTCCTTGGCAAGGAAGCATTCTACCACTGAATTACTCCCGCAATCAGCGATAGAACTATAATACATGTTAAAAAAAATATTTCAAGTATTTTTTATTTTAACCCTGTGTTGTATATACTGCTGCCTTTTCACCTTGATTTACAGCGGCCGGTGCTTTATTTTGCAAAACGGTATCTTGCTTTTTGCTCATGTTAAGTGCTGCAATAGCGGCGCCCGAGAACAGTGAAATTGCCGCTCCAAGAATTTTAAGCGCCAGATTTTGTCCCCTTAATACCTTTTTTGTACCCTCTTGATTTGATACACTATATTTATGACCGGTTGTGGCAAACAATGTTAAAATAGTTCCAAATACACTTCCTGCGGCAAGTGAAGTATTTACTTTTGCCTTTGTGTCTTGATCTGAATTTACAAAAGTGTCTCTTATTTCAATTGCTTTTGTTTTTACATTTTCAAACAAGTTGGCCTGTGCATTGGTATCGGTATTCACACCATAAGCAGTCTGTGCAGCTGATGCTTGAGGATTAATTCCTTGTGTCATGTTATCAACTCCTATTTATGCATATAGTTTAAAGTATACTGAAAATTTTTTTTGCGCGCCAGTGGTATAAAATTTTACATTTCTTAATTTTTGCCTGTTTAATTTGTTTGTAATAAAATATTTATCAGCATTGGAGCAAAAAAGGAGATAACAAATGCGTGATTTTTCACCTTTACACAAAGAAAGACTTAATTATAAACCTAAATTAGCTGGTGTTTTAGCAAACGGAATTAAAAATGTAAAAGTTTCCTTTGGTAAAAACACAACTGCGGTTAAGGATGAACAAGAAATCCAAAATTTATTTAAGGATGTCTACGGCCAACCGCTTGTAAGTTTTGGAGATGAAGGCTCAGCGCTTAATTTTGAACAAAAAAATGTTGGTGTTATTTTATCCGGCGGTCAGGCTCCCGGCGGACATAATGTTATAGCCGGTCTGTATGACGCGCTTAAAGCAGCTAATCCTAACAACGTTTTATACGGATTTTTAGGCGGCCCGTCAGGTATTATTGAAAATAAATATGTAAAATTTGACGATGAATTTATTGACAAATACAGAAATACCGGCGGATTTGACATTATAGGCTCGGGCAGAACAAAGCTTGAAACCGAAGAACAGTTTGAAAAAACTCTTCAAAACTGCAAGGCTTTAAATATCAATGCAATTGTTATAATAGGCGGAGATGACTCAAATACAAACGCTTGCATGCTTGCGCAATGGCTAAAGGCTAAAAATGCAGGTATTCAAGTTATAGGTTGCCCCAAAACAATTGACGGCGATTTGAAAAATGACCAAATTGAAATCTCTTTCGGTTTTGATACTGCAACAAAAACTTATGCAGAACTCATCGGAAATATTCAAAGGGATGCAAATTCCGCTAAAAAATATTGGCACTTTATAAAACTTATGGGCCGTTCGGCTTCGCATGTCGGTCTTGAAGTTGCACTTCAAGTTCAGCCCAATATTACTTTGATTTCTGAAGAAGTAGAAGCTAAAAAGCTGTCACTTGAAAGTATTGTAGATTACATTACAAATATTGTCGTCAAACGCTCCGAAATGGGCAAAAATTTCGGCGTAGCTTTAATTCCAGAAGGTCTTATTGAATTTATTCCCGAAATGAAGACCATGATTTCAAACCTGAATGATCTTCTTGCAGTCCTTGAAAAAGATGAAAAATTTGTTGAAGCTTCGAATTCTAAAAAGTACGAACTGATTGAATCAAGGCTTGATACACAAAATGCAAAAGTGTTCAGTTCACTTCCCGATATGATTAAGGCCCAATTGCTTATGGATAGAGATCCGCACGGCAATGTGCAGGTTTCAAAAATCGATACCGAAAAGCTTTTGATTGAAATGGTAAAACAAAGACTAAAGGCTCTTAAGGCGCAAGGCAAATACAACGGTAAATTTTCCGATCAGGCGCATTTCTTTGGTTATGAAGGAAGATGTGCAATGCCTTCAAACTTTGATGCAGACTACTGCTATTCACTTGGCTACAACGCTTTTGCTTTAATTCAAGCCGGTCTTACGGGCTACCTATCATCCGTTAAAAACCTTACTGCTCCTGCATGCGAGTGGAAAGCCGGCGGTGTGCCTTTGACTATGATGATGAATATGGAAAAACGCCATGGGGTCATGAAACCGGTTATTCAAAAAGCACTTGTAGACCTTAACGGGCCTGTCTTTAAAGCATTTGAACAAAGAAGGGAAAAATGGGCGCTTAACGACTGCTACGTATTCCCCGGCGCTATTCAATACTTTGGGCCTTGCGAAGTATGTGATGTGACAACTTTAACACTTCAGCTGGAACAGCAAAAAGTTCCTGCCGGAAGAAATTAATTTTTGCTTTATAGGGTGCATAATTTCCTTGTGCACCCTATTTTTTAACGTGTAAATATATTTAAAAAGGAATTAAAATGTTAAAAGCCGGAATTGTGGGACTCCCAAATGTGGGAAAATCGACATTATTTAACGCTCTCACCCTTTCAAAAAATGCACAGAGCGCAAATTATCCGTTTTGTACAATTGAGCCAAATGTCGGCGTTGTTACAGTGCCTGATGAAAGATTGTATAAATTAAAACCTCTTGTAAAAACAGACACAGTAATCCCCACAACTATTGAATTTGTCGATATTGCAGGACTTGTAAAAGGCGCAAGCAAGGGCGAGGGTCTTGGTAATCAGTTTTTGCACAACATTCGCGAAGTCGACGCAATAATTCAGGTTGTACGGTGTTTTGATGATGAAAACACAATACACGTTAACGGTAAAATTGACCCTATAGACGATATTGAAACAATTAACACGGAGCTTGCACTTGCTGATATATCGACTCTTGAAAACCGCCTTAAAAGAATTGCAAAGCAGGTCAAGGGTGGTGATAAAGAAGCTGTTCTTGAAAATTCAATTATCGAAAGACTGATGCCATATCTTGAACAAGGCAGATTTATTAATGTTAAAGAAATTTTTAGCGAAGAAGAGCAAAAAATACTCCATCATTTTCATCTTCTGATGACAAAACCTATGATATACTGTGCTAATGTTGCTGAGGGTGATTTGGTAAACGGTAATGATTATGTTGAGAGAGTTAAAAAATATGCAAATGATAACGGGGCGGATGTAGTTGTTATATGTGCCGGAATTGAGTCAGAACTTGTGGAGCTCGGAGAAGTTGAGGCAAAAAATTATCTAAAAGAGCTTGGTGCCGACTCGTCGGGTATTGACAAAATGATAAAATGTGTTTATGACCTCCTGGGGCTTAGGACTTATATTACCGCAGGAGAAAAGGAAGTGCGTGCCTGGACAATTACAAAAGGCACAAAAGCACCCCAGGCGGCAGGCGTTATACACAGTGATTTTGAAAAAGGCTTTATTAAAGCGGAAGTTGTTTCTTATGATGACTTTATTGCTGCCGGTTCCTGGGCTGCCGCAAGAGAAAAAGGGGTGGCGCGTCTTGAAGGTAAAGATTACGTTGTCCAAGACGGAGATATAATGCTTTTTAGATTTGCAAATTAATACTTGACAAATAAAATTTTCCATGATAGCACATGCTTACACCCTATTATTACAAGGAAGGCAAGGTTTTGTTATGAAAGTGGAAAAAATCACTGCTTGGACTCCTGCTTTTTTGCATGCCGGATATGAAAATAATACAAGCACAAATGATACACGTGATGTAATTGACGACAATTCCATTATTAGTGAAAAAATGGATGAGACAATGAAATATTTAAATGCACTTTCGGATGAGAAAAAATGTGACATAAAGGTTGAGATGGATTATGACCCTCAAACAAAAAGGGGTGAACTTCGAGGCGAAATCGTAGACAGGGAAGGCAAAAAGCCAAGAAAATTTGTAAGGGTACCTGTAAATTCGGACAATACAACAAGTGTTGAAAATCATATTAATATGTTCAAAAACGAATGCCGCACAAAAATGTAACCCTATCCGGCAACGTATTCGATGTATCTTTCAAGTGCTTTATACCCGTCGTAAATCTCGCCTACGGCGGTTGAATAATTGCTTGCACGCAGGAATTTAAGTTCCTTGACCCTTATTTCAAAAATTTCGTCAGCATAAGCTTTTACATAGGTTTCGTTTGAATTTGACCATATTTTGAGCTGTTCAAGCTGATGGTTAATTTGCGATATAGTTGAATTTTCAAGCAAATCAAAACCGTATTTTTTAAGAATAGAACGCTCATAGTTATTAATTCTTGCATGCAGTGCACTAAAGCCGAAAATTCTTTTGATTACCATGTAGTTTGCGGCGAGTTGTCTGTGCTTAAGGGGAATTTGTCCGCGCGCTATAAAAGAAGACATACTTAAATTATCATATCTGCCGTATGTGCGCTGTTCGCTTTCTTGTCTGTAAGTTCTTTTTGAAAACTTTTGAAACACTTTTCTATCCTGTCATCTCCCTTGAAAATTATAAAACAAAAATCGGGCATGGGTTCAATATTTACCAAAAGTTACATAAAATGGTGTAGTTAATATTATCATTTATTTTTTAAATTTATTAACTATACAAATGTCTTCATTTGTGCTTTAATATTTCTGAAGCAGTCTTATATAGAGGATTTAAGCCAATGGAAAGAACATTTATCGCAATTAAACCGGACGGAGTTAAAAGGGGATTTATCGGAAAAATTTTACAGAGATTTGAAGATAAATCATATAAAATTGTTGCGCTTAAAATGTTAAATGTTACTCAGGAACAAGCAAAAAAGCACTATGCAGAACATGAAGGCAAAGCTTTTTACCCTTCTTTAATTGAATATATTACCTCAGGGCCTGTTGTTGCTATGGTTTTAGAAGGCGAAAATGTTGTGGCAGGTGCACGCCACATAATGGGAAAAACAAATCCCGATGAGGCTGATGTCGGTACAATTCGCGGTGATTTTGCACAGGCAAAAGAATACAATATTGTACACGGTTCGGATTCGGTTGAGTCAGCAAAACGCGAAATTGCAATATATTTTAGCGAAGATGAAATGTGCGAAAATTACAAGACCATGCTTGAAATAGTTATGGGGCAATAATGCTCACCCATAACGATTTTTTTAATTTTGAAGTAATTGCGCGCGAGAATAATAATTTTGCGCGCGCAGGAGTGTTTAAAACCCCACACGGGATTATAAAAACCCCTGTTTTTATGCCTGTCGGTACAAATTCTACGGTAAAAATGCTTACCATGGCTCAGGTATTAGAAACGGGCGCACAGATAATTTTAAATAATTCATACCATATGTATTTGCGTGCCGGCTGTGAGCTTATTAAAAAGGCCGGCGGGCTGCATGCTTGGCAGAATTGGCATAAACCGATTTTAACCGACTCAGGCGGGTTTCAGATTTTTTCTCTTTCAAAGCTTAGAAAAATAACCGAAGAAGGTGTTTATTTTTCTGACCCGAAAAACGGCTCCAAACATTTTATTTCGCCCGAAATTTCTATGCAAATTCAAAATGATTTAGGGGCGGATATCATCATGGCTTTTGATGAGTGCGCGCCTTATCCTTGCGATTACGAACATGCAAAGGCTGCAATGGAGCGCACCCACAGGTGGCTTAAAAGGTGTTTTGATGCGCATAAAAACCAAAGAACTGCACTTTTCCCGATTGTCCAGGGTGCTTTTTTTGAAGATTTGAGATGCGAAGCGGCAAATTTTGTTTCAAATTTTGATGCAGCCGGATACGCTATCGGCGGGGTGAGTGTTGGTGAACCCGTTGATGTGAAAAATAAAATAGTAGAGCTGACAGCACCCCTTTTGCCTGATAATAAGCCAAGGTACCTTATGGGCGTCGGCACCCCTGTTGATTTAATTAACGGGGTGAAATTCGGAGTTGATATGTTTGACTGTGTCCTTGCAACAAGAAACGCCAGACACGGAACGTTTTTCACATATAGCGGCAATAAAATTATTAAAAATAAAGAATTCGAGGATGACTTTACACCTCTTGATGAAAAATGCAATTGTTATGCCTGTAGAAATCATACAAAAGCCTACATCAGGCACCTTTATCGCACGCAGGAAGCAAGCGCGGCTACGCTTTTAAGTATTCACAACATTCATTTTCTTGTAAATTTAATGAAGGATATAAGAGAATCTATCCTTGACGGGAATTTTGAACAATATGCAAGTGAGCTTCTGGAGGGTTTTAATCGTTGTCAAAAGGACGAAGTTCAATGAATTTTTCGCTGTAATTGCGTCTTTTTGAGAGGTTTCGTAAAATATCTCTATTGTTCTTCATTGAAATCCAGGATTCAATAAGCCGCGTATCTTCAACAGGCATCCCGCCTTCCACTTTTTTGCCCTCGTTTACGTCAAAAACAGCATTGTATGCGCCGATTTGTATTAAAATATAAAGTGTTTCGCTTTCGTCATTAAAGGCAATAGTCAGCCTGCGATATTTGTTGGTATCAACAATATCGTTAAACTTGCCAAGCATTTTGGCACGTTCATTCTCAACTCTGTATTCATTGAGTAAGAAATCTTTCAGAGATTCCTCGGCTTTGATGATATCGGCACGTCCCATATCTTAATTATATATTATTTTTACTAAAATTGTAAGAGCGTATTTGCAGGTTTTAAGCCTAAAAAACTAAAATTTCTTAATATTTTGATTGACTTTAATTTTTGTTTGTTGTGAAATATAAGGTACTAATACTAATAACAAGGGGAAATTATGCCAACTATTAATCAACTGGTTAAAAACGAAAGAAAGAAAATTATAGACAAAACTAAATCACCTGCGCTTACAAACTGCCCGCAAAGACGCGGAGTTTGCACCAGGGTATACACTACAACACCGAAAAAACCTAACTCTGCCATGAGAAAAGTTGCCCGTGTAAGACTTACAAACGGTTTTGAGGTAACTTCATATATTCCGGGTATCGGACATAACCTTCAAGAACACTCTGTTGTGCTGATCAGAGGCGGAAGGGTTAAAGATCTTCCCGGTGTCAGATATCATATTATCCGTGGTACATTAGATACTGCGGGAGTTGCAAACAGGACACAGAGCAGATCTAAATATGGCGCAAAGAAAGCTAAAGCTAAAAAATAAGAAAGGTTAAAAATAAATGTCAAGACGTTCAAAACCGGCAAAAAGAGTACCCTCGCCGGATCCTATATACAACAGTGTAGATATCGCAAAATTCATTAACCGCCTTATGAAAAAAGGCAAAAAATCTATCGCTCAAAAGATTTTTTACTCAACAATGAGTAAAGTTGAAGAAAAAACTAAATCAGAGCCTATGGAAGTATTCAAAAAAGCACTTGCAAATGCCACTCCCTTAATTGAAGTTAAGGCAAGACGTATCGGTGGTTCTACTTATCAAGTGCCGATTGAAGTTAAGGCTGACAGAGGCCAAGCGCTTGGTTCTTGCTGGATTATTGAAGCGGCAAGAAAAAGAGGCGGTAAATCAATGGTTGAAAAATTGACAAATGAAATTGTTGACGCTTCAAACGGTACGGGTGCAGCTTGTAAGAAACGTGAAGACACCCATAAAATGGCAGAAGCAAACAAAGCATTTGCACACTATAGATACTAATTTTATTAAATATATAAAAAACGCCTTCGTGTTGAGGGCGTTTTTTGTTGTAAAATAATTCTATGGCGCAACCCAAACCTTTTATAGATTTTTTGATAACTCAAAATTGCAACTATCGCTGCGAATACTGTTCGCAGTCAAAAGCAAATTCGACTCTTGAAGATGCAAGTAGTGAGGTTATAGACGGATTTTTAACCGCACTTGGGAGGTTGCCGCGCGATTTTGAAATTACTATTTCGGGCGGTGAGCCGTTATTACACAATAGATTTTTTGAGGTTATTGAAAAAATTAAAAATATGGGGTTTTTTATATGTATTGTTTCTAATTTTTCCTCACCGCTTGATAAATATGAAAAAATAGTAAATATCCTTGGCGATAAGCTTTCTTTTTTAATGCTGTCTTACCATGATGTGTCGGTCAAAAACATCGATGATTACATTGATAAAGCCTTAAATTTAAAAAAAATAATCCACCCTTCAACAAAAATGCGTATTTGTGCACCTTTGTGGAGAGGAAATCTGGATAGACTGCGCTACCTAAAGGATAAATTGACACCTTTTGGAATTGAATTTGAGGTGCAGCACATAAGAATAAGAAATGAATTTATAAAATACAATACACAGGAAATTAAGTTTCTTGAAGAGAATAATGCAGCGCCAAATAAGAATTTGGCGTCTTTTGGAAGAATTTGCCTGGCCGGTGTGAAATCTGCGGTAATTTATCAGGATGGAAGCATTTATCGCTGTTACAGTTCAAGACTTATTAAATCGCATTACCTCGGCAACGTTAAAGATGGTAAAATTGATTTTTATAAGTCGCCCCGCCCCTGCCCGCTTTTAAAATGCACATGTCCAAAACCCTTTAATTATAACATGATTTGCCATGATACAAACTATACGCGAGCAGCATTTGAGCTGGTGTTAAATTTTTTGTATTTGCCGGTAAAATTAATTAAAAAAACCTTGCGATAATAATTTTTTTTGTTATATTATTGTTGTTATACGTAGTGTCGGGCTCAAGCGCACGTTTTGTGCGTCAGGCACAGAACAAAAAGTTCATATCCAAGCTGCGCCCGATGAGTTGAAAATTTAATAGTATTGATTTAGTGTCGGGCTCAAGCGCACGTTTTGTGCGTCAGGCACAGAACAAAAAGTTCATATCCAAGCTGCGCCCGATGAGT
>CALUWF010000038.1 GCA_944324405.1 Candidatus Gastranaerophilales bacterium | reverse complement strand
GTTTGTTATACTTCCTTCATTCTTTACTCTTCCTCCGTTACCTCCTTTTGTACTTGTTCCGCTCTCACCACTGTATGGGTTGTACATACACCCTGTGGCTTTGGTAAAACTTTGAGTTCCATCTTTTCTTACTTCTGAAAAACAGAGGTTAGGAATATCATATTGATTAAACGAACTTCCATGGGCACTTGCTGTTGCACCATTGCCGCCCAGTCCTCCGTTTATGTAATATGTTCCAAGGATTGTATTTCCTCTTTTGTGTATTACTTTTGTTACTTCACCCTGTTTTCCGTTCCCGCTTCTTGTTGCTATTCCGTTACTTGCATTTGTTCCATACTTTCCTCCATCACCACCACTACCTATCATTATTTCAAATTTATCATTCGGGACTACATTGACATCAATTGTATACTGTGCCCCGGATGTTCCTCCGGCTCCGGAGTAGTTGTCGTAATATTTTAGTGGTCTTACACAGCGGACGGAGGAAGCGTTTCTTGCAGGCCAATCGGAAAAAATATTTATGCTTTTTGTACTTTCCCAGGCAAATGCACATTCTGTATCTTTTGACCATACTCTCATCGGGGTGCATCCATATTGCCAGGATACACCTACACACTTAACGCCTGCTTTGCATTGCGGTACATATGTAGGTTCACTGTAAAGGAAATTATCGGTACAGAGTTGCAAGCCGTTATTACCGGTATTTCTTGAATATTCGTTAATATATTTAATCCATTTTTCTAATTCTTTGTTCGTCGGCAGCCTGTAGCCATATCCTCCGCCACCGGTAACTTTTCTGCCGTATACAATACATATGCTGTCAGCGGCCTTTTGTGTGCAGACTGTCCTTTTGCATCCGCTATATGTGCCGGGTGAAGTGCAATTATCACTTGTTTTAGTGCTGCTGCCTGCATAAAAACAGGTGTAGTCATTATTTATCGAAGCGCCCGTATCGGTATTGATAAATGTTGTATCTGCATTAGGATAAGGCCAAGTCCCACCATCTGCTGCATTTCTCTTAAAAATACATAAATCTTCTTCATCTTCGCTCCCTCTGATTGCCAAAAATAAAGGATATTTGGATAGCTCAGCAGAACTTGGTTTCATGCTTGAGTTTGGATTATTTTCGCATGAGGTCGCACCTGTGCTTTTCCCGTTTCCTGCTCCTCCGCCGCCTCCTGCGCCTGTGATTTCAAGAGTTATTTTATTCACTCCTTTTGGCACAGTCCAGGTGGCATTAGATTTATATGTATTGGTCTTTGTGGTGCCTTCATTAGCTCCCGCTCCTCCACCGCCTCCGCCTGAACCTTGAATAAATAATGTGTTTATTCCGATTGGGACATCAAAAGTGTAAGTACCGGGGTTTGTAAATATTTCTAAACCTTTTTTATTGTCTGTTGTTACTGCAATAGAGTCTTTCATTCTTTTTGTAATAACAGGGGCTAAGGCTACCATAATGACTGAGATTATTAATATTGCCGTTAATAATTCCGCGAGGGTAAAGGCAGGCTTTTTAAGTTGCCCATTATTATCTTTCAGTGCACGCTTATAAGACCCTGAAACAAGTTCAGGGTGACAGTTGCACGTTGGGTGGTTTTTAGGCGCAAGGGTAAATGCGGGTTTTTTAAGTTGTGAATTATGAGCATTCTTTGATTGTTTATAAGACCCTGAAACACCAAGTAGGGGCGTAAAATCTCGTTTCGGCTTTGCCTCAACGGATTTTTCAGCCAGTTCAGGGTGACAGTTGCACGTTGTGTGGTTTTTATGCGCAAGAGTGAATAAAGATTTTTTATGCTGTTTATTATTGTTTTTCAGTGTGCACTTATAAGACCCTGAAACAAGTTCAGGGTGACAACTGAGCGTTGGGCGGTCTTTAGGCGCAAGGGTAAATGCGGATTTTTTAAGTTGTCTATTATTATCTTTCCGTGCATGTTTATAAGACCCTGAAACGAGTTCAGGGTGACAGCTGCACATTTGGTGGTTGTCGTTTGAGAAAATAAATGCGGATTTTCCAGCCGGTTCGGGGTGATGGTTGCACGTTAGATAGTTTTTGTCCGAAATGGTAAATGCCGAATTTTTGGCACAGTGCGCAGAATAATGCATAAATCTTTTCATTTGTAAATTAACCTCGTGAATTAGCCATGTGAATTATAGAACATATTTATTACTTTTGCAAATAATTAGTAATGTATACATGGTTTAAAAAGGGCTATATACGCTCTATGCTTATTTAATCGGGCAACAAGGGGTATTTAAAATGATTAGCGAGGATAAAAAATATATTGGTCTGAAAATAAAACTACAGAGAAAACGCTTAAAGCTGACGCAGTTTGAACTTGCGGAGAAAGTAGGAATTCATGAAAAACAGCTTTCAAGAATTGAAGCGGGGCTTCATTATCCTTCGCTTGAAAATTTTATAAAAATTTTAAGAATATTAAAAATAAGCCTGAGTGACTTTGAAGAACAGAGGGAAATTAACCCGCTAAAAGATGACATTTGCAAACTCTTGGATGAATCGGACAACAGAGAGCTTAAAATATATCGTGATGTGATAAAGAGTATAAAACAAAATCTTTAATCTTTTCAAACGTATTTTGTTAATATATAATACCACCATGGCAAATGAAGTAAGAATTTCTTTTTACGGCGATTTCACCTTTGGCGAAAATTATCAGGCAAGGTATGATTTCCAAGAAAAAACAAATATTTTAAGACAGCGCGGGTATGATTTTCTTTTTGATAATGTAAAATGTTTCCTTTATGGAAGCGATTTTAATGTTATAAACCTTGAAACTTCACTTTCAAATGCAAAAACTTCATATCTGGAAGCTAAAAAAGCGGTTGTGCATTGGAGTGATCCTGAGATTGCGCCAAAACTTTTAAAAAAATATAAAATCCACGCTGCATCTCTTGGCAATAATCACAGTTTTGACTTTGGGGAAGCAGGCTTGAAACAGAGTTTAGATGTATTGAGAAAAGAAAACATTTCCTGTTTTGGTGCGGGGATGAATGAAGAAGAAGCAAAAAAGCCGCTTAAAAAAGAATTTATAATTAACAAAACCCCGTTTAATTTATATATTTTCGGCGGATATAAATACAGAGAAGACTATGACAAGGATTTTGACTTTTACGCAAGGGGTGCTAAAGCGGGCGTAAACCTTTTAACGGTAGAGCGCACGGCTAATGAAATAAAAAATATAAAAGCAAACGATCCATACGCTTACATTGTAATTTTTATACACTTCGGTTTTGATTTGCAAAAAACGGTAAATGCACAAATTGAATCCGCAAGGGGATTTATCGACTGCGGCGCCGACCTTGTAGTGGGACATGGGCCGCATATGATAAATCGGTTTGAAATTTACAAAGAAAAACCGATAATTTACAGCCTTGGCAATTTTATTTTTCCTGCGGATTTTAGGGGAAAATGTGCTCCTTATAACCTTGTTGCAATGTTAAACGTTGCAGAAGCCGGCAATAAAGTAAAAACTTCAATTTCACTCTATCCGATATATATGGATACAAATTCAAAAACTCCTAAAACAAGGCTTATTACAAAAGATGAGGTTAGTGAGGTTATTGAACATCTAAGCGAAGGAGATGAAAAAATTAAAAAGATTTTCAAGGTAAAAGAAGATAATTTCGCAATACGTATTTGCGCGGACAGCTTATGAAATTAAAAGAGATAATTATTGACGGCAGTGATTTTGCCCTTATTTTAAATGATAGCGAAAGAGAATATGAATTTTGCACAAGCTATGAATATGCAAGAAACAAAGTAAGGGATTATATTTTCCTTGGGCTTTTTGAAAACGGGGAAGATATATTTGAAGAGCTGCAAAGACATTTAAGCTTAAGATATTGCAAGGGTTTTATAATAAACAAAGAAATTTTTAACACTAAAGATGGCAGAGATAAATACCACAAAATATTAAAAGGATTTTCTTCAAGTATTGAAGCACTTATACTTGTGAAAAATATATACAACAATGCACTTATTGCCGCAAGGTATAACACGCGGAAATATTCGCCAAAGACATTTTGCATAACGGGAAGCGATGAGCGCGAAGTGCTTTGTGAAATGCTTTATGAAATTTTATCCCGCAAGGGCAAAACTTTGCGCTCTTTAAACGTCTGCGGAGCCTGGCAAAAATTTTTGGAGCCCTTGCTGGCACTAGATGAAAGTACAGAGCATTGCGTAATTAATATCGATTGTGCGAAAAATAACATAAGCAAAACGGCTGCAAATATTTTAACCTCAAACAGCGTGATATTTTCAAAAACCTCATTTAACCTTACAAAAAAATACAAAGATAAAGAAGGCTATATTGATGAAATTATGAATATTTTATGCTGTGCAAAAAATATTGATGAAGTATTTACTTATGAAGAAAACGATATTATAAATTCAAACCTGCCGCAGCAAGAGAATTTAAATATAGTTTATGAATATATGATAAAACAAGACACTGCACCGGTTTCAAAGAATGAGAAAGAAATAAGTTACAAAGATTTAATCAGATTTAAAACAAAAAATTACGCTCCTTATTTTCCGCGCTGCGCTGTTATGAGTGCACTTTGCGCGAAAAAGGCGGGAATTGATAAAAAAACGATTGCAAAGGTGCTGAAAGATTTTAGAGAAGAATACCCTCTTGTAATTGAGAAAAAACTTGAAAATAATTGTTACAGCTGTATTTGCACAGAAGAACACACGCATTATTCCATAATAAAAGGTTTAAAATACTTTTGTGAAAAGTATAGAAATTTCAAAAAAATTATTGTTTTATCCGCTATACCCCAGCTTGAGCAATATAGCGCGGAAATACATAATGACATAATTGAACTTATGGCAAGAGAAGCTTTTGACACCGCAGTGTTAATTGATATGGAAGATTTCAGCCCGTATTACAGAAAACTTGATAAATTCGTACAGATAAAAAATATTTCTTCAAATGACGGTTTCTTAAGTGAAAATAAATTAATCGAGATGGGCTTGTTTTTAAAAGGAAAAATCGACAAAGATACGGCAATATTTGTTTTTATGCAAAAGTCTTTAAATCCGGAATTTTTGTTTTAGGAGCAATATGGAATATTCTTTAAAAGAAATACTTTCAAACACATCGTCTTACCTTTTTTACAAAAGGGGGGATGAAATATGGGAGAAAAAATACAGGCCGAGCATTTTATCAAAAGACATTAAGGCAGATTGTAATATAATTTTTATACCGTTTTTTGCAATAGTTAACAATGTTGCAATGCAGACCTTTTGTGAGATTGAGCACTGTATTAAAAAAGGAGTAAGGGCTTTTTTCTTTGACGAGGAGAGATTTGCACAAAAGAATTTTAGAGAAATGCTCTTTAAAATTCTTGAAAAATATGAAAAAAATATTGATTTTGTAATAATGACGCAAAATTCCCTTGGGGCTATGTATTCTCTTGCGCAGTATACAAGATTTAAAAAATTTTCAAAAGATTTAAAAGTTATTTGTGTGACGGGCTCCATAGGAAAAACATCTACAACCGAGATGGTTTACAGTATTTTTAAACAGAAACATAAAATTTTTCGCGGCGAGCCGATGGTAAATTTAAGACTCAGGATTAATCATAAACTGCTTGAAGCACCAAAAGACTGTGAGTATTTACTTTTTGAATGTTCGGGCGCCGTGAAGGGATATTTAAAAAAATTCAGTGAACTTTTGGCACCGGATGGGATAATATTAACAAGAGTAAGTAGTGAAAACCTTGGCAAATACGGAAGTTTGCAAAATATCGCAGAGGAGAAATGCTCTCTTATGACCTGTGCGCAAAATAAATCCGTTGCAATTTTAAACGATTGCGAAGAAATAAGAAGGGCGGCAAAGGATTACGATTGCAAGAAGATTTTTACAAAAGAAGGCGACTATACTCTTATAAAAAGCGACAACACGGGGTCAAAATTTATTTATAAAGGAGAAAAATACGTCCTTCGTGTCGCGGGCGAACATCAAATAAATAACGCAATAAAGGCAATAGAGCTCGCAAAGAGTTTTAATATTGATGAAAGGTTAATTAAAAAGGGTCTTTTTGAATTTCGCCAAGTTGGTAACAGATGGCTGGTTGATAAAATCAAGGATGCAATTATTGTAACGGATGCCCCAAACAATCCTAGTTTTGAAACAATCGTTTCTTGTATTAACACATTTTTAAACATTTACAAAGACTATCCACAGAAAAGAATTTTGATTAGCGGCATAAGAGAACTTGGCAGACTCGAAAAAGAAATACATTTAAAGCTTGCAAAATTTATTGAAAAACAAGATATAGACGAGCTTATCTGTGTTGAAAAAGAGGCAAAAACGGTATATGAATATATAAAGTCCAATGCAGCGCACATAAAGACGCTTTATTTTGATAAGCCGAGCGATATTGATGAAAATACGGATTTTGTAAGATATATTATAGATACTATTAATCAAAAACAGGCGCTTTTAATTAAAGGGCAAGGGATTGACCCTGTTGTAACTTATGAAAAAGTAGCTGCCGTATTAAAAAGAATTTTTAAAAATCAGTGAAACTTTCCGGCATTTTTTGCAAGCGTAATAAACTCTTTTGCGTAATTAACCGGAACCGCAAAACCTATTCCGATATTTGAGCGGTTGTTGTCCGGATTATAGATTGATTGATTAATCCCGATTACTTCGCCATCCAGATTTAAAAGCGGCCCGCCTGAGCAGCCGGGGTTTATTGCGGCATCTGTTTGTAATTTTTTTCTGTCATAATCAATTCTTGAAATTATCCCTGTTGTAAGAGTACCGCGAAAGCCAAAAGGATTTCCTATTGCAAGTACTCTTTGGCCGACTTTTACGCTTTGCGAGTCGCCAAGGCGAATTGTGGGCAGCTTTTCCTTCGGTGTAATTTTTATAAGCGCAAGGTCGTTTTTATCTTTTAATACCGCAAAAACTTCAGCCTTATATGTCCTTCCGCTCTGTGTTGTAACTTCTATATTTTTTGATTTATTAATAACATGAGAACTTGTAAGGATTACACCGGAGGGATCTATAACGCAGCCCGTGCCCGATGAAATGCCCTCGTCCAAATCCGCGTCAATTGCGACAATCGCGGGAGTAATTTTTTCATAAACACTTATGCTTGCGCTCTCATCATCGGAGCGCGCATAGTTTGCGGCATATGAAGGAATATTAACATTACTTAATAAAACCGAATAAAAAAGCAATAAAATTCCAAAAAATGTTTTTTTAAACATGTATACACCACTCCGTTATCGTATAGGGGATAATAGAGAATATAAATCAGGAAGTTTATTTATACATTGCCCAAAGTACTATGTTATGGTACAATTCTTGTAAATTTTAGGAAAGGAAGAAACATGAGAAGTATTGAAGTTTTCAAAAGACATTTAAGAGAGAAAAGAGCTATTAAGATTATTTCCGGTATTGATAACTACAATCTCGATAATGTCAAAAAAGTAGTCAGCGCGGCACAAATGGGGCTTGCAAGTGCAGTCGATGTTGCATGTGATAAAGCCGTTTTTGATACTGCGGTAAAAAATACGAGCCTGCCCATTTTTGTTTCGTCAATTCATCCCTTTAAACTCGCGCAAGCGGTGGAATGGGGTGCAGATGCAATTGAAATCGGCAACTTTGACGCACTTTATGAAAAAGGACAAAGCTTCAGCGCGGATGAAGTTTATGAAATCACCCTTGAAACAATGAGCCTGTTGGAAGGCAAGGACACATTTATTTGTGTAACAATTCCCGGCAATATTGATATTAAAGAGCAAATTGAACTTGCTAAAAAACTTGAACTTCTTGGCGTCGACCTTATCCAAACAGAAGGTATGAAACCAAAAGGAGTTAAAAATGTAGGCGCTAAAGCGCTTCTTGAAACAGCACAAGCAACAATCGGCAATACTCTTGAATTATCACGCCATGTATCAATTCCGATTATGAGTGCTTCAGGCATTAGCGCACAAACAACCCCTCTTGCTTTTGCGGCAGGTGCAAGTGCAGTGGGCGTAGGCTCTGCGGTAAATAAACTCGATACACAAATCGAAATGGTTGCAACAATCAGAAATATTGTGGCTTCCGTTTCACAAAGAAATTCGCTAAATCGCGAATATGCAAGAAATTCAAAAGAACTCGAAATGCTGAAATAATAGCTATTGTTATAATCTTTAAGCCGCTTTGGTATATTCCGGGCGGCTTTTAATTTTTTTTGCTTACATGTGGCATAAAATAAAAAAAGGGCGTAAAATATAACCTGGAGTTGTTTAATCTTTTACGCCCGAATAAGATACGAAAACATTTTCACTATAGTTATATCTTTAGTACTCTACCCAGTAAAGATAGACATATCCGTTTTGCCCCTGTGCGCCTGAGCCGGGGTTAGGGTAAAATGTTGTATTTTCGCTCCAGCCTCCGCCTCCGCCGCCTGCGCCTGCAGAGCCGTATTCACTGGCTTCAAAGACATCGCCGGGCGAGATAAAGGCAACATATGTGCCATTTACCGTAGTATTTGAACATACCGTGCTATCAATAAACATACCTCCGCAGCCGCCTTTGACGTCAAGCCCTGAGGTGCCTCCCGTGCCGCCGTATGAGCCGCCGTAGGGATTTGCTGCATTTATGGTTATCTCTCCTGCGCTTGCACCGTCAAAGCCGTGTTTATAAGTTAGATTTGATTTGTCGCTTACATTTGTGCTGACAACTCCTTTTTTGCCGCCTGTACCCTGTACAAGTTCTCCCGTTGCCGTTTCTGACGTGCCGGCAAACCCTCCTTCTCCGCCGCTTAAGGAATATGTTGCCGAGTCGAAGGTGATTGAGGATGTTCCGCCATTTGAACCGTTGCTTGAAATAGCACCCCCTGCGCCTCCTGCGCCAACTCTTACGGTGTATGTATCTGCCGAGGCTACGGGTATATTTTTAACAAGAGCAAATGCTCCGCCTCCGCCGCCTCCGCCGCCCGCGGCACGATACATTAAATCATAGGTAATCTCAACCATGCCGTTTGCTCCCTTGCCGCCTGCACCGCGGTATGCAATGGTATTTGAACCCGAGGTTTGAAATCTTACGGTGCCCCCGCCGCCGCCTGCACCGCTTAATGTGCCGTTGTAGCC
>CALUWF010000037.1 GCA_944324405.1 Candidatus Gastranaerophilales bacterium | reverse complement strand
CGGAATGGTAGACGCGCATGCTTGAGGTGCATGTGGAGAGATCTGTGGGGGTTCAAGTCCCCCCGTCGACATTTTTCTATATAAAATTAAACCAAACCATGGGGGACTTGAACATTGGCAAGTCTGCCGTTGCAAAGCAAGTTTGCAAGCCCCCGTCGACAAATTTTTAGTGCTCTGTAAACATTTGACGGGGCTCAAATATGACAAGCCTGTCTTTGTAAACAGTTTCACAATGCCCCAAACGACATAAAAAAGAGTTGCGACCCTCTTTCTGCCCTATAAATCAAATTAAAAACTCCTTTGAATATCTAACATCGGCGTCATTCAAGAAAGTCTTGCCCTGAAGCTTTGCAGCCATAAAATACTCTCTCGGAACATTAAACGGGCATTTAATATTAAACTCGTCTGAAGGTCTGTATCCAAATCTGGAATAATAACCCGGATTGCCCAATACAATTGAATATTCAAATCCCATCTCCATTGCCTTTTTATGACCTGTTTCAACCAGTAAACTTCCAATTCCCCGTTTTTGAAACTTTGGTGCAACCGCAAGAGGTGCCAGCGCCAGTTGTGTGGTTTTGGCAACTTCAAGCTTTGTAAACAGAACATAACCCACAACTTCATTATTTAATACTGCAACAAGAGAAAGTTTTGGTATAAATACCTCACTCCCTCGCAGCCTCTCAACCAGATTGTGTTCATCGCCGTCAGAATGCTGCGCAAAAGCAAAAGCATCTTTTATTATGTTGCAGACATTTTTCCTGTCTTTTTCAGTTTCCTCACTAATAATAACGTTTTGCAAACAAACACACTCCTTTTAATTTAAATATTACTACAAACAGTCTGTGTTTTCTGCAAATTAAAAGCACATATTGCACAAGGATAATACTACTACCAAATTTCTCTTATCTGCTTAATCAGCTCTTTTACACTTGTTTTGCCGACAAGGCGCTCTCTTAACGTATTTGTCCTTTTAAAATCCTGGCAAAAAAGCAAATCAAGACTGTCATCAAGGGTTCTGTTTAAAGTAATTGACTCTTTTGACCAAATTAATCCTTTTGCCATTTAAAACCTCCGCAAAATAATATACTCAAATTAAATCGCGCATACAATTAGCCTTATGTGCAATTTACTAAACAGTATAATGATTTTAAATAACTTTTCTACTTTTTAAGATTTTTTGTCTGCATCTGGCATCGGGCATATGCAATAAAAGCCTTGAATAAAAACCGTCGCCGTGATTTTTTTCAACGGTATGCACAAGCTCATGAAGCAAAACGTAATCAATCAATTCTTCTTCAAGAGTCATAAGAGAAATATTTAAATTAATATTATTTTTATAAGAGCAGCTTCCCCAGCGGGTTTTCATAAGCTTAAGCGCAACCCTTTTATATCTGTATCCGAATTTTTGCGCCAATTCTTCAAGCCTTTTTGGAAGATACTCTTTTGCGTCCTTTCTCAAAATTTTTATTAAATCATTTCGCTCGCTATATTCAATCCCTTTGTATATATACTTGCTTGACGCAATATTTTTAATTGCACTTTTTATATCAACAATGTTTTTAAGTGCAAATTTTCTTGCATAATCAAAACTTGCGCGTCTTGGCATTGTCACAAGTACGCTTTTATCGCTCTTAAGAGTAATCTTTACACATTTTGACAGGGGATTTTTTCTGAATTTAAAGTCAATTCCCTCTATCTGCTCTGATTTTTGCGTTGTTTGTTTTCTTTTAAAAAATTTAAGCAGACTCATCACTTATATCTTCTCTAAATACTTTAAGCCGCCTGTGTTCACCTTCTCCTATACTCACGGATGAAAGGTTGTGCGCCTCTACAAGTTCATGCTGCATTTTTCTGACACTCTGAGGCTGAGGCTCAAGTTCAACGCTTTCCGCCCCTTCAAAGATTTTTGCAATCGCGGCTTTTGTTTCATCAAGCGCAAGCTCGACATCGTCTTTGTAATTACTGTGATGTTCAACGTCTTGCGGCTCTTGAGTCAAGTGCAGGGCGTCTTTTAGCACCTTTTGAATTTGCGACATTGAATTTGTGCGAACAAAAAACACGGGCAGCCTGTATTCGTTTGCCGTGGCTAAAATTCTTGTGCCGCCTTTTGCAAAATTTTTATGCGCGATGACAAAATCCGCATCTTCGACATTTCTTACAATTTCGGCATCTATATCAAGCCGCTCGATTATTTTATCCACAATTGAGCGCGAGACCGCGTAGATATAAATTTTCTTGTGTTTTTTTACGTCGTTAACGTATTTCTGGCGGTTAAAACTGAAATTCAGCGGGCTTTGCGCCTTTTTGTCAAGCTCCTGCACCTTTTGGGCTATATTTTGCACCGTTATAGGCTGGTTATCATAGCTTTGGTCAACTTTCCTTATTTCAGGGGTTATGGGCCAGCCGCGCAAAATATAATCAACCGCCTGTGCGGTGTCTTTATATACCGCAAGAGTATTTCTGTCGATAATTTCAATAACTATATCAAAAGTAGGCTGTTTTTCCCGCTCCAGTACGGTTTTTTGCGAGCCTCTGTGTTTTGCCTCATCATCGCCGAGCGTAACGGAACTTACACCGCCGACCAAATCCGACATTGTCGGGTTTTTTATAAGATTTTCAAGTGTATTGCCGTGAGCCGTCGCAATAAGCATAACTCCGCGCTCCGCAATCGTACGCGCTGCTTGCGCTTCAAGCTCGGTACCTATTTCATCGACTACAATTACCTCGGGCGTATGGTTTTCAACAGCCTCAATCATAACATCCTTTTGAAATTCAGGCTGGGAAACCTGCATTCTGCGGGCTTTTCCTATTGCAGGGTGGGCAACGTCGCCATCTCCGGCTATTTCATTTGATGTATCCACCACAACAACGCGTTTGCCGATATCATCCGCCATAAGACGGGCAATCTCTCTCAGTTTTGTGGTTTTTCCGACTCCTGGGCGCCCTAAAAATAAAATACTTTTATTCTGTATAACAAAATCCTTAATACAGTTGATTGTTCCCGTAATAACGCGTCCTATACGACAGGTTAAACCTATAATTTTACCCTGGCGATTTCTTATTGCGCTTATTCTGTGCAGGGTGCCCGGCAAGCCGGAGCGGTTATCGTTTGTAAATTCGGGGATGCGGGATACAATATAGTCTATATCATCGCTTACTACAGTATCCGAGCCAAGGTAAATAATTTTACCGTTACCGAGGCGCACCTCGGGAATTCTGCCTATATCAAGGACAATTTCAATTGCATCATCCAGCAAATCTTCCTTGATATTTCTTCTGATTTTTGAGGGGAGAATTTCAATTAACCTCATCAGGTCATTGTGAAATTGTACTTCGCTCATTAAACGCCTTTCAAACACCGCTGCGCAAAAGTCGATACCTTTGCAATTACATTATAACTCATTTTGCTCTAAATTTGAATACAAAGTTTACAAAATGCTACAAAAGTAGCACTAAATATTTTTTATAAACTCATTTAAAAGTTTACAGAGCTTACTTCCTGCTGTTTTGCCCATTTCAACCACCTCTTTATGGTTTGGTGCGGCATCGGATAATCCGGCGGCATAGTTTGTAATTAAACTTACACCGAGAGTTTCAATTGAGCAGTGTTTTGCAACTATGGCTTCGGGCACCGTCGACATGCCCGTAGCATCCGCCCCTAAAATCGCGAGCATTTTAACCTCTGCGGGTGTTTCATAGCTCGGGCCGCTGAGCGCGCAGTATACACCTTCTCTAAGTTCAATATCAAGCCTTTGAGCGCATTGTTTTAAAATATTTCTCATTCTTTTTGAATAAACTTCGTTCATATCGGGAAAACGCGTGCCCAGAGTGTCATCATTTTCCCCGATTAAAGGATTTGAACCCATAAAGTTTATATGGTCGCTGATTATCATAATGCTTCCGGGGGCTAAGTCTTTTCTAAGCGAGCCTGCGGCGTTTGTAAGGATTAGTTTTTCAACCCCGAGTTTTTTAAAGACTTTTATGGGGTATGTCGTCTGGCAAAGCGGATGTCCTTCATAGAAGTGAAATCTTCCCTGCATAATAACACAGTTTTTGCCGTGAATGTTACAAAAAAGAAGCTCGCCTTTGTGTCCTTTTACCTTTGCGGGCGAAAAGCCGGGGATATCACCATAGGGTATTGAAATACCGTCAAGACCGTCACAAAATGCACCTAAACCCGAGCCAAGCACAATTGCCAACTCGGGTTTAAAATCTTTTATTTTTTCTTTTATAAATTCAAGTGTTAGATGCATAAAAGCAATCAGCCTACAAGACCGCTGTCATCCGATTCCGACGCTTTAACCATAATAGCGTGCTGAACGGGTTTTTCTTTTTTTATCGCAGGGTCAAAAGAAGTTTCAAAGTCATATCCGAAGTCGTCTTTTGACTTTTTCATCTGAGATTCGTCAACGAGTTTTTTTGCAAGTTCAATTAACTCATACACAAGCTGGTAGCGGTTATTTGTCTTTTCGTTTAAATCCCAAGCGATTTTAGTTATCTGGCTCATAAAATTCTCCTTTATAAGTTAATAATACAATGATAAAAAAGTCCTTGCAAGAAGAATTTTATTCCCAGGCATAGTATTCAAAGTTTCTCTCGTTTCTAAACCTTACTTTTTCATATAAATCAGGTGCATACACCCTTAAAAGTCCGTCGATTATACCGACTTGTTCACGTTCTCTTAATTCTATAGAATCGTTTCTTATTCTTTTCGGGCTGTATATTCTGCTTAAATTATGCGGCAGAGAAGTGCCCGCAAGTATTGTTCTTTGGGAAGCCAATTTTAAACGGCGCATTCTGACATCAAGCGGAGTATACTCCCAAACACGCCCCATAAGCGTATCTTCAAGGCGGGCAATTCGATAGCTGTCCGTTTCATTTGTCACTTTATTTTTAAAATGTCTTTTTTCCATAATTGAAATTTCTTTTTCAATCTCAGGCGTAAATTCAACCTCCGGCACGGTTGCCCTTGCCTGATTAATCATATTCTGCGTTATTACAACTTCAGCCTGATAAGGACTTTCGTTACTATCAGCCAGTGCACGGTATGCCACAGGCGCATTTATTATAAAAAAGAGCCAGATTATCATGACAGTTAAAGTTGAATAAAAATACTTACAATTTTCCACTTTTTTACTTCCCGTTTTAAAATAAACAGGGGATAGTATTCACCCGTTAAAGTAATTTTAAATTCATTTTTATTTTTAAACCCCCGCCGGACGGGTATTTTAAAGTGCAGTATTAATTTATGTAACAATAAGAGAAAAAATCATAAAGTAAGAAAGATTTTTTGCCGAATAAGAAAACATTATGGGAATAAAATCTGTTACAAGGGTGTAGTGATGAAAAGATATTGCGTATTGCTTTGTTTTTTATTTTTCGTTTGTTTTACGTTTAATATGACGCAAGCAGGCGGATATGAAAAAATCACCGGAAATACGAAAATATCCGCAGCGCTCAGTGCTCTTGAATCAATTAACAGAAATGACGTTATAGCAATTTTAAGCGGAAGAAATTCAACCGGAAAGCCGATAAGGATTATGTTTAGAAACCTTGCAATATACGGCTGCTCCAACTGTGAAGCATTTACCGCAAAAACCCGCGGCGGGGATTTGGTAATATACTTAAACGAAGAACACAAAGATGCACCCGTTGAAGCGCTCGCATGTCTGATAGCGCATGAAAGCCAGCACCATACTTTTACAAATACCAAAGCGGAAGAGCTTAAGGCGTGGATTTCCGAAACTACGACCTGGAACGCCTTTGTAAGGAAAAATCGAAGTGTGGCATATCTTAACCACCCGCTTGTAAAACGCGAAAATTACATTTCGAAATTGTACGTAAAACAAAACGGGGTCGATAATATAAGACAGCTTATTGCAAAAAATCCGGTCTATGCAGGGCTTGAAAAATAGCTTAGAGCGACTCTTGGTCTTCTTTATTCCCCCAAAAATAGTTATATCCTTCCCTATAGGCCTTTACAACCGTATCGGAAAATTTCTTTGCACATGCCCAATATGAAGTATGCGCAAGGAAAAAAGGCCGGGGAGAAGCAATGTCGGATTTATCATAATAAAATCCGCCGCCCTGTCCTATTTCAAGCTTTGCAATTTCTTTTGTTTCATCGTAGGTTAAGTTCCTTGAAACAGGTATGCCCAAGGGGTCATCTGCAAAATTTACATTCATAAAAAATATATTGTTTTCAATTAAATATTTATAGCTTAAAGTGCTTATTTGTGCCGCCTTATACTTTGGATCCGCAAGATCCGAATAAAAAAGCGCAATCGGACTTGCATAATTAATCACCCCTTTGATTACACCGTCCGGCGCACAGTATAAATCGGTATAGGAGTCTATTTTTGATAAATTTTGATTAAGAATTTTGTCATTAGGATTTGCAACAAGGCCACCTGTCAGATTATATGTTAAAATATCTGCCCTAAAAAGCGCATCAAGACAAGTATTTCTGCGTTTGGGATTTTTGTCAAATTCTTCTTTTTGCCCGCTGACATTGAGTTCTTTTGTCATTTTTTTAATATCTATGACGGGAAGTTTTGTAAGGAAATACTGATAAGTAACAAATGTCCCGGCGCTGTAGCCCATAAGCACCACTTTATCACCTCTTTTATGCGCTTGGAGTATTTTTTCCTGCAACATGTCAAGAACGGGCATCATATTCGGGAATTTAGAAATCCAAATTGCATCATGGAAACACATCGAAATAAAGCGTCTTGTAAATTGTGCAAGACGAGGGCTTGTACGTTTTAAGATATTAATGTCTTTATTCAATCGCTCAATTTCGTATTTTGTTAAATCGCCCCAGAAAAGATAATCAGGCTCATTGGAAATTGTAAGCTTATTTTCCCGGGTAAGTCTTTTTGAGAAAAAATCATCAGAAAGTATTTTTTTAACGAGTACGGGGTGAAATTTGCCCACTCCTTCAAAAAACCAGGTTTTCTGCTTTTCGTCGTTCGTATTCGAACCGTTTATATAAATAAAATTAATTTCATCTTTTGCAATTGATTGAGCCGAAAAAACAAAAAATAAGAATAAAATTACTAAAAACTTTTTCACCGCTTCTCACCTGCCATAAAAACCCTTGTACGAGCGGATTTTGTTACCCGCGAAAACTAACGCAGGTGGGTGAGCGCCTCGATAAATCCGTTTCCTTAAATGCTTTTGCACAAGGTATACTTCAATTATCTTTTAAAAGAGCCTGCTCTCCCTATTTATAAAGATGTAGGAACAAAATTAGCGCCCGTACAGGGTTAATATAATTTTAGCATAGCTTTTTGCACTTGTCGAATAAAAACCCCTTTTAAAAATTAAAAGGGGCGGAAAGAAATTACAGGGAGAATGGTGTGTTTTGTTAATTTTCTTTCGTTGTCTGTGCTTCATCAGATAAAAGAGAGTCTTTTAGCGAATATGTAACATAAATTTTATCTTCATCCCGGCTGTATATTTGTATAATCTCATACCCCTCTTTAATGTCGGGTTTTAAAGAGTACACTACCTCTTTATACCCTGCGTTTATGTAGTCATTTTCCTGCGGGTTTAAAATTGTTTTATTGTTTAAGATTAAATAATGCGGAGCATATTTAAGCGTATTGTTTTCTAATTTTGCATACATTTTGTTTTATCCTTCCTTTATCTACCACTTAACACTTATGTCTGAAATTTCAATGACTAAATTTACCTGAGCGCCGTGCCCGCCTTTGTTTGCCTGCGTATATATCCTAAAATGCAGCAGATTACTTTTGGCATCAGAGAACTTTACCCCTTGCGGGTAATTGTATTCAACATCGTTTATTATTATTTTGCTCTGTTTTATTGAGATATTTTTCCAGACGTTTTCTTCCGCTATTGTTGTAAGCTGTGTATTTGTTGTGCCGTTTGAAATGTATACAACTCCGTTAGTTATACTTATTGAACCTATTTGCGCGGTGACACTCTTGCCTGGTGTAGACCAGGCGTCATAATGTGAAAAATATTGTTTAAAATCAAAATCAATGCTTTGTGCTCTGTATAAATTATCAATTGTTCTCTGTGCGTCAGGAATACCGTATTGCTGCCAGCCTGAGTTCCATACGTATAGCCCTATCCCCTCCATTCTGCCCTGAGATATTCCGCCGAGAGAAGTATTTGAACCTCCGATTGATGTTGTCCAGCTTCCGTATTTATCTGATACAAAAGGACTGAATACTTTAATATTCCCTAATGAAAATTTCATTAACTCAAATATTTTTTTATTCATTTTTATACTGCCTCTGTTTCGCTTTCATCCGAGCTATTTTGAGATGTTGATAGTGAGCTGTAGTAACAGCACCAATTATCACCCCCTGTTGTTGTATCAAAGATTAAACGATTTACCGTAACCCCGTCCGCTGCAATTTCTGGCGGCTCTCCGCCTGAGTATGTAACAGTGCCTGGAAGTGCAAGAGAGCAATTTTCACTTAGGGTAAATTCAAGCATTGTGTTTGTGAAAATTTCATCATCATCCAAAGTCGGGAAAACGATTTGTGCATTTGCAAGAATTGCGGCTCGCTGAATTCTGTCGGCATTTAAATTTATATCCGCCGTCGGGATTTGTCCGTCCGGCAGCGGGTCAGGCGTGACAATTGAACCAAGATTTAAAATAGTATCTCTGTTTTGGATGAGAGTTGATATGTTTTGAAATTGAGTTTGAAGCTCTTCTATATCGTCCCCGAGCAAATCTTCACTTGCGCTAATTTGAGAGCCGAGTGTCGTACTGAGCTGTTCAAGTGATTGTTTTAAATAGTTAAAATTTGCATTAACCTGTTCTGCGATAGCTTTTTCGCCTGCTTTAAAAACATGCGGTATAACGTAGGGCATTTTCCCTCCTCTCTTAATCTTTACAAATGCAAGAATATCTTTTTTACTTAGCTTCCGCAATTACAGATAATACATGAGTAAATGGAATTAAGTAATGCCCAAAACACTTTTGCAGTGCTCATTATGACAAACATTGAAGAAATTAATTTTTGTAAAAGTTTGAATATTATTATTGATTGTATATAATTATCTAGTATCGCACTTATCTTTGCACAAAATAATATGTCCACGTAGTTCAGATGGATAGAACGTCACCCTCCTAAGGTGAATGTCGGAGGTTCGAATCCTCTCGTGGACAT
>CALUWF010000036.1 GCA_944324405.1 Candidatus Gastranaerophilales bacterium | reverse complement strand
CGGCAGGAGAAAAGTTTTCAATCCATGCTCACTGCAATCAACAATACAAAAAACAGTATATTATTGATAATTACCTTAATGCAACGAGTGTAAACAGATTAGCTTTAGCGTGTGATACAACTACTAGGTACATTTATAAAGTTATTAAAGAGCATGTTGAGAGTAAGAATAATAAACTTTAAATTAATCTTAAACTAATTTTAATCTTTTGAATATAATTCTATTTTACGGACAGTTTTTGAAATATTTTCTCTGTTTACATACTTATAAACACCATCAGCATAAAAATAATAATTTTTAGGAATACTAAATCTTTGATTGTCAACAAAATCCAGATTGAAATTAAAATATACAAATTGTCCAGAACTACAGTCATCATTATCTAATGCCCACTTAGGACAAATATATCCTAACGCACCATTATCTAAAGCTTGTAAAACTAGTCCCCTTTTGTTAGTAATAATCCCGTGTTCAGTTTGTGCAAAACAAGCACTTGATAAGAATAAACATAACATTATTAAAAGAATTTTTTTCATACAATAACCTCAACTTTTATTCCATTGTATCACAACTTATTTGAGGTTCCGTTTGGTTCCGCAAAAAGTTCCGTTATGGTTCCATTTTGTGGCAGAAAAATATTTTTTACGGAACTCATGTTACTTTTTTGATAGCAAAAGTCCTATTTTTGTATTCGGGTGCTATCTTACGGAAATAAGGTTTTAGGGCATATTATTACAAACTTTTTATATATTTATGAGTATAATAGTCCCTAAAATCGGACATACCGGACTTTTCTGTAACCCTAAATTATTCTAAAATTCCTTTACGCAGAGGGGCTTTGAGGCAAGTTCCCTTTTTCTGTATTGTCCTGTTTCTTTACACCGTACACTTCAAAATTGGTGCGTAATTCAGCTATATTAAGAAAATCTCAATCTATCCGTACAGTCCGAAAAAAGTCCAGTTCGGCAGTTTGATTTTTTTGGAAAACATAATTTTCCGACCTGAAAACGCCCTCGCAGAGCGGGCTCTCCAAAATAATCAAAGTATCCGTACAAATCAAACCGGTCGTTAAATTACAACAGCTGTACCCGTGAGCGGCGTTCAATGCACTGAATACAATAAAAAATAGCAAGGGAGAGATTCGAACTCTCGACCTCACGGGTATGAGCCGTGCGCTCTCACCAACTGAGCTACCTTGCCATTTAGTTTCAATTTATTCAATTTTCATCGGCTCAGTTGGCTCGAGTGCTGCTCTCAATTTTGAAATCGCAACTTCGTCGCTCAGTGAGCTACCTTGCCATAATAATTTTCAACAAGCAAATTATCACAAAAACACAAAAGAATTTCAAGTTTTAATTTAAAGCACACCTTTTGTGGAAGGAACGGCATCCGAATTTCTTAAATCTATCGAAATCGCATCCCTAAGTGCATGTGCAAAAGCCTTGAACACAGCTTCAATAATATGATGCGGATCTTTCCCGTCGAGCATTTTAATATGCAGTGTTATTGCCGCACTTTTTGAAAAGCTGTCAAAAAAATGTGCAAGCAATACAGTTTCAAAACCAGAGGTCATGGGCTCCTTTATATTAATATCACAATTACAATATGCTCTGCCCGAAATATCAAGTGCACACATAATAAGCGCCTCATCCATAGGCAAAATTACATTTGCATATCTTTTAATGCCGCGTTTATCGCCCAATGACTCTTTTAGCGCCTCTCCCAATGTAATTGCAACATCTTCAACAAGGTGGTGAGGGTCATTATCAAATGAATTTGCATTTAATTTAATATCGCACATGGAATGCGCGCAAAAAAGTTGAAGCATATGGCTGAAAAAATTTATCGGCGTATTAATCTCGCTAATTCCGCTGCCGCAAGGATTAAACACAACATTTATCCCGGTTTCGTTTGTATTTCTGACTTTTTCAACTATTTGCATATCTTGCTTCCTTCAGTTCTAAAAATTCATCTATTTTTGATGTGTCATCTATTATATCATCCGCGCCTGCTTCCAGGAGTATTTTTGCCAAATTCGAACCGCTTTTTGCAACTCCGAAAACAGGGGTCGAAGAGGCAACAGCCGCATAGACATCATCCAGTGTATCACCAAAATAGTAAATTTTATCATAAATTGTTTCTCTCTTAATGCGGTTCAAGCCCTCAGGATGGGGTTTTTGCTTATCATTTTCAATATCGTCTCGCGAAATTATTTTGCAGAAATATTTTAATATGTCAAATTTTTCAAGCGAGTAGCATGCCTCAGCGCGTGGCCTTCCCGTAAATGCACAAAAATCATACTTATCTGAAAGCTTTTCAAAAACTTCGGGTTTAATAATCAGTTTTTCATTATCAATCAAACCCTTTGTTTCCGGGTTATCCGGATTGAAAAATATTTCCTGAAAAGTTTTTGTAATTTCTTCAAGGCTTACATTTACGCCGTGTTTATCAAGTAAATATTTTGTCAATTCCCAATCACAATTAAGGCCGCCCTGCTCTTTTGCCGTTTGAATTTCGTTATCTGAAATATCTTTAGAGCAAAAGTGTTTAAAAGTTTCTTTTATTGCAAGCCTGTAAGAGTTTGAAACATCAAAAACAACGCCATCAAGATCAAAAACAATCATATCCTTTTTCTTAAATGCGTTAAAAAATAAGCCTATATCCTGCACGCGAGGCACAGTTATTCGCAGACAGCTATCGAGAATTTTCGAATTTTTAAAGCGTTTTGTCAAAATGCCTTTTGAGCTGAGTTTCCAAAAAATAAAATCACGGTATTTTCCAAAATCGCAAAGTATAAAATTCGCCTCGCTTTTATATGGCTTAAATCCATGTTCTAAAAGCCCCTCCATAAAAGCATCGCGTGCGATTTTTGTTTGCTCTTTTATATATTTTTCGTATTGTGTATCATTCAACACGGCAATTCCTGCGCATACTGCCGCATTGTTAACACTGTAAGGCGAAATTACTTTTTTACAATTGGCTATATTTTTATTTTGACTTAAAATTACGCCAAGCCTCAAACCCGCAAGGGCAAAATCTTTTGAGAAAGATTTGACAATAAAAATATTGTCATACTTATTTATAAGCGAATAGTAATCAGGCGGATTTTGCGAAAAGGTGATATATGTAACATCAAGAATAAGTGCAACTTCAGGAAATTTTTGCAGAATTTTTTCGATATCATAAATAGCTGTACACTCGCCGGTCGGATTATTGGGAGTTGATATATAAATAATTTTTGTATTATCATTAATCTGTTCAATTAATTTATCCGCATCAAAAGCCCATTTTGTATAATAATCAACACCCTTTATTTTGCCTCCGGCACACTGTGCGTACAAAAGCGGCATTGAAAAGGTTGGCATAAAGCAGATTAATTCTTCATCACTGTTTAAAAAAGTGTTTATAATAACGCTCAGTGCTTCATCAGCACCGTTTGTCAAAATAATTTCATCGTCCTTGACTTTGAATTTTTGTGCAGCCTTATCAATCAGTTCTCCATAATAAGGATAGCGGCTTATTTGCGTATCCGTTAGTTCTTTAAGTGCGTATCGCACCTCTTTTGGAGCACCGTAAGGATTTTCATTTGAATCCAGCTTTAAAACGCAGGGTTTTGGATATTTATCAATATAGTAAGGCTTAATATCTTCAAGTGCTTTTCTTTGTTTAACCATACAGATATTATACTATTAAACAGAGAAAAAATAAAAAATTATTTATATGCAAAAGTATTTTTGTCTTTAATTTCAAATCTTATATTTGCAATTTCAATGTCGTCATAGTCAATATAGGCATGTTGAAAAAGATTTCTGCCGGTTTTTATCGTCACTTCATTGTTTTCTCTTATAAGCTGCCGAGGTATGCCAATTTCCTGATTGTCGCCGTTAATGTTTAATTCGCCTACTTTTTGCCCGTTGAAAAAAATCTCTGCGGGGCTTGAGTAAACGTATGCAATTTGATTTTGTCCGAGTTCTTTTGCCATTTTTGTATCAAGACCGATTACCGAACCAATAATTAACACGGCTTCTTCATTTGGACGAAGCGTACCCGCCTTAAAGCTTTTTGAAAAATAAGAACCGAGAGATTTTCCTCTAAATTCCATGGAGTTTGCGGAAGTTTCGCTGTATACATCATCTCCCAAATGGCACAACTCGCTTTCTATTGTAACATCGCCGGTTTTGCTTTTTTCTATCCCGAGTTTCAACGGTTTTGATGCGATATTTTTGTCTATTGTAAGCGAAAAAGGTCTGTAGCCTTCTTTTTGAACCGACATAATAGCCTTGTCGGTTATTTCGGTATTTAATTCAAATGTACCGTTGTTGTCGCTTGTTGTTCTGTAGCCGAGGCTTGGAATAGTGACTGCGGCTCCTGTAACCGGTTTTTGCGTATATGAGTCCACTATTTTATTTTTCTTATTTAAAGTATCGTTTTGTTTTACTCTGCCCAGGATAACTTCACAAAATGCATATTGAGAGCATAGAATTATTATTAAAAAAACAAAAAGCGATATTTTTATCTTTCCTGTCATAAATCCCCCATAATTAAAGGAGATTTTACAAAACCCCCGCATTTTTATTATTCCCCCGAAGTATATAATGCTTTAGTCCGCAAAAAATTAAACTCTTCGGCATTATTTTTATTTTTTAAATAACGATAATGAGAAGTGTAGAAGTTAAATAAAGGAAAAAGTTATGTGTGAATGCGGTTGTATTTCAATTTTGGGCGCAATATGCTATATATTGCTTTTAATTGGTGGTATAAATTGGGGACTTGTCGGTGCTTTTGGTTTTGACCTCGTAGCCTGGCTTTTTGGGGAGGGAACTTTTCTTGCAAATGCAATTTACCTCCTTGTCGGAATTGCGGCAATTGTATCGCTGGTACTTGTTATCATACATTATGTAAAAAAATCAAGAATGTAATTAAACACACTTTAGTGCATTATGACGGCACTTTGCCGTCATTTTTATTGCCTTGGGCTATATCTTCAAAAGATTTTTTACCATATCTTTTCTGACTTAAATAAATTTGCAGTTTAGGTATTAAAATCGCAAGCCCAAAGGCACTTACCGCCATGCCGGCAAGATGAAAAAGCGCGGTTTTTCCATATGCGCCTTTTGCAATAGGGGTATTTTTAACATAATCGCTAATCTTGCCATCGCCCGCTTTTTTGGCTATTTCTTTTATAAAGCTGTCAAGAGTTTCCCTTATTTTTTGGCATTCTTTTGCACTTACAAATTTAGTTTCATCAAGCGCTCTGCCATATGTTGCCTCATTAATCGCATCACGCAGAAATTCTGGGTTATTTGCACTTATGCTGTCAGTAAACACGTCTTTTAACTGCGCTTTTGATAAAATGCTTTTTCCTTCAAAAAGCGGTTGCAGCGTACTCATCCGAGCAGCTTTATTTTCAAGTTCGGAATTATTCACGCCCAGAGTTCTTAATTTATTTACAAATTCGTCAAGCAGATAGGTTTCTTTATCCGTAAATTGTTCAAAAAGCTTGTCGGGTTTGGCATTTAGTGAATTTAGCACTTCATTTCCAGTCATATTCACACCCTTTAAAAATTCGCATGTTTTCTCAATTGCTTTAGGGTGAATATTTGTCTTGTTGCAGATTTTATTTAAAAAGCTCACGATATTATACGTTGCAAAGTTATAAAAATATATTGAGCATAAATCCCTGAAAAGATATTCAAAGGCCTCTGCGGGATGGCGAGAATTAGCTACTCTACCCGCTATCATGCCGGCATCTGTTGAGATAAGCCTTGCGATATTGTTGTTTTCAAGGTTATATGAAAGCTTCATGATGCCTTCCATTAAACCGCCCGAACCTTTAAAACTTTGCTCTTTTGAAGTGTTTGTAATATTTTGCATAAATTCATCGAGCGTAAATTGGGCATTTTGAGATTTATTTTCTTTCTCATTTCTCTCTTTTAGCGCGCGCTGCGTTATTGCGTGATTAACTATCGGGACAACAAAGCCCAATAACCCTGTCGCAAGTACAACGCTTGCAAAAATTTTGCCGAATTTAAAAAATGCGGTTTTATTTTTTACGTCCTGCGCAACATTATAAAAAGGATTGCGAAGCGCGTCCTTGCCTACATCGGTGTCAAGATATTCAAGCTTGAAAATTTTTTTGCCGATAAAATCTCCGATTTTATTAAAACCCTTAACGCCAAAGAGCCAGAAAAATCCGCAAGTTGCTTCTTCTCTAAATCTCTCTTTTGCTTCAAGCGTCCCGCCCCTTTTGTAACTTTGGTAAGTTCTGCCCGATGTGCAGCATGCTTCAATGATAGCCGTCGGGATTGTGGCATCGGGATTTTTAAAGTAAGAAAGAGTATTTATCAGTGTTGTTGGTGTGTTAAGTGTTGTCATGTTGAAATTAGTCGACTATAAATTTAAACTCGCAATATACACAAGTTTAAAACGCGAAAAAAATATTTTTTGCTATTATTGTTTTGCTTGAATGTCAACAAGTTCATAGCCGGTTAGCTTGGCTACCTGCTCGCGCCAGTTTTGGATAATTTCCTCCTCGCTTAATTTATACGAGATAGGTGTTCCCATATTAAGGTTTACAACCGGTCTTTTGAAAAACTTAAAAATGTTCCAGTTGTATGTTTCAAGTCCTGACAATCCGACAGGGACAATATCGGCTTTTACCATTTTTGCAATTACGACAAAACCTTTGTTAATTTCTTCTATTTTTTTGTTTTTCCTTATTCCGCCCTGAGGAAAAATGCAAAGATTGAAATTTGCTTTAAATAAATCTCTGCAAGTTTTAATCGTTGACACTTCAAGTTTTTCCCTGTTGACCGAAAATCCGCCCAGCCGCGAGATGTTTGTTGCAACCCATTTGCCGAAGTTGCCCTTTACCTCGTAGAGTTCTTTTTTTGCCATATAAGCAAGGGGGCGGACAGTAACCATATTCATTAAAAAAGGGTCGCAGTATGATATGTGGTTTGCAGCAAAAATGTAGGGTTTTTTCTCAAGGGTTTTGTTTCTTGAGCATTTGAATCTGTAAAACAGGCTGAAAATCGGTATGTATAGTATATACAGTGCATAGTACTGATACAGCCTTGTTAAAATGTTGAAATCTTTTGCATACTTCCTTGCGTGGTTAATCTTTTCCATTAATTTCTCCCGCGGTTAACTGCGCCATTTTTTCTTTCCAGATGTTAATCATTTCATATGTATCTTCCATATATGGAATGGGTTCGCCTATATTTATTTGTATGTGGCTTTCGAAGGGTTTTCTGTCTTTTTTTATTGCCCCTACTATTCCGACCGGCAATATGTCGCATTTAAGAGTTTTGGCAAGACCCGCAAAGCCTCTTGAGATATTATCCATATTTCCGTTTATTTCCCTTGTGCCCTGAGGGAAAAGCCCAAGAACCCAATTTGTTTGTTTTATCCCATGGGCGGTTTTAATCGTGGATACACTCAATTTTCCTCTGTTTACCGCAAAAGCGCCGAGTAAATTTAAGAAAAATCTTGCAACAGGCTGCTCAAAGAGTTCCTGTTTTGCCATATAGGCGACATGGCGTCCTATGGCATCGACAACTATAAACGGGTCAATTGCACTTACATGGTTTGAAGCAACAATAAAAAATTTCTTCTTGGGTACGTTTTCTCTGCCCGTTATTTTTAATCCGCAGGCTATTCTGTAGTATGTGCCGTATACAACCCTGCATGTCAGCCATTGGAAAAGCCCTCTTGCCCTGTTATATTCTCCCGGATTTCTTTTTGTGTAATTTTTTGTCATTGCATTTTGCCTTATACAAAACTGTGTGAATATATTTCTCTGTTTAATAGGATTTGGGCGCACCTTATTATCTTGTGCTGTTCAATATCATTCTTGTCATACTTGATATCCTCGATGTCTTCAAAGTTTAACATAGCATTATACAATTTCAAATACATCTCATCAAGAGTATTATTTGCCTTTTTAGTCTTAATTACATTGTAAACTTCAAGCACTTTTGTGTCAAAAGAATCAACAATGGCGCCATCCAAACCGCAGCCCAGAGCAAGAGCCAAAAATGCGCGGTTAATATCGGCGCGAAGTTCCCCGGGGCAACCGTTTGAAATGTTTGAAAGCCCGATAATAGTTTTAACTTCCGGGTCAAAGCTTTCTTTTATCATTCTTATTGTGTCTAATGACACAACAGCCTGTTCCTGAGCAGCGCAAACAGGTAATATGAGCGGGTCAATCCAGACTTTATCGCTGTTAATTTCTCTTTCGCTTGTGCTTTCAACAATGGAAAAAGCAAGCTCTATACGCTCGTCCGGCGTTTTTGGAATGCCCGTTTGAGCGCTCATGGTAAGAGCTATAAGATTTGCTTCATATTTCGATACAATTTCGCAGGCAATGTTAAGTTTTTCTTCATCTGCGGAAGTTGAGTTTAAAAATGCATCTTTTGGATTATTTAACGCTTTAAAACCCTCTTTCATCTCGTCAATATTTGTCGTATCAAGAGAGTAATTAAGCGAATAATTTTTGTTCAGTAATTCAATAAGCCAAACCAGCGAGCCTTGCATATTGCCCTTTGCAGGGCCTATATTTAAATCAATTGTAGTAATGCCGTTATCAATTTGTTTTTTAACGTTACTTAATACATAATTACAGTCACGGTTTGCGATTGCTTCCTTTGTTTTTTTTGAAATTATGTGAAGATTTTCCCCTATTAACACCGTAATTTTCCCCTTGCTTTACTTAATCGAAATGCTTTGTTATAATTCTAGCATAGACATGGAGGAATTTTATGAAATTTAAAAAAATTCTTGCAACTCTTTTGATGTTAGGACTTGCAACACCCGCATTTTGCGATACTATCGGTATGGTAAATTACAGAAAAATTTTGGAAAATTATTCTAAAGCAAAAACGGCTAATAATGAAATAGACGACAAAGCAAGTGAACTGCAAAGATTTTTGCTTGATAAAGAAAAGGAATTTAAAAAAATAGAATCTCCTATTCAAAAGAAAAATTTTGAGGAAGCAACAGCAAAAACATTTGCCGCCAAACAAGATGCTTACGCTAAATTTAAAGAAAAGAAAGAAATGGAAATCGATGCGGCTATTGAAAACGCAATTAAACAAGTTGCAATTGAAAATAAAATTACAACCGTTGTGGATTACCGCGTAATGTATTTTGGCGGCATAGATATTACGGATAAAGTTGTTAAAAAGCTTAATATGTCAGGTACTGCGGCCAAATAACCGCAGTACTTTACAAAGATTTATTTTTTGATATTATAATCTTATTCGGAGAAGTGCCGGAGCGGTTTATCGGAGCGGTCTTGAAAACCGTCGTACGTGACGAGCGTACCGTGGGTTCGAA
>CALUWF010000035.1 GCA_944324405.1 Candidatus Gastranaerophilales bacterium | reverse complement strand
AGAGAGGATTCGAACTTTGCGGACGAGCCGCATATCGAAAACAAGGGTTTTCGATAGTCCTCTCGTGGACATTTTTTATACACTGTTAAGTTAAATAAGAGAGGATTCGAACTTTGCGGACGAGCCGCATATCGAAAACAAGGGTTTTCGATAGTCCTCTCGTGGACATTTTTTCATGCGCAAAGTATCTTCATCATGCGGCATATACAAAAAATACCGTCAAAATAACAGGCAGTGCGGAAAAAATATACCCGATGGAAATTTTTATTTAAAATAAAATTTAATCCTTCTCTATAAGCGTATTTACACACATTTTTTATTTTTACTTGACAATAATATTTTCATATTATATATTATATTTATAGTTACTTTTAAACTTTTGATAAACCAAAAACACATTACGGGAGCAAAATTTCTGCTCCTTTTTTTAATTATAAATATATGAAAAACCCGCCTTTATGGCGGGATTTTAGGTTAAAGAAAGACTGTTGTTATGAACTGAATGACATAAGCGCCTTTACCGAGCGCGCTGTGTCTTGCACATCCTTTTCGGAGTGCATATTAATCGTATCATCAAGGATTTTAATTGCCTCGGTTTTGTCCTTAAGTGCCAGAAGTTCATTTATTGCCGTCATTGCAACGCGGGCAGAGAGGTCATTTATGCCCTTTCCTTTATTTACAATAACTGTTTCAAGAGATCTGTGGGTGTTTTTCTTAATCAATGCTTTGCTTGTCATTTCACGAATTTCATCAATCGGACAATTGGTGCCAAGCTCGTCCAATACTCTGATTGATTCTTCATCATTGTGTTTTGCAAGTGCTTCGATAATGTTTTTAATTCTGCGGTTGTTCATTTTACACCCCCAATTCTTTGCGTAACATACTCTCAAGTTCGCTTACAGGCTGCTTTTGCAGTCTTGAAACATTATATTTAAAAATATCAAACTCAACATTTGTATTATTAAGCATATCAATAGTGTTTTTTGTTGTATCTTTTATTTTCTTTCCAAATGAAATTGCCGCACTTTTCATTGAGTTAAATTTATTAATTGTACCGACCCAAGCACTTGCAAGAAGTTTTGTGCCTGATGCAAGTTTGTCTTTCAATGCGGGTTTTTGAGCGGCAGTGCTTGATTCAAAAACATCGCTCTGTAAAAGTACGCCTTTAAATGTAATTCCAAAGGGATTTGTTTGTGAATTTTCATTGCTTTCGGTTCTTTTTAATCTGTTGGCTTTAAAATCGTTAAAAGCCTTTGCGACGCTCGCTCTTAAGGGGGAAATTTTTTGCATAACAGCCTCTCTTATTTTATTCTCTAACTCCTGTAAGACGAGGTTAACACACATTATTTTTTAAAAAATCATCCTTTTATAGGAATTAAATTCTAAAACAACCTATTGCTTTTTGTTCGTCCGCTTCCCAAATAATCACCCAGCAGGCATTTTTTTTATCGTAAGACATCTTAACTTCGGCAAATACAATATCCTTGGGGTTTTCGCCCTTTCGGTATTTATATGCATCCTTGCGGGCTTTTTTTGCTTCTTTTCTCATTTTTTTTGCAAGTTTTTTGTCGATTATCTCTCCCGGCTCGGGCTTCTTTTCTTCTTTTTTATAAGTTTCATAAAATACAATCGGAATTTTTGCCTTTATACTGCCGGATTGCACAAAAAGCAAAAAGGTTTTATCATCATCAATTCTTATTTCATAAAATCCTTTTTTAAGTCCCCTGCCGTCGTCATCAACAATATCATCCTCAAGTACAAGTATGGGATATCTTGTTGAGGGCGGCCCGTAATTGTAAGATGGTTTTTGATGCTCCTTCTCACCGCTCAGGGTTCCTTTATAGGGGCGAAGCTGGTCAATGGCCGGGCCATATGGGTTCATAGGTACATCATAAGAAGCAATAAGCATTTATAGATTATAGCATTTCAGAAAGCCAAAAACATACGCAATAAAAATTAAAAAACAAGGCGGACTTGTAAAACAAATCCGCCTCAAATGTTTTGTCCTTCAAAAAACTATTTTTTATTAACAAGTTCTTTGAATTTTTTACCTGCTGTGAATGCAGGAACTGTTTTTGCAGCAATTTTGATTTCTTTGCCTGTTTGAGGGTTGCGGCCTGTTCTTGCTGCTCTTTTTCTTGCTTCAAATGTACCGAAGCCGACTAAAGTAACTTTTTCACCTTTAGAAACGCTTTTTTGAACAGTTTCAACAAAACCGTTTAAAATTTCAGCAGCTTCTTTTTGAGTAACTTTAGCTTTTTTTGCAATCTCTTGTACTAATTCTTCTTTGTTCATTTTGTGAACTCCTTCCTTTATCATTTGTGATTATATAAGGCTTTTTGGCATGTGGCAAGTACTTTTTTAAATATTTACTACATTTTATGCAAATTTAGCCAAAAATTTGATATAATAAAGATATGAAAAAATATATCAGATGGTATGATAAAGACAAATATCTAAGCGCTTTTATGCGCTTATTAGAGGATTTAGACCCCGAGGCACAGTGCGAAGTTGCTGTCGACATTATTTTAAAAGTACCAAAAATTATCGAAAAAGATTATGAAAAGTTTGTAAAGATTATTGCGGACTATGACCCCAGAGAATACAAAAGATGGTATGACAAAAACCCAAATCTCCATGCCGCAATAGAAGCGTTACATGATTTAAATGATAAACAGCGCGAAGATTTAATAAATCAGATTTCAAATATAGTCCTTAAACACACGAAAGAGCAGATATGAACACAAAAAACGTTCTTCTTACAGGCTCTAAAAAAGGGATAGGACTTGCAATTTATAGCGAATTAAAACACCGCGGATACAGAGTCTTTGGCTGCGGCAGAAGCAAAAGCGATGATAGTGATTATCTGAGCATTGATTTGGGCGACCCAAAAAACGCAAAAACTCTTTACGATTGCGCAAAAGAAGCGATGGGCAGTGTTGATATTTTAATTAACAATGCCGGTATTTATATGTATAGCCCGATTGAAAATACAAAACCCCAAGAACTTTTAAACTTAATTAATTTAAATTTTGTAACGCCCCAGCTTTTGTGTTCTTATGCCGTTTCGGATATGAAAAAAAACCTGTGGGGCAGGATAATAAACATAGGCTCAATATCGGGCAGCGTGGGCGAGGCATATGCAAGCGCCTACAGTGCGGCAAAAGCGGGACTTTTAGGCCTTACAAAATCGCTTGCGCTTGAGCTTGCCCCGTATAATATCACGGTAAATCAAATAAACCCCGGCTGGGTCGATACAAATTTGGCACAAGATGCGCTAAATGATGAAGAAAAAAAAGAAACAATAGATATAATCCCGCAAAAACGTTTTATAGAGCCTTATGAAATTGCAAAACTGTGCTCTTACCTTGTATCTGACGATGCCAAAGGGCTTACGGGACAAGGCATAAATCTCTGCGCAGGTTTAAGCTGCGGCGCTTAAGAATTATAATTTATGCCCGTCTGCGAAGTGTTAATGTTGTCTTCTTCATCCCTTCCCGAGAGCATTTTGCCGACTTTTTTACCTATATCAAAACTAAGGATTGAAACTCCCACAAGGGCAACATCTGCCGCTATTGCAAGAAGTTTTTTCCTTCCGCCGCTTAGATTTTTTGTTGCATCTTGAAGTGAAGAGGCTATTTTACTTGCCCATTTTGTCGTTGTTGTTATTTCTTTTTGCGAAACAGGGTTTGCAACAAGAGTTTTAAAGAGTTTTTCTCCCGCAAACATACTGCCCATTGCACAGCTTTCTTCAATTAATGCCGCATACTGATCATCATCATTTAAAACTCTTATGCCTGAAGCTACGCACAAAAGAGGATTTACCGCCTTTGATGCGATATTTGTTACTTTTGAAGCCGCATTCGTAATGCCGATAAGATTTCCCGCATCATCAACACAGTTTAAAACAGCATTTGCACCGTTTTTAAGCGGCTCAATGCTTGAATGTGAAGCTGCACTTACAAGATTTGTCGTCTGGGCGGCAGCAGCGCCTATTCTTCCGCTGTCACCGTTACCCACCTTGTTCATATTTCTCACGTCAAAAATTGCCGTTGCGACTACGCCCATAAGAATACTAACCTTTAAAACCTTTCCACAAATAAATAAAGTATTTTTGAATTCAAAAATTGCCACAAAAATATAAAATTTAATATTTGTTTACAAAGGCGTAATATAATAAATACGCGCTTTACAACTGGCATAATCTTTACTACAATAAATTTGCAAAAAACATTTTTTTCGGAGGTTATTTTGGACATTAAACCGTTAAACGCGATTGTTTACAATCAGGAAAAAGTTAATATAAAAGACGTTATAGCACCGCCTTATGACGTTATCACAAGCGATTATCAGGACGAACTTTATAAAAAATCGCCTTATAATATTGTGCGCCTCATACTCACAAAAGGCGAAAACCGCTATGAAGATGCAAAAAACTTCTTTGAAAAATGGCAGGAAGATAACATTTTAATTCATACAAAAAAACCCTGCATTTTCTATTTAATTCAAAAATATACGGCGCCAAACGGCAAAAAAATAGAACGCAAAGGATTTATTGCGAAAAATAAAACGGAAAAATTTGAAACAAAAAAAGTTTTGCCCCATGAATTTACCATGGGAGGCCCAAAAGAGGACAGATTAAAGCTTACAAAAGCCTGTGAAGCCAATTTTAGCCAAATTTTTCTTGTATACAACGACCCTCAAAAACAAATCGAAAATAAAATTCTGCCCAAACTCCAGGATAAAAAGCCTTTTATTGATGTAGTTGATGATGGCGGAGTGCAAAATATTGTCTATTTAATTGATGATGAGGATGACATTAAAATTTTTGAAAAAACTCTTGAAGATAAAACCGTACTTATTGCCGACGGACACCACAGGTACGAAACGGCGCTTAAATACTCTGAAATTTCAAACAACCCGCAGGCGCAATACGTAATGAGTTATTTCACAAACGCGGATGATGAGAATTTAATAATTTTCCCGACACACAGGATAATTACAAAATTTATTGAGCCTTATGTGCTTCTTGAGGCGGTTAAAAAGTATTTTAATCTTGAAGAGTTTACTTTTAACAGCATGAATAAAGAAAAAGTTAAAGAACAATTTCTGGCGGCAATTGAAAAAAGCAACGAAAAAGTCATCTCTATGGGGCTTTATATGAAAAACGTCAACAAATTTTACCTTTTAAAATTAAAAGAAGGCATGGAAGAACTTGTTGATGCACCGGATGTACTTAAAAAGCTTGATTTGGCCGTATTGCAAGATTTAATCATCACCAAAGAACTCGGCTACACAAAAGAAGAACAAATGGCGCAAAAAGGCATAAAATACATAAAACAGGAATTTGAAGCCTTTGATATGATTGATTCGGGCAAAGCCGAAGCGTCATTTATTATGGCGTATCCAAAAATGAAGGATATTATTGAAATATCGTCACAAGGGTACAGGATGCCGCAAAAGTCTACTTATTTCTATCCAAAACTTTTAAGCGGCATTGCGATAAATCCCTTAAAATAACAAAAGGACAAAAATGCTTCTCACGGATGTTAAAACAAATCTAGGCGCAAGTCTTGATTATGACGGCAAAAAGGTAACTTTTCGCCTCTATTCAAAAAATGCACAAATGGTTATCCTGTGCATTTTTGAAAAGCCGAAAGGCCAAGATGCGCTTATGAATCTTGAAATGCACAGGATTGAAGGAAGCGACATTTGGGAAACATCCGTTAAAACGTATGCTCTTAAAAATTTAAAAGAGCCCGTTTTTTACGGCTATCGAATTTTTGGCGCAAACTGGCAATATAGAAAAAATTTCAAACCCGGCACAGGCATAGGCTTTATTTCAAGGGTTGATAAAGACGGAAATCGCTTTAACCCAAACAAACTCGCCTACGACCCTTACGCAAAAGAGCTGAGTCATCTGCCATCTGATGTATCGCAAAATCTTGAAATCTTTCGCTCCGGCGGGGATAATTACCTTTATGATAATGCAAAAGAAGCGCCCAAATCAGTCTTTTGGTTCGATACGCCAAAAGAAATCACAACCGTTGAAACGCGCCCTTTCAGCCAAGAAGTAATTGCCGAAGTGCACATTAAAGATTTAACAAAAAATTTACCCATGCAAGAGCGCGGAACATATCTCGGTGCTGCGAAATTTGCGCCGGTTATAAAAAGAATGGGTTTTACAATGGTTGAATTTCTGCCGCTTCAAGAATTTGACTTCAGGGAGGACGGACAGAACTATTGGGGTTATATGACGCTTGATTATTTCGCACCCGCAAGGCATTATGCCTATAACAAAAATTTTGGCAAAGTGCTTGACGAATTTCGCGAAATGGTGGACGCGTTTCACAAAAACGGCTTAAAAGTTTGTATGGATGTTGTATACAACCACACCGGAGAAGCGCGTATACACTGGCATAATAACGATGACGCTTCGCTTTTATCTTACGCTTTAATTGACAATCAAAGCTATTACAAATTAGTATCAAATTCTTGTGAAGGCGGCTGTGACAGGCTTGAGGTACCCGAAAAAAAATACTACAGGCAAAACTCGGGCTGTCATAACGATACAAATTCGACAAACGAAGGTTTTTATAATCTCGTGGCTGATTCTGTTGCTTTTTGGGCACACCAAGGGGTGGACGCCTTTCGTTTTGACCTTGCCGTATCTCTTATGGATGTATCAAAAGGCGAAGAGGCACAATATTGCCCCCATACAAGCCTATGTGCACATTTAAGCTCTGAACTTGAAAAAAGAGGGGTAAGCGTTATTAACAATCCTGCAATTGCGCAAAACGGGATAATGCTTATTGCCGAACCTTGGACATGCGGCGGGGCTAATTGTTATCAGCTGGGGAATTTCCCGCACAATTGGATGGAATGGAATGACGTTTCCCGTGACACCATAAGACGTGCGGCGCTTTTCGGAAATCATATAAATTTAGATGACGTTATAAACATTTTTGAAGGAACAAAAAGCCGTTTTCACAATAAATACGGTGCAATAAATTATATATGCTGCCATGACGGCTTCAGTCTGTATGACTGCAACAGCTTTTCAAAACGAGACCCCAATACAACCGGCGGCTCTGATTGGGAAATATGCTCCGATAATCAAAACAAAGAAGATATTAAAGAAAATGCCATTAAAAAAGAGCTTGCAATGCTCTTTTTGTCAAAAGGAGTGCCTATGATGCAGTTAGGTGATATTATAATGCACTCCAAATGCGGTAACAACAACAGTTACAACCGTGATGACGAAACAAATTACTATGATTACACCCTTGCAAATAAAAAAGGTTCTTTTGAAAATCGCATTTTTGATTTTTGCAAAAATTTAATCAATTTCAGAAAATCAAACCGCGTTTTCTCTTCTTTTGATTACGACAAAAGGCTAACTTATTACAATGAACATTCGCAACTCATAGACACAAAAAGCGACAATTTAAAGTCTGACTACAATCGAAACTATATAGGAATAAGGGTTGAAAACGAAGGATATGACTTTTTTATAGCTTTTTCCAAACATCCTTTTGATTATAAATTCAAACTGCCAAAGGCAGATGAAGGCAAAAACTGGTATATACTTTTTGATACTTCAAATAAAGAGCACATAACCTTTGAACAAAAAGCGTTTTTCGGACTTGAATACGTACTGAACCCCAATTCTCTTGTTGTCTTTAAAGAATGCTAAAAGGAATGACTCTCTATGCTTTTCTACGCCGATTTACATATACACACAAAATATTCAAGGGCCACAAGCAAAAACTGCTGCCTTGAAGAACTTGCTCTCTGGGCGGATAAAAAGGGGCTTGGGATAATATCAACCGGCGACTTTACCCACCCGGAACAGTTTAGGGAAATCAAAGAAAAACTTATCCCGGCAGGAGAAGGCACTTTTAAACTCAAAGAAGGTAACAGTAAAGCAAGGTTTGTCTTATCCGTTGAAATTTCAACAATTTATAAAAAATGGGATAAAACAAGAAAAGTTCACCACGTAATATTTGCGCCGGATATAAATTCCGCACAAAAATTCAGAGAAAAACTCGGAGCAATCGGCAATATAAATTCGGACGGACGCCCTATTTTAGGGCTTGATTCTCGGGATTTACTTGAAAGTGCGTTGGAATGCTCACAAAATATGGTATTAATCCCTGCGCACATCTGGACTCCGTGGTTTTCGGTTCTTGGTTCAAAATCCGGATTTGATTCCATAGAAGACTGCTACGGAGATTTGTCGGAGCATATTTTTGCGCTTGAAACGGGGTTATCATCTGACCCGATGATGAATTGGAGGGTTTCAAAGCTTGATAAATACAGACTTATATCAAACTCTGATGCTCACTCGCCCTCCAAACTGGCCCGAGAAGCTACCGTCTTTGATACCGAGCCGAATTACCCGGACATTATGAATGCGCTAAAAACAGGGCATGGCTATGTGGGTACGGTTGAATTTTTTCCGGAAGAAGGCAAATATCATCAGGACGGACACAGAAAATGCAACATTTGTCTGAGCCCTGAGGAATCAAAAGAACTTCATAACATATGTCCAATCTGCAAAAAGCCTCTCACAATAGGGGTCAACAACAGGGTATGCGAACTTGCCGATCGCCCGATTGACAATACCTTTAAACCCCAAAGCGCGGGAAAGGTATTCAGCCTTGTGCCGCTGCCTGAAATTTTATCGGAAATTATGCAGGTCGGGGTTTTAAGCAAATCAGTTATTTTTGAATACGAAAAGCTTTTGCACAAATTTGGCTCCGAGCTTTCAATATTGCAGGATATTCCGACCGATGAAATTTCAAAAAGCCACCCTGTTTTAGCGGAAGGAATTTCAAGACTGAGAGAAGGTAAAGTCATTAAACAACCCGGGTTTGACGGAGAATACGGGGTCATAAGACTTTTTGAAAAAGAAGAACTTGAGCAAAAGAAATATATGAACCTAAAACTTGACATTGACCTGCCAAAAATACAAGAAAAAGAAAAAGTAAAATATACAGTCACAACATTGGAAAAAGAAGCCGAAAAAGAAGAGTCAAAAAACTTTGGGCTTGATGAATACCAAAAAGAAGCAGTTGAAAACAATGCAAGACAGCTTTTAATAATTGCAGGCCCGGGCTCGGGCAAAACAACCGTGCTCACGCGGCGAATTGCATATATGGTTAATAACAAAGGGCTTAAAGACTGCCTTGCAATAACATTTACCCGCCGTGCCGCCCTTGAAATGGAGCAAAGGCTTGAAAAATTTGGGGTCAAATGTGTTAATATACATACGTTTCACTCGTTCTGTTTCGAAATTTTAAAAGAAAATTATCAAAAAGCCGGGCTTAGCAAGGATTTTAGAGTAATAAGCGAACAGGAAAGAGCGCTTTACGCTCAGCAGGATGAAAATGCAATCGAATTCGACGATTTGATAACGCTTACAGTAAAATTATTTGAAAATTACCCGCAGACAATAAAACACTACCAATATATTTCAATTGATGAATATCAAGACATAGATGAAAATCAATACAAATTAATAAGGCTTCTTGCGGGCGAAGACGGCGCAATATGCGTTATAGGCGACCCAAATCAGGCTATTTACGGCTTTAGGGGCGGCAGCTCAAAATTCTTTAACAATTTTACAAATGACTACAAAAACGCTTTATGCGTTAATCTGGCTAACAATTACCGCTCAACAAAAGATATTGTTAATGCCTCAAACCAGATGATTAACTCCTTTAATACAACTGCCGCAAAAAATAGCGTTTGCGAAAAAATAACAATACACGCCGCAGCGAGCGAAAAGGCAGAGGCGGAGTATATTATAAGCACTATAGAAAATTTAATGGGCGGGCACAGTTTGTTTTCAATCGACTCTTCGCGCTCTCAAGGGTATAATAAAAACTTGTCGTTTGGCGATTTTGCAATACTTTACAGGACGCAAACACAGCTAAAACCAATTATGGAAGCGCTTGAACGTTCTGCAATGCCTTATGTAAAACTCTCGGATGATTTACTTTGTACAAATAAAACCGTAAGGGAGCTTCTAAAAAGACTTGACGACAAGGAAAATCTTGAAGAGCAGATTAAAACCGCAGAAGGAATTGAAGATTACATTTTAAAATTTTTACTTAACCTTGCTCAAAAATACCCCAAAAAAGAAGATTTTATCCACAATGTTTCACTTTTGCGCGAATCCGATGCTCTTGATAAAAGGGCGGACAGAATTTCCCTTATGACTTTGCACTCTTCAAAAGGGCTTGAATTCAACTGTGTGTTTATCGCAGGGCTTGAAGAGGGTATTTTGCCGCTTTTTCGCGCAACAACGGAAGAGGAAATTGAAGAGGAAAAACGCCTGTTGTATGTCGGTATGACAAGGGCAAAACAGAGATTGTTTATGACAAGGGCAATAAAAAGACGGCGTATGGGAAAACTTGAAACCCCGGCCCCCTCGCGCTTTTTGGATAAAATAGAGCAAGAATTGCTTGAACTGTCCGAGTTTCAAGCTAAACACAGAGATAATTGTAAACAATTAAGCTTGTTTTAAAATTGTAAAATAAAATTTGTGAATTAAGGTTTAATGAGACATTTGAGTTGTAGAATAACAGCCTCAATTAGGCAGTATGTTTGAATATTAGCGATATTTTTCAAATTGACTGTAATTACTCAAATTGGTCTTTTTCTACTCTTTTTGTCTCTCAAAATCCAACAAAAATTCAAATAAGCTACCTGAAATTTAAGCACTGATAAGGTTATAGCGATTTTAAATAAAGGACAAAAATGTCCCATTTGAAAAGTCCAAATTTAAGTCGGAACAAAGGCGGAAAGGCTTATTATATATAAATAATAGTAATATTGGTTCTATAAGATTTACGAAAATGACTAAATTTTACTTCAAATTCTATAATTTCAGTCAAGAAAGGTTTTAACTTTAACAATATTCCTTAATAAATTCATCAAGGGTCATAATTTTTTTATTTTCTCCCCAAATATGTTTAAATGCATCTTTAAGATACTTTGTATCATTTGTTAATAATATATCTACAAAAGTGGCACAACAAATATAACTTGTATCATTTATCCAATCATTATCGTAACTTTTATTTGGATTATTGACTTTATAAGCATAACCAAATTTTGTTGCTTCAATAAGTAATTTAGTAAAATTTACATTATTGTAATTTTTATAAAAATTATTTATGAAATCTATATCTTTAATTAAAATTCTTTTTTCCTGATTGATAATTTGATTTTTTAATTTAATAAGCAGATTAAATTCTAATAACTTATCAAAAAGATTGTTATATATTCTTTTTTTTCGTTCTTCATTATTAAATTCCGGATTGTCAATGCTTCTTACTATATTTATCAAAGCTTGAGTTGCTTTATCATCAAAATTTAATTTCTTTGCTTCATTTTTTATATTATTATCTATATTTTCAAAGGTTTGTTTACAATATGTTTGAATTTGCTTACTATTATTCTCTTGAAATCTTTTAATTTCATCGTGTGCACTTTTTATATTTTGAGCAGAAAGCTCTTGCTCATTTTGATTAATTATAGTATCTAAAGCCTTTTCTAAGGAAAGATTAGTTTTAATATTCTTAAGTTGTTTCTCATCATACTTATCAAACCAAAAACCATCTATATAATTATCAGTTTTCAATATTTCAATTTCACGATTTGCAATTTCTGCAATAGAGGGAAATATATAATTATTATTGATTAATTCAAATAAAAAGTTTACAACTTCCCTTCTTTCTTGACTACTTTTACAAGTGTATCTTAAAAATGGAGTCAATTGAGAAAATATTTTCGCACAAGCATAAAATGTAAATTCTCCATTTTTTACCTTTTGTATAATATTTGTTTTTTTTATTTTTTCAATATTCCCCTTGCGTATTATATTATTGTCAATAATTATATCCATTGAAACTTCCTATTTATATATTAAGTAAGCAATTATAAAATATTTAAAAATTTTTTTTAATTGATCTTTTGAAAAAAAATCCATAATTGATAATTATAATCCCTTTTTAATTATTTCAAGTAAATATAATGGCAAATCAATTAAATTATCCGTTGTTTTATAATCTGCCATTGACGTTCTTATTGCATAATTGGGTTTAAATTTTTCCATATAAACCTTCAAACTTTTAGC
>CALUWF010000034.1 GCA_944324405.1 Candidatus Gastranaerophilales bacterium | reverse complement strand
AACAAAGAAAAAATGTCGAAGTCTTTGAATAACTTTTTAACGATTGATGATTTGCTTAAAAAATACGATTCAAATACAATCAGATTTTTTATTTTGACAAATCATTATGCAATGCCCGTTGAATTCAGCGACGAGGCGTTAAATTCCGCCGCCGCGGGGGCAAAAAGGCTTATCGGTGCGGCTGCGGGATATGAAAAAACGCAAGATATCGACACGCAGACAAAAGAAGCGTTTATTGAAGCGATGAATGATGACATGAATACTTCAAAGGCGCTTGCCGTGCTCTTTGGCGCCGCAGATAAAATTAAAAAAGCGCAAAATAAACAGGAAGCCGGGCTTTTTGCCTCTACATTGATTACTCTTGGCGAAGTTTTGGGTTTTGATTTTTCGCAGACTAAAAAAGAAGTCAGCGAAAGCGAGCTTAGGGAGATGATTTTGCCCCTTTATAAAACTTTTGAAATAGCGCAGGATATAAAAGCGGATGATGCGCTTAAAGAAATTATTTCAATCAGAAAAACGGCAAGAGATAATAAAGACTGGGCAAAGTCGGATTTAATCCGCGACGAGCTTGACAGGTGCGGTATTTTGCTTAAGGATTCAAAAGAAGGTACAACTTGGCAGGTGAAATAGAAAATGCACTCTACAGCGTGGCAACGCCCATAGGCAACCTTGGCGATATTACCTTTCGTGCGCTTGAAGTGCTAAAAAGTGTCGATGTTATTGCCTGTGAAGATACAAGAGTTACATCAAGGCTTTGTGAAAAATACGAAATTAAAACACGGCTTGTAAGTTATCATAAATTCAGCGAAAATAAGCGCGTGACTTTGTTTTTGGACTATTTAAAACAGAAAAAAAGCATAGCGCTTGTATCTGATGCGGGGACACCTCTTGTGTCGGATCCGGGTGAAATACTTGTAAAAAGCGTGATTGAGGCGGGTTTTAAAGTAATTCCCGTATGCGGCGCAAGCGCTGTTGTGACACTTTTACAATCTGTTCCGAGGGCGGATGAAAGTTTTAAATTTATCGGGTTTTTGCCGCGGGTTAAGGGGCAGATTGAGGAGATATTTTTAAAAAACAAAAAAGAAAACCTTGTTTTTTATGAAAGCCCAAACAGAATAGAGGAAACAATAAAAATTCTTACAAATGTCCGCCCATTGGCTTTGTTGAGCTGCGGGCGCGAGTTAACAAAAAAATTTGAAGAGATTAAAACCGCTCCCGCTGCCGACTTTTTGGGTAATTTAACCCAAAAGGGCGAATTTGTCTGTATGGTGCACTGCGAGATTAATGACGACATTGAGGCGCAAATAATTGAAAAAGCCTCAACTCTAAAGAGTTTAAGGCTTTGTGATAAAGATATAATTAATGTTTTATGTGCTTTTTTTGACTTTCCCAAAAACAGGGTTAAAGAAATTCTATACAAGTTATAAGCTTGATTTTATCGATTTTTCAACCTCTGCAAGAATTTCATCGGCTCTGCTTGCGTCTTTTCCCGCTCCCTGAGCCATTTGAGGTCTGCCTCCGCCGCCTCCGCCCATTTTTTTGGTAATTTCGCCGACTATTTTACCCGCCTGTATTCCTTTTTTGACGAATAAATCGCTGACTTTTGCGCTTACAAAGGCGCTTCCGTCCTCTTTTACCGAGCATAAGACAATAATGCTTTCGCCGAGTTTTTGAGATAACATTTCAATGCCTGTTTTAATTGCATTCGGGGCAAAGTCCTCAATTTTTGATATAAAGAGTTTGCCGCCTTCAATGTCCTGAGCTTTTGAGATAAATGTCGCAAAGCTCGACTTCGCAATTTTTGCTTCCAGTTCCCCTATTTTTGCGCTCAATTCGCGGTTTTGAGTTTCGATTTTTTCGATTTTATCTTCAATTTGAGTGTAGGGAATTTTATTTTTATGGGCAATTTCGTCAATGATATTTGCCTTTTCGCTCAAATAGTCAAAAGCGGCATTTGAACATAAGATTTCAATACGCCTTACGCCCGCTGCGATTGCACTTTCGGATACTATTTTCGCAAGGCGCAAATCTTTTGTATTTTTAACATGGCATCCGCCGCAGAGTTCTTTTGAGATGCATTTTTCATCTCCAAAGCTTACTACGCGCACCGTATCGCCGTATTTTTCTCCAAAGAGTGCCATAGCGCCGGTTTGTTTTGCCTGTTCAATCGGCATGACTTCGGTTTTGCGCTCTATTCCCTGATTTATCCAGTCGTTTATTGTTCTCTCAACGTTTTTGATTTCATCTTTGCTCATAGCGCGGGAGAGTGAAAAATCGTACCTTGTGCGGTTTTCTTCCACCTGTGAACCCGCTTGGTGAACCTCATCGCCGAGTTCTTTAATAAGAGCCGCCTGAAGCAAGTGCGCAAGCGAGTGATGTTTTTCGATTTCGCGTCTTCTGCTAAAATCAATAAGTGCCAAAACCTGCTCGCCTTTTTTAATTTCGGCATTTTTATTTACCCTGTGCACAAAGACATCCTGTACTTTAAAAGTTTCAAGCACTTCAATTTTTGTGTCGCAGTCTGATTTTATAATCACGCCGGTGTCGCCTGTCTGACCGCCGCTTTGCGCGTAAAATACCGTCTTATCGAGAATTACATCAAGCGAGTCATCGTTTTCTATTACGTTTATAACTCTTGCCCTGCAAGAGTTTTCTTCATATCCTAAGAACTCTGTTGCGGGGTTATCAACATATATAAGGTCGTCAACCAGACTGATTTTCTGCACTGAAGCCCTTGCGCGGTCTTTTTGCTCCTGCATATTTTTTTGAAAATCTTCTTCATTGACTTTCAAATTGTTTTCGCCCGCAATCTCCTTTGTTAATTCAAGCGGAAAACCGTATGTGTCATAGAGTTTAAACGCTTCTTCGCCCGAGATTTCGTCTTTGCCTTCCGACTTAATTTTTTTAATTAAATCCTCAATGTGAGTCCAGCCGCGCTTTAGTGTCAGATTAAATCTTTCTTCTTCTTTTTTGATTGTATCTTGAATTTTTGCCCTGTTTTGTTCTAATTCAGGGTAGGCGGCTTTGTATATGTCAATTACTTTATCAATAATGGGCTGCATAAAGGGAAGTTCAAGACCCAAAATATAGCCATGGCGCAGCGCACGGCGAAGTATCATCCTTAAAACATAACCCCTGCCTTCATTTGAGGGCATAATGCCGTCTGCTATCATAAAGCTTACACAGCGCGCATGATCGGTTATTATCCTTAGCGAAATGTCCGTTTTTTCGTTTTCTTTATATTTTTTTCCGGTTATTTCGCACACTTTATCTAAAATTTGTTTTAGCAAATCGGTTTCAAAAGTGGAGTCTACACCCTGACATACCATAGCAATACGTTCAAGACCCATGCCTGTATCCACGTTTTTCTTTTCAAGCGGGGTTAAATTGCCCTGCTCATCTTGGAAAAGCTCGGTAAAGACAAGGTTCCAAATCTCAACCCATCTGTTGCATTCGCAAGTTGCAATTGAGCAGTCATCCGAACATTTTAAATGTTCGCCAAGGTCGTAGTGAATTTCCGAACACGGCCCGCATGAGCCTGAAATACCGACAGGGCCCCAAAAGTTATCTTTTTTGCCCTTTTTTATAATTCTTTCTTTCGGCACACCCGCTTTTTGCCAGATTTCCCCCGCTTCGTCATCATCTTCATAAATAGTTATCCACAGGCGGTCTTTATCAAGCTTTAAATAATTCGTTACAAAATCCCAGGACCACGGGATGACTTCTTCTTTAAAGTAGTCCCCGAAGCTGAAGTTGCCGAGCATTTCAAAAAATGTGTGGTGCCTTGGCGTTCTTCCGACGTTTTCAATGTCTGAATCTTTGCCGCCGGCTCTTGCGCATTTTTGGCAGGAAGTTGCTCTCGGCGGGTCGTAGGGAAATTTTTCCAACCCTAAAAAGTATGGAATAAATTGAACCATACCTGCCGTTGTAAGCAGTATTGTAGGGTTATCGGGTATGAGCGATGAGCTTTTTACCCTTTTTGAGTTGTGCTTTTTTTCAAAAAAGCTTAAAAATTCTTCTCTAATTTCATCAGCAGTTTTCATAATACGCATAATTTATCACAAACAAAAAAAATAAAAAAGTAAATTACTCCGATGATTTATACTCTAAAAACGTTGTCAGCAAGATAAATAGCTTGTATAATTTAAGCTATGGAGGATAATAAGGCTCAAAATTTTGATGTCATAGTGGTAGGTGCCGGCCCTTGCGGCGCTGCTGCGGCAATAACTGCGGCACGCGCAGGGGCAAAAGTACTCCTTATTGAACGTTCGTCATACGTCGGTGCAAAAAATATGATAGGCGGAGCAGTTTTTTTAACGGCACTAAAAGAGCTTTTTCCCGATGATTGGGAGTCCGCTCCTATTGAAAGATATATAAACAAGCATACCTGGTCGCTTTTAAGCGATAATTCAAGCGTTGAAATTTCCTGCAATTTTCCGGACGAATTTAAGAGCGCAAGCATTTTTCGCTCAAAGTTTGACTCGTGGCTTGTTGAAAAAGCAAAAGAAGAAGGAGTTTATTTTGCCCCCTCAACCCTTGTTAAAAATTTGATTATAAGAGAAGACAGAGTTTGCGGGGTTAAAACCGAGCTTGAAGAAATATATGCCTCTGTTGTGATACTTGCAGACGGTGTTAACTCGCTTCTTGCGCGCAACATCGGCCTAAGAGATGAACATGATCCTAAAGATATGGTTTTAAGCGTTAAAGAAACGCTAAAACTGCCAAAAGAAGTAATTGAAGAACGTTTTAACATTAAAAAAGGCTCAAAAAACGGTGCGGCGGTTAATTTTTTAGGAGGTCTGTCTTTAAAAGATGCCCCCTTCGCGCTCGGATTTATGTATACTTATTCGGATTGCATTTCTTTCGGACTTGGGGTAAATCTTGAAGATCTGGCGCAAATGGGTTTAAATCCTTCGGACTTGCTTGAAAAATTAAAGGAGCACCCGGTTGTCGCCCCTTTAATTGAAGGAGGGGAGCTTCTTGAATATAGTGCACATTTAATTCCGGAGGGCGGATATAATAAACTGCCAAAACTTTGCAAAGACGGGGTTATGGTTGCGGGAGATGCCGCAGGCTTTGTAAACGGAGTACATTTTGAGGGTACAAATTTTGCAATTATAAGCGGTATATACGCCGCGCAGAGCGCTTTGTATGCGCTTAAAATAAAAGATTATTCCGAAAAAACACTTAAACTTTACGAGAAAAAATTAAAACACTCGTTTATTTTAAAAGATCTTAAATCCTATAGAAACGTTATGGAAAATCTTTATTTCCGTGCAAATTCACTTATGAATTATTATCCGAAAAAAGCTTCCTCGTTTTTTAAGATATTTACCGGGGCGAACTGCATACCAAAACGCGAAGAATTTCGTAATTTTATTTTTCATTTTATTAAAGACAGGAGCCTAAAAGAGTTATTATGCGACATTAAAGCGTTTTTGTCCGCTGTTTTTGGGGTTTTAAAATGAGCGAAGAAAATATTAAGAAAAATGGAATAGAGGACAAATTAACCACAATCAAGTATAATTGTGACAGTAAGACACATCTTGTACCTGATGAAAATATATGCAGCAGATGTGAAATTCGTTGCTGTACTTATATTTGCCCGGCAAAGGTGTATTCTTATGATGAAAATTCTGGCATGTTAAACGTCGAATACGAAAATTGTCTCGAATGCGGCGCATGCAAAATAGCCTGCCCTTATGACGCCATTGGGTGGAATTATCCGAAAGCGGGCTGCGGAGTGATTTATAAGCAAAGCTAATATAAAAGGAGAAGTAATGAACGAACATTTTTCACGCTGGTACGACAAAGACCCCGTATTATCCATGTCAATGCGTACGCTCTCGACTTCCGATGAGCCAAGCCAGATTGCGGTTGCTCTTAATTTGATAAAAGTTATAATTGAGCACAACATTAACGACCATAAATATGAAAATGTCGAAGATATTATGAATGCGGTTGAAGACGGCAGAATTCAAAGAGGCCAAAGACGTTGGTACGACATTGAATCTACGGTAAGAACAGCTATTCAAATGCTTGAAAAATGCTCGCCCGAAACAAAGAGAAAAGTTGCACTTGATATGGCACAGCTTGTAATTGAAAAAATCATTCAGGATGTGGATGATGAAGAACTTGAAAGCGAATTAAAAGAAAGCGTCACAGGAGAACACCCTGTTATTACAACAAATGAAGATGGCTCTACCATGCTCGATCTAGACGCTGCCGAAATAAAAAACAGATATGAATGATATCCAAAGGTTTGAAAATTTAAAAAGAACCATTGAAAACGACCCTGCAAATTTTCAGGCAAGGCGCGAGCTTGCCGTTTTGTGTCTTGACTTGGGTTTTGACCAGGCCGCAATGAAGCATTTAAGCTATTTAATTAACGTTTTTCCAAATGATGCAAATTTGTATTTTAACGCGGGGATTTGCTGGGAAAAACTTAAGCACCCCAAATACGCGCTTAATGCTTACAAAAAAGCAGTAGAACTTAAGGGAGATGACCCTGATTTTCTCTATAATCTTGCACTTGCATATGAGGCAAACGGCATGGATGACGAAGCCATGCTTAATTTTAAAAAAGTAATTTGTATAAATAATGACGATTCAAACGCTTTTTTTTCAATAGGGGTGCTTTATGCAAAAAAAGGTGAGTCGGAAAATGCCATAAAATGTTTTAAAAAAGCAATAGAATATAATTACAGCGATTATTTTGCTCATTTTCATCTTGCACATGAATATAAAAAAGCAGGCAATACCCAAAAAGCATTTGAAGAATATTCAAAAGTAATAGAGCTGTCGCCTGATTATTCCTGGGCTTATTATAATATTGCGCAAATTTACTGGGAACAAAAAGATGTAAAAAACGCAATTTTAATGCTGAGAAAAACTATCGAAAAAAATAAAAAAGACATTGACGCTTGCAGACTGCTTGCAAATATATATATAAATATCGGGGATGAAAAACAGGCACTTCGATTTATAAATGCTGTATTAAAACAGTTTGGACACCAAGGCGATTTTTATTATCTTGCCGCAAAAACTTACGAGAAAATAAAAAATTATGAACTCTATGAAAAAAACCTTGAGATGGCTTTGAACAACCGCCAGACGCTAAGTTACAATTATAAGGCAGTGCAAAAAGAACTTATGCAATTCAGAAAGAACCCCAAAAATGCAGCAGCGAATATTTAATGAAGATAAGAACAAATACTATGCGGCATCAGCAGCACTCCCGGGCATTTCTTTGTATTTTAAAGCAAAACTTTTTGAATTTTTTGATTACGATATAGAGGCTTTTTGGAAGTGTGATAGTCTGGATTTAAAAGAATTTTCGCTTAAAAATCCGGATGTGCGTGTTTCAAGAACGTTTTTGAGCGCAAAAAGCAAGATAAATCCCGAGCTTGAATATAAAAATGCACTGGAGAAAGGGTATAAAATTTTAGGGTATGAAGATGAAAATTACCCCGAACTTTTAAAACAAATTCCCGATTTCCCGCTTATGCTTTACTATAAAGGGAGCTTTGAGGGTATAAATTTAAAGCGCACTCTTGCAATAGTAGGTTCAAGAAAAGCAAGCGAAAACGCTAAAGAATCTCTGGCAAAAATAATCTCTCAAATGCAAAATACCGATGTGACAATTGTTTCGGGTCTTGCGTACGGAATTGATGCAAAAGCGCATGAGAGTGCAATTAAAAACGGACTTAAGACAATCGGTGTAATAGGCTCGGGGCTTGACTTTGAATATCCTTCATCAAATAAAAATCTCTACCGCCGGATAGAAGAAGGCTCGGGAGTTGTAATAAGCGAGTTTGCACCTTCAATTGCCCCCGTTGCGCGAAATTTCCCGCAGCGAAACAGAATAGTAACGGGGCTTTGCAGCGGTACGCTTGTTGCCGAAGCGGCGCTTAAAAGCGGCGCGATGATTAGCGCGAATTTAACCCTTGAACAAAACAGAGAGCTTATGTGCATGCCCGGGCTCATCTCAAACCCGAACTGCGAAGGTATTTATCATTTAATTAAAAACGGAGCCTCTATAGTTACCTGCGCAAATGATATTTTTGAGTGTCTTAACTGGGCTCTTGAACAAAATGATAAAAAAATTAAATTAGAAGGTGTTGAAAAAAATATTTTTGATACAATACAAATTGAACCCCTGGGTTTTGATTCTCTGTGTTCAAAACTGAACATTCCCTCAAACGAGCTTATGGTGTGCTTGACAGGAATGGAATTAAAGGGTTTAATTAAACAGATTGATACAAAGTACTATATTTCAAATTAAAAGAGAGAATAATGCCTGCAAAAACAGCAAAAAAAAGCGCAGGAAAAGCGCTTGTAATAGTGGAATCTCCCGCAAAATCAAAAACAATTAAAAAAATACTCGGTAACGACTTTATAATTGAAGCCTCAATGGGGCATATCCGCGATTTGCCTTCAAAGGGGCTGGGGTTTGATATCGATAACGATTTTAAGCCGACTTTTGAAATTATTCCCGAAAAGAAAAAAGTCGTGGATAATTTGAATAAAATAGCAAAAACCGTCGACAGAGTTTATCTTGCATCCGACCCTGACCGCGAAGGAGAGGCAATAGCCTGGCATGTAAGCCAGGTGTTAAAAGTGCCCGAGGATAGAGTTTTTAGAATTGTATTTAACGAAATCACGCCAAAGGCAATAAAAGAGGCTGTCGAGCACTACGGGCAGATTGATATGTTAAAAGTCAAAGCCCAGCAGACAAGGCAAATTCTGGATAAGCTTGTAGGTTTTAAAATCAGCCCCATTTTGTGGGAAAAATTAAGAAACTACAGGCTCTCGGCAGGAAGGGTGCAATCCGTTGCGCTCAGGATGATATGCGAGCGCGAAGATGAAATCGAAGCTTTTGTGCCTGTTGAATACTGGAGTCTGGGCGCTGTTTTATCAAAAAATAACTTTGAATTTGAAGCTATGCTTGCCCGCAGAACAAACGAAAAAGATAAAGATGAAAAGCTTGAAATCAAAAATAAAGAAGAAATTGATAAAATATTAAAAGAGCTTGAAGGTGCAAAATATAAAGTTGCAAAAATCACCCCGAGAGATTCTCAAAGGAAGCCGCAGGCGCCTTTTATTACATCAACCCTGCAAAGAGAGGCAAGTTCAAAGCTCGGCTACGGCGTTTCAAAAACCATGCAGATTGCCCAGAAACTCTACGAGGGTATCGAACTTGGCGAAGACGGCGCAGTCGGGCTTATTACCTATATGAGAACAGACTCGACAAGAATTTCGGACGATGCTCAGGCGGCGGCAAAAGAATTTATTACTTATAATTTCGGCGATAAATACTACCCGAGCACGCCAAACGACTACGCTAAAGCCAAAAAGAAAAACGTACAGGACGCACACGAAGCAATTCGCCCCTCTTATGTTGAAAAAACTCCGGAGAGCATAAAAAAATATTTAACCTCGGAACAGTACAGACTCTATAAGCTCATCTGGTCAAGGTTTATGGCTTCTCAAATGTCAAATGCACAGGTTAAAAATCTTACCGTTGACATTGCAGCAAATGATTATATTTTTAAAATAGGCTCCTCAAAAGTTGTTTTTGACGGCTTTTTGAAAGTTTATCAGGATGATGAGGAAGAAGTCGTTCAAAAATTCCCCGAACTTGAAGTCGGAGATGAACTTAAGCTTGTTAAACTCAACCCCGAACAGCACTTTACGCAGCCTCCGCCGAGATATTCGGAAGCAAGCCTTGTAAAAGCGCTCGAGGAGTACGGTATCGGCAGACCTTCAACCTATGCGCCGATTATTACAAAAATTCAGCAGCGCGGCTATGTGGAAAAACTTGAAAAAGCCCTAAAGCCGACAATTTTAGGCAGAACGGTTTGCACACAGCTTGTAAAACATTTCAGCGATATTATGGATTACAAATTCACCGCGGGCATGGAGTCAAAGCTTGATGAAATAGCGGAGGACAAGGCAGAATCCGTAAAAGTGCTGAAAGAATTCTGGCAGCCTTTTTCAAAAACCGTTAACGATGCAAAAGAAAATATGGAAAATGTTGTTATAGAATCCGAGCACAACTGTCCGAACTGCGGCAGGAAAATGGTCGTTAAGACAAGCAGGTTCGGAAAGCAGTTTTTGGCATGCTCGGGTTATCCCGAGTGTAAAACCGCGCTCCCGCTTGACGGTCAGGCAAAAGAGCCGCCAAAAGACGAACCGACGGATTACAAGTGCGAGAAGTGCGGCTCGGATACGGTTATTAAAACGGGGCCTTACGGCAAATATTACCAGTGTTTAAACGAAAATTGCAAAGCAAGAAAAGGCATTGTAATTTCATCGGGCGTTAAATGTCCGGTTTGTGAAAAAGAAGGGCGCGACGGCGAATTAATACAGAGAAAATCACGCTACGGAAAACTTTTCTGGGGATGTTCAAAATACCCCGACTGTACTTTTGTTGTCTGGTCGGAGCCGACAGGCGAGAAATGCCCCGACTGCGGCAGTCTGCTTGTTAAAAAATTTCTTAAAAGAGGCAACAAAATTGCCTGCTCAAACAAAGAATGCAAATATTCCCGCGACATGAGAGAGGATGAGCAATGAAAGACAACTACAAACTTGCAATAATAGGCTATCCGCTCTCACATTCTCTAAGTAAAGTTATACAGGAAGCGGCGCTTAAATCCTGCAACTTAAGCGGCAGTTACGATATTTTGCCGACGGAACCCGAAGAACTTATTACAAGGATTAAAAGGCTTAAAGTGGAGGGCTATGACGGTTTTAACGTCACTATTCCGCACAAAGTACCCATAACGCTTTTTTTATCCAAGTTTGATACAAATGCAGACTTAATCGGTTCCGTAAATACCGTAAAAATTACGGAAGAGAAAAATTTGGAAGGCTCAAATACCGATATATACGGCTTTGTAAAGCCGATACCCGATGACGTGAAAGAAAATATCAGAGGCAAACACGCGGTTGTTCTGGGTACAGGCGGCGCCGCACGGGCGATTTGCGCCGGGCTTGTGAGCCTCGGGGTTTCAAATATTACTTTTTATTCAAGAAATGTTATTGATTCTCACGGGCATGTTGAACTGTTGCGCCAAAAATTTCCAAAAGTTAAAATAGAGCTTAAGTCGTACTCTCTTATGGACAAACTAAAGGGGGTTAAAATACTTGTAAATACGACACCGGTCGGGATGAAAAATTTTCTTGAAGGCGCTTCCCCGATTGATTATGAAGTCGTAAAAGGGCTTGATGACGATGTTTTGGTTTATGACATTGTTTATAATCCCGTAAAAACAAGGCTGATTAAACACGCAGAATTTTGCTCAAAGCGCTGTATAGGCGGGCTTGATATGCTTGTGTATCAGGCGCAAAAAGCGTTTGAAATATGGACGGGGCAAGTACCCGACGTTGCGGCTATGAAAATTGCGGCACTTGAGAGCCTGGCATAGGCGACTTTCGGTTTATTTAAGGTATATGCTTAACAGAAAATTAAAATTAGTCTAATATTAGACCATCAAATATTGGACTAATTAATGGAATTTGAAGAAGTAAGAACATACGTTAATAAATATTGTAAACTGCGGGATGTGCAGTTTGCCGCTTACGAAATGTATGCAAGAAAGCATAATCTTACGGCAAGGGAGCTGTTCGTTTTGGACATAATATGGTTTGCGCCGAATAAATGCTGCCTTCAGTCGGAAATTTGCGAGAGGTTGTCCGCAACAAAACAAACAATCAGCGCCATAATAAAAAAATTTATGAAAAGCGGATATGTATCACTTGAAGTTTCGCCTGATGACCGTCGAAATAAAATCGTCAGATTTACAAACTCGGGTATGGATTATGAAAAAACATAATTCCTCCGGCTGCAAATGCCAAAATAAACGCCATGGCTGAGCTTAGCACAAATGATATTAAAGAGCTTGTCCGATTGACAACTGTGTTTTCAAATTATATGAAAAATAAGTTTGATAATATTTAAAGGAGCGTGTAATGGATTTATATGAAGCTATTTACAAAAGACGTATTGTAAGGGATTTTAAAGAAAAAAGTGTACCCGATGAAACGTTGAAAAAGATTATTGATGCGGGGCTTCAAGCGCCGACTCACGACCATTTAAGAAACTGGGAATTTGTAATTTTAAAAGATAAAGAGGACAAAGAGCGCGCTTTACAGTTTGTAAGGCAAGGTGTTGAGCCGACTCTTGAAATCTTAAAACAGACTCTTGTAAACGGAACTCCTCAACAAAAGATGTATGCTGTTGCCATGCCAAGACAGTATTCAATGCTGATGAATGCTTCGCATATAATTTTACCTTTCTTTAAGGCAAATTCAGCCGTTATGAAGCCGACATGTGTCAGATCTCTAAACCCCCTGTCTTCTGTCTGGTGCGTTATTGAGAATATTTTTCTTGCGGCAACCGCAGAGGGGCTTGCGTGTTCTATGAGAATTCCTGTCGGAGAAGAAGGGGTAAATGTGGCAAAAGTTATAGGTGCGCCGCAAAATTATCTGCTGCCCTGCTATATCGGTCTTGGTTATGCTTGCGAAGATAATATTGAACTTGAACAGGTAAAATACAGCGCGGAAGAAAAAATGCACTTTGGTAAATGGTAATAAATTTGCATTAAAATTTCTGGCAGATTTTAAACTTTTTAGCATTTTGTGTCCTGATAAAGACTTATAAAGAGCAGTTTTGGCCGGGTTTTGTTTTCTGTATTTAAAACCTGAAGGGCTATTAGAGCTTTAAGGGATACAAAAAAAGAGCCTTTAAGGCTCTTTTAAAATGGTGGGCGAGAAGGGAATCGAACCCCCACGCATTGCTGCACAAGATCCTAAATCTAGCGCGTCTACCAATTTCG
>CALUWF010000033.1 GCA_944324405.1 Candidatus Gastranaerophilales bacterium | reverse complement strand
CTTTATTTAAACCTTTTTTTGTTTTTCTCTCGATTGAAATTTCATCGCAAGATAAACATTTGTTCGTATTATACTCCAACTCTTTAAAATTTAAAATACTCTCGTTTTTGTTGAGTATGGGTTTTGCTTCATATTTTGCCCACTGTATGAGTGTTTCAAACGGCGGAAGCTTTGTTTTGACATCTGATAAATCAAGGCATTCGACCAATTTTACGTTTTTATTTGTATTTTTTTCAAAAATTTCTTTGAAATTTTCGGGGATTGGTTTATGAGTTTGAAAATATACAAGTTCACATTCGCTTTCAATAAACAGAGGAAGTGCGGGCGAGAAGCTTGTTTTTGGAATTTTATTAAAACCTTCACTTAAAACAAGACCAAGCGAGCAGCGTCTGAGTGTTTTAATTATCAAATTCTGCCAGTCTAAGTGCGAAATATACTTTAATTCGCCGTATTTAGTTAGTTTAATTCTGTATTTAAAAATTTCTTGTTGCATTTTTTAATGCTTTAAACTTATTTCGTACTTTTAAACCCGAAGTGTTTTCAAGTACTTTCTCTAGAATATCTTCTCTGTGCGATTTATTTAATTCGCTTATTTTATCAAGAGTATTTTTGACCTGAAGTGAGCGTGCCTCTTTAATAAGGCGGCTGAATGTAACCTCATCTATATAACTTCTTGATATGGGACTCTCCATGACAAAACTATAACATTTTTTAATAAATAGTGCATGAGAATTTAAGAATTGTTACATTAATTTTTCAAAATAATTTAAAACACCGTCAACATAATAACTGTTTTTTGAAGAAAAGGGTAAAACATCCGTGGCAAAATATCTTCTGATTTCGGCAATTTTTTTTGAAATTTCATTTCTTGATATGTAGTCACACTTTGCAAGAATGGTAAAATTAGGGATGTTATTAACACTCAGCCACTCGTGCATTTGAAAGTCATTTTTTTGTATATCATGTCTTGCGTCTATAAACTGTATGCAGCTCTTGAGATTTTCCCGCTTCAGCAGATATTCTTCAAGATTTTTCTGCCATTGCGCCTGCTCGACTTTAGACACTTTTGCATAGCCGTATCCCGGTAAGTCCGCTATCATAAAAGGTTTGTATGTGGTTTGAATTTCAAAAAGATTTATTAAACGGGTTTTCCCGGGTGTATTTGAAGTCTTGGCAAGACTTTTATTATTGCACAAAGTATTTATAAAAGTTGATTTGCCGGCATTAGAGCGTCCCAAAAGTGCAAACTCGCATAATTGCGTTTGCACACAAAGTTTAAGATTTGGAGAGCTTTGTAAAAAGGTCGCTTTCTTTATTTTCATAGCTTGGCGTTCTCAGTTCATTAAGGCGTTTTTTATACACTACAGCTGATAAAAGATTGTATACATTGTCATTATTTACAACGTTAACCTGAACCGTATCATCCATAAGCTCGACATTTACAGACTTTGTACTTACAAAATCGGATTTTAAGTTGGCAATTTGGATTATTTTATTGCGTAAAATTCCCAAAGGCTGTGAAATAAAGTCTTCAAAAGATTTTAGGATGACATTTCTCATAAGTTGTTTTTATTATAGCAAATAATTTGCTTTTTTGTATAATAGTTTAAGAGAGTTTAATAAAGGATAAAAATATGTACCATGAAATAAATCAATTGCACTACGGTATTGCAATAGAGCGAGTGGAAACACTTTTTAAAGACAAATCTCCCTATCAGGAGGTTGAAATATTTAAAAGCAAGGGACTTGGTAATGTTTTGACACTTGACGGACTTATGATGACAACAGAGCGGGATGAATTTTTCTACCATGAAATGATTTCACATGTTCCATTAATTGCGCACAAAAATCCCGAGAATATTTTAGTTATAGGCGGCGGTGACGGCGGAACGGTAAGAGAAGTTTTGAAGCATAAATCGGTTAAAAGTGTTGATATGTGCGAGATTGACGGTATGGTAATAGAAGCAAGTAAAAGGTTTTTACCTACTATTGCATCTAAATTAGACGATCCAAAAGTTACTGTATATGTTGAAGATGCAATTGAATTTATTAAAAATAAAAAGAATTGTTATGATGTGGTTCTGATTGACTCTACTGACCCGATGGGACCGGGGGAAGGTTTGTTTACGGAAGAATTTTATACAAATGTAAAAAACTCTCTTAAAAGCGGAGGAATAGTTGTTCCTCAGTCGGAATCCCCATTTGCAAACGTGTCTGAGATGGGCAAGATGTATAAACTTTTAAGAAAAGTATTTAAAAACGTCGCACCTTATTGCGGCCCAATCCCGACATACCCGGGCGGTTACTGGTCATGGGCGTTTTGCTCTGATGATGTTGATGTGCCGCACTGCCACAAAAAAGTAGACAGCGACAGAGCGGATGAGATATCAAAACTTTGCAAAATATATAATGCAAGAATGCAGACGGCAGTTTTTGACGTTCCTAATTTTGTAAGAAAAATTGCGCTTGGTGAATAGCTTGAAAGATATTGTTTCAAAAAAGCAAAATAAAGGACTGAGGGGGGTAATCACCATCCCCCCCGACAAGTCAATTTCTCATCGAAGTTTAATTTTTGCCGCCCAAACAGGTGCAAGAGTGAAAATTTCAAACTTTTCTTACGGTGCAGATTGCCGCGCTACCCTTGAAGTCATAAAGGCTCTTGGCTGCGAAGTTGATTTTACGGATGAGCGCACCCTTATTTTAAATGCGCCAAAAAGTTTTAATGCACCCGATAAAGTGCTTGATTGCGGCAACTCGGGAACTTCAATGCGCCTTTTATCAGGCATGCTTGCATCTCGCAACTTTAACAGCACCCTTGCCGGCGATGAAAGCCTGTCCAAAAGACCCATGAAACGTATTATAGAGCCGCTCGGTTTAATGGGAGCAAAAATTAAGTCAAATGATTTTAAAGCTCCGCTTGAAATTATTGGCGCTAAGCTGAACCCGATTGAATATTTCAGCCCGATTTCATCCGCTCAGGTTAAATCCTGTATTTTGCTTGCGGGTGTGAATACTTCAGGTGTTACAACGGTTTATGAAAAGACACTTTCTCGAAACCACAGCGAGAAAATGTTTGAATATTTAGAGGCGGATATTCAAACGGGCAGGGACGAAAAGGGCTTTTATACAAAAATTCAAAAATCTAAACTTGTGCCAAAAGATATTGAAATTGCGGGGGATATCTCATCCGCAGCGTTCTTTATGGTTATGGCGGCAATTGCTCCAAACAGTGAGATTATTATAAAAAATGTCGGCATAAACCCTACCCGCACAGGGATTTTAGATGTGTTTGACAAAATGAGCGTTAATTATGAAATTTTAAACAAAAATATTGTTTCAAACGAAGAAACGGGCGACATAAAAGTATCCTACAGCCCGAATTTAAAAGGCTGCGAAATATCGGGCGAAATTATACCCAGATTAATTGATGAATTACCCGTAATCGCCGTTTTGGCCTCTGCTGCCGACGGACAAACAACGGTAAGCGATGCTCAGGATTTAAGAAATAAAGAATCCGACAGAATATCCTCTCTTGTATGCGGGCTTAAAAAAATCGGGGTAGAAATTGAAGAAAAATCGGACGGTTTTATAATTTCAGGTACAAATAAAAATTTAAAAGGCGGGGTCGAAGTCGAAACACATCTTGATCACAGGCTTGCTATGAGTTATTTTACCGCGGGTTTAATTTGCAGGGATGAAATTTTAATAAAAGATTTTAATTGGGTTAACACCTCTTTCCCTGAATTTTTGGAACTGTTTTCTAAAATTTCCGAATAGGGCAATTTTTTTTCTTCAGATGTTTTATTGCGGTATGGAACAAATTAGCAACTCGACTTTATCAAAATATCTTACATACCCAAAAAGCACTCCTGACGGCTCGACAAGGCTAAAACTTTTTTATACAAACGACTGGCACGGTCAAACAGATAATATGGGCGGCATTTTAGGAGGCTCATTGCAGTTTGATTCAAGCACAAAAGGGCAAAAGCTTGATACTTTAAAACTGGTTGCGGGGGATAGCTGGTCAGGCGCAAACACAAAGAAAAACAACCTTATACTAAACCTTATGAATTATATGGGGTTTGACGCCTGCACATTGGGCAACCATGAGCTTGATGCGGGAACACAAGCAATGGAGCAGATAGTAAACAACTCAAGCGGTACAAAATTTATCAGTTCAAATCTTAAAAAACAAGACGGAAGCAATCCAAAAGGCGTTGAAAATTCTTTTATAAAAGAGGTTAACGGCAACAAATACGGAATAATAGGGCTATCGCCGCTTGATCTAAAAACCGTTGTTGCAACCGAAAAAATTCCCGATATAGATGTTCACGACTTAAACCAAACAATTGCAGCCGCGCAAGATGAAATTAACAAAATGAAAGCGCAGGGTGTTAACAAAATTATTATTTTATCCCATGTCGGTAAAGACCTCGATATCCAACTTGCTTCGCAGCTTGACGGGGTTGACATAATTGTGGGCGGACACTCGCATGATAAGATTGAAAACATAAAAGAAGGTCAAAACCTCGTAAGGAGTAAATCCGGCGAGCCTGTAGTAATTTTACAAACGGGCCAAAATGCGCAAAATTACGGTATTTTAGATGCAGAATTTGATATAAATGGGATATTAACTCGCGTTTCAAATTCTGTTATCGAAACAAACAAAAGTAAAAATTCAATAATTGAAAATATTAAAAGCAAAGAAGTCGGCGTTTCGCCAAGCGTTGCAACAATTGAAGCAATTGACCCCCTTCCTGAAAATCGAAGAATTGCACCGAGCGCCTGGACAGCTATGATGGCAGATTCAATGCGCGAAGAGCTGGGCACCGATGTTGCAATCATAAATAGTGCAAACATAAGAAAAGTTCCGCAGATTGGCAAATTAACCTTACAGGATGTCGAAGAATCCGCACCTATGAAAAATTCTCTCCTAAAAACTCAAATGAGTGAAGAGCAAATTGTATCTGCGATTAAAAATGCGGCATGGCGCTCCTTTGGAGCAACAGACGGTTATCCGGGACTTTTGCAATGCAGCGGAATAGAATATACAATAGATACAAACGGAAATCTTTTAAGTTTGAGCTTTATTGATAAATCAGGCGCGAAAACCCCCGTTGATGTAAATAACCCTTCAAAAACAAAAATGTACGGCGTTGCGCTCGACAGTTTTCTTGCAAACGGCAAAGAATACCCCGAGATGATACCCAAGGGTCAGGTTGAAAAATTTGAAATCGACAAAGATACAACCATGATAAACATGCTTAAAAAACGCGCAGACAAGGATAAGTTAATAATTAAAGACGATGGCAGACTGAAAATAGTACAAACATCGCAACCCCCGCGGCAAAGCAGTAATACGAGAAACATTTAAGAGTAACTTTGCCCAAAAGTTTCATAAAATATTTGACACAAAGATATCCTGTTACAAAAGAAGTTAAAAAGCCCCAGAAAAATGCCTTTGCATTGATATTTGCAGCTTGCGAAAAGTCCATATCAAGAAGCGGATAAACCATGGAAGCTCCGATTATGATGGGTATACTCATTAAAAATGAAAACCTTGCGGCTTTTACCCTGTCAACGCCGAGGAAAACCTGTGTTGCAATTGTAAGACCCGAGCGGGAAAGCCCGGGAAAAATCGCAAGACCCTGTGCAAGACCTGTCCAGAGCGAAGTTTTTAAGTCAATTTCTCTGTTTTTTGATTTTAATTTTTCGCTGAAATAAAGTATAAAACCTGTGCCTATTAAAAACAGACTGACAATTTTAGGGTTTTCCAAAAGTGCATGTGTCGGCTCTTTTAAAAGAAGCGCTATGATGCAGGTAACAGGAGTTGCAGCGATAATAAAAACACCTGTTTTAAAGTCGCTGTCAGTATAATTTTTATTTTTAATCCCGTAATAAAGCGCTTTTATGATATCGATGATATCTTTTCTGAAAAAAATCAAAACCGCAAGCAGAGTTGCAAGGTGAACAATTATATCAAAAAAAACTTCCTGTGCCGCAACCGTATCCAAAGCTGCGCTCCCCGTTGCAAGTTTGTAGATTGATTGAGCAAAAACAATGTGTGCCGAGCTTGAAATGGGCAAAAATTCGCTTATGCCCTGTATTGCTCCTACGATAATTGCTTGCAGAGTCTGCATAAAATCTCCTTACTCCCAATATGATGCGCGCGATGTCGGCGTTTCCCAGACATCCACACGCGATACCCCGGGAATTTTTTCCTTTACTTTTTGATAGATAAATTTTGAAATAATCTCAGAACTCGGCGAAACTTCCCTAAACTCCGCAAGCTCGTTAATGTCCTTGTGATCAAGATAATCTATAATTTCATTCACCGTTTTTTTGAGCACCTTAAAATCAACCAGAATATTTGATTTATCAAGCTCGCAGCCGCGCACATAAACTTCAACCTTCCAGTTGTGCCCGTGCTGGTTTTCGCAGTTGCCTTTGTAATTCAGCAAATGGTGCGCCGCAGAAAAACTTGTCTCTATCTTAACCTCAAACATAAAATAATTTTACCATTAACAATTTTAAACGCAAAATAAATGCCTCCTTATTTTATAAGGAGGCATTTTCATGTTATATAAACCTAACCTTTGATTTGGCTCATAACTTCTTGCGCGAAGTTGTCCTGTCTTTTTTCCAAGCCTTCGCCGAGAACAAATCTGTCAAATTTCACGATTGACAATTTACCTTTAATAAGCTGTTCGACCGTTTCATCGGGATTTTTGACAAAAGGCTGTTCCAAAAGCACTTTGTGTGACATTTGCTTGTTAACACGGCCTTCGACAATTTTTGCCCTGATTGCTTCGGGTTTGTTTGCAAGGTCTTCTTTACCCATTTCAATTCTTGTTTCTTCATCGATTACAGATTGAGGAATTTCATCTCTTGAAACAAATTCGGGAGCTGATGAAGCAATATGCAGACAGATGTCTTTTGCAATCACTTTTGTTTCGTCATTACAGCCGCCTTCGCATTTGGTTTCCAGAAGTACGCCTATTTTGCCGTTGTGAATGTAAGTTGACACACAGCAGGGTGCTTCATAGCGTACAAATCTTCTGATTGTGATTTTTTCGCCGATTTTTGAAATGTGTTCTTTGATTACGTCGTCAATTTTCTTTTTGCAAACGGGGCAATCCATTTCAAGCATTTCTTCGACAGATTTCGGGTTAAGTTTTGCAACTGCCTGAGCCATCATATTTGCAAGGTCTTTGAAGCTGTCATTTTTTGCAACAAAGTCTGTTTCGCAGTTGAGTTCAACCATAGCACCGATTTTACCGTCTATATACGAAGCAACCACGCCTTCGGCTGCAATTCTGCTCATTTTCTTATCAGCGGAAGCAATGCCTTTTTGTCTTAGGATTTCTGCCGCTTTTTCCATATCACCGGAAGCTTCAACAAGTGCTTTTTTGGCATCCATCATGCCTGCACCTGTTTTGTCCCTGAGTTCTTTTACCATAGAGGCTTTTATTTCCATAGTTTTACTCCTTTTTTTATTCAGCTGTAACATTTGCGTCTGCTGCTTCGATTTTTTCGATTTTCTTACCTTCCGCAGCTTTATTTTGTCTTAGCTCTTTGCCTTCTAAAATTGCGTCAGCCAGTTTTGATGCTATAAGCTTGATTGAGCGCAAAGCGTCATCGTTTCCGGGAATAATATAGTCAATGCCGTCAGGATCTGCGTTTGTGTCCGCAAGGCAAATAACCGGAATGTTTAACTTATTTGCTTCCTGAATTGCAATTAACTCTTTCTTTTGGTCAACTACAAAAAGCATATCGGGCATACCTTTCATTTCTTTGATACCGCCCAGTGTTTTAGAGAGTTTTGCAAGCTGTCTGTTTAGCTGTGCAACTTCTTTTTTGGGTAATTTTTGAGCATGGCCTGATTCCATAAATGATTCAAGCTCGCGGAGTTTGTTTACTCTGCCGCGAATTGTTTCAAAGTTTGTCATCATGCCGCCGAGCCATCTGCGATTAACATAATATGCGCCTGCTCTTGTTGCTTCCTGGGCAATTACATCCATGGCTTGTTTTTTTGTACCTACAAAAAGTATGTTTCTCCCTCTTGCAGCCATTTCACGTACCGCTTCATAAGCTTCATCCAATTTATCGGAAGTTTTTCTCAAATCAAGAATATAAATGCCGTTTTTTGCACCAAAAATGTACGGTTTCATTTTCGGGTTCCATTTTTGAGTTTGGTGTCCAAAGTGTACACCTGCGTCAAGTAATTCAACCAAAGTTGCTGTTGCCATAGTTTAAAATCCTTTCAGTTATTTTCTACTCTAAAGGTTTATCTTCTACCCCTATTGGCACGGGCTGGCATAACTGCCATACGAATTTTAAATAAACCTTTTGATATTAAAATATTACAAACAAAAAAAATAATCAACTAATAAGGATGATAACAGGCAACATTGCTGTTAAAAATATTTTTAAGCTCCGGCATCTTAGTACGACAATTATCATCCGCACGCTCGCAGCGCGGGTTAAACGGGCACCCCGGTATTATTTCGCTAATCGGCGCGGGCTGTCCTTTAATGTTTTTAAGCTTTTTGCCTTTTTTAACCGGCAGAGCTTCAATCAAAGCTTTTGTGTAGGGGTGGCGCGGATACTTGAAAAGCTCTTCCGTTGCTGCACGTTCAACAATATGTCCCAAATACATTATTGAAATATCATCGCTGTATTGTGCGACAACACCTAAATCATGGGTGATTAGAATAATTGTTTTTCCCTGCTCTTTTATTTTTTCAAGCAATTTTAAAATTTGCGCCTGAATTGTAACATCAAGCGCCGTTGTAGGTTCATCGGCAATTAAAATATCCGCGTGTGCCGCAAGCGCCATAGCTATTATTACTCTTTGCTTCATTCCGCCCGAGAGCTCGTGCGGGTAAGCTTTTATTCTGTTTTTTGCATCTTTAAATTCAACACTCTCAAGAGTTTCTATTGCGACTTTTTGCGCCTGCTCTTTTGATATGTTTCTGTGCAGCATAATAACTTCAAGAAGCTGATTTTCGACAGTATAAAGCGGATTTAGGCTTGTCATTGGGTCTTGCGGAATAAGCGCAATTTTTCTTCCCCTTATTTGGCGCATTTGTTTTTCGCCGTAATTAAGTATATTTTGGTTTTCAAATATTATTTCTCCGCCGAGCACTTTTGAATTTTTGGGCAGCAACTTAAGAACGCTCATAACGCTCATTGTTTTCCCGCAGCCCGACTCACCCACAATTGCGTGGATTTTCCCGCCATAGAAAGAAAAATTTATATCATCAAGCACCTTAAAAAACCTGCCGTCAATTTCAAGACCGAGGGTATAATTTTTAATCTCCAAAACAGGCTTTTTTTGTGCCAAATTATCAAACATAAGAAAATTATACCACTTTGTGCAAATGTTTAAAGAGTTCAAGGGGCTAATTTTATTTTAAAGCGGCTTCTTTCTGTGTTTGCATATTTTCGCTTTGTGCGCGGCGTTTTTTTCTTCGCATTAAATCTACAAAAGCCTCAAGCCGCGTAATATATCCTGCTTTTCCCGTTTGCTCATCCATAATGAGGCTTAAAATAGGTATATTAACATCTTCCCTCATTTTGGGGAAAATATTTTGCGACATAATTTCGGGCATACAGGTAAATGGCGAAACGTGGATAAGTCCGTCTGTGCCTTTTTCCTGCGCATACATAACATCACTTATGCATTCAAGCGCATCACCGCCTATGTCACGCATTAAATAGGGCTTTGCCATACGATATGCGCGCTCAAGGTGTGTTTCACCACGTTTGCACATTTTTGGAATTATTGCGTCTTTTAAAAAACCGCCCACAGTGAGGCTGCGGCGCACCTGCACGCCTAATTTGCCGAGCTCGCGCTCAATATTTTGGTTTGCAAATTCATCCAGTACAACATAAATTTCGCCCGTTAAATCCACCCTTAAAACCTCACGTTTAGGATCAATTTTAACCGTTGAAATCTCTCTTAAACCTTTTTTAAGCGCCTTCTTAAGTTCATGGGATGAATTTGCGTCCATCACATATTTTAACGCTTTCTTATATGCTTTTTCGCTGTCGCCGAAATTTATTTCGCGCGCTCTGTGATAAGAGAGAAAATTTTGCAGTTCGTCCATTGCAAAAACTTTTCTTACCGCAATATTTATCGCGCGCATAATTTGTATAAGATTTTTTGAGCCGGTAAGATTTACAAGAAAATCATACATACCCTTAAAACCATCGTAGAGCGAAAGCTCTATATAATTTGCATGATATCCTAAATCTTCAAGCACAGTTTTGATATTTTTGCCATATTCGCCCAGTCTGCAAATCCCCGGAGATGTAATCATTGCGACATAATCCGCCCCGCCCTCAATTGCCTCTATAAAATTGCCAAGAATTAATTTATAAGGCAGGCATATTGCCTCGGGCGAATTTTTTGTGCCTAATGAAAGCGTGCGTTTGCTTGTGTAGGGCGGAATATAAGGTTCAACGCCCATTTTTTTAAGTGCAGCCGCCCAGGCGACATATATTGTTCCCATATGCGGGAATGCGACTTTTATTTTTGTTTGCTCTTCTTTCATAATTTGATTATCTCACAAACAAAAAAAGTATACAAAAAGCAATTGTAAGATTATTTTGTTGCAAAAATTATAAAAGCCGCCCAAAAGGCGGCTTTGGCTTTAAACCTGATATTTAGCGGGATTACTTATTTTAATTCAACAGTAGCGCCTGCTTCTTCAAGTTTTTTCTTCATTTCGGCAGCTTCTTCTTTTTTAACGTTTTCTTTAATCGGTTTAGGTGCGCCGTCAACTAAGTCTTTTGCTTCTTTTAAGCCAAGACCTGTGATTTCGCGAACGATTTTAAGTACGGGGATTTTGTTAGCGCCTGCGGAAGCGAGAACTACTGTTACTTCGCTTGCTTCTTCAGCGCCGCCTTCTGCTGCTGCGCCTGCTGCGGGAGCTGCTGCTGCAACTGCTACGGGAGCTGCTGCTGATACGCCGAATTTTTCTTCCATTGCTTTTACGAGTTCAGCTGCTTCAATAAGAGTTAATTTTTCAATTGATTCTAAAATTGTTTCTACGTTGCTCATTTTTTTATCCTTTCAATAATTATTTTTGTAAATCTATGACGCTTTTTGTTTTGCAACGGCGTCAATTGCTCTAACTAACGCGCTCATAACACCGTTTACGCTGTAAACAATGCCTGATGCAGGAGAGTTGATAGAGCCGAGAATTTTTGCGTAAAGTTCTTCTCTGGAGGGCATTTTTGCAAGCTGTTGAGCTTCTTGAGCGCTTAGAAGTTTACCGTCCAACACACCGCCTATAATTTCGCCTTTTTTATTTTCTTTGATGAATTTAGCTACAACTTTTGCCGCGCTCACTTCATCGCCAAATCCGAAAGCAATGGCGTTTGGGCCTTTCATAAGCGATTCAACAGCTTCAAAATTTGTTCCCTTGGAAGCAATTTTACACAAAGTGTTTTTAGTAACGGTATAATCTGCATTTTCTTTTTGCAATGAACGACGAAGCTCTGTTATTTCTTCTACGGTTAAACCGCGATAATCTGTAACAATAGCAACTTTTGCCTGTTCAAACTGCTTTTTAAAATGCTCGATTTTTTCGTTTTTAAAAGCCTTTGTTGACATTTAACGTGCTCCTTTCTAAAGGGATTTCGCCAAAACTAAAAAAGTTTTGCGAATACATTTGTACGCAAAACAATAACAAAAAGAGCATATTAACTTTTTCGTTACCTGGGTCGGATATTAAGCTTAAGCACCGACTGTCTTGGGTACAAGATTAAGATATATAAAACAAAATACAAAGTCAACAAAAAATGTTACAAATGTTAAATATCTGTATTATAATATATACAAGTATATACAAAGTTTTAATAAGATTACATAAAATTTTTATTAAAAAAATAGTGACAAAATGTGATTTTTTGTTATTATAATTACTCTGGTAGATAAAGATGGAAAACATTAAACACAAAATAGAAAAAAACGTCAAACTGAGGAGCTATCTTGACCTTATAAACAAAATTGCCAAGGTGGAGTATAAAAGTGTATCATCGCAACACTTAATTGAATTTGACGAACTTGTAAATATTGGCATTCAAACTGTTGATATTTTGTGTTCACAGGAAGAGAAGGGGGCTTATAATGAGTCTTATCTTTCAACCGCAATAAAATGGGCAATCAGAAACGAACTAAGGCGCCGCTACCGCTGGCATGGCGTACGCCAGAACGCCAAGGAAAGCGAGGCGCAGGCAAACGAAATTCGCGAAGCGATATACCGAACAATTCTCTCTACCGATGAAATGCTTGACAACGATAAGCCATATGAAGTTAAGGATTTAAGAAAAAATCCCGAGGAAACATGCGAATTTGAACAAATCTCAGCTGCCATTAAAAAAGCTGTTTCCACCCTGCCAAGGCGCGAAAGAGAGCTCATTGAGTCAAAATTCTTTAAAGAAAAAAAGCTCCATGAACTCTCAGATGAGTTTTCAATTTCCCCTTCGAGAATTTCGCGTATTATAAAATCAGGACTTGATAAAATCAAAGAAGAACTGATTAAAAACGAGATTGTTTAATTTTTTTGAAATAAAAAAAGGGGTGCGTGTATAATTATACTGGAGCGCACCCACGAAAATGAAAAACTGTTTGTAAAATTTGTACACTGTTTATGCACAAATTTTATTATTTTTTTGTATGTATTTTCCGAAGTTAAATTAGTTTTTGTTTTCAATGTACAGGTGTTATTCTTGTTCGCTTGCATCCCATCTTATCCTCAGATATCCAGAAGACCCTGAACCTCCTGATCCGAGTTCAAAGGAATCATCAACAACTCCTCCTCCCCCTCCTCCTGATCCTCCGAA
>CALUWF010000032.1 GCA_944324405.1 Candidatus Gastranaerophilales bacterium | reverse complement strand
GGATGTAGCAGAAATTGACGAGCAGATAAGAGCCAAAAGAGAAGAAGCAATAGAGTGTCAAAAAGAGATTGGGGAAAAGAAAGGCCTTGCTCAATCAGGCCCATTTGCAGGATATGACGCACAAAAAGGCGAGGCTCTTGCCCAAAATGCCCTTAGTGTAAGAGGTACAACCGGATGGTGTCTTGCAGGTGTTAATGACTCGCTACAGGAAACCGGTTATTTTGGAAAAAGGCTGTCGTTCTCCGGTGCCTATGAGGCAATAGAAGCGCTTCAAGGTAAAGTTGCGGGATACGAAGATATAGCCTCGCAATTCCAAGAAGTAAGCGTATCAAGAGAAGAACTTAAAACACTTCCTGCCGGTGCAATTGTAGTTTGGGATCAAAGCCCCGGAAACGAATGGGGCCATATATCAATTGCACTTGGTGACGGCAGAGAGTCAAGCGACCATATAACAACTCAGATGACTGATAGGGATGCTGAATATCACGTATTTATTCCGGTTTAGTGTAAAGTTTTGTAACAATTTTTAAAAAATTGGCATATATACCAATAATATATTTTTTATATAAATATATAACATTGGAGTAGATATGTCATTAAATTCATTTTTAGCAAAACTCGGTGAAACCATTAATGCAAAGCTGGCAACAATAAATACAGGCAATGCAACAACGCAGCCGGTTGGTAATTTTTCAATAGATGCAAGCATATTTGCCGGTGCAGATATTGATACTTTCATGGGCAAGATTGAAAGCGGACTCAATATTGAAGGCAGCGACAGCATATTTTACCAAAGTATCAAAAGTGCAGGCGCCGAAGATGTCTTTGAATATCTTGACGAAGACGGAAACGGCATAATAGATGACAATGAAATAAAAGGAATGTCATCGGTTGACGGAGATGAAGAAGATATTTCTTCCTACGACCTTAGCTACATGCTAAATTCATTGGCGTATTCAAAAATACTTGATAACTTTGATGCACTTGTGGAAGCCGGAAAAATTGACGTACAAGAGTCAAATAGGGCTGCAATGGAAAGTTACAGCGCAAACATTGGCGGCAGCAACTATAAAAATTACGGTTCCCAAACCGCTAACGGTTCAACTATATCAAGCCAAGAAGAATACTCAACAAAAGAAAGATTGGAAAATATAGAAAACAAAGAAATCCCGGAACTTGAAGAAAAAAGACAGGAAGTAATTGATACCGCACAGTCTGAAATTGACGCAAAGAATGAAGAGCTTGATAAAGTTATAGAAGATAATAAAGAAAAGCTCGGACAATTAGGAGAAGATTACTCTGATAAACAAAATGAAATACAAGAATGTGATAAGAATATAAGTGAGTATTCTGCTCAAATATCAGAAGCTGAATCACAAAAACATACATGTGAAAGTGAAAAAGCAGGTCTTGAATCAGAACTTGCATCACTTGATACAAATACAGATGATGAAGAAGTAAATGCAGCAAACCAAGAAAGAAAAAATGAAATAGAAGCAAGAATTAGTGAGCTTGAAAAAGAAATAGAAGAATTAGATAAGACAATAGAAGAAACAAAAGCCGCTAAAGCGGAAGAAGAAGAACTTAAAGCTCAAAAAGAAGAAGAACTTGCACAAATACAGGAAGAAATAGAAAAACAAAACCCTGAAATTGCAAAACAAATGCAAGAAATAAAAGAAGCTATAACTCAGATAGAAACACAAAGAGATGAGGATGTAGCAGAAATTGACGAGCAGATAAGAGCCAAAAGAGAAGAAGCAATAGAGTGTCAAAAAGAGATTGGGGAAAGAACCGGTAAGGCAGAATCAATAACCGGCTCCAAAGTAGTACAGGACGCACTCGCACTTGCAATGGGCGAACTTGAAAAAGGAGTATACGAGCTCACCGGCAACAATGACGGCGCAGAAATTGCAAAATACAGAAACGGTGTAGCCAATAATCAACCTTGGTGTGCAAGCTTTGTATCATGGCTCTACGGCGCCGGACAAAATTCAGATAACGCAGGAACATTCGGATACGACGCAAGCGTGTCGGGCATTATGAACGACGCTAAAGCCGCCGGCTATTATTCCGAAAAGGGCAGCTATACACCGCAAGCAGGTGATATAATGATACAAAAGAACAACGGCTCATCACACACCGGCATCATCGTAAGCGTGGATGCAGACGGCACAATACATACAATCGAGGGTAACTCATCAGACAGAGTTCAGGAACGAACATATAAACCTGGAAGCTCAGGCTATTCCGATATCTCAGGCTATGTCAGAATGGGCGAATGGCTAAGCGAATAAAGATTTTTACAAATCTATATTTGTTTCCTTCACGGGCGCACCGATTACCCTTTCAAGCTCTGCTGCGTTAACGTTGTAATCCAGCAGATTGGAATAGTAGCTCAATTGTGCATTTAGATACGTATTTTCAGCATCTTTAAATTCTATTGCATTACCCAGGCCAACCTGATATCGCCTAAAGGCTTGATACTGTTGCTCTTTTGCTTGTTGAAGGGCAAGTTTTGCAACGCCAAGACTGTCATGTGAATTTAAAAGGCTGATATAGGCGCTTTTTACTTCAAGGTAAACATTCTGTTTTTCCTGTTCATAATCAGCGGCGCATTTTTTATAGCTTGCATTAGCCTCATCAAGCTGCTTTTTAAGGGACATTAAATTCAAAGAAGTATAATTAAACTGTACGCCGAATTGATAACCGTAATCACTGTCAATTTGTCTGCCGCCATGGTCATAAGACGCAAATGCCGATAAGTCCGGAGCAAATGCACGTTTTGCCCCTCTTATATTAAGTTCGGCAGCATCCATTCTCTTTTTAGCGGAAAGAAGCGAAGGGCGTGATTCAACGGCAACTTTAATTAAATCCGGAAAATTAACATCATACATTTTTGTATTCAGCTTATCTTTAAGGACGACACCCTCAAGTTCAGGTATACCTACAGCATTAGCCAATTCAACAGCCGCAAGCTCAAGAGTGTTTTTTGCCTTAATAAGATTTACTTTAGCGTTACCAAGGTTGTACTGTGCCGTTGTAACGTCAATTTTAGCTTTTTTGCCTATATTATAATAAGCCTGCGCTTGTTTTAGCTGTAATTCATAATCCTTTACAGTATCTTCATATACTATCTTTTGCGCCTGAGCAAAGAGCATATTATAATAAGCGACTTTTACATTATAGATAACACTTTCAATGCTTGTTTCCGCATCATAGCGTGAAGATTCATATGTTCTTCTTGCAACATCCGCATTTGCCTTTGTTTTACCAAAATCAAAAAGCAGCATATTAGCACTTATTGTAGGAACGTAAAACATATTGTATCGCTGGCTCATCATACGCATATAGGCATTATTACCCATGGTATTTAACATGTCATTTCTTGAATAACTTGCGCCTGCGCTAATTGTCGGAAAATATGCCGACCAAGCTTGACCGATTCTTGATTCGTATATTTGTGCATTGCTAATTGCCGAAACTATTGCGGGGTGATTTGACAAAGCCAACTTGATACAGTCACTGAGTGTAACTTCGCCATTCATCTGTGTGTATTCAATCCTTGAATTTATAGCGGGGAATTTTGTTTCATACATTCCCTCCGCTTCTTTTGTGGATTCTCTTCTTGCTTTGTCGCTTCTCGCTTTTCTTTTTGATTCTTTTTTAGCCTCTTTTTTAAGCCATCTTTTTGTTATTTTTTTTGGCTTTTTCTCGGGCTCAACAATATGAATTTGCTCTTCATCATCCTTTGCGGCATTGTTTTTATCCTTATTTTTCTTTGAGGTGAAATTGAAAAATCCGCGCTTTTCATTCTTTACATCATTTTTGGAAGTATTATTAATATCAACATTTACAGCATTTTGCGCGCCTTGTGTTTCATTGCTTACGGAATTATCCTGAACGGCTGTACTATTTTCCTGTACGGTTTGAACTTCTTGCTGAGTATTTGCGCTCTTATTTTTCTTAAACAGAAAAAAAGCATACACACCTTGAATATTAAAGGCCAGCAAGAAAAATATCATAAAAGAAGAAAATAGTTTTTTCATTGAATTTTTAATACTCCAAATCCTTTTGTGTAATTTCTTTTTTAGGGAACTTATCAACAAATTCCTGTACAAGAACGTAAAATGCGGGCGTTAAAACCGCACCTATTGTACATGCAGCAATCATACCGCCAAAAACCGTAGAACCGACAGATATTCTTGAATTTGCACCGGCACCTTGCGCAAAAATCATTGGTAAGACACCCAAAATAAATGCAAGCTCAGTCATCATAATTGCCCTAAACCTCAATTGAGCGGCTTTAATGGCAGCTTCTTTTACGCTCAGCCCGTTTTTCTCATGCTCTTCTTTTGCAAATTCAACAATCAAAATTGACTGTTTTGCGGCAAGGCCTATAAGCGTAATCATGCCGACCTGAGAGTATATATCAAATGATTGGTTAATCATCATCTGAAATATTAGGGCGCCAAGTGCCGCAATAGGAGAAATCAAAAGTACCGCAACAGGAATTGTATAACTTTCATATAGGGCAACCAGAAACAGATACACAAATATAAGAGCCATACCCACAACCATAACGGTCTGCCCCGATGCCTCACGCTCTTGTGCAGATGTACCTGACCAGTCAAATGTCATATCGGAAGGAAGAGTCTCGCGAGCAACCTGCTCCATAGCGTTCATAGCGTCACCGGAACTTTTACCCGCAGCCTGCTGCCCCTGGATTTGAACCGACTGATACTGGTTATACCTTGAAATTGAAGCGGTACCCACCGTTTGCCTTAGGCTGACAACGGATAAAATTGGCACCATAACACCGTTTTTATTTTTGACATAAATTCCCGAAAGATCGGTTGCTTTATCTCTGAAGCGGCTTTCGGCCTGCATTTGAACTTTAAATACACGGCCGTATTTGTTAAAGTCATTAACATATCTTGTACCGAGTGTTGAAGATAGAGTTGAATACAATTCTTGCAAATCAATATTTTGTGCCATTGCCTTTTCATAATCAATTTCAACTATGTATTGCGGCACATTTGCCTGGAATGAAGTATATACACTTGAAAGGGCGGGATTTTGGTTTGCTGCTGCAACAAGCCTTTGCGCCCAGCTTTCAAGCTCTTGAGCTGTGTATTCACCCTGAGAGAGCATTTGAAATTCAAAACCGCCCATCATGCTCATCCCCATAATTGCCGGAGGTGAAAATGCGACTATGGAAGCTTCTTTTGTATTTGCGGCAACGGCACGGACTTGGTTTAAAATTGCAACGTGTGATAAATCGGTAGGTTTTCCTTGAACCTTTCTTATAATCCAATCAAGAGCATTAATTCTTCTGTCTTTATACTCGTTCAACTGAATAATGACGGTAGATTGGTTTGTGGCGCCGTCGCCGCCAAAAACGGTCAATTTTTCGGCGTTAATTCCTTCTATATCTTTAATTTGCTCCGTAAATTTTCTTGAAACATCTTCTGTTCTCTGCAAGGAAGCACCATCAGGGAGGGTTATACTTGCCAATAACATACCTTGGTCTTCATCCGGAATGAAACCTGTGGAAATAGTTTTGAAACAAAAAAGGGTAAGGGCTACAATACCGATATAGAAAATAACCACAAGACGTTTATTGTATACGAATTTTTTAACGTATTCCATATAGAAATCTTCAAGTTTTTGGAAATATTCGTTAAACTTGTGGACAATAACGGACGTATTTTTTGCAAGATACTCTTTTAAGGCTTTAAAATGCGGATGTTTTGTAATTCCAAAACCTTCTTTGTTTTCATCATGCCTGCCCAAAAAATGTGAACACATTGCAGGAGAAAGGGTAAGTGCGCACAATGCCGAGATTGCAATTGATACGGCGATACAAACTGCAAATTGTTTATACATAACTCCCGTCATACCGCCCATAAAGACAATCGGAACAAATACTGCCATAAGTACAAGAGCCATTGCAACAAGAGCAGAACCGACTTCCTGCATCGTAAGCTGAGTCGCAATAATTGCAGATTTACCTTCTTTTATGTGCCTGTTGACGTTTTCAATAACAACAATAGCATCGTCTACAACCACGCCGACCGCGAGTACCAACGCAAACAAAGAGAGTAAGTTTATCGACATGCCAAGCGCTTTAAGCGCAAAAAATGTACCTACAAGTGATACAGGGATTGTAATACAGGGGACAAGCGTTGCAAAAGCATCGCCCAAAAACAAAAATATGATTACAACGACGATAAAAGCGGTTAAAAATATTGTAAATTCAACCTCTTTCATGGATTCATGGATAAAATCCGCATCATCTTTTACATACAAAATCTTAATTCCGTTGGTAAGGCGTGAATTAAGCTCGTTTACTTTTTCCTTTACCGCATTTGAAAGGTTGATTACGTTAGCATCCGGTAATTGTGATATTACGACAACTGCCGAGGGCTTGCCGTTTACAAGACCCAAATTCGAATAAGACTCCGCACCGAGTTCAACTCGTGCAATGTCTTTTATTTTAACGTTTGAGCCGTCAGAATTTGAACGGATAATTATATTTTCAAACTGTTCGACGTCAACAAGTCTGCCTTCGGTTTTAAGTGTAATTTGCAAGGCTCTCTTTGAATCTGTGGGCAACTGTCCGAGAGCACCTGTCGTTACCTGGGTATTTTGGCTTGTTATAGCATTTTGCACTTCGCTCACCGAGACATTTAAGCCGGCCATTTTTTGCGGATCGAGCCAAATTCTCATGGAATAATTGCCGCCGCCGAATACACTGACATCCGCAACACCTTCTACACGCTTTAGCTCATCTTTAATATAAATTGAACCGTAGTTTGTAAGGTCTAATTGAGTCCAATCGCCGGATTCCGGATAAAGAGTAAGGATAACGGCACCGGAGCCCGATGAACGGCTAATTGCCGTAACACCCGTTCTCTGGACATCCTCAGGCAATTGCGATTGCACCTGCTGAATTCTGTTTTGAACATTCATCAGATTTATATTTTTATCCGAACCCACTTTAAAATAAAGGGTAAGAGAATAACTGCCGTCATTAGATGTGGATGTCATATAAGTTAAATCTTCGACACCGTTTAATTTATTTTCAAGAACAGTTGCAACCGAAGATTCAATAACCTCGGCGCTTGCACCTTGATAAGAAGCGCTTACGCGAACCTGCGGAGGAGTAACATCGGGATAACTTTCCTGTTTTAGGCTCATTATTGAAATTAAACCCAGGATTACTATACACACGGAAATAACAAGTGCAAACCTCGGTTTTCTTATAAAGAAAAATAGTTTTTCTTTGTCAAATATCTGCTTCATCTCTAATTACTTTCCGTCTGTTCCTGCTCATTCTCGTTGTGCTCTTTTTTGATAATTTTAAGTTTTTGTCCTTCGGCCGCAATGTTTTGTGTACCGGATACAACAACAGTGTCATTCATATTAAGACCGCTGTCTACGACCCAATTGTTTTCAATATCATCCGATACTTTTATGTTTGTTTTTACTGCTTTATTGTCCTTAACAGTCCAAACATAGTAACCGCTCATGGCATCGCCCTTTGTGCAGGACTGAGGAACCGTAACGAATTTAACCTTTTTGGGCGCAACAAGCTCAACCTTCATATAATCACCCGGCATAAGCCAGCTTTTTTCATTCTCAAATACTGCGCGCATCAAAACAGAGCCCGAGTCTTTATCTATTTTGTTATCCACAAAGTTAATCTTGCCCGTTTTATTGTACCAATCACCGCCGCCAAACTGCACTCTTACAATCACATCGTTAAATCTGTCACTTGCCCTTAGCAACTTTACAAAATCATCGCTTTTTAAGCTAAAGGTGACATATACAGGGCTTATACTTGCAATGTTTACAAGGGAACCCGATGTGGGGGTAACGTAATTACCCTCTGTTATGTTAACTTTTCCTATTCTGCCGTTTATTGGGGATTTAATTGTGGTATAGCTAAGATTTACTTTTGCAAGCTCCAACTGCTGTCTTGCGGCGTCGTATAATGCTTTATTTTGGTTTCTTGTCGCAAGGCTCTGATCAACATCCGAACGGCTGATTAAATCCTCTTTTATAAGAGCATTTGCACGGTTTAATTCTTGCTGTGCATTCTTTAAAAGTGCGCTATACTGATTAACAGTAGCCTGCGCATTGTTAACTTCGATTTGAAATTCACGCGGGTCAATCTGAAAAAGAGTTTGTCCTTTTTTAACAAAATCACCCTCGTTAAAATATTTTTTTATCAAAAAGCCGGAAACTCTTGCAATAAGGTCAACAGAATACTTTGCCTCAACCCGTCCGGTTGCCTCTGCACTTACATTAACCTCTTTTATATGAGGGGTGTCAACTTCAACTTCTTTTGGCATCATCATGGCGCGCTTTTGAATTACCCCTGTTACAAAACCCGCAGTTTTATTATAGATAATAGGGACAATTATAATAAGCAATACAACAAATCCCCATTGTTTCCTTGTTAAATTAATTTTCACTTTCATACTCCCCATACCATGCCGAAAAGCACGGAAACTCTAACAGTATTTTAAAGTATTTTATTTTACACTGTCAATTAAAAAATTAAATATATGCATCATCCGTAGCATTTATTCGACATGCAAAAATTGCCGCAGCTTTAAACTGCGCTCCGGCTCATCAAACAGGAACAAATTGTAGCATTCATCCAGTTTTTGCTCGAAATAATCAACAAAATCAGGCTCTTTATGAAACACTGCAAGCTGACATACGATATTCATAAGGTTAGAAATATCATTGCCGCTTACCGTACGCAAAGTGCCCTCAGTCTTACCAAATCCATAGAAAACATCACACATATTAGCATAAACGGCATTGATAAAATCCTTATTTACCAAGAGGTGCTTAGGCAGGGTATTTTGTTGAATTTCATTTTTAATTGACATTACCGCTCCTGATTGCACATCTACCATAAAATCCGCAAAATAAGAGTTATTTTCTGACAAATGTTTTGCAATTTCATTTAACGCAAGAGAGGCCATGACGAGTTCATCCTTGCTAAGACTTCTCTTATCCTTCAAATAAGCATTCATGATTTTAATAATATCGCTTGAAAGACCCTTGGAAGCAAATGTATCAATTGCCAATCTGACATAACTTTTTGGCAGAAGGCAAGCTTGGGTTATGTCATTTGGGTTAAAATTTTGCATTTGGGTTTTAGGGGCAATTTCTTTGTTATATTCCCAGCCTTTTTTGACCGCAATCGAAAATTTATCTCTTGCCCAGCCGTTAATTTTCCAAAATTGCCCGAATAATTTCTGCTGAGCGCCGGTCATTTTATCGCTGTCGCCGGCAAATACACTTTCATCAATTTTCACTTTATTTTTAGCAAAGAATTTAACAAGATGCTTTTTAATACTCCTTCCTTCTTGAGTATTATTCCATGCATACAGCATAACTTTGCTCAACAGCTCCTTTTGCTCGGGATTATTTTCATAATACTCTTGCTGCCTTTTTGATTTTTCAAGTGCCTTGTCCGGATGCTGCGCGTAATATTTTACCAAGCCTTCAGATATGTGCTTTTTATGCTGTTCGCTTAACGGGCCGCGCGCTATATAAACGGGCTCTCCATCTGCTTCTTGCGAACGTCTGTCCATTGACTCAAATCTTTTTCTGGCCATCTCTTGTGTCAGACGCTCGTTGTATTCCCTGTCTGAAAATTTTAATACATGGGCGTATTCCCTGTCCATCAAGGGAATATTTAGTTTATTCATAGTATGGTGCAAATTTACACCACAGTATTTCTTTAGGTCGGTCAATGAAAACCCTTGCGCCCAGTATAATTTTAAAAGCTGCAAGGCTAAATCTTCATCTTTATTAAAGTTTTCAACATCACCGCTTTTCACCTTTGAGCCAAACGATTCTTTTGCAAATTCTACGTCTTTATCTGACAAAACATTTTTGAATTCGTCAAATAACTCTTTTGCATCATCTAAATCATAGCAATCATTAAGAAGTGCGTAGTGATCTTTATGTATATCAACAAGGGTCAAGTCTTCGGGATTACCGCTTTTTATAATATCTAAAGCTTTTGCATGGATATTCGGCGGAAATTTTTCTCCTTCCTCTTTACCGTTTTGGACACTTAAACTGTCAAGATTTTTAACACTTTGGGCAAGATTAATGCTGCTCCCGCCGCAAAAACTGACATAGTGGGCATAATTAGGCATCTTTAAATTTTTAATTTGAATTTTATTTTGTTTTAATGTCTTATTTTGTTTATTATGCGGATAAAACTGGGTATTGTATAAGCTAATCGGATTAATATGCATAAAAAATTCCTTTATAGTGTTAAATGGTGGCAAATCTTACAAAACCGCTCAAAGAAAAAATTTGCTAGCCTATAACATCAACAAGGCAATCATATGCAGCATTTATTACATAATCCATATCTTCTTTTTCTATAATCAAAGGAGGATTAAAATAAATAACGTCGCCGAGAGGACGCAGCATTACACCTTTTTCAAGGGCCTTTTTATATATTTGATACCCCGTTCTCAATCTGTAATCAAAGCTTTTTTTGGTATTTTTATCTTTGACAAGTTCAATAGCATTAATCAGCCCTATTGAGCGGATGTCACCGACATGCTTATGATTTGAAAATTTTTCAGTTATTTTTTGGTTAAAGTATTTTGCCTTAATCGCAGCTTGTTCTAAAATATTTTCTTCTTTTAAAATTTTTAAAACTTCACACGCAGCGGCACATGCAAGAGGATTTCCGCTATATGTGTGAGAGTGCATAAACGCTTTACCCTCAAGATATGGAGCATAAAAAGCGTCATAAATTTTCTTTGTTGTAATTGCAAGAGCCATCGGCATATATCCGCCTGTTAATCCCTTCGACAGACACATAATATCGGGGGAAATTCCGGCATGGTCGCAGGCAAACATTTTACCCGTCCTGCCATACCCTGTTGCAATTTCATCCGCTATTAAATGAACATTGTATTCATCACAAAGTGCACGCAGCTTTTTAAGGTATACCGGAGGGTATATCTTCATGCCTGCGGCAGCCTGCACAAGAGGTTCGATTACAATTGCGCAAGTATTGTTGCCGTATTTAACGAATTCTTCGCGCGCAAATTTTATACATTGAGCATCACAGTTTTTACAATTTAAACCGCACGGACACCTGTAACAATCGGGGCCCTGAACTCTTATAACATCAAGCAGTACCGGTTTATAGATTTCTGAATATAAATCAACTCCTCCGACTGAAAGGGCGCCTATCGTTTCACCGTGATATGCGTCGGTTAGTGCCATAAAACGCGTTTTTTGAGGGTTCGCAGTTTGATAATGATATTGAAAACTCATCTTCATCGCTGCTTCAATAGCAGATGAGCCGTTATCCGTAAAACAAAATTTTTCAAGTCCTTTTGGCAAGACTTCACAAAGCAATTCACTGAGTTCTATTGCTTTAATATGGGAAAAATTAGCAAAAATAACATGTTCTAAAGTATCAAGCTGTTTTTTAACTGCATTTGAAATCCTTTCATTGCAGTGCCCGAGAAGATTACACCACCACGAACTTACAACATCGATATATTTTTTGCCTTCATACGAATAAAGATTAATGCCCTTGCCGCTTTTTATAATAATCGGGGAAAGTTCCTCGTAATCTTTCATTTGAGAACAAGGGTGCCAGATGTGCTCCAAATCTCTTTTTATCAAATCCTCAGTGTAGGTCAGCATAAAACCTCCTTAAACAATTTAATTATACAACTTAAAAAATATATAGTATGATAAATAAAAAACGGGAGATGAAATGACAAGAGCAAATATTTTAAATATACAGATGAACCCAAAAATTGGGGATAAAATGTATAATTGCAACAAAGCGGGGCAGTTTATAAGCGATAATTCAAAAGAAGGTTTGGATCTTGTAGTTTTGCCCGAATTTTTTTCAACAGGAATTGATGATATAAGTTTTGTTGAAAATCCGGAAGAAGAAAATAAATCAGGCGTAATAGCTTATTTTTGTGAGCTTGCCCGCCAATTTTCGACAAATATAATTTGCGGAACAATAATTGAAAAGGCACAAAACGGCAAACTCTATAACACTTCTTATGCAATTAACAGGCATGGGGAAATAGTAAATAAATACAGAAAAATACATCTTTATAACTATCTTGGCGGAAATGAAGGCAAAACCATTACCGCCGGCGTAACACCCGTTGTTGCGGAATTTGACTTTGCGCGCGTCGGAATGAGTATCTGTTTTGATATCAGGTACCCGCTTTTATACAAAACACTAATTAAAATGGGCGCGGAAATTATTGTTTCCCCTTCGGCATGGTCAGTGTTGAGCACTAATAATCCGAGTGACACCGCTGATTTTATAAACTGTTGGAGAGCTTTTAATATAACACGTGCCGCAGAAAATCTTGTGTGTTTTGTAACTTCAAATTTGGTTGGCAGCGGCAATGCATATCTGTATTCAATCGGAAATTCAATGATTGTAAATCCGGAGGGCAAAATACTTTACAACGCACAAAACAACGAATGTGCACACTGTCAAAGTGTAGATTTAGAGCTCATAAGACGTCTCAAAAAAGAATACCCAATTTACAATTTGGATTGATTTTTATTGTGTATCAACGATGAAATAAACGCAGCGACAATAAAAGCAAGACCCAAAAGCCCCGTTACAACTTCGGGAACTTCTTTGATTGTTGAGAAAAGCATAATAAAAGAAAGTGCCCCGATTGCCCAATGTGCGCCGTGTTCAAGGTAAATATACTGCGCAAGGGTTTTCTTCTCGACAAGCATTATCGTTAACGAACGAACAAACATCGCACCTATTGATAAGCCTATTGTTATAATTAAAATATCTTTACTCAGTGCAAAGGCACCTAAAACGCCATCCAACGAAAAAGAAGCATCGATTAATTCAAGATATAAAAAACCTGCAAAACAGCTGCTTTTTAAACCAAGGCCTGAATTTGAAGCACAAACAGGCATGCTCTCTGCGCGTTTTTCAAGCATGTGCGTGAAACCGTCAATTAAAAGATAAATAATAACACCCCAAATACCCGCAATAAGCACTTCTGTCTTAATTTGTTCGGGAAGGAAATTATTTACCGCATATAATAAAATAAGGGTCAGCGCGACCTGTATACCCCTTAAATCGCCAAGAGAGGCGAGTTTATGTTCAAATCCTTTTATCCAATGTATTTGTTTAGTTGGATTAAAGAAATAAGACAAAAACAACATCATAAGAAATGTTCCGCCAAAAGTTACAATCGGAGGATGAGATACATGTAGATAATGAGCGTATTTATCGGCATTTGTCAACGCCATGTTGGCAACCTCAACGAGTCCGACTCTTGCAAAGATAGACACGACAAGAATTGGGAATAAAAAACGCATACCAAAAACTGCAATAATTATACCCCATGTTAAAAATCTGTGCTGCCATTTTGGCGACATCTTTTCAAGACGAGCAGCGTTAACAACCGCATTATCAAACGACAGACTAACCTCAAGAACGCTTAATACAAGAGCAATAAAAATACATTCAAGTCCCGTACCGCTGTGTACATGCTCGCCCCACAGATAAGCAAGCACCAAACCGACTGCCGTTACTATATATGAACCGGTAAAATAACTCATATGTCTATCCTGCGATAAATTAAAAATGGGCCCGGAGGGATTCGAACCCACGACCAAGGGATTATGAGTCCCCTGCGCTACCGCTGCGCCACAGGCCCGTGA
>CALUWF010000031.1 GCA_944324405.1 Candidatus Gastranaerophilales bacterium | reverse complement strand
TATTGTTTCAATTTACCATTCATACAGGCGAAATTGGTTTTTTGAGATTCCTCATATCCTCGTTCCACTCGGATAGCACCACTCGCCCATATTATTGTTTCAATTTACCATTCATACAGGCGAAATTGGTTTTTTGAGATTCCTCATATCCTCGTTCCACTCGGATAGCACCACTCGCCCATATTATTGTTTCAATTTACCATTCATACAGGCGAAATTGGTTTTTTGAGATTCCTCATATCCTCGTTCCACTCGGATAGCGCCACTGCCTGTGTTTTGGTCATTGCTTATTTGCAAGGCTGCCCTGCATTTATATTGCATAACCCTTTACATATCAATTTACCCTGAACAAAGCTTGCGGTCAAGCCCCAAGAAGGCATAAAAAAAACTCCCTGAAGGGGAGCATACTTTTTATAGGAAGGGAAGGTTAGGAAGTTTCAGATTTATAAAATTGTGGTTGCTTATTTGCTGTTTAAATTATTCATTACTTACATATATATAAAGTATATAAATTTTATCGAATTTCAGAATAATCTATTTTTGTTACATTTCTTCATAATTTTCTTTAAACCAAGCAACTATAAAGTTTTTAGCCTCTTCCTTTGTTTTTATCATCCCCTCGAGCTGTGCTTCATTAAGCGCCTCAATAATTTTTCCCAAAATTGGCGAAGGTTTTATCCTCAAAAGTTCCATAATTTCCTTACCGCCAAGCAGTTTGGGTAAACTCTCCATTTTGGGTTTAATTTTTTTATAAAAGTTTAAAAGCTCATCAAGGTTTTCCAGATTTTTTCTTACCATTTCATCATCAACTGCAATCCCTCTGGCACAGAGCCTATCCGCGCGCGCAAGTTCAATAATGTCTTCAACATAGGGGTCGAGTTTTTTTATAAAGCGGATTTTCGCCTTGTCTTGCACATTTTGTGCGCTCATAAGGGCGGAGGGGTAAATATGATTTTTAATCATAAGGCTTACGTATTCAATTTGTTTTTTTGAGAACTTTAACCCCTCTAAAATCGGCACAATGAGCTTTGAGCCAACCTCGTCATGCCCGATAAAACGGTGTCTGCCGTTTGGCTCTATAGTGTGTGTTTTGGGTTTTCCGATGTCATGGCAAAAAGCCGCAAGTTTTAAAATCGGATTATTTAGCCTGATTGTGCGCATGGTTTCAATTGAGTGGCGGAACAAATCAAGATGGTGGTGAGAATTTGGCGGTATTTTTTTAATTTCCTCAACAAAGGGGAAAATTTCACGGAGTAAACCCGCCTCATCTGCTAAAATGAGCGATTGCGCGCAAAATTCTCCGCCAAAAAGCTTTACAAGTTCCTGATTAATCCTTTCCGGAGCAATATTTCTTATTAATCTGTTATTATCTTTTATAAAATCAAAAATACTTTTGTCGATTTTAAAATTATAAGCTGCCGCAAACCGAAACGCTCTTAACATTCTCAGCGGGTCATCTTCAAGATTTTTTATATCGGCACATTTTAAAATTTCCGCCCTAAGTGACGCAATTCCATTTGAAGGGTCATAAAAATCGTTATTTTGAAAGTCGTACATAATGGAATTAAGCGTAAAATCCCGTCTTTTGACATCTTTTAAAATATCGTTTTCAAGCGCGGTTGAGATATCAAAATATGTTTTTTTGTCTTTTAGGACAACCCTGTAAATTTCGTTTTCAATATCAAGTTCAATAAACGTGCCTTCAAGGCTTTTGGCAATATTTTGCGCAATTTTTCGGGCGTCTTTTAAAACGACTATATCCCTGTCAAAACTTTTAACGCCCAAGAATAAATCCCTTATAAAACCGCCGACAAGAAAGGCTTTTGAGTTACTTAAGGCATCCTTTATTTTATTCAAGGCTGTATCTGTTTTTATTTTTTCTTTTACAAATTCCAAACTTTTCATCCGAGCCTCGTTACAATGTTTGAAATTCCGGCCACAACAGCATTCGGCGCCTTAAATATTAAATTGCCCAGACTTATTAATTTATAATTATTTTCCTTGAAATAGTCAAATTCCGCTTCGCTAAAGCCGCCCTCGGGCCCTGTTACAACTGCAATTTCTTTATTTTTATCTATATCTTTTAGTGCATCTTCAAGTTCGATATTTGCGTATTTTTCAGCATAAATTAAAACGTTTTCCTTTTTAAATCCGCTAAGCGCTTCTTTTAAGGTAAGGACATTTTCTATGTGTGCAAAATTGGCTCTTTCGCACTGCTTTGAGGCTTCCTGCGAAATTTTTTCCCATTTTTCAATTTTGTCCTTAACCGTTTTTAAAGACACGGCGCAATTATCGCTTATGACGGGATATATGGCAGATACCCCGCACTGAGCGGCATTTGAAATTAAAAGTCCCTGAGCATCCGGCTTTAAAACGCTTTGCAGCAGGCATAAATTGTAATCCAGTTTTCTTTTGGAAGGATATTTTTTTGTAATTTGCGCTTCAAGAACATCCTTTGAAGCCTTTTTTACGACGCATTCGTATTGTATTTCGTTTTCATCAATGAGTTTAATCTTCTCGCCCGTTTTGTATCTTAGCGACAATACAAGATGTTTCAGTAAATTTTTGTCACTTATTTCCACTGTATCGTTTTTAATATCATCTGATTTTATAAAAAAATGAGGCATAGCAAGCTAATTTTAACATAAAAATTTAATTTTCTACACTAAATGAAGGATATTTAAACATTTGCCATAAAGGTCTAAAATCCTTGCTGTGAATGGATTTTGGACATAATCTGCAACTTTGGTATAAGAAAATCAAACTAAAGTATAAAGAAAAACGTTCGTTTACTCTTGTGTGGAAAAAATTTAGGAGAGAAAAATGGCAATTTCAGTAAACACAAACGTACCATCACTAATTGCCCAAAACAGCCTCAACAAAGCACTCAGTGCAATGGAAAAAGCAATGGAACAGCTCACGACCGGTAAAAGAATTAACGGTGCCGGCGATGACGCAGCAGGTCTTGTAATTTCCGAAAACATGAGAATGCAGATTAACGGCTCTAACAAGGCAATGGAAAACGTACAGGACGCACAAAACTTTGCAGCGGTTGCAGAAGGCGGTATGATTACAATCGGCGACCACCTTCAAAGGATTAACGAACTTTTAATCCAAGGCGCAAACGACACAAACAGCGTTGAATCAAGACAGGCAATTTTAGTCGAGGTAAAACAAAGACTTGAGGATATTAACGTGATTGCCCAATCAACCCAATTCAACGGAAGAACAATGCTGGACGGCACTTTTGGCGATGCAGGTGCGGCGTTTATTGTACAAATAGGGCCTTATTCGGACTCAGGCGCTACTACTAACCCCGGCGCTCCTGATAATCCGCTAAACACCCTTGATATTTCAAGAGCTTTTGCAGACTGCCACCTTTCAACACTTGGAGTCGGCACAACTATAGGAGCAGGTTATGACGGTATTATTCTGCCCGATGAACTTGACCCGGATAATCTGGCATTTGACCCGACGGGCGATAATTTCAGGGCCTATATGGATACAGTTCAGGCTGCTATAACGGAAGTAACCGAAGCAAGAGGTCTTTTGGGCGGTTATTTGAACAGAATGACGGCAACCTATGACAATTTGACAATCACCGTTGAAAACATGACAACGGCAAAATCCAGAATTACAGATACTGATGTAGCTGAAGCAAGTTCCGAAATGATTAAACAGCAAATACTTGAACAGGTAACAGGTTCTATGCTGACACAGGCTAACCAGCTTCCTCAATTGGCTTTAAGCTTAATATAAATATATAGAAATTGACCGATTTCTCTCCATAAAGCACACATTAAAGTGCATTTGGTACCTTTGATTTCAAGGGTATTAAATGTGCTTTTTTGTTGATTAAGATTATGTTAAGGCGGTTTTATTTTGTGCTAATATTAATATTAAGTTAGTATCGGGAGAGAAAAATTATGATACCTATTATTGATTCAAAAAGACAGTATGCAACAGTCGGAAATGAAGTGGAAAAAGAGGTTTTAGAGGTTTTAAGAAGCGGTTCATACATTTTGGGCAAAAACTGCAAAGCCTTTGAAGAAGAAATAGCTGAATTTCTGGGCTCAAAATATGCAATTACTTTAAACAGCGGTACAGACGCGCTGCATCTTGCACTTCGTGCATTGGATGTAGGTGCGGGAGATGAGGTTATAACAGTTGCCTTTACTTTTGTTGCAACAACTGAAGCTATCGGAATTGTCGGCGCAAAACCTGTTTTTGTAGACATTAATCCTGATACCTTTAACATTGATGTTAATCAAATCGAAGCAAAAATTACCCCGAGAACAAAAGCTATTATACCCGTCCATCTATACGGACAGCCTTGTGATATGGATGTAATAACGGATGTTGCAAAAAGACACAACCTTTTTGTAATAGAAGATGCATGCCAGGCAATCGGAGCGGAATATAAAGGTAAAAAAGTCGGAACATTCGGCGATATCGGCTGCTTTAGTTTTTATCCCACAAAAAATCTCGGCACCATGGGCGATGGCGGCCTGATAAGCACAAACAGCGAATATCTTAAAAACAGAGTTATAGCGCTTAGAAATCATGGCGGAGCCGTTCGGTATTATCATGATGAAATTGGCGTAAATTCAAGATTGGATGAAGTTCAAGCCGCAATTTTGAGAGTTAAATTAAAATACATCAACGAATGGAACAAAAAAAGACGCGAGCATGCCGCATTTTATAACGAACTTTTTAAAGATGCCAAAGACATTCAAACACCAAAAGAGTTAGATAATATTTATTGTGTTTATCACCAGTATACGGTAAAAGTGCCAAACCGAGATGAAGTACACAAGCTTTTACAGGAAAGAGGCATAGGTGCTATGATTTATTATCCTGTTCCGCTGCATCTTCAAAAGGTTCATGCTTATCTGGGTTTAAAAGAAGGACTCCTGCCGCACACGGAAGAAAATACAAAACTTGTGCTTTCGCTTCCGATGTTTGCGGAAATCACGGAAGATGAACAACGTACGGTTGCAAAAACACTTATTGAATGTGTTGAACTGGCAAAAGATAAAGCAATGGTATAGAAAAATATTGAGATATTTAAAACCCGCTCCAAAAGAAACAGCGGAGTGGGTTTGTTTTTGAGTATAAAGAAAAGCCGCCTTTTTGGGGCGACCGAGAATAAAATCTGTATATGGAGGAAGGAGTGGAAAGAGAAGAACTAATCTAATATTATAATTCCATATATTTTAAATATATAACATGTATATACAATTTTTTTAACTTTTTTAATAAATTTTTTGTGACATAATATAGGCATGAACGATAAAATTGTCATTAAAGGTGCTAAAGAGCACAATTTAAAAGATGTTTCGCTGGAGCTTCCCAAAAATGAGTTAATTGTTTTTACGGGCGTGTCAGGCTCGGGCAAAAGTTCACTTGCTTTTGATACAATATTTGCGGAAGGTCAAAGGCGCTATGTAGAGAGCCTTTCGACCTACGCGCGCCAGTTTTTGGGTCAGATGGATAAGCCCGATGTTGAGCATATCGACGGGCTTTCGCCTGCAATATCAATAGATCAGAAGTCAACCACAAACAATCCGCGCTCAACGGTCGGCACAATTACCGAAATTTACGACTATTTAAGGCTTTTATATGCCCGTGTCGGTACTCCTCACTGTCCGCAGTGCGGCGAGCTAATTGTTCCGCAGACCATTGATGAAATTGTCGCAAAAATTATGGCATTGGGCGAGGGTACTAAAATTCAAATTATCGCTCCGATTATTCGCGGCAAAAAAGGTGAATATGTTCAAACTATTCAGGGACTAAAGTCTGAAGGTTTTGTGCGCTTAAGGGTTGACGGCGAAATTTATAATCTTGATGAAGATGAAATTGAACTTGATAAAACAAAAAAACACACAATTGATGTTGTTATCGACAGGATTGTAGTTAAAGAAAGCGCCAGATCAAGGATTTTTGACAGCGCCCAAATGGCATTGCAGCGCTCGGACGGACTTATGGTGCTTGATGTAATAGGCAGTGGCGAACAAATTTTTTCGGAAAAATTAGCCTGTCCGAACTGTAACATAAGCTTTGAAGAACTCACGCCGAGAATGCTCAGCTTTAATAACCCATACGGTGCTTGCAAGGTGTGCAACGGCCTTGGCGCGCACTTTGAAATCACTCCCGAGCTTGTGGTTCCCGACCCTTCAAAATCAATAAATCAGGGTGCAATTTACCCCTGGGCAAAGACGGGCAATCAATATTATTATGATGTCTTAAATTCCGTCTGCGAGCACTACGGCATTAATCCCGACGTGCCTTTTAAAAGCCTGACGCCGTCGCAAAAAGGCATAATTCTGTACGGAAATGACGATGAGCGCATTAAAATGCGCTATGCGGATTTTGGCACAAAAAATTACCGCACGCATTATGTTGCATATATCGGCGTAATTCCATATCTTACGCGAAAATACGAATCTTCCGATTCGGATTTAATCCGCGGAGAAATTCAAAAGTATATGACCTCAATACCCTGTAAAGCCTGCAAGGGAGCGCGATTAAATCCTTTTGCGCTGGCCGTTACAATTATGGATAAAAATATTTATGAGTTTTGTCTTTTGTCCGTTACAAAGGCTTACGATTTCATTCAGGAAGTTTATCTGAATTTGGACGATTTTAAATTGACCATTGCAAAACAAATTCTCGATGAAATCCGCCTTCGTCTGAAATTCTTAATTGACGTCGGTTTAGGCTATTTAAACCTTGCAAGGAGCGCAGGCACGCTATCGGGCGGAGAGGCTCAGCGTATCAGACTTGCAACCCAGATAGGCTCGGGTTTGTCGGGTGTTTTATACGTTCTTGATGAGCCTTCAATAGGTCTGCACCAGCGCGATAATGACATGTTGATAAATACTCTTGTTAAGCTTCGCAACCTCGGAAACACTTTAATTGTTGTAGAGCATGACGAAGATACAATAAAAGCCGCCGACTATATTGTGGATATAGGCCCCAAGGCAGGGGTTGAAGGCGGGCATGTCGTGGCTTTCGGTACGCAAAAAGATATTGAAAATTCAAAAGACTCAATTACGGGAAAATATTTAAGCGGTGAATTGAAAATCCCCGTTCCGAAAGAAAGGCGCCTTGGCAATGGCAATTTCCTTGAAGTTAAAAACGCGCACCTGAATAACCTGAAAAATATTGATGTTAATATTCCGCTCGGTAAAATAGTTGCGGTTACGGGTGTTTCGGGCAGCGGGAAATCTACCCTCGTGCAGGATTTAATTAACGAATATGCCATGCACAAGCTTCGCTCCAACCGCCCAAAACCTCAAGGGGTGGATGAGATAAAAGGGTTTGAAAATATAGATAAGATTGTATGTGTGGATCAAAGCCCGATAGGCAGAACGCCAAGGTCAAATCCCGCCACTTATACCGAAGTTTTTACGCATATTCGCGACCTTTTTGCGCAGACAAACGAAGCAAAAGTAAGGGGGTATAAACAGGGAAGATTTTCTTTTAACGTAAAAGGCGGAAGGTGCGAAAAGTGCAAGGGCGACGGCGTTTTAAAAATTGAGATGAATTTTTTGTCCGATGTTTATGTTAAATGCGACGTCTGCAAGGGGAAAAGATATAATCAGGAAACCCTTGAGGTTAAATACAAGGGCAAAAGCATAGCGGATGTGCTTGATATGACGGTGGGCGAGGCTCTTGAGTTTTTCAAAAACATACCGAGAATTGCAACCAGGCTGCAAACCCTCTATGATGTCGGGCTTGATTATATAAAACTCGGGCAAAGTGCCACGACTCTCTCCGGCGGGGAGGCGCAGAGGGTAAAACTTGCGCTTGAACTGAATAAACGCGCAACCGGAAAAACGCTTTATTTAATGGACGAGCCTTCGGTAGGGCTTCACTGGTGGGATATAGATAAGCTTGTTAAAATCCTTCACCAGCTTGCGGACAGCGGAAATACGGTTTTGATTATCGAACACAATTTAGATATTATTAAATGCGCCGATTATATAATCGACCTTGGCCCGGAAGGCGGCGAAGGCGGCGGGACAATCGTTGCAAAAGGAACGCCCGAACAAGTTGCAAAATGTGACAAGTCGTATACGGGCAAATACTTAAAACGACTCTTAAATTAAAAAGCGCGTCAATTAAGACGCGCTTTAAATCTTGTTTATGCCATCGTATCAAGGGCTTGAATTTTTATTTTTACTCTGCCTTTTTGAGATTTATCAACATTTACTACGGAAAGTTTTTTGCCCTTCATGGAAGTTGCGTCAAAATAAATTGCAGCCTGTTTTTTTGCTTTTTTAGGCTGCAACAATATTCTGGTTAATTTGTGTTTTTTTTCGTCGTCGTGTTCTAAATTCTCATACGATTCTTTGCTTATACTTGCGCTGTGCGCACTTTCGCCCCTAAGAATAAAAACATCATTTTGTGATGTATCGAGCGCAATTTTATTTTCGTTGTTATGCTTTTGACCTTTTGCGTTCTCTCGGAAAAAACTCCGCATTATTTCCTGCGACTCTTGTGAACTTACCGGACTGCTGCTCTGGATAAGAACTTCGTGTCCTTTGGTTCTGAATGTGATTGGTGGTTTACTCGAATAGGGGTTGCCTAAACGCTTAAAGCTTATTTCCAATGTTTTTTCCTCTTTTATTTTAAGATTAGGTGTTTATTGTACCATAAAAAAAATTTTCAAGCATCATATTTTAAAATTATTAATAATTGTTAACATGTTTAGTTTGCCGTGCAATAAAATTTATTGAAATTTCGCCCAAAATGCTTGTAAAAGAAAGGAGAAAATAATGTGTAAAACCTATGATGCAATACATAAACTTGCAAAGAAAACAGAATCCGATGCTATTGTTCTTTGGGTAGGACATAAAAAGGTTTCGGGCAAACTTTATACTTGTGATGAAGGAAAATGCTATGATGAAATAGTTACCCTTGAAGATGCGGTAGTCGAACATTGTCATGGGGATAAAGAATGTCAGTACAGGGAAGTAAAATGGCTTAATATCCCCTCGCATCACATAAAAGCGTTTACTTTTAAATGCTGCGGATAATAAATTTTAAATTTCCCTTTTAAAAAAGGCATGGTTTTCAAACCGTGCCTTAATTTTTTATGATAATATACTTATATGAGTGAACTTTTAATGCCAGCGGGCAACATAGAAAAAATGAAATATGCATACGCATACGGGGCGGATGCTTGCTATTTGGGGCTTGTGGACTATTCGCTAAGGACAATGCGAAAAGGCGAGCTGATTACAAGAGAAAATTTAAAATATGCAATTGATACTGCAAGAAAATTAAATAAAAAGGCGTATTTAACTCTGAATATTTTTGCCTACGACAATGACATTAAGAGTTTGGAAGAAAGTATTGAAATTATTAAAAACGCAAACCCGCATGCAATTATCCTGAGTGATTTCGGAGTGTACAGAATTGTAAGAAAATATCTGCCTGACACCGATATACACATTTCAACCCAGACAAATATTTTAAACACCCAGGCCGTAAAATTCTGGCGCGATATGGGCGCGGCAAGAGTTATTCTTGCGCGAGAGCTTTCGCTTAAACAAATTGAGGCAATCAGAAAAGCCGTTCCCGATATTGAAATTGAAATCTTTATCCACGGTTCACAGTGCATGTCATACTCGGGGCGCTGCCTTTTGAGCGATTATATGACAAAAGGAGAGCGAAAAGCAAACCACGGCGGCTGTGCTCAGCCTTGCCGCTGGAGCTATAAACTTTTGGAAGAAACCCGCCCCGGGGAATATTACGAAATAGTGCAGGACGAGCGCGGCTCGCATATACTCTCCCCTAAGGACTTATGTCTTGTAAGATATATAAAAGAGCTGCAAAACACAGGCGTTGACTCCTTTAAAGTTGAAGGGAGGACAAAGAGCCTTTATTATGTAAGTGCGGTTACAAAGGCTTACCGCGCGCTGATGGACGGTAAAATCGACAGCGAAGAAGCTTTTTGTGAATTGAAAAAAGTCGGCAACCGTGGCTTTACGGAAGGCTTTTTTATGGGCGATAATAACTCCTCAAGCTACAGTTATGAAATTTCAAAAGGTCTTGCCGGGGCTGATTTTCTCTGTATTTTCCTTGATAAAAAAGACGATTTGTTTAAAGTTGTAATTAAAAATAAAATGCACCTTGGCGATGAGTTTGAAATAATTACGCCCGATTTTAACGCGTTTGCAAAAGTTGTATCTATAGTAAATAAAGACGGCGATAAAACGGACATTGCAAATACAAATGATGAGGTATGGATGGAATTAGATGCCAAAGACGACTGGCAAAGCCAGTGGCAGCGGGCACTTGGAAGGACGCTCGGTATAAAAAATGAAACTGAAACCTAATATAAATATGAAATCAATTTTTGATATAAATGTTTTTAATTTAAAAGCATGCGAGATAGAGGCTGTATTTTTTGACCTGGACTCTACCGTAATGCGTTCAAAAAGCGGAATTTTTGAGAAAGATATGCTTGAATTTTTAAACAGACTCGGCAAACATTTTAAAATCGCGGTTATCTCGAACAATAAAAATAAAGAATACATTAAAAAAGCGCAATCCCAGGTAAACTTTCCGGTAATAGGGAATGCAAAAAAGCCCGATGTAAAAGTACTTTTAAACGTTTGTAAGGATTTTGGGGTAAAGCCCGCTAACTGTGCTTTTGTAGGGGACAGACCGCTCACGGATATTCTCTGCGCAAAGCGTGCCGGCATGTTTTCGATTTTGGTCGACTCAATCAGTGCGGATGACGAGAAAAAAATCGTAAGACTGGCAAGGTTTTTAGAGCGCTTAAGCATAAAAAAATGAAAGGCTGTTTTGCCTTTCATTTTTGTTTAGTCAAGTATCTATCTTATTAAGCCAAAACCTAAAAGCAGTGTCGTTAGGATAAATACCCCGCCGACAATGTATGTAATTTTGTTTAAGCCTTTTTCCGCACTTTTTTGCGATGAGAAAAGCTGGCTTGCAGAGCCGATAGAGGCAATGCCGTCGCCTTTTGGCGAGTGCAGGAGCACAAGCGCAATAAGCAGAAGTGCTGAAATTATTTGAATTACATAGAAAAATGTTACCATTGTCAAATCCTTATTTTTATAATGAGAATTTATACCACAAACAAGTTTTTTTGTCTAATTAATTGATTGCCAGTAATCTTTTAATATCTTGCAATCAATCTCAATGTTAGGGCTTTCGCAAATTATAACCCCTTTAACATTAAAGGTTTTAAAGGCTTTCAGCAAATCTTTGTAGTTAAAATCGCTCTCTTCAAAGATTAAATGATGTTTTTCACCTTTTTGAGAGTAGGCAATTCCCGCCATATGCGCATGGAAATTATTTAAAGCCCTGTCCCCCAGCCCTTTTGCGATTTTTTCAAAAATAGAACAAAATTCGTCGTATGTATTAAAAAGTCCGTTTGTGCGGGCATGGATGTGTGCAAAATCAACACACGGAAGCACTTGTTTAAAGTTTTTGCAAAGTTCTATAATTTCATCTATATCACCCCACTGCGTGCCCTTTCCCGTTGTTTCCGGTCTTATCCAGATGTCGTTATTTTCCTTTTCAAGAATTTCAACTATTTCATTGTGTTTTTCAAGAATTGTTTTAAAAGTGTTTTCTTTGCTCTCGCCCATATAAAAGCCGGCATGGTAGACTATTGAATAGGCGCCGAGCCTGTGTGCCATTGCTGCGGTGTCTGTAATCCTTTTAATGCTTGCCTCTCTCTTTTCCTCCTCTTTTGAATTTAAGTTAATATAATAAGGGCCGTGAGAGGTTAAAATAAGCTCTTTTTTGTTTTCAAGCACTATGTTTTGCGTCTTTTCGCTCATTCTAACGCCGTGCACAAATTCTATTTCAAGCCCGTCAAGCTCCATTTCTCTCAGCTTTGAAAAAGCGTCGGAATAGTCTTTTGCAACTGTCGGAATGCCGGCTGTCAAAAAATTTAGTTTATCCATTAATTAAAAAATTCTCCCGTATTTGGTCTAAAAACTTTTATAAAATTTGCGGCGTCAAAAATCCCCCAGCTTCCGCACTGTATGCATCTTGGGTAAATAAAGCCGTCTTTTGCAGAGATTTCAAGGTCATCGCCCGAAATTTTTGTTATAATACCCGGTTCCATATCGTGTTTTTGAATTTTATAGTCAACACATAAAATCCTTGCGCTTGAGCCTCTGAAATTCAAATAGGCGTTATAAAAAGGGTTTGCCGCCCTCACAAGCCTTTCTATTGATGCGGGGGAGTTGTTTAAATCTATTTTTAATTCGTTTTGAATTTTTGGAGCTTTTTTAAAATTTCCCTCCGGCTGGGCTTTGGAGTTTATTTTACCCGTGTCTTGAAATATGTTTAAAACATTTACAAGCAAATCCGCTATTATAAAATTTGACCTGTTAAAAAGCGTGCCGATGGTTTCTTTTTCGCTTACAAGAAAGCCTTTTTGGGCAATGATTTCGCCTGTGTCAAAGTGTTCGTCCGCAAAGTGCAGCGTTACGCCCGTCGTTTTTTCGCCGTTGTTAATTATGTGAAAATACGGGTTTGCGCCGCGATACATCGGCAAAAGCGAGGGGTGGCAGTTTATGTAGCCCATTTTTGTCGTGTTTAAAAAATCTCTGCCCAGTTTGTGGTTAAATGAGCAAATGACGCCTATATCCGCATTTTTTGCGGCGATTTTTTCAATTAAATCCTCCGTGTTCGGGTTTTCGTCATACTCAAACACTTCAAGGGCAAGGCTTCTTGCAAAATTTATAAATCCGCTTGCCGTCGGATTGGAATTTGGCGGCGGAATAACTGCCGATATCTCAAAATTTTTTTGTACGAGATTATGCAGACAGATTGTTGCCATATCGGGCATACCGCAAAAAATTATTTTAATTTTTTCAGAACTGTTTTGCAACCATTACCCCCGCAAAAAGCGCTCCTATGGATAAAACCAGGCTTAATAATACATACAGCGCGGTTTTTATAAATTCGCCCGCATAAAACATATTCCAAACATCAAGAGAAAAGCTTGAAAATGTTGTTAATCCGCCGCAGAATCCGACTGTTAAAAACAGCTTAAGCTCGTCCGGTACACTGATTTTCTCCATAAAAAGCAAAAAAATAAAACCCATAATAAAACTTCCCGCAACATTTACCCCGAGAGTTCCCAAAGGAAAGGTACCGCAGAGCTTTGAGCAGGCAGCAGTCGCCAAATAGCGGCTTGCCGCGCCGAGTCCTCCTCCTAAAAATATTGCAGTGAGTTTTAACATGTTAATTATTCTATCACAACAAAAGAATTTTGAAGTATTGTAACAAATTTAAAACATTAAAAATTTAGTGTTGACGAGAAATTTTGTTTGTAATAAGTTTATGAATACTGAAAGAAACTAGAAGAAGTAAGGCAAATATGACTACAACAGCAAAAAGACAAAGAATAAGAGTATGCCTGAAAGCTTACGACCATCAGCTTATTGACTTAAGTGCCCAAAAAATCGTTGACACTGCAAAAAGAACTGATGCAAGCGTATCAGGTCCTATCCCTCTGCCTACAAAACGCAGAGTATACTGTGTTCTTCGCTCTCCTCACGTAGATAAAAAATCCCGTGAACACTTTGAGATGAGAACACACAAAAGAATCATAGATATCTATGATCCCACACAACAAACGACTGAAGAATTAACGAGAATGGATCTGCCCTCAGGCGTGGACATTGAAATTAAACTTTAGTCAGAAGCTTTAGCACAATCAAAATTGAATATTGAATGTGATCTGGCAATTAGGCAGAGTTTATATTTAAACAAAGCCAAAAGTGAAACAATCGAGAACGCAAGCTCTCACAACAGAAAGGTAGAAAATGACATTAGGTGTTATTGGACAAAAACTTGGAATGACACAAATTTATAACGAGCAAGGTCTTTGCATTCCCGTTACGGTAATCAAAGTTGACCCTGCCGTTGTAACTCAGGTTAAAACTGTTGAAACAGACGGTTATAATGCTATTCAGGTAGGTGTAATTCCTGCTAAGGAAAAACATTTAACAAAAGCTCAAATCGGTCATTTCAAAAAGAATAATCTTGAAAACTTCAGACATTTGCAAGAGTTCAGAGTTGACAATCCTCAGGATTACACGGTCGGACAAAAAATTGATTTAACCGTTTTATCCGAAACAGCAAAAGTTGACGTTACGGGCAAATCTATCGGTAAAGGTTTTCAAGGTACCGTTAAAAGACACAACTTCGGCAGAGGGCCTATGGCTCACGGTTCCAAAAACCACAGAGAACCCGGTTCAATCGGCGCAGGCACCACTCCGGGTCGTGTAATTAAAGGTAAAAAAATGGCAGGCAATATGGGTAATGAAAGAGTTACCGTTACAAAACTTACTGTTGTAAAAATTGATGCCGATAAAAATCTGTTATTAATCAAGGGCTCAGTTCCGGGTCCTGAAGGTAAATTGCTAACAGTTAAACCTTCAAGAACAAAATGGAATTAGAGGTATAAGATGACTGAAAATACAAAAACTCAAACAGTAAAAT
>CALUWF010000030.1 GCA_944324405.1 Candidatus Gastranaerophilales bacterium | reverse complement strand
ATAGACGGCATTTTGATTACTTGAATTTGTACGATATAGTTTTTGTAGTTTTTTGTCCAGGTTGATTTGTACGGCCAGATAGATTATTTTGGTAAAGTAGGTGTAATTTAACGACCAGATTGATTTGTACGGATACTTTGATTATTTTGGCTTAGGTCGCTCTGTGAGGGCGTTTTCGGGTCGGAAAAATTAAATGTTCCAAAAAAGTCAAACCGGAAAACTGGACTTTTTCTGGACTGTACGGATAGATCGAGATTTGTATATTTGCTATATATCAAATACGAATATTTCCCAATTTTTAAAAATTATATGTTGCTTTAGTTTTCTGTTTTTGAAAGTCACTGCGATTAGGTCATTATTCAATTTTGACAATCTCAAAAACTGAAGCGGATATTTTTCGTAATTTGCGGAATTTGCAAGTGCTGCAAGCTGTTTATCGGTAAACATTGAAATTGTTTTATCCGATATTATTACTACTTTATCATTTTGCAGAAATTCTCTTTTTATATAATCTTCAAAATCCTTGTTAATCGAACCGGTTAAAAGGTATCTTTTGTAATATTTATGGATATTTTTTCTGTCATTTTTAATTCCGTTAATTTCCGGCTCCGTAAGATAGGTTTTTTGCGCAGCTTCTGCGTTCAGGATGTAAAGACTGAGCTTTCTGCCGTCAATTTTGTAATATTTATCAAGCAGTTCAACTCTGATAGGTAAAATAAAATCGGAATCGGGCGCGACTTTATTTTTTAAGAGCGCCCAGGCAGCTTCCCTGTAACCGTCAGGACGTTCTATATACACTGCTCCGCTTATTGTAAAAATTCCGAGTAAAGAAATTATTACATAAAGCGTAACTAAAGTATTTTTAAGTTTTGAATTCCTGATTGCCGCCACTCCGGCAGAGGCAAGCAAAAGGAGCGGAGGCAAAATCATAAGGGTATATCTTACAAGCGCTTTGTAATGCGTAAAGTTTGACGCCGTTATATGAAAAATAATATAAATCAGCGGTATTGCAAAAAGATACCGCGCAATTTTATATTTTTTCACGGATATAAATATGCCAAGGAGCATTAACAGAGCCGGAAACAGAACAAAAATCCAGAATTTTATATTTAATATTTCGCCGAACCAGACTTTTTGAAATTCCAAAATATTATTTTGCACCCCGACAAGCACAGGCGAAAAATAATTCTGAATTGCAAGCAGCATAAATGAATTGTCATACACCACCGCATCAAAATTTCCTGAAAAATAATGCTTTATATAACACGCAATAGCAGCCAGGGGCAGGTATGCACTCAACAAAACGGCAAGATATTTTATGTTTCTTTTAAAGCATTTTGTAATTACAAAATAAACGATTGTGAGCGCATAAAACAAAAGCGTCAGCAGAATTTGCGAAGTGTATGTGTATATCAATAGAAAGTTTGCAAGATAAAAAAGAAAAAATGATTTTTTGTTCTGATTTTTTAAAAATTTCAGCCAGAATATCATAACTAAATTCACCAGAAAGAAAGTCATGGAATAGAATTTGGCTTCCTGGGCGTAATATATGAAAGAGGAGTTTACGGCATAAAAAATTGCATAAATAAAACCTGTATTTTTCTGAAATTTCTCATCCTTTTCAAGAAATTCCGAGAAAGTTTTTCCTGCAAAATAAGCCGCAGCAAGACTTAAAATATCAAAAAATACGGACATCAGCCTTATAATAAAATCCGAATTCCCAAAAATTGTAATCCAGAAATGATAAACAAAATAATACAGAGGAAACAGTAAAAACCTGTGCGCATCGGTTTTCAGCATACCATCGGGAAAGCTCTGCGAGGCGATTGAATAAATACTCATTTCGTCATACCACAGCCCTCCTGCCTTATCAAGGTTAATAAGCCTGATTAAAAACGCCAAAAGAATTATAACCGTAAACCACATGTGCCGTTTGATAAAATTCATTAGCAATCCTCTTGAAATTCTGACAAAATCTCCCTGTTTTATAATATAACAAAAATATGGTTAAGATTAACTGCGCCCTTTTCTCAATGCCCAAGTAATTTTAATCCTGTGATACCGCTTACAATAAGCGCTATACAAATTAATCTCATTGCACTTACAGGTTCCTTAAATAATATAATTCCAAAAATCACGGTCCCTATAGTTCCGATACCTGTCCAAATTGCATATGCCGTACCTAACGGCAGATGTTTAAGTGCCAGTGCAAGAAAATAAAAGCTTGCAATCATTCCTGCAACAGTAAGTACGGAAGGAATGATTTGGCTAAAACCGTGGGTAAATTTTAACCCGACAGCCCAGCTGATTTCAAACAATCCTGCAATAAATAAGTACATCCAATGCATAATAATCTCCTTTCATTTATACGTAAAAAGCCTGAGAGAATTAGTATCTCCCAGGCTTTTATCCTTCCGTGTTCACAAATTTTTGTGAGTTTTCTCTCGGACCTGCCCAATTTGTAAATTGCGGAACCCTAGAAAACATTTTTATTAAATTACGGATAATATAGCATAAATAATTTATGTATACAATTTTAGGCTTTAGAACCCCGTCATTTTTTTGTTTTTCGGGTAAAATAAACACTGAAAGCAGGATTTAAGTTTTAAGCAAAGGGTATTACGGTGAAGGATACGTTTAATGAGATAATTAATGAATTTAAACAATTTCCGCAGGTTTTGGCAATTGTGATATGCGGTTCAAGAAAAGCAGGTACTGCTGACATAAAATCAGATATTGATATAGAAGTATTTGTTGATAATGAAATTCCGAAAGATGAGAGATTAAAAATAGTAAAAAAATATTCCTCTAAATACGAGGTGGGTGCAGAGTACTTCGGGCCGGGGGATGAATTTACGGCAGATAAAATGAAGCAGCAGCTGGATGTTATGTATGCCGATAAAAAATGGATGGAGGGCATAGTAGAAAATGTCTGGAGAAAGCACAATCCGTCAAACGGCTATACTACCTGCTTTTTATTTACCTTAAAAAATTGCGAAATACTTTATGACAAAGACGGTTGGCTGTTTAATTTAAAAAGGCAGATTGACACTCCCTATCCGAAAGAATTAAAAGAGAATATAATCAAAAGAAATCTTATGCTATTAAAAGATAAACCTTTTGCATCGTATTATGAGCAGATTGAAAAGGCCATTGAACGACAGGACTTTAACAGTATTAACCATCGAATTGCCGCCTTTATGGCAAGCTACTTTGACATAGTATTTGCAAATAACGAACTGCTCCATCCCGGTGAAAAAAAGCTTGTAGAATACGCAAAAGAACATTGTGCAATATTGCCTGAAAATTTTGAAGAAAATATAAATAAAATACTCACGCAGCCAAACAACGATACACTAAAAATACTGAACGATATGGTTTTAGAGCTGAAGAAAACCATACAGAATATTTCATAACTCAAATACCTGTGCACTAACACAAAACTAACAAAAAGCGTTTAATATTTACACTATGCTAAAATTGTTGGTAGTATGTTTAGCCGTAATGACCGGGTTTTTTACTCCGGCTTATGCACATAAAATCAAATTTATTCAAGTAAGCGATGTTCATTTGACCAAAAATCATTCTCAACACTTAGAGGATTTTGTAACTGGTGTCAATATGAAATTCAGCGACATAGATTTTATTGTTTTTACAGGTGACAACATTGACAAACCAAAAGAAGAAGACTTATATCTTTTTCTTAAGATAATAAAAGATATAAAATTTACAACCTACGTTTTGGTCGGAAATCACGACTTATCAAAAAAACATAATCTCTCTTGCGATAAATATATGAAGTTAGTTAGAAAAAAGTTGGGAACTTACCACAGTTCAAAATCAAATTATGTTTTCAAAAAAGGCGAGATTATTTTTATTACAATGAACGGAGTAAAGGACACAGCTCCCGGATCTCACGGTTTTTACGGAAAAAAAGAACTCCTCTGGCTTGATAAAATGCTCTCTGAATATCCGGATAAAAAAGTTGTTATACTGCAACATTTTCCCATACTTGATACACCGATTAAAAGTCATAGTCTTTACAAAAAAGAACGATATTTAAAAGTTTTAAAAAAGCACAACAACGTTATTGCAATAATATCAGGCCATTATCATCACGACAGGGAAGAAGTTTGTGATGATATTAATCATATTGTTACCAAGAATTTTTCAAATAACAGATATTATAAATTAATAAAAATCGAAAACGGATTTGTACACACAAAATTAATCGATAACAGGCATAGTGCACAAGAGACCTTATAAGAAGTCTGTTAATTTTAAAAAAGTAATTTTTGCTAAATTTCAAAACGAGACCGGAAAAATTTTTCCGGTCTTGAGTTTTAGCAGTATTATTAGTATAAATTTTAATTATTATCCGTAAAATCAATAATTTCCCCATCATTAGGAATTAACAGCTTGTCAATATTATTTTTATTTTTAAATTCTTTTAAATCATCTCTTGTAACAGAAAGATGACTTACCGTATCCATGTGGCTTGCAATAACCGTTGAATTTGGCGCAGCATCCAAAACATTTTTAACATCTTCAATATTCATAATTATATGCTCGCCGTTTAAAACTGTTGCCGCACAAGCATTTACAATAATGATATCGGGGGAATATTTCTTTATTGCTTCGCTGACCTCCCCGCACCAAATGGTATCGCCTGCTATATACAGCGTTTTTTCATTTTGTGCCTTAAAAACAACACCCATTGCATTATAAGGCATACCAATTGAATTACAAATAGGTTCAATTATCTCTCTTCTGCCATGTTGGGTTCTTGTTTTATATAGAGTTATGCCATTATATTCGGTTCCAAATTCTTGCATAATTTCAACGTTTTTAAAGCCTTTTGATAAAATATAGTCTTTATCAACAGAGGATTGCACGAAAATTTTTATATTTTTATTCAGTGATTTTTCTGCAAATTCATCCCAGTGATCAGGATGGATATGAGTAATAATAACCGCATCAACATCAATAATCTTTTCAATTTCAAAAGGCAAATCTACTCTCGGCTGGCGAATTTGCGAGTTTATTGCAGTATCAAAACCGGGCATATAATCTTTTGGCATAAGCCAGGGATCTATTAAAAATTTTGTATTATTATATTCAATTGTAATTGTTGCATTTCTTATTTGCGTAATTTTCATTTAAATTTCCTCCTTATAATAAAAAAATTTTATACAGTTATTATCATTTTGACAAGAATACACTTTTTTGTATAATACTTACTAAAAAGTAAACTAGTGGATTTATTATGACAAAGCCTAGAAAAGAAGAGTATAAATGTCCTCTTGAAGCGACAATGGATATAATCGGGGGTAAGTATAAGGGGGTTATAATCGGACATCTTATGAATAAAACATTAAGATATAATGAACTTCAAAAGTTAATTTCTCACGCTACTCCAAAAATGCTTATTCAGCAGCTAAAAGAACTTGAAGCGGATGGGATAATTAATCGTAAACTTTATCCCTTAGTACCGCCAAAAACGGAATACTCGCTAACAAAAAGAGGCGAAACACTTATCCCTGCAATTATTGAGTTAAACAAGTGGGGCATTAATTATCTGAAAGAAGAAAATATACCGTGTGCCTGCAAAGGTGATGTAAAATTATAGAACAAAAGGAGGGCAAAACCCTCCTTTTTATAAGATAAACCTATTTTATATTCCTATCGAAAAACTCGGTTAACTTTTCAACAACCTGCGGTACAAATTCGGGTTTGTCATATAAATCAACATGCGTTGCACCGTCTACCACATACAGTTCTTTACGGTCTTTTGCTCTTTTATAAGCGTCTTCACTAAAGAATTTCGTATCGGCTTTGCTACCCACAATTAACAAAATAGGTCTTGGTGATACCGTATCAAGGTACTGGAATGCATCAAACGCTGCAAGTCTGTCCAAACTTTGCAGAGCCATTTTGTTAACGGAAGTCGGGTAAGCGCACCTTGGTGTACGATAATATTCGGAAGCTTCTTTCATAATAACTGGAGTATCATCGCTAAATTCTTCAGGGGAATTTGGCACATATCCCACATAAGTAATATCTTCTCCGTTTGCCTCTCTTGTTCTGCACTCGGCAGCAGTTTTCAAGGCTTCTTGCATTTTGACACAACGACCTTGGGGCGGAAGTCCGTCACGAATCCAGGAGCCAACGTTCCATGAACTTATTCCTGCTGCGGCTTTAATTCTTATATCCGTTTGAATAGCCGACATTGTGTAGCCGCCGCCTGCGCAAATTCCCATAGCGCTTATTTTTTCATTATCAATATAGGGAAGTGATGTTAAAAAGTCGACCGCCGAGCGGATATCTTCAACCCTGCTTGTAGGATCTTCAAGGTATCTGGGTGTACCTTCGCTTTCACCCTGATATGAAGCGTCAAAAGCCAAGGTTACATAGCCTTTTTAGATAAATTCCAGCCGTACAAAGATGCAACCTGCTCTTTTACACCGCCGCCGGGGTGAGTTACAACAATTGCGGGGTATTTTTTATTTTCATCAAAATTTTCGGGTTTAAAGATTAATCCCGCAATTTTTAAACCTGTTTTCATAAAACTAACTTTTTCACCTTCATAATAGTGAGAGTCGTTCATAAATTTTACATGTTCTGCTGTCATATTTTCCTCCTTTTTATCAACAATTTTGATTTTAAAAAATGAGAGCCGCTCTCATTTTTTATAATTTAAAATAAAATAATGAAGGCGGCAAACAATGACAAATACAAAAAACAATGAAACATTAATCTATATACTAAACGGCAGCCCGAGAAAAAATTTGAATACCGCAAAAATGTGCGAAAGCTTTAAAAAGGCGCACAAGACACAGGAATAAATGCCGAAATAATCAATTTATATGACTTAAATTACAAAGGCTGCTACAGCTGCTTTGCATGCAAAGTAAAAAACGGTAAATCCTACGGCAAATGCGGCTATCCCGATGAATTAAAAGAAGTATTGGAAAAAGTATCTAACTCGGAAGGGCTTGTTTTTGCCTCACCCGTATACTTTGGAGAGCTAACCGCACAGATGAGAGCGTTTATGGAAAGACTGCTTTTCCCGTATATGTTTATGACAAAGCAGGCTCTAAAATTCCGCCAAAAAAACTTGAAACGGCAATTATTTATACCATGAACGTAAAGCCCGACAGATTTAACGGCTGGTTTATTTAAAAACGAAATAAAATAATTTTATAATTTTAGATACTCAAATTTTTCCCGAGTTCATAAGCTTGTTTTGGGTATTGGGTATTATTCACATCGCCCTGCGACCAGACACCCGGCGCAATAACTTTTCCCGCGTCAGACCATTTAAGATAACTTATCATAGTTTCGTAATGACTAATTATAGGCTGCGCCTCTTTTGCGGAAGTATCGGCATAGGTCATCAATAAAACAGCTTTCTTTGGAACGCTTATCTGTCCGTTTATGGCATAAAACCTGTCTATAACAGCTTTAATCTGGGCTGAAATTCCAAAGTAGTACATAGGTGTTGCAAAAACAACGACATCAGCGCCAACTATATTTTCCTTTACAAATTCAAAATCATCTTTAAATACACATTGACCGTTCATACCGCATTTATCACATGCAATGCATGGGTGGACATTTTTAAATGCGGAATCAAACCTTACTACACTATGCCCCGCATCCTGCGCTCCTTTTATAAAGTTATCCGCCAATGTATTTGAGTTTCCGTTTTTTCTCGGGCTTCCCGTAATAACAAGTATTTTCATTTTTTTTATCTCCTTTTGAAATATTATTGCTTGCTCAGCCTGACGCGGTTCCCATTATAACAGCACCTGTAGTGGCAATAAGTGTATTTTTTATAAATTTACACCTATTCATTTTGTTTTAAGACCTCGATTTAATCCTAGCACCTTAGAGCGACTCTAAGTCAAGCTGTTAATAAATATTGAAAACGCGTATCAAAGGAAATTTTATCTAATGTTTGACAAAAAGCATAATTTTTTTACAGGCCGTTTTGTTTTTACCATTTTTCAAAATGCACTTTTGATTGGTCAAATCTCTGCGGCATGTCTTTTTTCTCATCAGGATACCCTAATGCCACAACACACAAAGGCTCTATATCAGAGGGCATATTAAAAAGTTTTTTAAATTGCTCTTGCCTTGTTTTATCGGGATAAATTCCAAGCCAGCAAGTTCCAAGTTCAAGAGCGCATGCCGCAAGCAGTAAATTTTCAACCGCCGCTGCGCAATCCTGAATATAAGAACCCTTTGCATGTTCCATTTTTGTATCTCCCGCAACAATTATGCAGCAGGGGGCACTGCTCAGCATGGAAGAATAGGGGTGAATTTTTTGTACTTCATCAAGCGTTTTTCTCTCCTTGCAGACAATAAAATGCCATGGCTGCTTATTCATGCCTGACGGCGCATACATCGCGGCTTTTAATACTTCGTTTAATTTTTCCTCTTCAACGGGCTTATTTTGGTATTTTCTTATACTTCTTCTTTTGTAGATTACATCAAGCATTTTGACCTCCATTTTTGTTTATCTCCATTATATACATTTTTTCCATTTTGTGTTAGTATTTTGGAAAATTACATCGGAGAGTAGCTTAATGCTTAATAATAAGACTATTTTAATTACGGGCGGAACGGGAAGTTTTGGAAAAAAGTTTACAAAAATCGCCTTTGAAAAATATCCGAACATTAAAAAAATAATCATTTTTTCGCGCGATGAATATAAACAATTTGTAATGCAAAATATGAGCGAATTTAAGCCGTATCTTGAAAAAATAAGATTTTTTATAGGTGATGTAAGGGACAAAGAAAGGCTTTATCGCGCTTTTGAAGGTGTTGATGTCGTTGTTCATGCGGCGGCGCTGAAACAAGTCCCCGCTTGCGAATACAATCCTTTTGAAGCAGTTAAAACAAATGTCCTGGGCGCACAGAATATAATTGATGCGGCAATTGACAAAGGCGTTAAAAAAGTTGTTGCCTTATCTACCGATAAAGCTTGCGCGCCTATTAACCTATACGGCGCCACAAAGCTGTGCTCCGATAAGCTTTTTATCGCCGGAAACTCATACTGCGGCTCAAAAGTCACGAGATTTTCCGTTGTAAGATACGGAAACGTCGCAGGCTCAAGGGGTTCGGTTATTCCTTTTTTCCAAAAACTCGTTACGGAAGGCGCAAAAGAACTTCCCATTACAGACTTAAAGATGACGCGCTTCTGGCTGAAGCTTGAGCAGGCGGTCGAGATGGTGCTTGAAGCCATTGAAAATATGCAGGGCGGCGAACTTTATGTTAAAAAAATACCCTCAATGCGTATGACCGATTTAGCAAAAGCTATCGCGCCCGACCTTGCTATTAAAGAAATCGGCATTCGCCCCGGCGAAAAAATCCACGAGCAGATGATAACACGGGAAGACGCCAGAAATACCATTGATGTGGGCGAGTTTTATATTATTTTGCCCGAGATTAATATCGAACACATTAGCTACAAGTATCCGAATTCAAAACCCGTTGCGGATGATTTTGAATACCATAGCGGCAATAACGACAGATGGCTGAGCGTTGAGGATATGCGGGAACTGATTGGAGAATTAAATGCCTGATTTAAAAAGTATGTATGAAAATAACGTAAATATTATGGAATTTTTCAGAAAAAATTCCGATGACAAGAATTCAAATTCCATAGATGCCATACTAACGTCATACGACTTGCAGTCCGGTTCATACACAGACAGTTACGAAGCGGATAAAATTACGGATAATTTTCATATAAACGGACAGAGAGTTTCAATAAGCGCACAAAAAATAAAAGAAAAATTGGGCGAATTCATTGCAGGTTTAATTGATAACTATGACTACACGAGTGTTTTAGAGGCGGGTGTCGGTGAAGCCACCACAATGGTGCCTGTGGTAACAAAACTCAAAAATCAAAATGCAAAGCTGTTTGGTTTTGACATTTCTGCTTCCAGAATAAAATATGCAAAACAATTTTGCAAAAAATACTATAAAGGACAAATTAATTTTTTTGTTGCAAACCTGTTAAACACACCCTTTGAAGACAATAAATTTGATATTGTGTATACAATTCATGCTATAGAGCCAAATACAAATAATTGTGAACAAATAGTTAAAGAGCTCTACAGGATAACAAACAAATATTTAATTTTATACGAACCAAGCTACGAACTGGGCAACAAGGAAACAAAAGACAACATCGAAAAAAATAAATATATCAGAAATTTAAAAGATATAGTTGAAAATCTCAATTATAAAATTGTCAAATATGAACTGGCTCCTCTTGGCACCTATTCAAACCAGCCGGCAATTATGATAATAGAAAAACAACAGCAGCGCGATACATACATACATACATACATACATACATACATACATACATACATACATACGATTGCCCGATTTGCAAAAGCGGGCTGCATGAAGTTGATGGAGGATATTATTGCCAAAATTGCTAAAAACTATACCCTGTTATTCAGGATATACCAATATTAACAAAAGAAAACGCCATATTATTTTCTAAGGCGGAAGAATAATCAGTATTACAATCGGGAAAACAAATGAAAACATATAACTACGGAAAGCAGCACATAGATTTAAGCGATATTTTAGCCGTAATCGGGGTATTAAAATCACCATTTTTAACCTGCGGTCCAAAGGTCAGGGAGTTTGAGCAGGCAATTTGCAAATACACCGGCGCAAAGTACTGCGTTGCCGTTTCCTCCGCTACCGCAGGGCTTCACATTGCAATGCTCTCGCTTGGCATAAAAGAAGGCGATGAGGTTATAACAAGTCCGGTTACTTTCCTTGCAAGCGCAAACTGTGCCTGTTACTGCGGGGCAGATGTTAAATTCGCCGATATCGATGAGAAAACGGCAAATATAGACCCGAATGAAATAGAAAAGCATATAAATTCAAAGACAAAAGCCGTTATTCCTGTGCATTTTGCGGGTCAAAGCTGCGATATGGAAAGAATTTATGAGATTGCAAAAAAACACAATTTAAAAGTTGTTGAAGATGCGGCGCATGCGATTGGATCTGAGTATAAAGGCAAAAAAGTCGGTTGCTGCGAGTTTTCAGATATGACTGTTTTTTCCTTTCACCCTGTCAAAACAATTACGACGGGCGAAGGCGGTGCGGTTGTTACAAATAATTTTGAATTATACCAAAAACTTTTAGCCTACCGCTCACATGGCATGCATAAAGACGGCGAAATGCAAAATACTTGGGAATATGAGATGCGTGAGCTTGGTTACAACTATCGAATGACAGATATTCAAGCTGCTCTTGGAATTTCACAACTTAAAAAGCTTGAAAAATTCAAAAAAAGAAGACGTGAAATTGTCGAGTATTACAATAAAAACCTTGGTTTAGCACATCTGGAAGAAATGGAATACTCAAATGCTTGTTTTCATCTCTATCCCGTAATGGTTAGAAATAGAGCAGAATTTTATCAAAAAGCCAAGAAAGAGGGGCTGAATTTACAGGTGCATTACATACCTGTTCACACTCAACCCTACTACAAGGAGCAAGGGTACAATTGGGGCGATTTTCCAAACGCTGAAATATATTACAAGAAATGTATTTCGCTGCCGCTTTATCCCGACTTAACCAATAAAGACTTGGATGAAATTGTTAAAAGGATTAAAAAATGTCTGTGAAGATTGGAGCTGAGTGTTTTTAATATGAAATTATGTCTTGGAACAGTACAGTTTGGTATGGATTACGGTATTTGTAACCAAAAGATGCCAAGCCTTGAAGATTCGATAAAAATGCTAGACTTTGCAACACAAAACGGTATAAATAATATTGATACCGCTTATGCCTATGGCTGCGCAGAAGATGTCGTGGGTGAATTTATAAAGAGAAAAACCATTAGCCGAGACAAACTTTTTATTATTTCCAAATTCAAACCAAACGAACTCGATGCACATAAAGTTGAAGATTATAAAAATATCATTGAAGAAAATTTGGAAAAATCCCTAAAAAGACTAAATACCGACTATCTTGACAGTTATGTCTTACATAGTTCCAGATATGCTTTTAACGATGAAATATTAAAAAGCCTATACGAAGTTAAAAAACAAGGAAAAATAAGACACTGTGGTGTATCGGTATATTATCCTGACGAAGCAGTCGCTTGTATTAATTCAAATTACGTAGACTTTATCCAATTACCCTTCAGTATTTTTGACCAGAGAATGCAAAAAGAAGGTATTTTCAAACTGGCAAAAGAAAAACAAAATACTCAAATCCACTCCAGAAGTGCTTTTATCCAAGGATTAATTTTAATGGATGAAGACAAAGTGCCGGAATTTTTGTCAGATGCAAAACCTATTATCAAAAAAATTGATAAACTCTGCAAACAATTTAATATTTCAAGAATTGAACTAGCAATGCTTTTTGTAAAACAATTTAACGCAATATCTCATCTTGTATTTGGAGTAGACAATATAGAGCAACTTAGAGAAAACATTGAAATTTTTGAACACGATTTTTCAAAAGATACAATTTGCCAAATTGCAAAAGAGTTTGAGAATATAGATGCTAATATAGTAATGCCAAGTTTATGGGTGAGAAAATGAAAAAAACAGAACAAGACTTAATTTTTAGCAATAGCGAATCAGATAATTGGTTTAAAAGAAATAAAGAGTGTATAATTTCAAAAAAGGCTGACGAGGATTATTGTTTTAATGCAATTAAGACCATGCCAAGGCTTGAAGAAATTCAATCGGTACTAGAGCTTGGTTCGTCAAACGGATATAGGTTAAATTTCTTAAAGCAAATTTTACCTAACTGCAAAAGATTTGTTGGGGTGGATTTATCACAAGAAGCAGTAAGGGATGGCAGAGAAAGATACAATCTTGACATGCAAGTCAACTCAATAACGGGTTATAAAGTCAAAGAAAAATTTGACATGGTTATCGTGAATTTTGTTCTACATTGGGTGGATAGAGCAAACATTTTTTCAGCCATAGCAAACATAGATGGTTGTTTAACTAACGAAAAAGACTCCTTTTTGGTATTGGGAGATTTTTTACCTGATGCACCATACAGAAAACGGTATCACCATAGGCAAGATTTTAATTTATATACCTATAAGTGTTGTTACAAAAATGTCTTTTTATCCCTAAACACATATAAAACAATTTTGGAAAAAACATATAATTGTGATGACCACAATGACTATGGCAATAACTACAACAATTGCTCAGTATCAATATTAAAAAAAAGCTTAGATCAGTACTATATAGAATTATGAGGCCTACAAATGAATAATGGAAAGTGTAAAGAACTACAAAAAGAAGCGGTAGAATTAATTCCGGGAATGACTCAACTTCTGTCAAAAAGACCTGACAGATTCTCAAGAGGAATTTGGCCAACATATTTTGCCCAAGCTAAGGGTGTAGAAGTTACTGACTTGGATGGCAATAAATATCTTGATTTTTCCATAGGTGGCATAGGGGCAACCGTGCTTGGTTATGCTGATGAAGATGTTAACAAAGCTGTAATTGATGTTATAAACAAAGGTTCTGCAACAACTCTTAATCCACCCGAAGAGGTTGAGCTTGCAAAAAAACTTATCGAACTTCACCCTTGGGCGCAGATGGCACGCTTTGCTCGCTCTGGCGGTGAAGCAATGGCTGTTGCTGTAAGAATTGCGCGCGTTGCTACAAAGAAAGATAAAATCGTTTTTTGTGGCTACCATGGCTGGATGGATTGGTACTTGGCTGCCAATCTTGGCAAAAAAGAGGCATTGGATGAACATTGGATAAAAGGATTAAATCCAAACGGAGTACCAAGAGGACTAAAAGATACTGCTATACCTTTTTTGTACAACAACATAGAAGATTTTAACAAGGCTATTGAAAAAGCGGGCGATGACTTAGCAGCTATTGTCATGGAACCAATCAGAAACTTTGAGCCAACAAAAGAATTTATCGAAACAATACATGAAATGGCTAAAAAGAAAAATATTCCTTTAATTATAGACGAAATTTCAGCAGGCTTTAGAATTTGCAATGGTGGAGCACACTTAAAATTAGGTTTTAAGCCCGATATAGCAGTATTTTCAAAAGCCCTTGGCAACGGCTTCCCAATTTCTGCCGTAATAGGCAAGAAATGGGTAATGCAATTCGCGCAAGAAGCTTTTATTACAAGCACAAACTGGACAGAAAGAGTGGGAAATGTTGCAGCGCTTGCCATGATTAACAAATTTGTAAAAAATGATGTTTCAAAGCATTTGGTTAAAATTGCTGATATGGTATGGCAAGGCTGGGAAGAGCTTGCAAAAAAACATGATCTTAAAATACATATTGGCGGATTTAAACCAATGATTCATTTTGGCTTTGAACAAAACCATTCGACAAACATAGCATATTTTACTCAAGAAATGCTAAAAAAGGGATTTTTGGCAAGCGGAGGTTTTTATTCCATGTATGCCCATAAAGAAGAACATGTTAGAAAATACCTTAACGCGGTAGATGAAGTATTTGCAGATCTTTCAGTGCTGATTAAAAATAACAAAGTAGGCGAAAAACTTGAAGGGCAAATTGTTCAAGAAGGCTTTGGGAGAATTAATTAATGAGAACAATTGCAATAATAACTGCCCGAGGCGGTTCAAAACGAATTCCCAAAAAAAATATTAAAGATTTTATGGGAAAACCAATGCTCTCTTACGCGATTGAGGCAGCCAAGGGCGCAAACATATTTGATGAAATTATGGTCTCAACAGATAGTGAAGAAATCGCAAATATTGCTAAAGAATACGGTGCAAACGTGCCTTTTATGCGTTCAGCAAAGACATCTGATGACTTTGCCACAACTTTCGATGTTATAGATGAAGTTATATGCAAATACAAAGAAACCGGAGTTTTATTTGATACATTATGTTGCATATACCCGTGTGTTCCGTTTTTAAAAAGTGAAACATTAAAACTTGCATACGGAAAAATAGAAGAGTTTGACTCGGTAATGCCTGTTTGCAAATACCCTGTACCAATAGAGTGGGCAATGAAAATTCAAAATGGAGTTCTTGTACCAAACGATAGAAATGCTCAAAATATCCGCTCGCAAGATATAGAGCCAAAGTATTTTGACGCAGGAATGTTTTATTTTTGCAAAGTTGAAAAAATTTATGAGAACAATTCACTGGTGTCAAACAAGGCTTGTGGGTACATAATTGACGAAAACCAATGCCAAGACATAGACACACTTGAGGACTGGCAAATGGCAGAAATGAAGTATAGGATAATAAATGACGTATAAATTAGGTCTTAAACTATGGTCAACAAATACGGAAGGTTACCTAAGGGAAGCACAAAGACTTTACTCCCTTGGGATTTACGACTACATAGAATTATATATTGTTCCAAATACCCTTGATACTCTTGATAAATGGAGCAAACTAAAAATTCCTTTTACGCTCCACGCCCCGCATTTTGCACATGGATTTAATTTGGCAAAACAGGAAAAAATGGAATCTAATTTTAAAATTTATAAACAAGTTAGGTTATTTGCAGATAAATTAAATTCAAAATATATCATATTTCATGGTGGTATCGATGGCAATGTTGAACAAACAGCATTACAACTAGCATCTTTTTGTGAAAATAGGGCACTAATAGAGAATAAACCAATGATGGCATTACCCAATAAGATGAACGGAAAATTTTGCAGAGGGTACAATTTAGAAGAAATTAAGTATATTAAAACAGCTGCCAATTGTGGTTTTTGTTTAGATTTTGGCCACGCTATATGTTCAGCCAATTCTCAAAACAAAGACATCTATTCTTACTGTGAAGAATTTTTATCCTTAAACCCTCAAATGTTCCATTTAACAGATAATAAAGATATAACTTCCCCCTTTGATTCGCATTTGCATTTGGGTGATGGACAGCTAAATTTAGATAGAATAAAGCGGTTATTACCAAAGGATGCTCTTGTTACACTTGAGACAGTCAAAAATTCTAAAGAAAATCTGGATGATTTTATTGGAGATACAAAATGCATAAGAGTTTAAAAATACTAATATTAACAGACAGTACAAGTTGGATGAATAAATACAATACTGATTTAAAACAAAAACTAGAAAAGCTTGGGCACCTTGTTAAACTAATACACTCCAAAAATGAAATTGAAAATTCTGACGTAGCCTTCTTTTTAAGTTGCTTTGAAATAATATCAAATAATCTGCTCTCATTAAGTAAAAACAATATTGTAGTACATGCAAGCAATCTTCCTAAAGGAAAGGGTTGGTCGCCTGCAAGCTGGCAAATACTTGAAGGGGAAAACACAATTCCACTAACACTTTTTGAAGCAAATGAAAAAACAGACGCAGGCAAAATTTATATTCAAGACAAACTTTTACTTGATGGCTCTGAATTATTGGATGAATGGCAAAAAAAACTGGGAAAAAAAATTGTTCAAATGTGTCTTGAATACGTTTTAAAAAGAGATACAATAAAAGGCATCCCTCAGCAAGGAGAAGAAACATTTTACAAAAAACGAACCCCTAAAGACAGCGAGCTTGATATAAACAAAACAATTAAAGAACAGTTTAACCTGCTCAGGATTGTGG
>CALUWF010000029.1 GCA_944324405.1 Candidatus Gastranaerophilales bacterium | reverse complement strand
AAATAATGCCCGCAGAGGTACAGCTTGCACAAAAACAAGGGCAGAAGTTTCAGGCGGCGGTAAAAAACCCTGGAAACAAAAAGGTACAGGCAGAGCCCGTGCAGGTTCAATCCGCTCACCATTGTTTGCAGGCGGCGGCGTAGTTTTTGGCCCTAAACCGAGAAGCTATGAAACAAACATGCCTCAAAAAGCAAGAAAGCTTGCACTGAAATCGGCTCTTAGCGCAAAATTGGAAGCTATGACAGTTGTTAAAGATTTCAGCGAACTGAAAGAAGCTAAGACTAAAGCAATGGCAAAAGTCTTAAAAGACTTGAATGCAACAGGCAAGATTTTAATTATCGCAGATTTAAAAGCCGATGAGAATAAAAATCTTGAATTGAGCGCAAGAAACCTTGCTAATGTTAAGCTGCTGCTGCCCTCAAACTTAAATGTAAAAGATTTAATTGAAGCAAACAGCTTAATAGTTACAGAGGCTGCAATCAATGAAATTACTGAAAGGTTGGCGAAATAATGGCAAACACAAGAACCAACAAAGAAAAATTATACGATATTATTAAAAAGCCTATAATTACAGAAAAATCTATGGCAAACACTGCTAATAACGTATATACATTTGAAGTGTCCAAAGATGCTTCAAAAGTCGAAATCGCACAAGCAATTGAACTTGCTTATCCGAATCGCAAAGTTAAGAAAGTAAGGACTGTATATATGCCCTCTCACCAAAAAAGAATGGGCTTAAAGTTCGGTAGAACCCAATCAGGTAAGAAAGCCATCGTTACAATCGTTGGCGATCCTATTGAAGAATTGACAGGAGTGTAGATAACAATGGCAACTCGTAAGATTAATCCAACTTCCCCCGGTCAAAGAGGTATGACAAGAGCTGATTTTTCTGAAATCACAACTGATACTCCCGAAAAATCGCTTTTAAAACCACTCAGAAAAAAAGGCGGAAGAAATAATACAGGAAGAATAACCACAAGACATCAAGGCGGCGGACATAAACAAGCTTACCGCGTTATTGATTTCAAACGCAATAAAGTCGGCGTTGTAGGTTTTGTTAAAACAATAGAATACGACCCGAACAGAAATGTCAGAATTTCACTTGTTGTCTATGCTGACGGTGAAAAAAGATACATTTTAACGCCTGAAAATTTAAATGTTGGCGACAGCGTAATCTCAGGTGCGGATGTAGATATCAAACCGGGAAATGCACTTCCTCTTGAAGCAATTCCTTTGGGTACTATGGTTCACAATATTGAACTGTTCCCCGGCCGCGGCGGCAAAATGGTTCGCTCAGCAGGTATGAGCGCTCAAGTTATGGCTAAGGAAGGCGACTATGTCACAATAAAACTTCCTTCCTCAGAAATGAGAATGGTTAGAAAAGAATGCTACGCTACAGTTGGCACTTTGGGCAACAGCGAATTTAAAAACCTCTCTACAGGTAAAGCCGGCAGAACGCGCTACTTGGGCGTAAGACCTACGGTTCGCGGTGTTACAATGAACCCTGTTGATCACCCCCACGGCGGCGGTGAAGGTAAAACAGGCCCCGGCGGAAACCCGAAAACTCCTTGGGGACGTCCCGCACTGGGTCAAAAGACCAGAAATCCCAACAAGGCATCATCTAAATTAATAGTAAGAAGAAGAAAAAAATAAAATAAGTAAGGAGAACATAATTAGATGGCTCGTTCATTAAAAAAAGGTCCATACGTACATGAATCTTTAGAAAAGAAAATAAATAAACTCAACGAAACTCAGGAAAAGAAAGTAATTAAAACTTGGTCCAGAGCATCTATGATTGTACCTGCTATGTTAGGTCATACAATTGCCGTGCACAACGGAAAAACTCACGTTCCCGTTTATGTCACGGAGCAAATGGTTGGTCATAAACTCGGTGAATTTGCTGCGACACGCTTGTTCAGAGGGCACGCCGGCCAGGATAAAACAGCTAAAAGGAAATAAGTTTTAAATAAGCCAAAAGGAATATAACAATGCAAGAAGCGACAGCTAAACAAACAAATATAAAAATGACGGCAAGAAAATTGCGCAGAGTAATTAATCTTGTCAGAGGCAAAAACGCTCTTGAAGCGCAAAAAATGCTTAAATTCATGCCTTATTTTGCGGCAAGAGTTGTTGAAAAAAACCTCAACGCGGCTATTGCAAACGCATCTGAAAAGTTCGGCGCAAGAGCTGACGTATTAAAAATTTCTGAAATTTTTGCCGATGAAAGCGTTACTTACAAACGTGTAAGACCGCGTGCTCAGGGCAGAATGTACAAGAGATTTAAAAGAACATCACATTTAACAGTTAAGTTAACAAGAAACTAGGAGAAGAACTTTGGGACAAAAGACACATCCAACCGGATTTAGAATCGGAATAATAGAACCTTGGGTCAGCACTTGGTTTGCTAATAAAAAGAAATACGCAGAATTTATAGCAGAAGACGCTAAAATCAGAAAATTCGTTAAGAAAAAACTCTACAGCGCAGGCGTATCAAGAATTAACATTGCAAGAAAAGCACAAAATGTTAATATCACGGTAGTTACTGCTAAGCCCGGTATTGTTGTGGGCAGAGGCGGCCAGGGTATCGACGACTTAAGAGTAGCCGTTCAAAACCTTATTCACAACAAAAACGTGTCGATTGATGTCGTAGAAGTTGCAAGAATAGATGTTGATGCTCAGCTTGTTGCGGAAAATATAGCACTACAGTTGGAAAAACGTATTGCATTCAGACGTGCAATGAAACAGGCAATGCAAAGAACAATGCGCGCCGGCGTTCAAGGTATCAAAGTTATGGTTTCCGGCCGTTTGGGCGGTGCTGAAATTGCGCGCTCGGAATGGGCAAAAGAAGGAAGAATTCCTCTGCAAACGCTAAGAGCAGACGTTCAATACGGTTTTGCGGAAGCTGATACCGTAATGGGCAAAATCGGCGTTAAAGTCTGGGTATTTAAAGGCGATCTTATGCCCGGCGAAAAAGCGGATCAAAACATTAAAACAAAAAAAGCATCAGCTAAAGATGCTGCGCGTTTTGCAAACAGAAGAAAACGCAATGATGAAACACAACAAGACAAGGCTGAAGCCTAGTTTAATAAATAGGAGCAAATCACAATGTTAATGCCTAAAAAAACAAAATTCAGAAAAAAAATGAAGGGCAATATGAAGGGTACCGAAACAAGAGGCACAACTCTTGAATTTGGCAGCTACGGTCTCCAATCGCTTGAACCGGCTTGGATTACAAGCCGTCAGATTGAAGCAGCCCGTCGTGCAATGACAAGGCAAATTAAACGTGGCGGTAATGTTTGGATTAAAATTTTCCCGGACAAACCAATTACTGCAAAGCCTGCTGAAACACGTATGGGTAAAGGCAAAGGTAACCCTGAATACTGGGTAGCCGTTGTGAAACCCGGAAGAATGCTTTTTGAAATTGAGTATTCAGTAAGAGAAGACGCAATCAAAGCCCTTACACTTGCAGCACAAAAATTGCCAATCAAAGTAAGAGTGGTAGAAAAATAGGTGAACAAGATGAAACTTCAGGAAATAAAAGAAAAAACAATTGCTGAACTTAAGGAATTAATTCTCAATTCTAAAAAAGAACTTTTTTCTTTAAGAATGAAACATAATAAGATGAATCAGCTTGAAAATCCTGCGCAAATCAGACAAACAAAACGTCTTATTGCGAGATTGAAAACTGTTTTAAGACAAAAAGAGCTAAACGTATAGGTTAAAAATAACAAAGGAAATAATAAAATGCCCAAGAAAGTTAAACAAGGAACGGTTGTAAGCGATAAAATGGATAAAACCATTGTTGTCGAAGTCGCCGAGCACAAAACTCATAAAAAATATAAAAAAGCTATGGTATTTACAAAAAACTATAAAGTACATGATGCAAATTCTGTTGCTAAAATCGGCGATGTAGTTTCTATAGTTGAATCAAGGCCGATTTCATCTTCGGTACGTTTTGTACTTGATAAAGTCGTTGAAGAAGCTAAGTAAAACTAAGGGCAGTATAATTATATAAGGTAATAAAGATATGATACAGCAAGAAACCAGATTACAGGTGGCAGATAACACAGGCGCCAAAGAACTTTTGGTAATTCGTGTTATGGGCAGTTCAAATAAAAAATACGCATCAGTCGGAGATGTGGTTGTTGCAACGGTTAAGGTTGCGACACCTAATATGACTGTGAAGAAATCAGATGTCGTAAGTGCGGTAATCGTCAGAACAAAAGCAGATATTAAACGCAATGACGGTTCTGTTATCCGCTTTGATGATAATGCGGCAGTTATAATAAACAAAGACGGCAACCCCAGAGGCACACGTGTTTTTGGGCCTGTTGCAAGAGAATTGAGAGATAAAAACTATATGAAAATAGTTTCTCTTGCACCCGAAGTTATTTAACGGTAATTATAAACTATAGGAAATATAAAAATGTCAAAAACCAAATCAGATAAAAAAGCTTCAATTCATGCCAAAGTAGGTGACAGAGTTGTAGTTACATCAGGAAAAGACAAAGGCAAAATGGGCAATGTCAAAAAAGTCATCACAAAAGATGCTACAGTGCTTGTTGAAGGTGTCAACATAGTAACAAAAGCCCAAAAAGCAAACCCCATGGCAGGAATTCAGGGCGGCCTTAATAAAATGGAAGCTCCTCTTAACGCTTCTAAAGTTATGGTAGTCTGCCCCTCTTGTGAAAAAGCCACAAGAATTAAACATGAAATTAAAGACGGCAAAAAAGTCCGCGTTTGCAAAAAATGCAACGAGGTAATTGATATATAGACCGCATTTGCGGGGCATTGAGGTTTGACAGGCCAATGTTAATAACCGAGGCAAAATCTCAAAGGCTAAGAAAAGGAAGATAAAATGGCAAAAACACTTACAAGAAATTTAAAAGACAAATATAATGAAGAAGTACGCGCTAAATTAAAAGAAGAATTTAAGTACGCAAACGATCTTCAAATTCCGAAATTGAGCAAAATAGTTATCAATATGGGTGTGGGCGAAGCTTGCCACAACTCAAAATTGGCTGAAACAATAGTTAATCAGTTGACAAAAATTGCAGGACAAAAAGCAGTTGTTACAAAAGCCAAAAAATCAATTTCAGCTTTTAAATTAAGAGAAGGTATGCCGGTTGGTTCAATGGTAACTCTCAGGGGCGAGAGAATGTATGATTTTCTTCAAAAGTTAATCTGCGTTGTTCTCCCCAGAATTCGTGACTTTAGAGGAGTTTCTAAACACTCTTTTGACGGACGCGGTAATTACACTTTCGGTTTAAAAGAACAGTCACTTTTTCCTGAAATTCACTATGAAGAAGTTGACATTGTAAAAGGTATGAATATTTCAATCATCACAACAGCAACTACCGACGAAGAAGCAAGAAGCTTGCTTGCTGCTTTGGGTATGCCGTTTAAAAAATAAGTAACAAACAGGAGAATTAATAAAAATGGCTAAAAAAGCAATGATAAACAAAGAACATACAAGAGAAATGCTTGCTGCTAAGGGCAAATACCCAAAAGTAAGACTTCATAATCGTTGTTCTATCTGTGGCAGACCGCACGGTTTTCACAGAGATTTCGGTCTTTGCAGAATCTGCCTCAGACAGTTTGCTCACCGCGGACTTTTGCCCGGTGTAACAAAATCTTCTTGGTAGTATAAATTTTTTGCCGCGGCTTGCTTTTGCCGCGGCTTCATAATAAAATATTTTTGGCTCAAAAGAGCTTTGTATCACAACTAAACTGCAAGATGTGCTTGCAAGTAGGAAGGAAATTAAAATGACAGTTACAGATCCTATCGCTGATGCGCTGACACGTATCAGAAACGCAAACCAGGTAAATCATTCAAATGTTACCATCCCCGCTTCTAAATTAAAGGTTGAGTTAATTAAACTTCTCAAAGAAGAAGGCTACATTGAAAATTATGAACTAAAGGAAGAAAACGGTTTTAAAGTTATTGATGTTACTTTAAAATACTTTAATAAAAAGCCCGTCATCACCAATCTTAAAAGAGTTTCTACTCCCGGGCTGCGCACATACTCAAAAGCAAAAAATCTGCCAAGAGTTTTTGACGGAATGGGCATTGCGGTAATATCCACAAGTAAAGGCTTAATGACTGACAAAGCTGCGCGTGCTCAAAATCTCGGCGGTGAAATTCTTTGCTACGTATGGTAGTTATATAAGTTTACATAAATGGGTTGATTTGTCTTGTTTTATACAGAGGCGAAGCGTTCCCGCATAATTGCAAAAGGAGAAAATAATGTCCAGAATAGGAAAATTACCGGTAGTAATCCCGGATGGAGTCGATGTTAAAGTCGAAAATAATCTTGTTACGGCAAAAGGCCCGATGGGCACCGAAGCCGTACAAATAAGAGATGAAATCGAAGTTAAAATCGAAGGAAAAGAAATTATTTTAACAAGAAAAAATGACGACAGAAAGTCACGCTCATTGCATGGCCTTTCAAGAACTCTTGTTCAAAATGTCGTAACCGGCGTAAAAGAAGGCTTTACCAAAAAGCTTGAAATTCAAGGTGTAGGCTACAGGGCTCAAATGCAAGGCAATGCAATTAATTTGCAGCTTGGTTATTCGCACCCTGTTATTATTGAGCCGCCGCAAGGAATCAAAATTGCGGTTGAAGCAAATACAAAAATTACGGTATCAGGCTCAAATAAACAAATGGTCGGTGACGTTGCGGCACTTATCCGCTCAAAACGTCCTCCGGAAGTATATAAAGGTAAAGGTATCCGCTATGAAGGCGAATACGTAAGAAGAAAAGCCGGTAAAGCAGGTAAGAAGTAGTTAAAGCCAGTATAAACCGAGCTTAATTAAGACATCGGTTTTGGTGAAAGGATAATAAAATGATTAAACAGGTAAACAGAAAAGAACAAACGCAAAAAAGACACAGACGCGTAAGGCTTAAAATTCAAGGTACATCTGAGTATCCTCGTCTTGCCGTCTATCGTTCAATAAAACATATCTATGCTCAAATTATAGATGATACAAAAGGTGTTACTCTTGTTTCATCTTCATCTAAAGTTAAAGAGCTTGGCTTAAAACATGGCGGCAATATTGACTCGGCAAAAGTCGTCGGCGCTGATCTTGCCAAAAAAGCACTTGAAAAAGGAATTAAAGGTGTTGTTTTTGACAGAGGCGGATTTTTATTCCATGGCAGAGTAGCAGCTCTTGCCGATGCGGCGCGCGAAGCCGGCCTTGAATTTTAAAATGCAAATAAGCACAAAATATTTCCCGCAAGACTTATGTTTTGCGGGATTTTATATTTTTGTGAAAAAACAATTGCCCGTTTAGTTTTATGTAACAATTTGCATTATTATATATTTCCTATAAAATATTCTTATGGCTAGAAATACACGCAGACAACCAAAAAGACGCGGGGTCAAAAAGAGGAACATTTTTCTTTATTTTTTAATGATGATGTTATCTGCATTTTTGGCGGCAGTTGCTGCATTTAACCTCTATCTTGCCTCCCTTCCGCCGATTTCAAATTTTGACGACATAAAACCAAATCCCGTCACAAGCATATATTCGCTTGATGGTGAAGTGATTAAAACTTTTACGGTCTTTCGTTTTGAAAAAGTGTCAATTGATGACATTCCGGCTGATTTGAAAAATGCGGTAATTTCAACGGAGGATAAAAATTTCTATAAGCATAGAGGCTTTGATACTCTTGGCCTTGTGCGTTCGGTTTTTGCAAATATAAAAGCCGGCTCGCTAAAACAAGGGGCAAGTACAATTACCCAGCAGCTCGCACGTATTTTGTTTTTGTCAAATGAGAGAACTTTTGACAGAAAAATAAAAGAACTTATAATTGCGCACAGAATTGAAAAAACAATTTCCAAAAACGAAATTCTTGAACTTTACCTAAATTCGGTTTATTTAGGCTCAGGTACATACGGCGTTTTAAGTGCCTCAAAAACGTATTTTGATAAAGAATTAAATGAACTTACCCTTGCGGAAGCTGCGCTGATTGCCGGGCTCCCGCAGGCGCCGAGCGTGTATTCGCCCTTTCAAAATCCTGAAGCTGCAATAAATCGGCGAAATCAGGTTTTAAAAAGAATGTACAAAACAGGATGTATTACAAAAGACCAGTACGAAGCGGCAAAAAAAGAAGACCTCCATCTTAGCACAAAGCCGAGGTTGTACTCTTTTAATAAAGCTCCGTATTTTATAGATTTTGTATTAAATGAGTTAGAGAGGCTCGGCTTTGAAGAACAGGAAATTTCACAGGGCGGTTTAAAAATTTATACGACACTTGACTTAAAATCACAAGTGGCGGCGCAAGATGCGATTGTAAACGACCTTAATGCATACGGACTTAAAGCAAATAAGACTCAGATGGCACTTTTTGCTTTTTCTCCTACAACAGGGAGAATTTATTCTTATGTAGGCGGGAAAAATTACGAACAGAGCCAGTATGATAGAATTGTAAATGCAATAAGGCCTCCGGGTTCGGCTTTTAAGCCGTTTGTGTATACTGCCGCACTTCAACAAGGTTTTGGCGTGGATGATATTATAGAAGATTCCCCCATTTCTTTTAAAAATTGGTCGCCGAGAAATTACGGCAGTAAGTATAGAGGCAAAATGCCGCTTTGGAAAGCGCTTGCAATTTCTTCAAACGTTGCGGCAGTGAGGTTGATTAAAAAAACTGGTGCTGATGCCGTTATCACAACTGCGCGTGAAATGGGCATAACGACTCCTTTACAAAACGATCTTACAATTGCTCTGGGTTCAAACGGAGTTAAACTTTATGATATGGTTGTTGCATACGGTGCTTTTGCAAACGGTGGTTTTAGAGTGAAACCGTATGCTGTTGAGCGTGTTGAAAATTCACGCGGAGTTGTGATATATGAAAATTCGGGCCCTAAAATCGTAAAAGTAATAAGCTTTGATACTGCGGCCGGAATGACGTATATGTTAAGAAAAGTAGTGGAAGTGGGTACGGGCAGAGCGGCCAATATATCTAAAGCTGCCGCAGGTAAAACGGGCACCACGGACGATTACCATGACGCTTGGTTTATGGGGTACACTCCCGATATCGTAGCAGGGGTTTGGCTTGGAAATGATGATAATACAAAATTGCCGGGGATTACGGGCGGCGGTTTGCCGGCTCGTGTCTGGGCGGATTATATGAAAGTCGCAACTACAAATTTTGCCGATTCCGTTTTTGATTATCCGAAACTTGACGGTACTCAGTCTTCAAAACCGCAGGAGATAAAAGATACGCCGGAGCAAAATCAAAGCGAAGATGATATGAATTTTGAAGATTTTGAAGAGGGCTTCCCTGATGAACAAAACATCCAAAATTCCGCTCCAAGCAGTCAGCCTGTTTATCAACAAATTCCTGAAAATCAAAATACATATCCGCAAAACAATAATCGACCTTTTGATGTGGAAGAACCGCCCATGCCGCAAGCTCCTCTTCCTTCAAGCACAAATAATGCCGCACCGCTTCCGGGCGCTTATTAATTCACGATAATATTTTTGCAAGGTTTGATAAGTCTTTTTGATTTTCTAAAACAACATCCAGGACTTTAACATCGCAAAAATCTTCAATCATCTCTTTTGCCCTTAAAACGGCAGGGTCGGATGTTTTTTGCGGATAGTTGGAGATTACAGTGCCAAGTATCTTTATTCCGTCAATCTTTGCACATTTGATTGTCATTAATGTGTGATTTATTGTGCCTAAATCAGGCCGCGCAACAATTAAAAGCGGAAGGTTCAGGAATTTTATAACATCACTCATCAAAACACCTTTTTTAACGGGGACATACAAACCGCCCGAACCTTCGACAATAGTAATGTCACAAAGTGCACTTAAGTCTTCATAGTCCTTTTTTACTTTTTCAAGGTCGTAATCAATTCCTGCCATCTGTGCGCTTATAAGCGGTGTGCAGGGAGTTGCGGTAGTATACGAACTTTTCGCAAATACATCAGATACCGTTTTTTCAACACTTTTTGCATCCGGGTCAACACCTTCTTCAAGTCCGCTCTGAAAGGGTTTTAGATAGCCCGTTTTTTTACCGCTTTTAGAAAATGCAAGAGCTAAATAGCGGCATATATAGCTTTTGCCCACATCTGTATCAGTGCCTGATACGAAAAAATTCATACAAGATACCTCTCGAGCTCTTCTTTGCCGAAAAATTCAATACTGTCTTTGTTGTGAATAAAAATCAGACAGGATATTACGGATTTAAACATTGAAAATTCGCTGAATTCAAATTTTCGCCTTAAATCCCCCATGTTATCCGCAAGGAATTCCGTTATAAGGGTTTTGTTTTTAAGGGTTAAGGATGTAAAAAAGTCCAGCCCTTCTTTTGTTGAAATGCCTTCAAAGTAAATTATGTCGGGGCTTTGAAATTCTATAAAACGCATTGCCTTGTCAAGATTAAAGCCTATATTTTCATTCAGTTCGCACTGTGAAACACCGTTTAGCTTGTATTTTGCTATAGATTCAAGCGACATAACGGTTTTTTCCTTTGGAATAATGTCTGATGATAAAATAGAATAAATAAGATGCGTTTTGCCGCTTAAGGACGAACCGCAGATTAGAATTACCCCGGGTTTGCTGAGGTTTTTGCGTAATATATTTATTTTATCCGGAGAAATGCCAAGTTCCAAAAGACTTTTCGGCGGATGGTAAATTTTAAGGGAAATACGCTCCCCGTTAATTGTGGGAAAGGCTGAAATGCTTGCCGTAAGCTCGCAGTTGTCAACGTTGAAATTCAGTTTTCCAAGCTGCGGGATTTCATAGACATTGGGGTCTAATCCGCAAAGAGTTTTTAAAATTTGTATAAAAGGGTTTATTAAAAGCTCGGGGATTGAGCCGGTTAAATAGACTTCTCCCGGACGTTTGAAAAATACACTTAATCCCTCGGGCGTTGATTCAAAATAAAGTTCATGCACTCCTTCGATAATTGCGTGTTTTAAAATTGCCCGAAAAAGTGTCCTTATGTGCTCTTCGCTTAAATCTTCTTTGTGCAGTTCATCCTGCCAGCGGTAATTCCTGTTTTTTTCAATACTAATATCTGCAACTTTGCCTTTTGTTTCGTAGTATTCGTTAATTTTTTTAATTATGCTTTTTTCGCTTGATATGATGGGGTCAATGTTTTTGCCTGTTCTTTCGATGATTTTATCTATTGCAAATAAATCAAGCGGGTCTGCCATTGCAACCGAGAGAGTGTCTTCGATTAGAAACAGCGGAAGAATTTTGTAATTTTGTGCTTCCTGATAGCTTATAAAATTAAGACATTTTTTGTCAATTTCGTAATCTTCAAGATTAACATAGGGTATATGCAGTTTGTCTTGTAAAAATTTCAAAAGTTTTTCTTCGCTTATCAAAGATGAAGAAATTAAAACCTGCCCGAGATTGGTATTTTGTGCGGATGCCATTTCTTGCGCTTTTTCAAGGTCTTCAAAAGTAACAAGGTTGTCGCGCACAAGGTCGTATTTTAATTTATCAATTGTTTTGTTATCTACTTTAGTGTCTGAATACATTATTTTAAATACCTATTAATTGCTTCAATGATATCGCCGAATTCAAATGGTTTTGTAATGTACTCGTCAGCGCCCGTTTCTTCACCTATGACTTTGTCCTCTTCCTGGCTTCTTGCCGTCACCATAATAATCGGTATATTTTTATATTTGTTGTCGTATTTCAAGAGCCTGCAAATTTTGTAGCCGTTAATTTTTGGCATCATAACATCAAGAATGATTAAATCCGGGCTGCACTCTTTTGCAAGTTTCAGACCTTCTTCGCCGTCGTATGCACAAATGCATTCAAACCCTTTTGTTTTTAACATAAAGGCGAGAGTTTCCACTATATCTTTTTCATCATCAACTATTAAAATCTTTTTCATTTTGTTTCCTTTAGGTGAGGCTATATATTTATTTTTTCCAGTATTTTTTTAAGCTCTTTCCCGTCTTTTTTAGAGTGAGCCTTTTTTAATACTATATCACAATTTTGCCAGACGGGCTTTTTAAATTCATCCAAAATTGTTTTTTCCATAAAATCAAGCGCGCTGATTGATGTATCGGGCAAAAGTACAAAATAATCCCCGTCTTTTTTAAATTCTTTTGATTTTTTTGATAATTTTATGAGATTTTCTTTTAAAACTTCATCAATAAAACCGCAGTTCGTCTTTTCTTTTATGTGTAAAATGCCGGAATCATCACCGGTGCCAAATGTTTGGTTTGTGTCCATAATAAACATTTTTTTCTCATCGGCAAGCGGGATATAGAAAGAAAAATCCGAACCTTTATTTTCTTCGCTTATAACCGCTATTGCGCCAAGGTGTGCATCAAGCAGCTGCTTTGTGATGGATAACCCTAGCCCCACCCCGCCAATGTTTCTTGTAAGGGAGTTTTCGATTTGTAAAAATTTTTCAAAAATTTTGGGAATGTTTTCTTTTTTAATCCCTATACCCGTATCCTTGACGGAGATTTTTATATATTTACCGCTTAATTTACATATCGGCATAACAAGAAGTGATTTATCTATTTCACTTTCATCTTCTACTTTTGCGCTTATTTTGACACTTCCTCCCTTAGGGGTGAATTTAAGCGCATTTGTTACAAGGTTTGAGATAATCTGCTCTATTCTGTGTGAGTCTGCGTAAACTTCGGGCAGATTGTCCTCAATTTCAAGAGAAACATTTATATTTTTTTCTGCCGCAACCTGCTCAAAAGTTTTTTGAATGAGCTCAAGCGACGGAGTTAATTTTGTTATTTTGTATTTATAGTCAAGTTTGCCTGTTTGAACCCGTGAAAGGTCTAATAAATCTTCAATTATGCCTGATAATCTCGTCACGTTTCTTTTTGCCATGTTTATAAAATTTTTGGCATCATCGGAAATTTCGCCCGCCTGTCCGCTGAGGACTATTTCAAGAGAGTTGTTTATAGGCGTTAAGGGTGTTCTTAATTCATGCGATACAATTGATACAAAATCAGACTTTAGGCGCTCGAGTTTTTCAAGTTTTATATTTGTGTTTTTAATCTCCTCATAAAGAGTTGCGCTTCTGAGTGGCAGAGCAACCTGATGAACTATTGATTGAAAACAGGTGACGTCCTCTTTTGTAAAAGGGGTATTTCTGAAAAGCTCAATTACTCCAAAAAAATGATCGCCCACTTTAATCGGTGCAAAAAGAGAATCGTAATTAAGTGCACGAAGGTCAAAAATATTTTGTATGTGCGAGGGCTTAACTTTTTGAATAATTTCAATTCCTTCAAGATTTGTTTTATAAGGAAGCGGTTGATTTTCAAAAAGATTTTTATATTCAAGAGTAACCCTTAAAGAAAGAGCCTCTCTAAGACTTTCTGTCGGCTCACAAAGTGAGTGTATAAAAATTTTATTATCTCCGGCGGGCGAAAAAACAAGCGCACAGGAAATATCAAAGCTTAAAGTTTTTTCAAGCGCTTCAAGCATAATGCTGTATAATTTATCTTTGTCTAAAGTACCCGCAAACTGTGAACTTGTATTATAGAGAACATTGAGCTGGTAAAGACTTCTTGCAAGCTCTCTGTTGTTTTCGCCAAGCTGTTCCAATGATTTTTTAATTTTAATATGCGAGTTAATTGTGTGAATTAAAATGTTTTTACAAACGGGCGTTGAAATATAACCATCCGCAAAATTAAGAAAATCAATGTTTTTATCTTTTTCAAGGAGTAAAAGTATTTGAGTATTTTGTTGTATAGTTTTTGACTTTATTTGCTTTGTTATTATTTCGCAATTTTCAAAATCAGTGTCAATAAGCACGATATCAGGCATATATTGTTCAATTTGCAGTAAAATATTTTCCGGAGTTTTTTCGCTTAAAATGCTCTCAATTCCGTTTTTTTTAATTTCCTCAATAATTTTTCTGCAAGAGTCCGTAAGCTCTGATATTATTAATACTTTAGCCATGATAAAATTCTAGCAAAAAGGTATATTTTGTGCCACTTTTTTACAATTATTTACCCTTTTTTAAATACTGCACAAGCTCTTTTGCATTTTTGACATTTGCTTCAATAATTTTATCGGCCGGGCACCTGCCGTCATTCAAAAGCTCAAAGGCGCAATTCAGATAGCGTTTTTCATCTTGGTTTAAATTTGAATATGAAATTTCAAAGAGTTTTTTAACAAAAGTTTTTGCATCAATATTTTTATATTTAAAATCAATCCCTGATTTTGCAGCCAAAAAGCCCGCGTTTTCAATGTCATCCGTTGTATGACCTTTAAAATATTGCATAATTTCATCACTTTGGGCAGACAAAATTCCTTTGTAAAAAGCGCAAAGCGCAAGTGTCATTTCTATATTTTGGCTGTCATGGTTTCTTATTTCAATGCAGTTTTTAAGACGAATGTCCGGGAAGCATAAGCTGGAGTGTAAAATGTAATCATTGAAAGTTGCCGAGTATTCTCCGTAACCGAATTTCATAAAATCTCTAAAGGTAATTCTTTCGGATATTTTGGCTATATTTCCCGTTATATTTATCTTTTCATTTCCTCTTTCAATAAATAACATGGGAACATCCAAGATTGCATTTATATAATCATCAAAATTTGCCCGCGGATTATTTAAAAGGTTTTTATAAAAAGTATTGCAGCGGTTTTTGCCTGTATATTTCCAGGCAAGTGCACGAAAGCTTTTGTAATTTGTAATTTTATTGTTTCTAACGGGTGAATTTGCAAAAAAACCGGTTAAATAAGGAGCAATAAAATTAAGCATTTTTATTTTTTCAATCGCGTCACTTTCGCTCTTATAGTCAATATTCAGCTGTACTCCTGCCGTTTCTCTCATCATAACCGGAGCAAATTTACCAAAGTATGGCAGGTAGCCCGCCATAATCTCATATCTTTTCTTTTTTAAAATTTCAATATTTTGATATGTGGAAAAAGGGCTTATGCCCGCCGGTAAAAATTCCACATCGTAAAATTTTGCAATTCTGTCCAAAAGATTGCAGATTTCTTTTGTGTGTTTTTCAATTTCGCAAATTGCCGAACATGGTTTTAAACTAAGCTCTATTTGACATCCGGGCTCAAGCGAGATTGAAGAGCCTTCGCCCATGGTTCCAATGAGTGTTTTATCATCATATAAAAGTCCCCAGCCTTTTACATTTGCAAAGGTTTTTATAATTTTTTCAATGCGTTCATAAGGTGCATTTTTAAAACTGTTTTTATCGAGCGAGAGCCTTTCGTATTCAAGCCCGAATTTTAAATCATTTTTAGATGACGATAAATAATATTCTTTTATTTTATCAAATGTAAGCGGTTTTTCGGCGCTTTTTGGTTTTTTGTAATTCAGCATGCCCTTATTTTAACAGAGGCAAAAATAAATAGCACCTACCCGATTGTTTATGTTAAAATTTATTTTGATATGGATTATTTTTCGCGCGCAAAAAAGTTTAGAGCCAAAAAGCGCCTCGGGCAAAATTTCTTGGTCGATAAGGCGGTTATAGATGAAATTTTATCTTGCGTAAATCAGGATGATTGTGTTTTTGAAATCGGCCCGGGACTTGGTTTTGTGACGGAAAAACTTGTTGAAAAGGCCCATGATGTTGTTGCCGTTGAAATAGATAAAGATGCGATTGAAATTTTAAATAAAAACCTCGGGCAAAAGGAAAATTTTAAACTCATTGAAAACGATATTTTAAAAGTAAACCTCGATGAAATTTACCCCGAAAATAAAAAAATAAAAGTAATAGCAAACATACCATATTACATCACAAGTCCTATTTTGGCACATCTTTTGGGCGAAATTGATGAGATTGAAAATAAAAATCGAAAACACATCGACGAAATAATTCTTATGGTGCAGTTTGAAGTTGCAAAAAGAATTTGCGCGAGTGAAAATTCGCAAAATAAAGAATATGGCATGCTCTCAATTCTTTCTCAATTTTTTTGCGACACAAAAATTTTAAAAAAAGTTTCAAGACGTTCTTTTTACCCTTCGCCAAAAGTCGACTCCGCACTTGTGAGGATAAAAAATAACCATGCGGCAAGAATTTTAAACCCATCCCCGCTTTTAAAAAGAACGATTAGAGCCGCTTTTAATACAAGGAGAAAAAATATAAAAAATTCCCTCCTCTCGGGCGGTTTTTTGGGGGTTAAAGAGGCGCTTTTAAAAATCGGCATGGACGAAAATACAAGAGGCGAAAAGCTCTCTGTAACTGATTTTAATAAACTGGCATGCGCTCTTGAGGAATTTAATAAATGAAAATGAGAATTAAAACACCCGCAAAAATTAATCTGACCCTAAAGGTCGGCAAAAAGCGTCCTGACGGTTTTCATCCGATTAAAAGTATTATGCAGACAATAAGTCTTTTTGATTTTCTTAATGTGGAAATTAAGAAAGGCATGGGAAAAATTACCCTGAGTGGTTCAAGTAATGAAATTCCTTATGATGAAAATAATATTGTGCATAAAGCGGCATGCGTTTTTATGGATGAAGCAAAAATAAAATTTGACGTAAATATATATATAGAAAAAAATATTCCCGTTTGTGCAGGTCTTGCAGGCGGCTCGACAAATGCGGCAGGAGTGCTTTTTGCCCTGAATAAAATGAATAACAATATTTTATCGGCTTCTCAAATGCATAAAATTTGCGCTAAGTTGGGTTCGGATTTAAATTTTTGTATGGCAGGTTCAAAACAGCTTTGTTTTGGTAAAGGGGATGATTTAACTCCTCTTGAATTCAGGGATTTTAAGCTAACCTTAATTAAGCCAAAAAACCTTAAAATATCAACAAAAGAGGCCTATGAAAGTTTTGATAAATTGGATGAAATTTCTGACATGCCAAACGATTTGGAGTTTGCCATGCTTAAAAAATATCCCGAATTAAAAAAACTTCATGACCTTGGTTTTCAAATGTCAGGCAGCGGGCCTTCATTTTTTACCTTAAAGCCTTATTTGGAGTGTAATTTGGGGGATGAATATTTAGTAATTGAAAATTTATGTGCAATAGATTACGGCGTGAGCGAAGATAAATAATAAAATCTCTAAAACCCTTATATAAAGCGATTTTTTAGTATTATTAATTTTTGTAAATATGACTTTAGAAAAATACTTGCAAAAAAATATTGACGTTGTACATTAGATAGAGTGAACGCAACGCACATTGAAATTTCAGGAAACACTAAAGACACTTCGGAACCGTTTAAGATAGTTCCTGAAATCTTCGGTTAACTTTGAATTAAGTTAAAAAAAATTTTTAAAAAACACTTGACAAGGTTTTTTCAGGTGTTAAGATTATAAATACGGCGTTAACAACGCTCAAATAAACTGGAATGGTTTAGCAAAGTTTATTTTCTCTTGAAAAATTATCAACTTTGTTTATAAAACTGGAAAGTTTATGTAAAGATTTTAAGTCTGAACATTGAAAACAGAATAACGCAAAATGCAATTAGTAACCTAACTAATTGCAGGTTTACAAACGACAAATACCTGTTGATTTCTTAAAAATATGACAACTTTTAAATTGAGTCAAATCACTCTTTATTGAGTGTCAGACATAATTTTCTGACAACGGAGAGTTTGATCCTGGCTCAGGACAAACGCTGGCGGTGTGCCTCATACATGCAAGTCGAACGAG
>CALUWF010000028.1 GCA_944324405.1 Candidatus Gastranaerophilales bacterium | reverse complement strand
AGTCATGATCCCGTTAACAATGAATTCGGAGGATCAGGAGGAGGGGGAGGAGGAGTTGTTGATGACTCCTTTGAACTTGGCTCCGGAGGCTCAGGGTCCTCAGGATATCTGAGGATAAGATGGGATGCAAGCGAACAAGACTAGGAAAGAAATGAGAATTGTAAGCAATAGTGTACTTGTGTACACTATTGCAAACACTCAGAAGTTACATAAGGTGTGTGAGTGTAATGTAAGGCAAAAGGTGCAACGCTGAAAACTTAGCATACACCACTAATAAGATCCTGAAACAAGTTCAGGATGACAGGTTGACAAAAGAATATTTGGAGGCAACGTTAGTAAACCAAGCAGGGGCGTAAAATCTCGTTTCAGCTTTGCCTCAACGGATTTTCCAGCCAGTTCAGGATGACAAAGCATTGAATTCAAAATGACAAAATTGAACATTGAACATTGAAAATAAATATATATCGTACAGCTGTTACCCTGAATTTATTTCAGGGTCTTAGTAATGGGGGAAGTATACATGTAATGTATAACTGTCATGCTGAACTCGTTTCAGCATCTTAGCAGCGTTGAGAGTGTAAATATAATGTGGAGCATAGGGCAAATAAATGTAACGCTGTGCGCTAACATACATAATTAATAAGATCCTGAAACACCAAGTAGGGGCGTAAAATCTCGTTTCGGCTTTGCCTCAACGGATTTTCCAGCCAGTTCAGGATGACAATACATTGGGTCGGGATGACGGAATAAAAGAATTCAAAATGACAGAATTGAACATTAAAAAACAAAAACCTTTCTTACTTCGGAAAATACATACAAAAAAATAATAAAATTTATGCATAAACGGCGCGTAAATTTTACAAACAGTTTTTCATTTTCGCGGGTGCGCTCCAGGTTTAAAAATAACCGCACCCGTTTTTTTATTCAACAGTTACCGATTTTGCCAAATTACGCGGCTGGTCGACGTCTTTACCGAGGTATTCCGCGATATAATACGCCAAAAGCTGCAATACAACAATATTCAGCGCGGGCGAGAGAGTGTCCGAAATATTCGGAATAAGCAAAATATCGTCAAATAAGTCTTTGTGCTTTCTGTCGATGTAGTTAGAAACGCCTATAAGTTTTGCCTGACGGGCTTTTGCCTCCTCACAGTTAGACATAACTTTATCATAAACCACCCCTTTGTTCAAAATTGCAAGCACAGGCATTGTTTCATCGAGCATTGCAATGGGGCCGTGTTTTAATTCTCCCGCGCTGTAGCCGGTTGCGTTAATGTAGCTTATTTCTTTCAGTTTCAGCGCGCCTTCAAGTGAGGTGGGATAGTTTATTCCGCGGGCTATAAAAATAAAATCTTTAAAACCGGAATATTTTTTTGCGACAGCTTTAATTGATGTTGTGTCGTTTGTAATTGTTTCGATTTTATTTGGAAGTTCGAGCATTTCTTGCTTCAGAGAGATAATTTCCTTATCGTTTACGCTTTTTTCGTCAATTATCTGTGTCATATACAATGTAAGCAGATAAAGCGACAAAAGCTGTGCAGTATAGGATTTTGTCGCGGCAACGGATACCTCAATGCCCGCGTTTACCGGCAAAAGACTGTCAGCCAGACGCGCCATCGTGCTGTCGGGGCGGTTTGTAATAATTAAAACATGCGAGCCTTTTTCTCTTACCTGTTTTATGGCGGTTATTGTGTCCGCCGTTTCGCCCGACTGCGAAATGCCGATTACAAGAGTGTTTTTGTCTGCTATTGTATCTCTGTAAATATATTCGCTCGAGGCTTCGACATCTGTCGGGATTTTTGCAAACTTTTCAAGAATGTATTTGCCGACAAGCCCCGCGTGCAAAGACGTTCCGCAGGCAATTATCTGTATTCTGTTTATATTTTTTAAATCGCTTGCGCTCAATTTGACATCTTCAAGTACAACGGGTGATTTCGGGTCTTTCAGTTTGCCGCTTAAAACGTTTCTTGCAACGTCGCTCTGCTCGTGGATTTCTTTGAGCATATAGTGCTTGTATCCCATTTTTGAAAGCGCTACCGGCTCAAAGGGAAGCATTTCGATTTTATTTTCAAGCAGGTTGCCGTCAGTGTCGATAATTTTAACGGAATTTTTTTTGACTTCGGCTATTTGGTTGTCGTTTAAATATATTGCTTTTTTTGTGTATTCAATAATCGCGGGGATGTCGCTTGCTATGAAGTTTTCGCCCTCTCCTACCCCTATTATCAAGGGTGCATTTTTCCTTGCGACAACAATTCTATCGGGAAGCGTTTTGTGCATTGCGCAAAACGCGTACGCGCCCTGAATTTTTTTAACTGCACTTGTCATCGCCGCAAGCAGGTCTTTTGTTCTTTGAAATTCATGTGCGATTAAATGTGCCGCAACTTCTGAGTCTGTCTGGGATTTAAACTCGCAGCCGTATTTAATAAGTTCGTTTTTTAACTCTTTGTAATTTTCAATAATTCCGTTGTGAACTACAACAAGGCTGCCGCAGTTACAGGTGTGCGGGTGTGCGTTAAGTTCGGTCGGAAGTCCGTGCGTTGCCCAGCGGATGTGCCCTATGCCAAGTGTGGATTTGTTGCAGATATTTTGCTGATTGGATAATACTTCGCGCAGATTGTTTAGTTTCCCCGGCGCTTTAAAGATTTCTATTTTATTTTTTGTCATAAGAGCGACGCCCGAGGAGTCATACCCTCTGTATTCAAGGTAGGACAATCCTTTCAGCAAAACCTCACTTGCCTTTTTATCGCCAATATATCCTACTATTCCGCACATAATATAATTCCCTTAGTCCTCTGTAATTCAGCTATTTTATTACACAAAAAAATATCAATCAAATTAAGATTTCATAAAGAGTTTTTCAAGCTCCTGAGGTTTAAAAATTCCGCATTCGGTTATTATGCCATCTATAAGCTCGTTTGGAGTCACATCAAAACTCGGGTTAATGACATTTACCCCCTGGGCGCAAATTCTTTTGCCGTTAATCATGGTAACTTCTTTTTCATCTCTTAATTCAATCGGTATCTCATCTCCTGTTTTAATTGACATATCAATTGTTGACTTTGGTGCTGCGATGTAGAAGGGGATATTGTGGTATTTTGCGGCTATTGCAACCGTATATGTTCCGATTTTATTTGCACTGTCGCCGTTTGCGGCAATTCTGTCCGCGCCGACCACAACAACATCAATCATGCCTTTTTTCATAAAGTACGAACACATGCCATCCGTAATAAGCGTTACGGGTATGCCGTCCTCAACCAGTTCAAAAGTGGTAATCCTTGCCCCTTGCTGCCTCGGGCGGGTTTCATCGGCAAAGACTTTTATGGTGTTGTCGTTTGCAAAAGCGCTCCTTACAACGCCGAGGGCTGTGCCATAGCCTACTGTTGCAAGGGCTCCGGCGTTGCAGTGGGTAAGAATTGCCGCCCCTTTCGGTATAATTTGTGCACCATAGTCGCCGATTTTTTTATTTATTTCAATGTCTTCGTTCTCAAGTTTTATTGCGTTTTCAATAAGCGCGCGGGTGATTTCTTCTTTTGTACCGCCGAGATTTACAATTTTAAGCTGCTCATTCAGCGCCCAGCTTAAATTTACGGCTGTGGGGCGGGAGGAGTTAAGGTATTCTATTCCCTTTTTCAGCTCCGTTGTAAAATTTTGCTCATTTTTTTTGAGAAGTTCAATTGCGCAAAGTGCCGCGCCGTGCGCTCCTGATATACCTATAGCCGGTGCGCCGCGTACAATCATTGTTTTTATTGCATTATACATCTGCTCGCAAGTTTTTATGTCGACTTTTTTATATTCATAAGGGATTAAAGTTTGGTCTACCATTCTTGAAACGCCTTCAAGCTCGCCTGTTTTAATCCATTCAACGGTTTTAATCTTAGAGTGAAATTCGCTCATTCTATTATCCTTTATTCAATGTGTATGTCTATTTCTTCAATATCGTCCGGTTTTTTTTCAAACTGGGAGAGCAAAAATACTGTTCCCATCGCCGTTGTTGCGTTAGTTAGTGCGCAGACTCCGGCTATCATTAAAATTATAATAAGAAACAACCAGAGCGAATCAAACCTTATGAAGTACTGGAGTCCGTATGCGTAGTGATACGGATTAACAAACGGCAGGATTTTATTTATCAGCGGGGCGAGTTTTAAAAATATTAAAGTAAGCGGGGTAAATATTATAAAAAAGCTTACGGTTGCACAAAAGCCGCACAATCCGCCAAGTGCTGCAGCCTGCTGGCTTTCAAGGAAGCCGAGCTTATTTATTTTTTTCATATATATAATCACGGCCGGAGCGCATAAAAGCGCAAGCAAAAAAGCGGCAAGGCCTATAAGAAAATTAAAAGAACCAAAAAGCGCAAGTATTGCACCGAGTACAAGACTGTAAAAAACTGCCTGTTTTGCAATTATGGTGTTCATATTATCTCCCTGTTTTTAATTTCTAAATTTCTTGCATGGCATATCCCTATTGCAATAGAGTCAACCGTGTCGTCTAATTTAATATTTGGATTTAACTCCACAAATCTTTTAACCATGGATTTTACCTCATCCTTGCTTGCTCTGCCATGGCCTGTCAGTACTTGTTTTACGACAATCGGAGTATATTCTCCCGCTTCAACCCCCGATTCTTCAAGGGCTGCAAGTATCACGCCGCGCGCCTGCGCAACAGGGATTATTGTCTTTTGATTTTTAAAAAAGAAAAGCTGTTCAATAGCTGCGCTTTGCGGTCTAAAAGTTTTACACAGCTCTTTTATGTCGCGGTAAATTTCGGCAAGCCTCTTTGGCTGCGGTAAATCTTTGTTTGTCTGTATGGAACCGCAGGATATGAGTCTAATATCATCACAATCCGCTTCTATTATGCTATATCCCGTAATTCCTATACCAGGGTCTATTCCTAAAATCCTCATAGGTTAATTATATTATGAAATAAAAAGAGTGGCAGGCATTTAATAAAAATAAATAAAATAAAATGCGATTTGAATATCAAATCGCATAAGTCAAGAAAGGAATGGTTAGACTATTAACGATTTTTATTATTACACAAAAAAAATTACTATGCAAATTTCTTAATATTTTGTAATGTTTGTTAAAGATTTTTGTATATTAAACATTTTGTTGCATATTTTTAAAATAAACGCTAAAATGGTGCTAATGGATATAAAATTTGATAAATATTCTCTCATAATAAACGGCGAAAGAATTATTCTTAAATCCGGTACAATTCACTATTTCAGACTCTTTGGCAGAGATGAATGGTACGACAGGCTTGCAAAAATGAAATCGGGCGGATACAATTGTGTCGATTTGTATCTTTGTTGGTCTTACCACAACCCTAAAAAAGATTTCTGGGATTTTGAAGCTTATAAAGATATCCGCACGCTTTTTCAGGTTGCACAAGAGCTTGGTTTGTATATGATTGTGCGCCCGGGGCCTTACATTAACGGTGAAATCTCGGCGGGCGGCCTTCCTTACTGGCTGATGAAAGAAAAAGATGTTGTTTTAAGAAACAGAATTGACGGCGATTTTATTTATTCAAAACCTTATATGCAGCACCTTCGTGACTGGTACGGCAAGGTTTTGCCCGTTGTTAAAGACTTTGATAATTTAATTTTAATTCAGATAGAAAACGAGTATTCCACAAACGGCGGCGAGAATGAATACATAAAAGAACTTTATGAAATCGTGCGCTCTTATGATATTAAAGTTCCGATATTTCACAATGATGCCTATATTGCGGGATTATACGCCGACGATGTGGATATTTACGCGTGTGATATTTACCCCTACATTAACCCGAAAACAAACTGGCGCGAAGAAACTTTTGCATTTGATACTCTGGATAATCTTGAGGATATGGCGCGCTCTTTTAAAGAAAATTCCCCTCTGTTTATTATGGAGCTGCAGTCGGGCTGGTATGACAAGTGGCTCGGTTTTGGCTATGAATACATAAGGGAAGATATGGGGCGCGAGCATGTAAATATTATGACAAAAACGGCGCTCTCGCAGGGTGTTACGATTTTTAACCACTACATGTGCGCGGGCGGCACAAATATTTTGGATATGTCATCGGATGAAGTGTATACAAGCTATGATTTTGCTTCTCCCATAAGCGAGCTTGGCATAATCAAAGACAATTTTAAAAAAGTAAAAGAAATAAATTATTTTCTTGATGCTTTTGATTTAACGATGAGCGAGCCAAAAGAGGCGGATTTTGAAATCCCGCAAAACTGCTATGCAAAAGTGCGCCATGATATTATCAATAACTGCGACTGGCTTTTTTTAAGGAATTTTAACAGCTGCGAAACGATGATTGCGGATGTAAATATCCCTTCGTTTGATATGAAAATTTTGCCGCGCAATTTAAAATTAAAGGCATGTGAGATATTAAAGTCGGGCGTTGAGATTTTTGCACGCCTGTGCGGCAATGAGCGCGAAACAATTTTTCTTATGTCTGATGAGAAAAATTCAATTACACTTAAAGACTCTAACGGCGAAATAATCAAAATAAGCGCAGACAGAGCCGACTTTGACGAATTTTTATTTAAAGACGGCAGCAGAGAAACAAAACTTGTTTTCATTTCGCAAAAATGTTCGGATGAGTGCTGGAAGCACAATAATACTCTTATTTTCGGGGCAAAATTTATCTACCCCGACGGCAAAATTGCGCTTGAAGATAAAACGCAGATTATTACATACAGCCTTGAAAACGGCTATGTCAAAGAAACGCACACGCCCGATGTACAAAGCAAAAGAATAAAACTTACTGATTTTGACGTTTATTTCTGCGCCCCCGAAATTGAGCGCGGGTATGACTATTCCTGCTGGAAGAAAATAAAACACAATGAAGACTTCACCCTGCAAGATACTTTTTCCTCAGATGTCTATTCGGAATTTGTCTGGTACAAGGGTAAAATTTCAAACGCTCCGCGCGAGATTTCAATTACCGCAAGACATATTTTTGCAATTTATATAAACGGTTATGAAATTTTAAATCGAAACAGCTATAAGCATGACAACCTTGCAAGCGTGGATGAGCACATAAGTGTTGATATTGACCCTAAGGTTTATGACGGATGTGAAAATGAAATCACGGTTCTTGTGCAGAATTTAGGCTTTGACAGAGGTTTTACAAATAATATAGGCTCGCCCAGAGGCTTAATTTATTTTAAAACCGATAATAACGAATATATCGACTGGCACATAAGGGGAAGAATAACCCTTGACGAGCGCGAGGCGAGCGACAATCAGGCACCTTATCTTGCATGCCTTAAAAAAGATTTTGCAATCCCGAAAGAATATTTCGACAAAAACATTTTTGCGCCTTTTGTTTTGGATATGGAAAAAACACCCTTCAGGCGCGCGACAATATTTTTAAACGGGGTTAAAATCGGAAGATTTATAAGGCATAATGCCAACCAGTCAAAGTTTTATTTACCGAAGGAATTTTTGAGGGAAAATAACGAAATAAAAATTGTCATATGGGAAAAAAGCCACAGAATTAAAGGGGTTTGGGACTTTAAAAACTATTTGAAAAATGTTATAATAAATGTAGAAACCCATAAAGTCTATAAACTTTTTTAATCACGGAGCAATCTTTCGCATACTAAATATAAAGGAGTTAAATATGGCTGTAGTTCCCGACTTTTTAATTAAAAGGGTTTACAAAAAAGGCTCGCTCAGAGAACAGGACGGCGCCGTCGAATTTGATTTGAAAAACGTCTTAGGCCCCGGTGTCATATGCGGGCTTGAGTATGTTCAAATTAACGATTACAAATTTACAAAAGAAGCAATCAGCTTTATTACGCAAGGGGTAGAGCTTTTTGCAAATTCGGTAAGCGAAATTAACCCCATCCGCTTCCGCCTGGGTCAGGAAGGCACCATGCGCCTTCTGGAGGAGGTTAAATGTCTTAAAAACGGGGTAAATAAAATTATTATAGAGTTTTTAAACCCTGAAGCAGGCAGAATGAAAATAACTCTTGAAGATAATCTTAGCCTTGCCTGATATAAAAAAGATATAAATTACTGGACAAAAACTTTTTTTAGGTGTAAAATACTAAAGCTTTAGGAAAGAAGGTACTTTTACATGCTAAAAACTTTATTTGAATTTTTACGACGTAGATTTTGCAAGCTTAGTGAGGCTCGTGTATACGTTCGTATTGATTAAATAAATTAAATATGACAATTATACTTAAGAGCCGCAAATAATTAAGCGGCTCTTTTGATTTATAATTGTTTACAAAATAAAGAAATAAAGCAAAAAAATATTTTTATCGTATTTTAAAAATAAGTGAAGGAGAATATATGAAAAATATCCGACGTATGTTACAGGTTAATAAAAGGGTTCAAAAGCTTATGAACCTCATTTGGGGACTGTAATTTTAAAGGGAAAGAGATGTCAAACTTAAGCATAACAACGAGATTTATACAACAATTAAGCAAAAACGGCGATTCTGTCATACCTGCCGCAGCAAAAGATACTTTAAGCAACTGCGCCATTACTTATATTTATGACAAAAAAGCTTCAAAAGAGGACGGAAAAGAAAGAGCAATCGAGGAATTCGGCACGGAAATTATTTGGATTGGCGGCATTCCCGCACTTAAAAAACTCTTTGATAAAACGGTTTATAAATTTTTTAAAGCCGATCCGAAATTTGATATAAGGAACCTTAAAAAAAATTCAAACGGTAACTTTGAGCGGCTTGAGTTTCTTGTAAAAAATACAAAAGACTTAGCGCAAAAACAAACTCTTGAAAACATTTTAAAAAATGAAAATATTCAAAAGCTCTACAAAAAACTTTACCTTACGAAATTTGCAACCGCAACAAGTCTTACTCTTGCATCGCTTGCAGGGTTGATTGTATACAAACAATCAACTACGCAAAAAGAAATGGAACAAAAAATTAAAAAGAAAATGGAGCTTGCTAACGCGGTAAATCAAGGAATTGCAAACAACCAGGCTTTTGGTGCATTTAATAATAATTCCGATAATTCGGGCAACGTTTCATTTAAGGGCGGCTCTTTGGCCCAAACAATAAGTAATTTCATGTACAATCCTTTGAGGAATATGTCTATACTTGACGGTGGAATTACAACCACAAGGCTTGCTCTTGCAAGAAAGGGTGAAAGATTTGAAGTCGGCTTTAAAGAGCTTTTTCAAATTGCCCTTATTTATTTTCTGGCAGAACCCATTCAAAAGGGACTTGAAAATATTATCGGCAAGGGATTTAAAACCCCGATACATAATGAATATCAGCTTTTAAGCGATAAAAATTTGAATGAGTTTTTAACTAAAGACGGGCTTAAAAATTCTATTGACGAGCTTTGCGCTCTTAAAAATTCAGAGGAAGTTCTGGATTATGTCTTTAAAAATCAAGACGGCACACTTGTTAAAATGCTTAAAATTTCCGGGGCTGTGCCGACTTTGAAAGATAAAAATACAATAAACACTCTTGCCTTTATTGATACGGAAGCCATCCAAAACACTGCAAAGAACATAGACGAGCTGCTTTGTGCTTCGTTGAAATCCAATGACCCGAAAAAACTCCTTTCAAGGGCAAAAAATCTTAAAGGGGTGTCGGTTATTGCAAATATTTTAATCGGTGCTGCGGCAATCGGCATTATTCAGCCAATGGCAAATATTATTATGAGAAAAAAGAGAAATAACGGCGAGAGTATAAACCCTGCCATAAAAAATATGGAAACGCAAATGGAACAAAAATTTGCGTTTAAGGGCTAAACCTCAATAAAAAGCCTTCTTCCTACAATATTTGGCTTGCCGTTGTAATATCCCGCGAAATATCCGCCCGAAACGGGAGTGTTTTTACCATAGCTTTCGGAAGAACTAAAACCTGAACCCAAAAAGGGGTTTTGATCCTGCGCAAACGGATTATAGCTTTTTTTTGCGCTGATTGGTGCGGCGCTTTGCGTTGTCTGCATTGATTTTGTTATTATTGATACCAAATTTGTAAGCATTTCATTCCTTTCGTGCAGTTTTATATTTTATATAATGATTTTTTTGAACAAGTCTATATATTTATTTTAGCGAAATAAAACGAAAAAAATATAATATATTCTGTAAAAATCATCTGTTTGGCGGGTATTTTATTCCAAAATTATTCTCTTTATAAAAATATCTGTTAAAAAACATGATTTCATGCTAATATCTTATTAGCTTAAAAAATAAAATAAAAAATTTATATAAGAGGTGCAGAACAATTAATTATCTTATCTATATTACAATTGCGGTTTTAACGCTTGCACTTGTTGTTTCCGTCATTATGAACGTAAGGCAGAAAACAAAACTTGAAGTGTTTGGCGAAAACGAAAAAAAACTGCAAAAAGAATTTGAAGAAAAAGAAAGCTTTCTTAAAAAAGAGGCGATGATTGCCGCAAAAGAACAGCTTCACTTTGAGCGCCAAAAATTCGATGATGAAGTGCGTGAAAGACGCTCCGAAATCAACCGTCTTGAAAACTCATTGATGAAAAAAGAAGAACAGCTTGAAAACAGAGTTCAAAAAAATGTTGATAAAGAGCATGAATTAAATAAAAAATACGATGAACTGCTTGATAAAGAAGACTATCTGGCGGAAATTGTCGCAAAACAGTTGAGCGAGCTTGAGCGCGTTGCGCAAATGTCAAGAGAAGAAGCTAAAAATATGCTCTTGGATCAGCTTAAAACCGAGCTTGCTCAGGAGCAGATACAACTCATTCGCGAAAACGAACAAAAAATCAAAGAAACGGCGGAAGAAAAATCAAGAGAAATTCTTTCTCAGGTTATGCAAAGATGCGCGATTGAACAGGTAATAGAATCTACCGTTTCAGTTGTTTCTCTGCCTTCTGATGAAATGAAGGGCAGAATTATAGGACGTGAAGGTAGAAATATAAGAACCCTTGAAACACTCACGGGTGTTGACCTTATAATTGATGATACACCCGAGGCTGTTGTACTTTCTTCTTTTGACCCGATAAGGCGTGAAATTGCCCGCATGACAATTGAAAAACTTATAGCGGACGGCAGAATTCACCCTGTACGCATTGAAGAAGTGTATGAAAAATCAACAAAAGAAATTGAAAATAAAATGAAACAGGAAGGCGAGCGCGCGGCGCACGACCTTGGAATTATGAACCTTAACAAAGAGCTTACCAAGACTCTTGGACGCTTATATTATAGAACAAGCTACGGTCAAAACGTGCTTAAGCACTCTATTGAAGTGGCGCAGATTGCAGGCATGCTGGCATCCGAACTGGGTGCAGATGTAAACCAGGCAAAACGCGCGGGCTTGTTGCATGATATCGGAAAAGCAGTCGATCAGGAGCAGGAAGGCACACATATTTCACTTGGTGTCGAACTTGCAAGAAGATACGGCGAAAAAGAAGAAATTGTTCATGCAATTGAAGCCCACCACGACGATGTTCCGGCTCATACTCTCGTTGCCGCTTTGGTAAAAATCGCTGATACCGTAAGTGCCGGACGCCCCGGAGCACGCCGCGACACGCTTGAAATCTATATTAAACGCCTCAAAAAGCTTGAAGAAATTGCAAACAGCTATGAGGGTATAAGACAGTCCTTTGCGGTTCAGGCAGGTCGCGAAGTTAGGGTTGTAGTTCAGCCCAATGTATTTGACGACGCGGCAAGTGCTAAATTGGCTCGTGACATAGCAAAACGCATTGAGGATGAACTTGAATATCCCGGACAAATTAGAGTAACCGTTGTTCGGGAGGCAAGAGTTACTGAAATTGCAAAGTAGGGTATGTCAAAATTGTATAAGCTGCTCTTCCTGGGTGACATCGTCGGACGTCCGGGCAGAAATATTGTAAAAGAATTTTTAGATGATGTAAAATCCCAATACGATTTTATTATAGCCAATGTCGAAAATGCTTCGCATGGCTTCGGGTTGACCAAAAAAAATCATGACGAATTTGTCCAATGGGGCATAAATTGTATGACCTCCGGTAATCATATCTGGGATAAAAAAGATGTTTTTACATATATTGATGAGTCAAATGAGTTAATTCGCCCTTATAATTACCCCGATGCCGTTGGTTTGGGTTATCGGATATTTGATAAAATAATTGTTATAAACCTTTTGGGGCGTACTTTTATGCCGCCGATTGACTGTCCTTTTAAAGCTCTTGACGGGCTTGTGTCGAAGTTAAAAAATGAATGCGATTTTGAAAATATGATTTCTTTTATAGATTTTCATGCAGAGGCAACGGCTGAGAAAATCTGCTTTGCAAAATATGCACAAAGTCTTGGTATTAAAGCGGTTATCGGTACTCATACGCATGTACAAAGTGCCGATGAGAAAATAATTGCTTCAACATGTGCCTATTTAACCGATGCCGGCTTTTGCGGCTCATCGGAAGGGGTTATCGGCATGGATTATGAAAGTTCTCTAAAACGCCTTACCACTTCTATTCCTTCGCGTTTTGAAATTGACGAGTCAAATTTTTCTCAAATTAATGCCTGTGAGATATTTTTTGATTTAAAATCAGGCATTGCAAAAAAGATTAAAAGAATTAATTTTATTAGTGAGGTAAAGTAATGATAGGAAGGTAAAAAGTGAAAATCGATTTGCATATTCACACCACCTACTCGGATGGCGCATATTCACCCGAGCAGGTGGTTGATACGGCGCTTGATTGCAATCTTGACGTAATAGCTTTGACTGACCATGATAATGTGCTCTCGCACAAAATTGCCATGGATTATGTTAAAGAACGCGGCTATAAACTTGAAATCATTCCCGGTGTCGAGATTAACACAATTTATAAAGGATATGAAGTTCACATTCTCGGATATTTTATGGATACTGAGAACGAGGACTTTGCCGCGCTTTTAAAAAGCCAACAGCAGGCGCGTATTAATCAGACCACCCAAATTGTTGAGCTTTTGAACAAAAAAGCGGGTATTAAGGTAAAATTTGAAGACATCAAATCTCTTGTTGCGCCGGGCGGTAGTATAGGACGTCCGCACATTGCGCGCGCAATAACGGCAGCTGGCGGTGTGGCAAATGTAATGGAAGCTTATGCAAAATATATAAATGACTCCTCTCCGGTTTATGTAACAAGAAAAACGGTAAGTCCGCATGATGCTGTTGAAATTATAAATGAAGCAAAAGGAATTCCTGTTTTTGCACACCCGATTGACGTTGATATATCCGACAAACTGACAAAAGAACTTGTAAATTACGGATTAAGGGGAATTGAAGCATATCACAGAAAACATTCTCCCGCGGTTGTTGAGTATTTTTCCTCTTTAGCTGAAAAATACGGACTGATAATTACCGGCGGCTCGGATTTTCATGCACCCTCAGTAAACCACGGAGCAATTTTAATGGGTAAAAATTTCGTTCCCTCCTGGGTTTATGACGAATTGATAAAAGAGAAAAAAAGAATTGATATGTCATAATAATACATAGACCCTGAGAAATCAGGGTCTATATTTAAATTGTTAAGCGTTTTGATATTTATCTGACGTATTGTAGAATGTTTATGTAATAATAATTTTTAGGGATATTATGAACGCAAAAGATACAATACAGTCTGTGACAAAGTTTTTGGAACTCTCTTTGGATGCTCAAACTCTGTCGTTTTTTCTTGATATAAAGAAATCTTTCGGCGGTGATGATGAGCTTTTTTGCGACTTTTTATACCGCTATTTAACAATCCAAAAAGGCGGCATGGCACCCTTAGAAGATAAAATATACAATGATTTTTGCCTTTATTTTTCAAGATTTGCCGAAATTCAGGGAGAGAATAAAATTCTTGAACAAATTGCACGCTATGCGAAGTATTATTTAATGCTAAGGCTTGAATACATTGATGATGACGATTTTGCAAAATCCATATCTGTTATAAATTCCTACGAAGTTTGGGATGTTTACCCGTTTTTGCTTGAACTTGTTGATGATTTTGAAAATCAAAGAATTGATAAAAACGCCCTTATTAACATGCTTGAAATGGTTGAAGATCTTGCTTATAAAAAAATCAACGGAGAAATAGATACGGATCTTGCTTCTTTGGGCGTTGATATAAATAAAATGCTTTTTGATACAAATACCATGAGGAACGCTGGTTAATGGCGGCATTTATAGATAAAGCAAAAATAAAAGTTGTATCAGGACGCGGCGGAGACGGTTGTGTTGCTTGGCGCAGAGAAAAATTTGTAGACAAAGGAGGCCCTGCCGGCGGGGACGGCGGCAGCGGCGGCAGCGTTTATTTTGTTGCGGACGAGAATATGTCCACCCTTCTTGATTTTACTTATAAATCCGTTTTCCGCGCAAAAGACGGTGAAAACGGCAAAAATAAAAATTGCCACGGGCAAGGCGGAGCGGATTTGTATTTAAAAGTGCCGGTCGGCGTTATTGTGCGCGATTTAAAAACCTCTAAAATAATTGCGGATTTGAATGAAAACAATAAAACGGTTCTTATCGCAAAGGGAGGCAGAGGCGGCAGAGGTAACGCCAGATTTGCAACCGCTCAAAAAAGAAGCCCGCAGTTTTGCGAACCCGGCGAAGCACCGGTAGAGCGTGAACTTGAGCTTGAGTTAAAATTAATTGCGGATATCGGGCTTCTTGGCATGCCAAATGCCGGAAAATCAAGTTTTATAAGTATAATTAGTTCTGCGCGTCCAAAAATTGCGGATTATCCTTTTACAACTCTTGTCCCGAATTTGGGTGTGGTTAAAAAGCCTGACGGTGACGGTTTTGTTGTAGCCGACATTCCGGGCCTTATTGAGGGTGCTTCGCAAGGCACAGGGCTTGGTTATGAATTTTTGCGTCATATCCAGCGGTGCAGATTTTTTGTGCATATTGTCGATATGAGCCTTGAAAATCCTCTTGATAATTATCTCAAGATAAATAATGAACTTGAAAAGTATGACAGTGAGCTTATTAAACGTCATCAGGTGCTTGTTTTAAACAAAAAAGATATTGTCGAAGAGCAAAAAATTGAAGATTTAAAAAAACAATTTGCTAAATTAGACAGAGATATATTTGTTGTGTCATGTGCCACAAAAGAAGGTATTAATGAGCTTTTAAGCCATATATACACCCTTGTCGAAGAACTTCCGCAGCATGAAATCGAAATTGAAATTGAGCATGACAGCGAGTTTGATAATAATGATGACAGTGCATTTGAAATTACAAAACTTAACAAAAATACATACCAAATTACGGGCGGAAAATTAAAAAGGTTAATTAATGTAACAGATATAAAAAATGTTCAACAGGTTAGGCGCCTGTCCAATATTATGGATTCTATGGGAGTTTGGACGCGCCTAAGAGAGCTTGGCGCACAAAATGAAGATACAATTATTGTGGAGGGTATAGAGATGATTTACTCGGATGAATATTACGGCAAATAGTTTTTTTGTATGATTTTTTACAAAATTTGACGACAAGTTGACATGAATATATGATAATAAATATTGAGCATGTTATAAATTTGGTATAATAGCAACGGATAGTATTGAGAAAAGTAAATGTTTTTTGAGGACGAAAAGGAAAATTTAGATAATATCGGAAATCTGGATGATCTGGATCTTGATTTAAGTGAAGATGCGGATGATGAATCCATAAGTTGGGATGAACTTTTAAAGGACAGCTCGGTTGATACGGGCATTGTTTCTATTTCTCCAAATGCTAATGATGATAAAAAAGAAAAAAATGCAAAACCAAAAGTCAAAAGTATTAAAGAAACAAAAGTTAAGGAAGAGCCCGCCGAGGAGCCTGTAATTATCGAAGATGAACTTCAGGATGAAATTGAGGATGTTAATCCTTCCAAAACTTCTAAAAAAGATGCTTTTGAAGTTTTTGGCGGAAATACATCAGATGAAAATTTGACTGATGTCGATGATATTATGGATGAAGAAAGCCAGAGCATTTTAAATGAGCTTGATAATATGGAAGCTTCCGAGGATTTACCTGATGATGATTTAGGTGAAATAGGTATAAAACAGGATACAAAGCGCCAAAACATCTATATGATTTTAGGAATTGTTTTTGCGGCTGCTCTTGTTGTGGGTTCAATTATATTTATGTTTGCGGGTTCAAAAAACGCTGCTACGCCTGATATCGCTCAACAAAATAATCAGACTGTGGAGCAAACTTCCGCCGAACCTTCAGCTGATACACAAGAGCCTCCAAAAGAGGATATGGGCGCATCATCCGAAGAAGAGCAAATCCCTGTTGTGGATGATAAGGAAGCGAAAAATCTTAAAGCTGAAAAGAAAGTTGTGGTTTCGGTTGAAAGTGCAGGCAGATTAAATCCGTTTATGCCTACTTTTGATGATTTTAACAACAATTACTATGCAGGTATACCGGCACAGGTTTTAATGCCTCCGGATAAATACGGAACTGATTCCGATGCGCAAGAGCTCATGAGGGTTTCTGTTTCAGGTATTTTATTTGACAATGTTAAACCTTCGGCAATTATCACGATAAACGGTATTGACTATTTCGTGCAAAAAGGCGATATGGTCGATGATTATCTTGTGATGGATATCAACCGCCAGTCTGTTGTTGTTAAAAAAGGCACAAACATCTACAAGGCAGGTGTCGGCGAAAGATTTAATCAAAACATCCAAATAAGCGGTGCCGCCGTGTATGGCTCTGGCGGCACAATGCAGTACAAAAGTGTTGCTGATGAATATACTTCCGCATCTGATGTTGAGGTGCGCGCGGTAGAGGATTAGGAATTAAAACAATCTAGGAGTTTAAATTATAATGTTTACGCAAAAAACAAAAAGTATCGTACAAAAATTTACTGTTCTGTTAATGCTGTTTTCGCTTGTTCAGTCGTCCTGGGCAGGTCTGGAAATAAAATTTACAGATAATAACACTTCTGCAAATAAAATTGCGTATTCAAATTTTGATACGCCGGCAGCTTATAATTACTATGATACGGCAAATGCGGATTCAAATATTCTTAACATAAATAATTATGTTGAGGATTCGGATCGTGTCGGCGCAGTGAATTTAAACGAAAACGTTAAAATTACAAACTCCAATGCTAAAATAAATCTCTCTTTAAGAGATTCTGATGTTAAACAAGTTCTGAGAATGTTTGCCCAAAAAGCAGGCTTGAATGTAATTTTCCACAATTCAGTCAATGGCAAAGTTACTCTGGATTTAGTTAATGTTACTTTAAATGATGCATTTTTGCTTGTATTGCGTTCTGCTGAATTAACCTATGTTAAAGATGGCAAGAATATTATTGTTGCATCAAGCGCACAGGGGTCAAAACTAAGCTTTACGAAACAAAATCTTAATATAATTCCGGTTAAATATGAAAGAGCGCAGAATATTGCGGACTTTTTAAATAACAACGTATTTAGTTCAAGCATTACGGGGCTTTCAAATGAAAAAATAGTTACTTCAAATCCTGCGACAAACGAGCTTCTTGTATTTGGCTCCGAAAACGATTATGAAGTTGCAAAAAGAATTGCCCAGAAGCTTGACAGAAAGCCCATGATTAACACATTTAAAGTTAATCACACTACACCAAAAGAAATGGCAATGTTAATCTGTTCTACATTTATTGAAATCAATAAAGAGGTTTCAACCGAAGAGGAAGATGACACAGCCGAGGACGATGATGAAGACGATACAAGTTCCGATGATGAAGAAGTTCAAAAAGTAAAACTCGGAAGCGGTATTGTCGCATGCCGTGCAACGGAAGAAGTTGTAAGGGGTGATTCGGAAAATGCCAATACAACAACTGCGGGCAGTGAAGAAAATGCAATTAAGATGTTTATGTCAGCTCCCCTTGCGGTTGTTTATTTCTCGGATCAAGGAACAATTAATATCAACGGCGGTTCATACGAACAAGTCCAAATGATAAAAGAGTTTATTGAACAAAATGATAAAAAACAGCCTATGGCTTATGTTGAAATGTCAGTTATTGAACTTAACGAATCCGGTTCAAAAGAATTTGCCAACGAATGGAACTTGTGGACTCCGTTTATCAGCCTTCAATTTGATACTTCACAAGGCTTGAGCACACACTCTGATTTCCCGACATTCTTTATGGGCAACAGTTACAGCGGTACAACCACATCTACCACTACTAATCCGGATGGCGGCACTTCAGAAACAACATCGCAATATACGGTTAACAAATACAAAGGTGACTCTACTCTCGTATACAGATTAAGATACCTTGTACAAAACGGCAAAGGCCGCGTGCTGACTAATCCTAAAATAATGGTGACAAACGGTCAAAAATCAATAATTGATATGACTTCTGACTACGTAAAAACAGTTAAATCGGAAATGCTGACCACGATTGATAACGCCGGTATTTCAAGAACTTATGAAGTCGGCGATGATGAAGGCTTAAAAATTGAGCTTATGCCCTTTATTAGTCCTGACGGCTATGTTTCGATGAATATTAAACCTGAATTTGCAACAATCAAGGAAAGAATTTACGCTCCGGGTCAAAGCGGTCAAGATGAGCTGCAAGCTACACTGCTTCAAAGACGTGACCTTTCGTTAAATAACATAAGAATTAAAGACGGCGAAACATTGGTGCTCGCAGGCTTGATCAGAGAAACTGAAACACAACAAATTACCAAAATCCCTGTCTTAGGTGACTTGCCGCTTGTGGGTGTGTTCTTCAGAACTTCAAGCAATCAAAAAGCAAAAGAAGAACTGGTTATTATGATTACACCGCATATTGTGTATTCATCTGATGATATCGCGAATATTAAACCCGTAGATCTGTAATTAATAAAAAATGACCAATGATTTATTAGATAAATTAATTAAAAAGATAAATTTTGAGCATGCCAATAATTTTGAGCTGGCTGTTGCAAAAGAGTATTCTTTTGTTCCGATTAACGTTCAGGGCGACTCCTTCTTTGTAGCGGTGTCCCCTGACGCTGATAAGGAAAAGATCATTGAGTATATTAAACCGATTGTAGATAAAAAAGTCGAGTTTATATTTCTTTCAAAACAAAATTTCGACACTCTTTTTGAAGGATTTCTGAAAAAATTTTCGTCAACTTTTGGCTCGGTTTTATCAGATGAAACCGCGAATAATCCTTTTGGCGACGTTGCATTCGAAGCAAAAGGCTTATCAAAGCAAACGGACGAGCAAAGTGATAATGAAGATGACCTGATTGACATTGACGAAGAGTTAGACCTTGATGATGACGATGATGACACATTGGACTTCTCTGATGATGACGATTTAAATCTTGATGATTCTGATGATGACGATGATTCGGAAGATTTGCCGGAGGATGAAGACAATCTTCAGGCTGATACTGAAGATGCCAAAGATAAAGGTGAGCAATCCCAAGAAGCGCAAGAGAAAGAAACTGTAGACAAACAGAAAAAAGAGTCAGGCGCAAGGGGTGATATAAATTCTGTCGATGCGCCTTCAACAAAGAAAATTGGCGAAATTTTAATTGAAGAAGGCCTTATTAACGACAAACAGCTTACAATGGCGCTTGCAGAGGCAAAAGTCTTAGGAATTCCTTTGGGTTCCGTGCTCGTTAAAATGGGCTTTATTACAATTAAAGAATTGAAAGAAGCACTGGGTGCGCAGATGGGTGTTAAGCTTGCAACCGCAGAGCAGCTTAAAGCTCTTCCGACCGCGATTTCTATTTTGCCTGAGGATTTTGTTCGGGAAAACAAAGTAATTCCCCTCAGTATGACGGACAAATCCCTTGTTGTCGGCATGGTCGACCCGGGCAATTCAAAAACGATAAATGAAATTGTCTATCAAACCGGTTTAAAACCTACGGTCATAATGGTTACTCACTATGAGTACGAAGCGTTCTTGCAGACTTACTATGAAAATGAACGTGAAGC
>CALUWF010000027.1 GCA_944324405.1 Candidatus Gastranaerophilales bacterium | reverse complement strand
TTCGAACCCCCGGTGGAGTTGCCCCCACACAAACGTTCCAGGTTTGCACCTTAAACCACTCGGACACCTCTCCAAAGGTGATAATAGTATTATATATACTAAAGAATGTTTTGCAAACTTATAATTAAAAAATCGCCCGCTTTGCGGGCGATATCTCTATGCATTTACTTTCTTTTCAATAACTATCTTATCGTCGCGCATATCCATGATAAGTTCGTCATTTGGCTGATAGTTGCCTGTCAGAATTTCTTCCGCCAGGACATCTTCAACTTTCTTTTGAATGACACGCCTTAGCGGGCGGGCGCCATAGACTTCCGAGTATCCTTCTTTTGCAAGATAGTCTTTTGCGGCGTCCGTGACTTCGATTTTAAGCTGTCTTTCATTCAGGCGCTTGAATAGGTCATTTAACATTAAATCAACTATTTGCCTTATTTCTTCCTTATTTAAGTGTGCAAATACGATTATGTCATCAATCCTGTTTAAGAACTCAGGACGAAATGCCTTTTTAAGTTCTTCCATAACAGTTTCTTTGAGTTTTTCGTATTTATCCTTTTTCTCGTCATTCGTTACGGAAAAACCGAGTTTTTGCGTATTTTGAATCATATGCGCACCAACGTTGGATGTCATTATGATGATAGTATTTTTAAAGCTGACGTGTCGGCCCTTTGAATCCGTCAATCTGCCATCGTCGAGTATTTGAAGCATAATGTTAAATACATCCGGATGAGCTTTTTCAATTTCGTCAAACAAAACAACAGAATATGGTTTTTTTCTGATAATTTCAGTCATATGTCCGCCGTCATCATAACCGACATACCCCGGAGGAGAGCCGATAAGCTTTGCTGTGGTGTGTTTTTCCATAAACTCTGACATGTCAATTCTTACCATATTGTCTTCAGAGCCAAAAACAGCTTCCGCAAGCGCTTTAGCAAGCTCGGTTTTACCGACGCCGGTCGGGCCGGAGAATATAAAGCTGCCTATAGGTCTGTTTGGGCTTTTTAATCCCACACGCGCACGTCTGATTGCTTTAGCAATTGAAACAACGGCTTCGTGTTGGCCGATAACTCTTGCATGCAGAGTGTCTTCGAGTTTTAAGAGTCTTTGGGATTCGCCTTCGGTTATTTTTGTAACCGGAATTCCTGTGATAGTTGAAATTACTTGCGCAACTTCTTCCACACCGACCGTCGGTTTGTTTTCGTCTTGTTCATTTCGCCACTTGTCTTGAATTTCTCTGATTTTATCTTTTAAATTTGCCTCATCATCTCTCAAATCCGAAGCACGTTCAAATTCTTGGTTGCGAATTGCGTCTTCTTTTTCTTTGATTATGGCTTTCAATTGTTTTTCAAGTTCTCTACCCTCAGGAGGAAGTGCAGAAACATTCAGGCGCACTTTTGAACTTGCTTCGTCAATGATATCAATTGCTTTATCGGGCAGAAATCTTTCCGTTATAAACTTGCTTGAAAGTTCTGTCGCAGCCACAATTGCTTCGTCCGATATATGCAGTTTGTGGTGTTCTTCATATTTTGGTTTCAGGCCGCGTATTATTTCAATCGTTTCTTCAACTGATGGCTGCTCGACAATTACCGGCTGGAAACGCCGCTCAAGTGCAGAGTCTTTTTCAATGTGTTTCCTGTATTCATCAAGCGTTGTTGCGCCTATAACCTGAATTTCTCCGCGGGAAAGCGCCGGTTTTAATATGTTTGCCGCATCAATTGCACCCTCTGCGGCACCTGCGCCGATTAAAGTGTGCATTTCATCAATTACTAAAATTACGTTTCCGGCTTGGCGAATTTCATCCATTATTTTTTTGAGACGTTCCTCGAATTCGCCGCGGTATTTTGTACCTGCGACCAATAACCCCATATCAAGCTGAATTATTTTTTTATTTTCAAGAATATCCGGCACTTCGCAATCCACAATCTTTTGAGCAAGACCCTGTGCTATTGCTGTTTTACCAACGCCCGGTTCGCCTATTAATATAGGATTATTTTTTGTACGGCGTGCAAGTATTTGAATAACGCGTTCAATTTCTTTTTCTCTTCCTACAACAGGGTCAAGGCGCTGTTCTTGTGCGGCTAGAGTTAAGTCCGTACCGAATTCATCAAGGCTTGGTGTTTTAGCCTTACTTTGAGAAGCACCGGGAGTGGCAGTCTGCCCTCCCGATGAACTTGATTTTGTTTCGCCGAGAAGTTTTATAACATTGCTTCTGCATTTGTTTAAATCCACACCGAGGTTTTCAAGCACTTTTGCAGCCACACCTTCGCCTTCACGAATTAAGCCCAGAAGCAAGTGTTCAGTGCCTATGTAATTATGCCCTAATTGTCTTGCTTCATCCCAAGACAATTCAAGTACTTTTTTTGCTCTGGGTGTAAACGGAATTTCAACTGCAACAAAGCCGCTTCCGCGTCCTATAATTTTTTCTACCTGTGCTCGCGCGTCTTTAATTGTAACTCCCATTGATTTGAGTGTTTTAGCAGCAATTCCAGTGCCTTCTCCAATCAATCCCAGGAGCACCTGCTCTGTGCCAACAAAGTTATGACCCAGACGCCTTGCTTCTTCCTGAGCAAGCATAATTACCCTAATTGCTTTTTCGGTAAATCTTTCAAACATTGTTATAAACTTCCTGATTTTTGTACTAATTCTATATATTTTTATTCTACGATAAAAATATTGAGTTTCAATTATTTTATTAAATTACTCAATCATATCTATTCTGCGTTTGTGCCTGCCGCCTTCAAAGCCGGTTTTAAGCCAGACATCCACTATATCAAGTGCAAGGTTTTGGCCTATAACCCTCTCGCCCAGACATAGTATATTTGCATTGTTATGCGCACGAGATACTCTTGCGCTGTAAGTGTTTTCCAGGCATACCGCACGGATACCTTTTGTTTTATTTGCCGTGATTGACATGCCAATACCCGTACCGCAAACCAGTATCCCTCTGTCAAAGTTGCCTTGTGCTACTTCTTGTGCCACTTCCTTTGCAACAATAGGGTAATCACTTTGCTCAAGGGTGTAAATCCCGAAATCTTTATATTCAATGTGATGAACTTGCAGATATTCGAGTATTTTTTCCTTTAAATGAAAGCCGCCATGGTCGCAGCCGATTGCAATTTTTAAATTTTCCATTTGCAACACTCCCGTTAAACTGTACATAATAATTATAACGTTTTTTTATATGCGTGTAAATAACTGCCGACTTTTGTTTTATTGATGCCAATTGGGCTTTATGGAGTGAGTTTTTATAATTTATTTTCTCATTTTATTTGCTTGTCATTATATTTCTTTTGTTATAATATTAAAGCTGTATACGGTACATTAATGAGGATTAGTTTTATGACAGAAAGAAAACTCGTCGGAACAGGTGAAATGTTCAAAAAAGCACTTGCTGGCAAATATGCAATCGGTGCTTACAATGTAAACAATATGGAAATATTGCAAGGTATAGCGGAAGCTGCGGAAGAAACACGCTCTCCGATTATTTTGCAGGTTTCTGCTGGTGCAAGAAAATATGCTAATCAAACATACTTAATTAAACTCGTTGAAGCTGCTCTTGCTACTACGACGGTTCCAATCGCTCTTCACTTAGACCACGGTGCTGACTTTGACATTTGTAAATCTTGCATAGACGGCGGCTTTTCATCGGTTATGATTGACGGAAGCAGATTTCCTCTTGAAGAAAATATTGCTCTTACAAAACAAGTTGTTGAATACGCACATGCTAGAGGCGTATCAGTTGAAGCTGAGCTTGGCAAATTAGCCGGTGTTGAAGATGATGTTAAAGTTCATGCAAAAGATTCAACATACACTGATCCTGAAGAAGCAGCAAGATTTGTAAAAGAAACAGGATGTGATTCACTGGCTGTTGCAATCGGCACATCTCACGGCGCTTACAAATTCAAAGGCGAAGCAAAACTTGATTTTGAAAGACTTGCAGAAATCAAAAAGGCTGTAAATGACGTTGTCGGCTTTGATTATCCGCTTGTACTTCATGGTTCATCTTCCGTTCCGAAAGCATTTGTTGATAAATGTAACAAATACGGCGGCAAATTGCCTGATGCACAAGGTGTTCCTGAAGATATGCTTAATTATGCTTCTAAACACGGTGTTGCTAAAATTAACATCGATACAGATTTAAGATTAGCTATGACTTCTACAATCAGAGAGTTCTTTGTTGAACATCCTGAAAAATTTGACCCGAGAGAATATATGGGCCCCGGCAGAACTGCCGTTAAAGAAATGGTAATACACAAAATGAGAGATGTATTAGGTACAGCAGGACACGCTGACGACTAATATATAATTTATTATACTTCTTTTAAGCCCTGCTTTTGCAGGGCTTATTTTTTATTGTCAAGCCTTTTTTGACAAAATTTAAATAAATAAAAAAAAAATTTACTTTATGAAATATTTGCGGATTTTTCACTATGTTGTGTGCTATAAATAAAAAGAACGGATTAGATCGCACATAAAGAGGAACAGTTTAAAAATGAGTGAATACTTAAGCAAAGAAGAAATAAAACAATGGAGAAGTTCTCTTGAAAAAATAACGCTGGAGGAATTTGCAAAGCGCTTGGGTAAAACCTTGAAAGAAGAAAAGCAAACACGCGATATAGTTGATATGGTGTTAAATAACGAAAGAATATCCGCTTCCGTTTCAGAAATTAAAAACGATAAACCAAAAGAAAATATATTAAAATTAGCTTCAAAGTCTGTACAAATGCAAAAGAATGTATCTCATGGTGAAAATAAAAGTTCTGACGTATTTTCAAGTCTAAATATAACCTTTAAAAAATCTTTAACTCAAAGAGAAAAGGCTGTCCTTGAACATTTTGTACAAAATAAAAATGAGATAGTTTATGCTAAAGACTTAGCACGCGTACTTGAGCTTCCTACTGACTACGTGTACAAATATATTAAAAATCTTAGAACCAAAATAAATGAAGATATACTGCAAAATGCAACAAAGGGCGGCTACAGGCTTAATATGCCATAGTGTTAAAAAGTTGCCATTTTGAAAGATAGTATTTATAATGTTTGAATGGATGACAATTCTGTAAACACTTTAGCTCTTATAAGTTCACTTATAAATTCAAATGATGCTATTGATAGTGATTTCTATCAAAATGTTTTGAATGAAGTATCAAAAGTGTTTTCGACAGATTATCTTGGTATATATTTTATAAATCAAGACGGGTTTGAATTAAAGGCTGAGCACGGAATTTATAAGTGCAATTTGTCTTTGGACAGGAATTTTTTGGATAATGTTTTAAAAAAGGATACTAATACCTTTGTTATTACAATCAACAATTCAAATGTTCTGTGTTCAAAACTTTTAATCAGAAATTCGCTTTTTGGAATTGGCCTTGCAATAAGTGAAAACAAATTCAGCGATTGCGATATTAAATCATTTGAAGCGCTTATAAGTGTTCTTTCTTATCTAATTAAAGATTATGAGCTTAAAGACGTTTTTAAAATGCAGCTAAAAGCTATGCAGGAAGCAATTATCGATAAAAATAATGCGCTTGACACTGTAAAGAAACAACATAAAAAGCTGCTCGAGCTTGATAAAACAAAAAATTCTTTCCTTGCAAATATTTCCCATGAACTCAGAACCCCACTAAATGCAATTATCGGTTTTTCTCAGGCGCTTAGCTGTAAAATCTTCGGCGATTTAAACCAAAAACAGGAAGAATATATTAAAGATATTCATATATCGGGACTGCATCTTTTGGGAATGATAAATGAAATTTTAGACTTATCAAAATTGGAATCAAAGGCTATGAAAGTTTCGCTGAGCGAACTTTCGCCATCAGTCGTATTTCAGGAAGCCATAAATATTTTAATGCCGCTATCGGAGCAGAAAAAAATTGAGGTTAAATTCATAAATAACTGTGATAAAAATATTATGGCGGATTATCAAAAGCTCCAACAAATTCTGTTTAACCTTTTAAGTAATGCAATTAAATTCACGCCCGAAAACGGCAAGATAACAATCGAAATTAGTTATAAAGGAAAAGATTTTATCCTAAAAGTGAGCGACACCGGAATTGGAATTGATAAGAAATACCACAATAAAATTTTTACAAAATTTGTTCATCTGAACAATCTGTACATAAAAGGTCAAAGCTCAACAGGGCTTGGGCTTACAATAACAAAAGAACTTGTAAAATTGCACAAGGGTAAAATAACGCTTGAAAGTACAGTAAATAAGGGTACAACTTTTAATGTTCTTTTGAAGGATGCAATTGTATGAAACAAATCTTGATTGTTGAAGATAATGAAGCAAATATGAAGCTCTTTTGTGATGTATTGGAGTACAAAAATTATACCGTAGATAAAGCATATGACGGGCTTGAAGCTTATGAGAAAATAAAATCCAATAATTATAATCTCATCGTACTTGATATTCAGCTTCCTAAACTTGACGGCTTTTCGCTCTTAACAAAATTGAGAGATGAAAATATTAATTATCCAAAAACCCTTATAGTTTCAGCTTTTGCAATGGATAAGGACAAACAACGAGCATATGCGCTTGGCTGTGAAAATTATATTACAAAACCAATCGATGTTATAAATTTTCTCTCAACGGTCGAAAAGCTCGTAAAATGACTATTTATCAAGTATTTTACCTGTTTTAAAATTCATACATACGCCGCAGTTTGAGCATTTACTTTCACATGGAACCGTTGTGAGCGCTTCTTTTGCTCTTTTATATTCATTTACAAGCCAACTTTTATTAAGGCCCGTGTCAACTACATCCCAAGGCATTTCATCTTCCGGGTTAAATGTTGTACAAGCTGAATTTTCGATGTTTATACCGAGCTTCGCTGCCGCAGCCGCATACATTTCAAAGTCTATATTTTCCTCCCAAGAATCAAGGTATGAGCCATTTTTGTAGAGTTCGTAAATAAATTTTCCGGCTTCTCTTCCTGCCCTGCTAAAATATGCCTCCAGCTGAGAAACTCGCGCAGCATGAAAATTAAGTTTTACGTTTTTAATTTCATGTTTCCTTGACAACAGAAGTGATTTTTTGCGCTCTATTTCAGCAATAGAATTTTGCCCGTGCCAGCAAAACGGGGTATGCGGTTTTGGCACAAAAACTGATATAGAGCAGGTAATTAAGGGTATTTTTAATTTATTTTCCCTACAGGCACAATTTATTTTTTTAATTAAATCCGCAATTGCAAGCACATCTTCGTCGCGCTCAAAAGGCAGCCCGATAATGAAATAAAATTTAAGCTTATCCCATCCGCTTTTCACGCAAGAAAGCACCGCATTTAATATTTGCTCTTCGCTGAGGTTCTTGTTAATAACATCTCGCATATACTGGCTTCCGGCTTCGGGTGCAATTGTCACTGTTGATTTTTTCTCTTGCTGCATCAAATTGGCAAGCTTTAGAGAAAATTTATCAGCCCTTTGGCTTGGTAGAGAAACATTTACACCTGTGCCCAAAAAATGAGTATTAAGCTTTTCGATTATTTCCTCGATGTGCGTGTGGTCATTTGAAGATAATGACAGGAGCGAATATTCGTCATATCCGGTATTTTTAACGTAATCGCAGGCAAGCGAAATTATATCTTCTGACTTTCTTTCACGAATTGGCAGATTTGTATGTGCGCTTTGGCAAAAACGACAAAGCCTTCCGCACCCGCGCCTTATTTCAACCGTAACCCTGTCGTGCACACTTACAAAATGAGATATTGGGGATTTTGTCGGATGAGAATTTTTATCCAGGTTAAAAATTCTTTTCTTGACTGTTTTTGAATATGTCGGACTGTATACACCTTCTATTTTGCTTAATTCTTTTAAAATTACAGACCTTGGGCGCGATTTAATTGTGTCATACACATCAAAAAGTTCAATTATTGTTTCCTCGCCGTCACCGATTAAAAACAGGTCAATAAAATCACAAAGAGGAGAAGGGTTATAAGCACATGGGCCTCCTGCTGTTATAATTGGCTCATTTTGAGCTCTTTTATCTGCAAATATCTCAATCCCTGCGCATTCCAACATTTTTAAAATTGTCGTATATGACATTTCGTATTGTAGGGCAAAGCCCAAAAAATCAAAATTTTTAAGCAGTTCTTTTGATTCAAGCGCATAAAGGGTCTTATTTTCTTTTGCCAAAAGCTCAAGGAAATCTTTATCGGGGGCATAGGCCCTATCTGCCATATATTTAGGGTGTGAATTTATAACATGGTATAAAATTTTATGACCAAAGTTGCTGATACCTATTTCGTATTTATCCGGAAAAACAAGAGCAGCTTTAACGTTTGCGGCTGCAAAATTTTTATTTGCGCTTAAATATTCATCTCCGATGTAGCGCGACGGGCGCTCGCAAGAGTGTAAAATATTTCGGTACTCGTCTAAAAAGGTATAAGAATTCATGCGAGGTTTTCCGGTTTTAGTTTATCAATGTCAATTATCTCGCCTTCGATTTTACCATTAAAATATGCATCAAAAAAGAGATTTAACTTATCGCCTTCAACAAAGTAATTATAGACAAAAGTATTTTCCTTAACATTTCTTGCAACGCAAATATTGTATCTGTTTTCCTTTGCGTATTTCAAAAGATGCTTTATGTTAAATTCAAGCCCGTTGACATCTTTTTTTAGTTTTATATATTCAAAGCCAAGGTATGTCTTCAGCTGTGCGATTTTTTTATTTGTATTATCGGGATTAAATCTCGTTATTTTACTCATATTATAATTTAACTATAAGCTCTGATAAATTTCAAAATATTAATATAATTTAATAAAGAAAATCCGCACATGAAACTAAGTTCTGTACGGATTTTATTTGCAATAGCTCAAATTTTATTTTGTGCTTATTTTAGAAACTAAATTTATATTTATATCTTAAGTACTGAGCTTCTTACTGTTGGGGTTGTGTATTTTCAGCCGGCGCACCGCCTAATTTTGCAATTGCATCTTGTGCGGCCTGTTTAACCATCGGATCTTGGTCATTTAACACAGGAGTTAGCATCTGTTCAACTTCTGCTTTTTCTTCCGGTTTTGCCATATATTGAAGCGCTTGAATGGCTGCTGTTTTTAGTTGTCCGTTGGGTTCATTTTGAATGATATTTGTAATTTCATTGTAGCCCATTAAGTCTTTTAAACCGAGTTGCGCAGGGGCTTGTTTTCCTTGTTCGGTTTGATATTGGGCGTATTGTGCTTCATTATCTCTTGATAATTTTTGAACCATTGCAAGGGTAAAGAGCGCAAATACTTTATTTTTTTCCGCTTCAAGTTTCGGAGATTCTTTGGCAAGCGTTGCTTCTTCTTCGGGGGTTAATTTTTCACCTTTGTCTTTTTTGGCAGAAATTGCTTTTTGTTCTTCCGTTAAATCGGGAAGTGCGCTTGTATCGCTTTTAATAATATCAATTAAACCTTGTTTAATAGGATCCGTAACAACTTGCAGCGCTATATCTGGTGTTGATTGGGTAAAGTTAGCAATGGAGGTTATAGCATCGCCTTGTGCCTGAAAATTGGGACTTTTTAAATCTGCAAGGAGCGCATCCGTGTTAACTTTAGGAGATTCTTGCGGCTGTCCTACTTCAGGCATTTGTGTTTGTTCGGTTGTCTGTGCTTGTTCTGCTTGCTGTGTAGCACCTGTGGGTTCTTGTTGAATTTGGGGTTCCATTGCGCTTTGAGGCATGGGCTGCGGAGCTACCGGAGAAACATTAACGGGTTGCATTTGTTGTACAGGAGCGTATTGCGGTACTTGTACAGGGTTCATTGCATATTGTTGATAAGGAGATTGAGCATAATTTGACTGAGGCGCCCAAGCAGAGCTTTGAGGCATTTCATAAAGTTGATTAGTATAACCGTAGGGAGCTTGGGAGGGTGCAGAACCATAACTCTTTGGCTCGTAAATGTTTATACTCACTGCCGAGGGGGCTTGCGGGTAAGTCGGTTGAAAATACTGCGGTTGTATCATATATAATCTCCTTTTAAATAGATATTGTTTTAGATTTTTGTAATAACAGTTGTAATAAAGCTTGTGATAAAAATTTATTGCTAGATTTTCAAGAAATATTAAGTAATGTTAAGTTAAGTTGTAATATCTTGTTGTACGGGGCTTTTAATATTATTTTCTTCTTAGATAATCAGTTCTTTCGAAAATATTAGTACTATTTTTAATAAAATCCCATGCCACGGATAGACCCAAACCTGCAATGCCGACTTTTCTCATGCCGTCTTTTTTAGCAAAAAATGCAAGTGCGGAAAATCCGAGTGTAGCTATATTATACCATACACCTTTTAAGGCTCCGCTAACATAACCCGATACGGTATCCCAAATCTCAGACAATTGGAGGGGATACTTAAAGTTTAATATCCATTCTTTCATCGAGTTATGCTTTTCACTCGGATAATTTAACTTTGAAGCACCGAGTTGCTGAGCAATAAAATCATCTGCGTAATTGCTTTCTCTTTTAATATTTGCTTCTCTTTTACCAAGGGTGTGTACATCATACAAAGAAGCGCCTGTTGCAAGCAGGGCGGCTGTTTTTGAAGCTATATTCAGTACATTTGCCATTATTCTTGTGCTCCTTTTGTATCAGTTGCCGGTGCATTTTGAGTTTGCGAATCTTCGGGGTTAAACTTAACCTTCTCGCCTGCGCTCATCTTGAGAAGAATTTGTGAAGCAAGCAGAGAGTCTTCTCCATGTTCATTTTGGGTATTTGATTTAATATTATTTAAAATATCAACTGTTTGTTGATTGCCGCTTGCATATCCGGCATCAAGCGTAGTAAGACCTAGAAACCTTACGGCTGAATTAGGGTCTTGAAGAATTTTGTTTAGTAATGCCGTAAGTGCCGCGTCATTTTTTCTGGCCGGGTCTTCTTTAAATCTTTCAAGTACATCTTTTGCTGCCATAAGCCTTATTTTTGGCTCTTGCGAGTTTAAATAATTTTCAAGCGATTTTATATAATCGTCCGTCAAAGGAATTTTTTCTTTTAATTCTTCTTTTTTATTTGTTTCATTAGCGTTCTGTGCTTGTGTATCCTGAGCAGGTGCAGCCGGTGCCGGAGGTGTAGCGCTTGCAGGGCTGTCATCAAGTGCGTTTAAGGAATTATTGTTAATATTGTTATTGTAATTCATAGGATATTGTATTTGTCCGGGCGCAGCCGAATAATAGCTTGCCTGCGGGTATTGATACATGCCATACTGAGGCTGTGTCATTGGATTTGCCATGCCTACAGTCGGATTCATAATATTAATCGATACCGCACCGCATGAAGCAGTAGGGACTGCTTGGGGCATATATTGCTGTTGATTGTTAAGAGGATAACTCATATTTTAACACTCCACTTCCTTATATAAATAAACTCAAATAAACAAAATAATGTGCCAATTTTGTAAAAAATATTAAGAATTATTAACTTTTTTATAATAATTTTTGTGGTATATTATGAAAAAAGCTTGAAGCAAGGAGAGAACATGTCTATTGAGGATATGAAAGAAAAGTATGAAATGGTAATAGGTCTTGAAGTGCATGCGCAGCTTAAGACTAATACAAAAATATTTGCGCCGGACGGGGCACAGTTCGGCAAAGAGCCAAACACTCAAACTTCCGCAATTACTCTTGGTATGCCGGGAGTTTTGCCTGTTTTAAATAAAGAAGCTGTCAGAATGGGAATTTTAACAGGTTTGGCACTGAATTCACAAATTCCAAAGAGATGTAAATTTGACAGAAAACAATACTTTTATCCTGATTTGCCAAAAGGATATCAAATATCGCAATTTGATGAACCTATTTGCCTTGGCGGCTGGGTGCAAATTTCAAATAAAAAAATCGGTATTACACGTGCGCACCTTGAAGAAGACGCGGGAAAGCTTGTGCATGCCGGCGCTGCAGGGCTTTACGGCTCTTCATATTCTCTTGTGGACTTAAACAGGGCAGGTACTCCGCTGCTTGAAATTGTATCCGAGCCGGATATGCGCTCATCGGAAGAAGCCAGAGAATACGTTGAACAATTAAGAAATATTTTGAGATACATCGGTGTTTGCGACGGCAACCTTGAAGAAGGCTCTATGCGCGCTGATGCTAATATTTCAGTCAGATTAAAAGGACAAAAAGAATTTGGCACAAGAGCGGAAATCAAAAATGTAAACAGCTTTAGAGCGCTTCAAAGAGCTATTGAATATGAATTTGAAAGACAAACAGAGCTTATAGAAGAAGGCGGAGAAGTTGTACAAGAAACCCGCTTGTGGGATGATAACAGCGGCACAACATCATCCATGCGCGGCAAAGAAGATGCACATGACTACAGATATTTTCCCGAACCGGATTTAATGCCTCTTGAAATAAGCAGGGAATGGATTGAAGAGATTAAAAAATCAATGCCTGAACTTCCGGGGCAGAAAATCGAAAGGTATATGGGCCTTGGATTGAGCGAATATGATGCAAATGTCCTTGTAAATCAAATGGACACGGCGCTATTCTTCGATGAAGCCCTAAAGTTGGGTGTAAATCCCAAAGTTGCCTCAAATTTCCTCTCGGGCGAAATTGCCGCCTATCTGAAAGAAGAAAAAGTGGCAATCAATGAAACAAAACTAAATGTTCAAAACTTTGCCAAATTGCTTGAACTGCTTGACAAAGGTACGATTTCAAACAACATTGCAAAACAGCTCGTTGTTGAAATATTAAAAACGGGCGAAGATGCCGCAGAACTTGTAGAGAAGAAAGGCTTGAGTGTAGTGTCTGATACTTCGGCCCTTGAAGAGGTTGCAAGAAAAATAATCGAGGCTAATCCCGAGCAGGTAGCAGCGTACAAAGGCGGCAGAGATAAACTCTTTGGATTTTTTGTGGGTCAGGCCATGAAAGAAACAAAAGGCCGTGCAAATCCAAAGTTATTAAATGAAATTATTAAAAAAGAATTGGAAAAATAATGTTTTTCTGATATGCTTTACTAAGTTGCAATTCAAATTGAAAATAAAATATTGTAATTTTACCTGCCGGTGTGATGACAAAACAGGCGTTGAGCATGTTTTAGAAAATATGTAGACCAATTTCATCACATCAGACAGATTGACAAGTGAATAATTTAATTTTACCTGCCGGTGTGATGAAATTGGTAGACGTGCCAGACTCAAAATCTGGTGTGGTTCACCCCACGTGCCGGTTCGACTCCGGCCACCGGCAAGTAAAATTTAATATATTAAATTGTGTTGATTAGAATTACAAAGACCCCTTATGTGCGAGTACAGTATTTATGGAATTTGCGTAACATCTTTTGTTAAGCAAATTTGATGTGTGTTAAAGATAATTTGACGCATAGTTACGTTAGTGATACTATAACCATACAAAAAGGAAATAAGGTGAAAATCCTTAACTGGGCCGCAGCCGTAAAGTCGGAAAACTTATATACCCTTACTATCGCGGAAACCGATAAAGGGTCAGAAGTTTCCTTGCGCTGCGGTGAATAGCACAAGGAATTTTTATGACGACTCATATGTCACAGGTTAATAATAACCGCGCAAATACCTGTCCGCACGGGCTGCCTTTGGGCGCTTGCCCTATCTGCAACGGTATGGGCGGCGGCTCATCGTCAAGGAAAATGGATGAACCCAGGCGCCCGGGCGAGATGACATATCAAGAGTGCTATGCACAGTGGAAACAAATGCAGCGCGCGCAAGCAGCGGATAAAGCCGCCCAAGAAGCTATGATTAAAAATGCTGAACTTGCAGCACAGCTTCAAAAGCAGCTTGCGGGGCTTGCAGATAAAACAGTTAATGTGCTCAATAGTATACAAAATGTCCTGCCAAAGCCTGCTGCTAAGGCATTTGCGGTTATTTCAAACAATATTTTAAAACCGCTTTTAAATATTGTAAAAAATTTTCCTGAAATTATCAGAAATTTGCCCAATACAATTGAAACAATTAAAAATGAGCTCTTAAAGGTGCAGGAGAAATTAAGCGCCATATTTGGCGAAGTACAAAATTTCATCCAAAAGAAAATATCCGATTCAATAAAAAGTCTTAAAAAACGCTTTAAGAGTTTATTGTCAATTTTGTCGTCAGATGACGATTTTGAAGATGAAGATGAATTTGATGAACAAATCAACGTGTTTAAAAATATTGAAATAGACAACCTAAAAGAATCAATCAGAAAATTAATTACCCCCAAACTAAAGGAATACGAAATTGCCACAGATAAAAATGAGCGCCCAGACGCCAAGGTATAACGAATTTAATTCAAGATACCTGACAAATCGCCAGTTAAGACAAAAAAATGCAACGCTAGAGGGCGTTGTTGTAAATAATTTTATAAAAGATAATCCAAAAAGCTCAACGAGCTTGGATGATACGTACAATACTCTTGTTATATCTGACAAAGAAACAATCCTTGATGAATTTACTATCCCCGAATACAGGAATGACAAAGGTTTTGATACTAAAAAGGCAATGCTACCGCTTGTTTTGGGTACGGGTGCCGTATTTCTTTCAAGCGCACTAATGAGTCTTATATTCAGGAACTCTGCAAAGAAAAACCTTAGTGAGCCTTTTATTAAACAACTTCCGGCAATGGGCATGAATATGAACATTGTTGAAGAAACCGGCTTTGCAACCTATATGGCTCTTAGGGATCCAAACAGAAAAAATATTTTAAGTGCAGTTGTAATTTTTGCCTTCAGTGCTCTTACTTTAAGCGCTAAAAAGTTTGTAGAGGGTGTCAAAGCAATATGGATTAAAAAGCAAGACGCTGATATTCAGCGCGATTTACAAGAAAATTTAATTGAGGTCGAAACCAAAGCATTTTCAGGCAAACTCGCGCTTCAAAGAAATATGCTGAGCAGTAAGGGCGAATATTTTAAAATTGCGCTTGAAAATCAAAATAAAAATGCACACTCTGATACTCTTGTATTTAAGGATTATTTTAGCTTTAAGGGCGACAATAAAAACGATAATGAAAATAAAAAAATCAATGTAAAAAGATTTTTAAATCCTTATTTTGCGGTATCGGCTCTTATGCTTGCAGGCTCATTGACACTTGCCGGGCTTACGTTTAAAAATATCAAAGCAGGGACAAAACTTCAAGAAGATTTTATTGATAATTTCAAGAAAAGTAAGCAAAAAATACTTGATGATATAATCAATAATAAGTCAAGTGATAAGAACCTCTTAAAAGATACTCTTATTAAAATGGGTGCAAGCACTCAAAAAGCCAAAGAATGCGCTCAAAAAGCAGGCTTTAATGATATTGACACTCAGGAAATTGTTTCCGATGTGAGTTACAGCGTAGATAATATATGGGGTAATGCGCCGACCGGAATGAGCACAGAAAGCGGAAAATCTTTCTTTTATTGCTATTTAAACGAAACACGAGGACACCTCTACAATTGGCTAATTCACAACGATAATCCCTTTTTAAGAAATCTGTTTCTTGCCATGGCAACAATCAGTTCGACAAGCTATATTGCCCAGGAAGCGGCAGATGCAATAAAAGAAGTTGCAGTGCTGAAAGAAAATGCAAAAACAGAACTGGATCTGCAAAAAAGGCTTGTTGAGGTTGATATAAACAATTTTAAAGCCAAAAAAGAAAGTGCGGTGGCTCCGCTTATTGAAGAGTTCGAACGAAAGAGAAAAGAAGGCAAGCCGCCGGAAGAATTAAAAGTTATGGCCGATAATATCTTGCTTGAAATAAAAAACGGCCCGCCGTTTGTTTACTCATAAGGAAAATTATATGCCTATAAATCCAATTACAGCTTATACCATACAATATCTGGGTAAAAATGTTCAATGTGCAAACAAAAACAGAAACTACTGCTGTTTTGACAAGTCTAAAACAGATTTGATAATCAGAGAAGGTAAGGATGCCCTGCCATATATAGAGCAGGTCTTAAAGACAACAAACGACACCCGTGCAGTGCTTGACGGACTTTACATTTTAAATCGGATGCTTGATAACAATGTCGAAGGAATAGATAAAATGTATCCCACATTAAGCAGATTTAACAATACAAATTCGCCTGACATCCAGGTTATGCTCGCGGGGATTTATCGAAAAACACTTGTGCCCGACGCTTTTGGCCCGCTTAATAAAATGCTTTTAAAGCAAACTTTTTACCCAAACAGCCCCTATTTTGACCCAACAGAGGAAATTGGCGGCGCTATACTTGAATACATAAAAAGTTACAGCGCAAAACAAGCATATAATGAAAATTGATTGCGTAAAATTATAATAATGCTAGAATAGTTTTATGAAACAGAATAAAGCTTTTACACTTGCGGAAATGTTAATTGCCGTTCTTATGATTTCAATTGCTCTTGTTGTTATGGCGCCTGTCATGACAAAAAAAGCAAAAGAACCGCCGCCGCAGGTTAAAATAATTGAAGGCTCCCAATCTCTGCCTGTCGGTGCAATAATTTTATGGTATGGCGAACAAGTTCCGGACGGATGGGCTGAGTGCAGCGGACAAAGCATTGACACACAAGGTTTTGAAGACCTTGCGGCCAATGTTTCGCAATATCAATATTTGCCCGATTTAAATCAAATTTTCCAAAATACTCAAACAAATTTAAAATGGATAATTAGAGTTAAAAACTAGCTTTTTATTCTTGTTCTTTATTGCTTTCAATTTGTGCGAGCACTTGTGCGCCTACAAGGTTTTCAAGTATCATTCTTGATGCCCAAAATTCGGATTCTGCTTTTTTAGCGGCATTTTGAGCGTTTCTGTAATAAACATCGGCTATTATAAGCTCTTCTTTTGGTGCATTTTGTGACTTGTCGTAAATTTCACGTCTTTTTTCAAGATTATCCAGTGTCATTGCCATAATTTCACGCTTTGTTAAATAGTCAATGTATAGATTTAAGAGTTTTTTCTGCAAGTCGTCAATTTTTCTGACCAAAAGAACCATATCTGCATCGCTTACTTTTGTGAATTTGTAATTCATTACCTTATCATCGCGCGTCAGGGCACCAAGCAGCCCGCCGCCTATTAGCGCGCCGGAGGCCATGTAGGGGTTTGAACTCAATGCGGTACCTGCGATTGTAGAAAAGCTTGCAATTGGTTTAATTATTTTCTTTATAATATTTTCATCCGGCTTATTTTCATCAGGATTTGAAAGCTTGTAAATCGTGTATTTAATCGTTTCGCTGCGCTGGGCTGCCGCATTCCAAAGAAGTTGCAAATCCGCAAGCAAATCCGCCGATTCAATATTTAAATCGTAAGAAACATCTTCGGCAAGCCTTTTTAGGCTTAAATCCGCGTATGAAGAGTCATATACCGCCTCTTTTATTCCTGTTTTTGATACGACAGTTTTATTTTCGTTTACCGTTTTTACTTCACTAAACGGTGCTTCGGGATTTTGGCCGACGCCCATCCGATTAGCGGGAGGCATGGGGTAATTTAAACTCTCAAGGGTTTGAGCTAAAGAGCAATTATTATATAAAAGCAAAAATGTTGTTAATGAGATTATTAGTTTATTTTTTAGCATTGAATGCCTCAACATTGACCGGAATTTCACGCTTGGAAAAATTCACGTCGTTTAAATCTACGTTTTGGGTCTTTAGGTTGTATTGTGCAACATTGAGATTTTCTGTCGTCTCTTTTCCGGCCAGTCTTTCAAGCATAAGATGATATTTTTTGACATCCTGCTTTATTCTGTACTCTTCAACAAGCTGTTCTTCCCACTGTGCTGATGCAACAGAAATTTCAAGTGAGTCGTTTTTCTTTAGCGCTTCATTGTAATTTTTATTATAGAGTAATAACTGTGCTCTGCAATCTTTCAGGCGCATAAGAGCGCCTTTGTAGTTGTAATACGTAATGACTATCTCGTCTTGCAAATCTTCAATAAGAGCCGCAAGCTCAATTGCCTCCGTATCGGTAAGCGGTACATCTTGAAGTTTTTTATAATTGTCCTTATTAATCCAGTTGTTTGCAATTCTGGCAGCCGCAAAGGAAGCGGACTGAAGCGAATAGTGCATGCCCATAAAAGAAGGCAGCATGGCAGCCCCGCTGATAAGCGCACTCATACTCTTTGCCATAAGAGAAGAGTGAATTCTTCTCTGCTGCTCCGGAACGGCGAGCTTTTTAAGGCAAAATTTAATAAGAGGATTGGAATCAACTGTTGCATTCCAAAGATTTTCCAAATCTTCTACATCGCTTTGCTGCTGTTTGTTCACAACAATCTGTGCTTGCTCGGTATCATTTATAAAAAGCGAACCCTTAAGAGTTTGCACCTGTCCGTCATATTCAATCTTGTGTTCTTCAAGATTATCAGGTTTGATTTCTTGCACAGCATAGCCAACCGGTGCAAAAAATAAATATATTAACAGACAGGATATAAATTTTCTAAGCATAATAACTTTATAACATAATTTTTAACTAATACCCAAAATCGTCGTTTTGGGAGTCCTCTTCATCTTGCAAAGATGAAAGGTCATAATTATATGTTGAGTCAAAATCTTCAGGCAGCTTATCGTTATCCGGCCAAATTGTGCCTTCATCAAAGCGACATGCGCTCATATTAACACTTGCACTAAAGTCACTTTCCGTTAAATCAGCCTCGTTTAATACACATCCGGCCATATCAGCGTCGGTAAAGTTTGAATAAGTGAGGCTTGTGTAGCTGAAATCAGTGCCGTTTAAAACAGACTCCGAAAAATCGCATTCGCTGATTGAAGCCCGCGAGAAGTTTGCACTTGTTAAATCGCATCCTTCAAAATTTACATTTTGAAGTGATGACTCGGCAAAAGAAGCACCGGAAAAATCAATGTTTTTCAGCTCGATATCCGATAATTCACATGCGCTAAAGTCGCATTCGCTAAGATCAATATCTGAATTTTGAGAAGCATATACATTAAATTCGTCCTTGTTGTTTAAAATCAGGCTTACAATTTCATCTTTAGATTTCATATTTTTATCCTTTTAACTCTTGTTTCTTTATTTTCCGACATATTATACAATAGTCAAGTAAAAAAAGATTAACTGTCAATAATTTGAGTTTGCATGGCAAGTAATACGGCCTGAACACGATTATCGACATTAAGTTTTTTGTAGATACTGTTAAGATGAGTTTTAACGGTTACCTCCCGTACAAAAAGTTTGTTTGCAATGTCTGCATTACTTGCGCCTTTAGCTACAAGTGTCAGAATTTCTTTTTCTCTTGATGTAAGTGGTGAAATAGGCTGTGAACTTACAAAAGGAAGTGCTGCCGCATGTTTTTTCTCGGCAGACCAGCTTGAACGGCGCAAAAGCGCTTCTATTCTTGCCAGAAGATTAGGCAATATAAAAGGCTTTGTAATATAATCATCCGCACCGAATTTTAAGCCTGAAATTTGTTTGTTGTCCTCATTTACTGCTGTCAGCATTATTATGGGGATATGCTTTGTTTTGCTGTTCTCGCGAATAGACTTTAAAGTTTCCCAGCCGTCGAGATTGGGCATTACAACATCAAGCAAAATTAAGTCGAAATGCTCATTCTCGTCGTTTAAAAATTTTAATCCCAATAAGCCGTCTGTTGCAGCTTTGACTTCATATCCGTACATCGGAAGCGCATCCGTAAGAAGCTTGGGGTTGTCGTCTATTATAAGTATTTTTCCTAATGTTGACATTTCTAATTCTATCCCTTGTCTCTACCTTAATTACATTTTAACCCAAAATATTTTCTTTTATAGCTTTTATTGCCGCCTGTGTTCTGTCATCCACCGAAAGTTTTTGCAAAATGTTACAGACATGCACCTTTGCGGTATTAACAGATATGTTAAGTTTTTTTGCAATAACTTGATTTGAATTGCCCTCTGCCAGGAGCGACAGTACTTTTTTCTCTTTCATGGTCAAATTGTAATCATCGTCACACTTGGCTTTTTGAAAGTTATTATTTCTGTTTGTGTTTAAAATATATTGCGAAACGGCAGAATCAAACCATAAATTTCCGTTTAAAATGTCTTTTATAAGCTCAATTAGCTTGTCCGGCTTAATATCTTTTGAGCAATATGCACAAATTCCCGCTTCAAGGCATTTTAGGACTTCATCTTCCTCGTTATGTGAAGTGAGGACAATGACCTTTATTTTTTTATACATTTTTTTGATTTCTTGTGTCGCC
>CALUWF010000026.1 GCA_944324405.1 Candidatus Gastranaerophilales bacterium | reverse complement strand
AGCTGCGCTACCTTCCCTCTCGAAAAACGTGACATTTAGTCACCTTTTTCTCGGCAGAGTGCCACAGGCCCGTGACGACTTTATCTATTCAATTGTCAATCGGGCTTGCGGTAGCTGCGCTACCTTCCCTCTCGAAAAACGTGACATTTAGTCACCTTTTTCTCGGCAGAGTGCCACAGGCCCGTGACGTTTATCATTTATACAGCAAACAGAAAACCGTTTGCTTGCGACACAGTTAATTAAACCATCAAAAAAACAAACGGTCAAGTACACAGGCAAGATTTATCAATCCCGTAAAATTAAAAACTTGCACAGCGGCTAAATAAAACAGCAAAATTAAAGCCTATTTCTTTGACATGCTTTCCTTTTGAATTTTATTTGCCAACACTGACGTTTCGCGAAGGAGAGCCCGCATTTTATTATACGAACTATCACTAATTTTTCCGCTATTATACTTAATATACATTAAATCAAAAAGATTTAATACGGCAAGATGACTATCCGTTGGAACATTTAGAGAAGAAGAACCCATGCCGTGACAAGTTTCGCTGATTACAGCATAGAGCGTCCTTGCGGCAGCGTCGAGGTCATCCTTATCGTTTATATCTACATCATGCGAAATAAATTCCAAATCCCTAAATACATCTTGTGCGACGTTTAAATTATTTACTGTTTTATACGCACCAAAAGCAGGTACGTTTGAAAAAGAAGGAACAGAAGTATTGAATCTGCAAGTATTAAAATTTATTCTCATATTTTTATCTCCCGGTCAGTATGCAAGAAATATAAAACACGAAAATAATTTTTTTTGCCTAATCTGTTATATAGCCCGCAATCGCAGATTTTGCAGCAACATAAGGAGAAGCAAGGTAAATATAACCCTTAGTATTTCCCATCCTGCCTTGGAAATTTCTGTTTTGAGTTGCAAGGCATACTTCTCCATCGCCAAGGATGCCGCCGTGCACACCGACACAAGGGCCGCAGCCTGCCGGCAAGAAAGTTGCGCCTGCTTCTATAAAAGTCTCGATCAGTCCTTCACGTGCAGCCTGTAAATAAATTTTCGGAGATGCCGGAACTATAATCATTCTTACATCGGGATGTTTTTTCTTACCCTTTAAAACTTTTGCAACTATTCTTAAATCTTCAATCCTGCCGTTTGTACAAGTTCCGACAAAGACTTGATTTACCTTAACGTCTTTAAGTTCATGTGCAAATTTAACATTATCAACGGTATGAGGACAAGAAACACAGGGTTGAATATCTTGTGCATCAATTTCAATTACCCTTTCATATTTTGCGTCATCATCCATCTTGATTTCAACAAATTTATCTTCCCTGCCGTTTTCTTTCAAAAACTCATATGTTTTTTCATCCGTTTCAAAAAGTCCTGCTTTAGCACCTGCTTCAACAGCCATATTGGCAAGCGTAAAACGTTCTGTCATGGACATATTTCTAATTGCTTCTCCACAAAATTCAAGTGCGCGGTATGTTGCACCGTCTGCACCTATCTTACCGATTAAATAAAGCATTAAGTCCTTTGAGACAACATTTTCCCTGAATTTGCCGTTTACAACAATTTTAAAGGAAGAAGGCACTTTGAGCCAAGTTTTACCAAGCGCAAAAGCAACTGCAATGTCAGTTGAACCCATACCGGTTGCAAACGCACCCAATGCACCTGAAGTACAAGTATGAGAATCGGCACCCACGAGGATTTCTCCCGGATTTACAAAGCTTTCCACCAGTCTTTGATGGCAAACCCCCTCTCCTATGTCTGATAAAACAGCGCCATATTCACGCGCAAACTCCCTTATTGTAAGATGAGTGTTGGAAAGTTCTTTTCTCGGACTTGGTGCAGCATGGTCAATAAAAAGAATTGTTCTTTTTGGATTTGCAAGCTTATCCTTGCCCAGTTTTTTAAATTCTTGAATTGTGAGCGGGCCTGTGCCGTCTTGCACTGCCGCAACATCGACACGCGCGATAACAAGCTCGCCCGGTATCACATCTTTATTGCAGTGTTTGGAAATAATTTTTTGTGCAAGAGTCATGCCGCTCATGATTAACCCCTTCCGTAAGCTACAAAATAATTATATTTCAAAAAATAATTTTGTAAAATTTTTGATAAAAATAGATAATAATGCTAAAATTATTTCAATTGTTCGGTTGATACCATATAAGCCGATTTTAGGGATAATATATTAAGTATATCGGAGAAAAATAATAAAATGGATTTTGCAGCAGTCATTGGAACATTTATGGGATTTGCCTTTATTCTTGCGGGTATGATACTCGAAGGCGGGAATATCGGACAAATTTTACAAATAACAGCGGCTTTTATCGTAATCGGCGGTACATCAGGCGCAGTCTTTTTAAGTTTTCCCATTGCGGATTTCAAAAATGCTTTTTCCCTGTTAAAAACGGTATACTTTAACCAAGTGCCCGATTACAACAAATTAATAGCCGAAATTGTTGACTATAGCCAAAAAGCAAGGAAGGAAGGCGTAATTATCCTTGAAAAAGAAGCAAAAAAAGCTTCCGACCCGCTTTTAGCACTTGGGCTTGAAGCTGTTGCCGACGGGGCAGACCCTTCACTTGTAAGAGAAATGATGGAAAACCAACTGGCAAGACTTGAAGAAAAAGTACAAACAGGCGCAAAAGTATATGAATCCGCAGGAGGTTACGCCCCGACACTCGGTATCATCGGCGCCGTTATGGGTCTTATCCAGGTTATGCAGAACTTGTCAGACCCATCAAAACTTGGCGCAGGTATCGCAGTTGCTTTTGTCGCAACAATATACGGTCTTTTTCTTGCAAACCTTGTCACTATCCCGTTTTCAACGCGTATCAAACAAAAATATCAAAAAATATTTGTTGCAAAAGAAATTATAATCTCCGGCGTGCTTGCCATTCAGGCAGGCGAAAGCCCCGCGCTAATTGAACGGAAACTTGAAACGTATCTGATTGACAATAAAAAATCTGAAAAAAAAGAGGCTAAGGCTTAATGGCAAAAAGAAAAAAACATGAAGATCATGAAAATCTTGAGCGTTGGCTTGTATCATATTCTGACTTTATGACGCTTCTTTTTGCTACTTTTGTTGTGCTCTATGCACTTTCACAGGTTGATATAACCGATTTTGCAAAACTTGAAGATGCTCTTAAAAAAGCATTTCAATCAAATGTATTCGACGGACAAGAAAGTATACTTGAAAGTTCAAATTCTATCTTTGACGGATACAGCGGGGCTACAACACCTATTATGCTTGAGTATTTAAGCCCAAGATATGAACAGGATTCATATGAAGAAATTGAAGAAGCTGTAAATAATATGGATTTAGACGGCGTACAGGCACAGATCGACAGTCGCGGACTGGTCATAAAACTGGCTGATAACGCTCTTACTTTCAGATCCGGCTCAGCCGAAATTACACCCGATTCACTTGTCCCTTTGGGCGAAGTTGCAAAACTTATTAAAGAAAAATTTGCAATACATATCATAAGGGTTGAAGGTCATACTGACTCAGACCCTGTAAGCAGTTCGCTTTACCCGTCAAACTGGGAACTTTCAAGCGCTCGCGCTTCAAGCGTTGTAAGGCATCTTATAAGCAACTATAAATTCAATCCCTCAATCTTTATAGCAGCCGGATACGCAGATACGGTACCCGTTGCCAAAGGTACATCTCAAAGCGATAAACAAAAAAACAGGCGTGTTGAAATTGTAATTCTTAAAAATAAATACAAAAATCTCAATTCAAAAAATATTGAAACGCTATCTACCTTGGGCGGCAAAAAAGAGGCTACAATTTCCGAAGCTGCAAGAAAGCTCACCGGTGAAGATGAAAAACTTATGAAAAACGTTATAGACTTTAAACAGATTTATAAAAACGAAACAAAAAGAATTGAAGGGGTAAACAAAAACCAGGATATCAACAAGATGCCACAGCGCCCCGACTTTCTGGAGTAGAAAATGAAAGATAAATCTCTTGAATACTTTGTAATATTCGGCGGGGGCGGCATAAGGGGTATAAGCTATGTCGGTGCTTACAAGGCGCTTATGGAAGCAAATGTCAAAATAACGGGATATGCGGGCTCCTCAATCGGTTCCGTATTTGCTACTCTTTGCGCAGTTGGCTATGATATAAAAGAGATTGAAGAATTTTTTATGTCTATTAATATTGAATTTTTTAAAGACATTAATTTTAACTTCGGAAATCAAATTGCACTATCTAAAGGCGAATTACTTCTTGAATGGATTAGAGATAAAGTCGAATCACAATTTTACTCGGAAGGCTACAAAAAAGGCCAAATGCCGCCGGTGCGTTTTAAGGACTTAAAAGAAGATCTTATCATTTATTCGACAGATTTGACAAATAACAGCTACAACGAATTTTCAAAAGAGTGCACACCCGAGGCTGAAATTGCACTTGCAGTCCGTGCTTCTGTCAGCATGCCCGGGCTTTTTAAACCTCTTGATATAAACGGAGATTTAATAGTGGACGGAGATTTAGCAAAAAGCTGGCCACTTTGGCGCTTAAGCAATACATTGAGCAATAAAAAAGAGCGCATTTTGGAATTCAGACTGGAGGATACAAAAGGCAAAAGAAAAATCGACACCGCGCTTGACTATCTCAATGCCGTATACAACACTATCTCCGGTTTTGCAACAGATTATATTATAGATTTATACGGTCAAAAGGACAAATTTGACTATATAAAAATAGACACATACAATGTGTCGGTAATGGATTTTATGATGAGCGATGCCAAAAAGACAGAGCTTGCGGACATAGGATACAGGACAACATTTGATTATTTTAAAAATGTACTGCCTAAAAAAAGAAAAAAGCTTTTTGAAAATTACTACCAAATACAGCTTTTTTTAATGAAATTTAAAAGAGAATTTGAAGCGGGTAAAATAAAAAGCGCTTACCTTATTTTATGTGAGCTTTTCTCGCACCTATGCGAACATAAAAGATATATAGATCTTGATATATACAATGCCATGCTTTCTTTTAAAAAACAATTTGATGATAATTTAGAAGAAAAAACGGGCTTTTTCTTTGTAAAAGATATGAATATTTTAAATAAAAACCTGATTGAGAAAAATTTAAATGAATTAATAAAAACAATAACACTTAAAACAGTGGAAATTAAAGATTAAAAATACAATCAACAATATCATCCTCAAAGGCTTTCAAAGCTTTTGAAGGTTTTGAAAAACACTGAATTATAATCCCGAAAGAAACTTCATTTCCCTTTCTGGTTTTCATAATACCCACAAGCGAACTTAGCCCGTTGTGAGTTCCCGTTTTTGCCCAAATATCGCCCTTGAGGTAGCGAAGGCGCCTCTTTAGCGTACCCTCATCCGCACCTTCCATATATTCTTTTATATCCAAATTCTTATCAAGATAATTAATTGCCTGCACGAGCCACTTTGTATTTGCGGCATTGTATCGTGATACACCGCTTCCGTCAACTATTTTAATGTAGCGCATATCAAGCCCTGCATTTTTATAATAGTCATTGAACATTAAAATTGCATTTTTTGTTGTACCGGTGCTTAAATTGCCATATGGTTTAATGCCTTTTTTATCCGCATATTTTTTACCAGCCACACGAAATAACACCTCGGCTGAAAAATTATCCGAATATTTTAATATCGGTTCGCTGACCTGCTCAATAGTATGATGTACTGAAGCAACTTTCTTTGCGCCCTGCGGAACTTCTTTAAAGTAAAACTTATCATTGTAGCGTATTTGATACTTTCCAAAGGCTTCTTCAAGGCGCGAAATAAAGAAATATTTTGTATCGCTTACTGGAAGAATAAGGTTTGTATCGTCCGAAATTTTACCCCTTAGAGTTATTATATTTTGCATTGCAGAATAATTTTTTAAAATATCAATGTCGCTGTTATCAGCAATCTCAAGCTGATTTATAAAAGAAAAACGGTACTTATCATCCTGCACAATGTTTACAACGTCTTTATCCTGAGAAAGTATAAGCCGCACTTTTACTTTATTGTTATCAACAATATAGGGGCTAATCGGAGCAATTGAAGGCCAAAAATCATCAATACACCAGCCATCGGGGTATGGCGTCATGCTAATGATTTTATCGTCAATATATACATATTTAACATTTTTAAAGTCAACATTTTTTTTCAGCTTTGAGACAAGCTCATTAATGTCGTCTGAGGTTAATAACGGGTCTGCACCAAGCTTTAAATACAGATTTGACTCCTTGTAATAAAAAGCGGTTTCAAATTTATAATCTTTGCCAAGAGTATCCAGCGCTGCGGCAAAGGTAAAGAGTTTAAGTGCAGAAGCAGTATTTAAAAGTTTATTTTCATTTTTTGAATAAAGCTGCTTTGAAGTTTTCATATCCTCTACATATATTGAAACAGTAGAAGAGGCGTCAAGGTCATGCTTTGATATAACACTTGAGAAATCATAAGAAAATATTGCCGCAAAACACTCGCTTGTAATAAATAAAAAAACAAACAAAAGTGCAAAAAACTTTTTTAACATTTTACTCCTTCCGCAAAAATTGTCTTTACATTAAAGCCAAAATCACGCACTTTTGCATTCTTTAAATTAGGATAATTTAAGCGTGTCTTATCAACACCTTCCGTATCTAGTGTAAAATAAATATATCCAAAATTTTTATCAAGCTTTGATATTAAATTCCCCATGGAATCATAAACGCAAGACCCTCCGGAATTATAAATACCTCCGCCTTCAATTATTTCGCCGCACTGAGAAAGCGCAAGGAAATAACACTGATTTTCAATTGCTCTTGAAGCAGCCATTTGGGAATATTGAAGCGCACGCGTCATGGGCCAAGCTGAAAGATTTACAAGCAAATGCGGGGGATTATCGGAAAGAGAATAGCTTCTGAAAAGCTCCGGAAATCTTATATCATAACATATTGAAACACCCGTCTTTAAACCTTCAATTTCAAATAATACGGGGGATGCGCCTGCATTTAGCACTCCTTCACCATCGGGGGTGTAAAGATGGATTTTATCGTAATATCCAAGCAGTGAACCGTCTTTTAAAATAACCGGCATGGAATTTTTAAGACCGTCATCGGTTTGTTTTATAAAAGAGCCGCCGAAAACATTAACATTGTAAGTTTTTGCAATTTTTGCAAGAAATTTAACTGTTTCGCCATTGTCAATACAATCATTGAAACATTTGGGGTACCAACCCACACTCCAGACCTCTGGCAAAAACAAAAAATCAGGGCATATTTCGCTGTTCTTAAAAATTTTACACAGATATTCTTCAAGAGCATTGAAATTTTTCTTTGGCTCTGCTGCTGTTGAGGGGATTTGAAGTGCAAGAATGTTTTTTAACATCTACATTATCTCCGAAGGTGAAGAAATTTTACCCGTAATAGCGCTCGCCGCTGCAACAGCAGGGGAAGCAAGATAAACTTCGCTTTCAGGGTGCCCCATTCTGCCGACAAAATTGCGATTTGTCGTTGAAATTGCCCTCTCGCCTTTTGCTAAAATACCACAGTGTCCGCCAAGACACGGCCCGCAAGTCGGGGTGGAAACAGCACCGCCTGCTTGAATTATAGCTTCAATAAAACCTCTTTTAATTGCTTCAAGATATATTTCCTGCGTTCCCGGGAAAACTATTAAACGAACGTCAGGATGAACTTTTCTTCCTGCCAATACTTCAGCCGCAACTTCAAGGTCTGACAATCTGCCGTTTGTACAGCTTCCTATAACCGCCTGATCTATTTTTATATCCCCGATTTTTGAAATTGGACATGTATTTTCCGGCAAGTGAGGCTTTGCAACCGTCGGCTCGATTTCAGATACATCATACCTTAGAACGCGCTCATAGTTTGCACCTTCATCGCTTGTGTAAAATTTGGGTTCTCTTATGCTTCTGCCCTTTAGAAATTCACGCGTAATACCATCCGGCACGATTATACCGTTTTTTGCGCCCGCTTCTATTGCCATATTACATATGGTAAACCTTCCGTCCATTGGCATATTTTCAATAACTTCACCACCAATTTCAAGTGTTTTATATAATGCGCCGTCCACTCCTATGTCGCCGATAAGGTGCAAAATTAAATCTTTGGCGCTTACCCATTTATTAAGTTTGCCGAAAAATTCAACCTTTATGGCAGAGGGTACCTTAAACCAGGTTTCACCCGATGCCATGGTGCAGCCTAAATCCGTGGAACCGACACCGGTTGAGAAAGCGCCCAGAGCACCGTATGTGCAGGTGTGCGAATCGGCACCGATTACTAAATCCCCCGCCGTAACAATTCCCTTATCCGGCAAAAGTGCGTGCTCAATACCCATTCGCCCTACTTCAAAGTAATTTACAAGTTTTTGCTCACGGGCAAAATCGCGTACGATTTTTGCCTGCTGAGCGGACTTAATGTCTTTATTAGGCACAAAATGGTCAGGAACAAGTACAACTCTTGAAGGGTCAAAAACATTTTTTACCCCTATTTTATTGAACTCCGAAATTGCAATCGGGCCTGTTATATCGTTTGCAAGAGTAATATCAACTTTTGCACTTATAAGCTCGCCTGCTTCAACATAATCTCTACCGCTGTGAGCCGCAAAGATTTTTTCGGTAATTGTCATCGGTTTTGGCATATTATTTTTTCTCCGCCTGTTTTGCTTTAATTTCCATTATCGCTTTATGTGCCATAACGTATAATGCACAGGTTTTAGAGCCGTTCATATACCAGGCACAGCGCTCCTGAGCGCAAACAATAGCCTGTTCGTTTCCCGCAGACATCAGGGGGCATATAGGTATTGAAGAAGCCATATATTCCTCTTTTCTATTTTATACTCTCTTCCAATTTAAGTGCTTGCTTAATCATATTGCAATTTGTTTCATCGCAGCGTTTTTCTTGCTCTTTATAGATTTTAGAACGGTTAATAACCTCATCAAAATCTATTTTATGTGCATCAAAATCCGGCCCATCCACGCATGCAAATTTAACTTCGCCGCCGACCGTGACTCTACAAGCGCCGCACATGCCGGTGCCATCAACCATAATCGGGTTCATGGAAGCCTCGGTTTTAATTCCTTTATCGCGTGTTAAGTCCGCTACCGCTTTCATCATCGGCATAGGGCCAACCGCGATAGCATAGTTAACTTTTTCACGAGCCATAATATCACTGAATACGCCGGTGACAAAGCCTTTTGTGCCAAGCGAACCATCATCTGTTGTAATATAAAGTTCATTGCAGGCATCTTTCATTTTATCTTGCCAGAAAATGAGGTCTTTATTTCTTGCACCCATAATCATATAAACTTTATTTCCGGCTTCTTTAAAGGCCTTTGCGATAAGGTAGCACGGTGCTGCACCGTAACCGCCCGCAAGACAAACAACAGTGCCGTATTTTTCAATGTGGGTAGGCATGCCAAGGGGGCCTACAATATCTTCAATTTCATCGCCAACTTCTAATTTGGAGAGTTTTTTTGTGGTATAACCGACAGCCATATATACAATGGTAAGCTCTTCTTTTTCTCTGTCATAATCAGCTATTGTCAGCGGAATTCTTTCAGAGTTTTTATCAACCCTTAAAATTATAAACTGACCCGCTTGAGCGTTTTTTGTGATAAAAGGAGCTTTTATTCTTATTTCATACTGGTTCTGACAAAGCTCTTTTTTGTATAAAATTTTATATCCCACTTTTCCCTCCAATAACTTACTCTTATCATTATATATAATACACCAAGATAGAAAAAAGCGGAAATATTTTTTATTTCCGCCAAAAAATATTTTTTATCTTGCAAAAATTCCCGCAAGAGTGCTTGCAATTCCCGCCAAGTCGGCAGCAGTTTGTGTAGAGCTTTGGCCGCCCGTGCTTATGCCGTTTAAATTTGAATAATATGAATTTGAAAGATTTGACAAATTTTGGCTTGAATTAAGTGCATTTAAAATATTTGAATAAATCTGCTGACGGTAAGAATTCAAATAATTGAGGTAATCATACCTGTTAGCCAATTCATTATTGATTAAATCCTGTCTGTAGGTTTGGACATCCTGGGAAAAATCCGAAACAGCCTGGGCACGGCTGTTTTCTATTTGAGACAAGTTATCCATAAAAATAGAATTATCAAGATTGCCAAAACGCGATGCGATATCATTTTGCAAATTATTTAGCATTGGTTCATAAATCTGATTTATGTCGTCAATACCTTGATTAATATAGCTTTGAACTTGGTTATTGAGCGCTTTTTGAGTATCTGCCGAAAAAACATTTAAATTCGGAAGATTAAGTGCAAACTGTTCTCCTGCGTAATCGTAAGCAATGCGCTCATTATCATCCATATTGTAATAGCCCGTAGTACCGGAATTTGAAATATTAACCCCGGCTTTATCCTCTCCGTTAACCTTAATACTTGAAGACGGATTGTAGTAAATCATTTTTTTTGATTTTGACATATTATAACCTTTCCTTATTTTGAAGAAAGGTCGAAAAACTTTTTTGGGAAAATTAGCGAACATACTAATTATAATTTATTTTTTAAAAAAATAAATTACCCGAATTACTCAGGCAAAATAAAAGGCGGCACATTTTGTACCGCCTTATGTCTTTTATGAAAATTAACACATTATTCTTTTGTGTATTCAGCGTCAATAACGTCATCGGAATTGTTTTGAGATGAGTCGCTTTGTCCGCCCTCATTTTGATTTCCGCCGGATTGCGCCTGTTCGCCTTCTTTTTGAACTTGGGCATAGGCAGCTTGCGAAATAGCATACATTGTTTGCTGCAATTCTTCGGACAATTTTTTAATTTCGTCATGACCTTTGTTTTCATCGAGCGCTTTTTTAAGTGCCGTTTTTTGTTCGTCCAGTTTTGTTTTGTCAGAGTCTGAAATTTTGCCTTCAAAGTCTTTTACAATTCTATCTGCGGCACCGATTAAAGATTCTGCGTTATTTTTTGTTTCCGCTTCTTCTTTTTTCTTTTTGTCGCTCTCAGCGTTAGATTCTGCTTCTTTCACCATTCTGTCTATATCTTGTTCGGATAGGTTTGAAGAATTAGTGATTGTTATTTTTTGTTCTTTATTTGTTGCTTTATCTTTTGCCGTAACGTTTACGATACCGTTTGCGTCGATATCAAAAGTTACTTCGATTTGAGGCATGCCCTTCATTGCCGGAGGAATACCGTCTAAGCGGAACATACCGAGCGATTTGTTATCACTTGCCATAGGCCTTTCACCTTGCAGTACGTGAATATCAACTGCTGTTTGGTTATCGTCGGCTGTTGAGAACACTTGAGATTTTGAAACAGGTATTGTAGTGTTACGCGGAACAAGAGGAGTCATAACTCCGCCAAGTGTTTCAATACCAAGGGTCAAAGGAGTAACATCAAGCAAGACGATATCTTTAACTTCACCAGCCAGAACACCTGCCTGAATTGCGGCACCTACCGCAACAACTTCATCAGGGTTAACGGATTGGTTGGGTTCCTTGCCTGTGTATTCTTTTACAAGAGCTTGAACAGCCGGGATACGTGTTGAACCGCCTACAAGGACAACTTCGTTAATTTCATTTTTAGAAATTCCGGCGTCTTTGATTGCCTGTTCAACAGGTTTTTTACATCTTTCAAGAAGGTCGTGGCTTAAATCTTCAAACTTAGCCCTTGTTAATTGTAAATCCAAGTGTTTAGGGCCGTTAGCATCGGCAGTAATAAAGGGTAGGTTGATGTTTGTTTCAACGACTGAAGAAAGTTCGCATTTTGCTTTTTCTGCCGCTTCTTTAAGTCTTTGCATTGCTTGTTTGTCACCTCTTAAGTCAATGCCTTCCTGTTTTTTAAACTCATCGCACAACCAGTCGATAATCTTTTGGTCAAAGTCATCGCCGCCAAGGTGCGTATCGCCTGATGTTGATAAAACTTCATGGACACCGTCGCCGATTTCAAGAATTGAAACATCGAATGTACCGCCACCCAAGTCAAATACCAGAACTTTTTCGGTTTTGTCTTTTTCAAGACCGTAAGCCAATGCTGCCGCAGTAGGTTCGTTTACAATTCTTAGAACATCAAGACCCGCGATTTTTCCCGCATCTTTTGTTGCCTGACGTTGTGCGTCATTAAAGTATGCAGGAACGGTTATTACTGCGGATGTAACTTTTTCGCCCAAATAGTTTGAAGCATCGTCAGCCAGTTTTCTTAAAATCATCGCGGAGATTTCCTGCGGTGTATAGTCTTTGCCGTCGATATTTTTCTTATAATCTTCGCCCATGTGGCGTTTAATTGAAATAATTGTCTTATCGGGATTTAAGATAGCCTGACGTTTTGCAAGCTGACCTACAAGTCTTTCGCCTGTTTTTGAAAAACCTACGATTGAAGGGGTAGTCCTTGAACCTTCAGCGTTTGCAATAACTGTCGGCTTTCCGCCTTCCATGACCGCTACGACAGAGTTTGTCGTGCCTAAGTCAATTCCTATTGTTTTTGCCATAATATGTAATCTCCTATCTGTCACATTCTTTACTTTAAATTTATCACCATATTTACATGCGCATTAAAAAATAAACAAAAAATTAATAATTCGTCCGATTGAAAATTTAAAATATTAAACTATGTACAAAAAAACAATCTATAAAAGAGCTTTTATAGCAAGTACAACAAGCACAAGGCCTGAGAGAATTTCAAGATACTTTGAAGGAAATTTTTTAAAAAGATGCCCCAAAAAGCAGCCCGAAAGCGAATTAATAAAGGTCACAATCCCGATAACCAGGGACGATTTAAGAATATTCACATCCATAAATCTTAAATTAACACCTGCAACAAGTGCATCAATGCTTGTTGCAAGAGCGATACTCAAAAGACAGACAAAAGAAAGACACAGGGGAACTTTTTTATCACTGTTTTTGCCAAATAAGGCATCGTATATAAATTTTAGCCCAAGTATCATAAATATTATAAAGGCAACAAAAGAAGCAAAAGGCTTTACGAAGCTATATATTAAATCGGCAAGAAAATAACCCATAACAGGCATTAAGAACTGAAAAAAACCCGTGAATAAAGCAAGCAGCAGCGCATTTCTTATTTTATTTTTGTTAAATAAAAGCCCCCAGCCGAAAGACACGGCACAGGCGTCAATTGAAAGAGCAAAAGCAAGGATTATAATGTCAAATAAATTCATTATTTTATTTTAACAAAGTTATGATATATTTAAAAGATGAATTACATTATCTTGACATTATCAGCTATATTATTTGCATCATTTGCGCTTTTTTGCACAATTTTGATATCAAGGCATATAAAACTTGCGGGAAAATACCATGAAATCTTAAAATATTTAAAGTCGCTTTCCAATTGCATTTCATCTGCAAGATGGGGAAACTTACAAATAAGAGCGCAAAAGGGATGTTCAGTATTGACAAATGAAATCTCTAAAAGTCTAAATAGCTTGCTGGAGAGCATCTTAGACCGCGACAAAATGATACAGGAGTACGTACAAAAGGAAAAAGAAATTAATGATATAAAAGAAGATTTTATTGCCATGCTCACCCATGACTTAAAAGTCCCTATAATAGCTCAGGACAACACTCTTGACTTATTGCTTGAAGAAAAATTCGGACAGTTAAGCAATGAACAAAAAGATGCGATAAAAAACATAAAAATTTCAAACTCGGATTTAAGGCATTTGGTCGAATCTCTATTAGACTCGCACAAATTTGAAAAAAAGGGTTTTGTACCAAAAATCCAAGAAAACATAATTTTAAGAGATTTTATTGATGACATTATCTCACAGGTTAATTCCATAGCCCTTTTACATGACAAAATAATAAGAATTTATGATAACCTTGAGCCGAATTACAAGATAAATACCGATATTTTTCTGTTAAGAAGAGTAGTTCAAAACCTCATTTTAAACGCGGTAACGTATGCGGGAAATTCATCTTATATAGACATTACCCTTGAAAATAATGACACTCAGTATATTATAAGGGTGCGCGACTATGGTCATGGGATAACAAAAGACAATATTGATAAAATCTTTAATAAATACTACAGCGCAGCCGAACTTTATTCAAAAGCAAGCATGGGGCTTGGTTTATACCTTTCAAATAAAATAATAAACACGCTTGGCGGCTCCATAAGAGTTGCAAGCGAAGAAAACAAAGGTGCCGAATTTAGCGTTATTATGCCGCCAAAAGTATAGTTATTTACAAAGACAGCGGACATAACACATAAATGCATTAAAAAGCGGCTCAATTTTGAGCCGCAAAATAATTTTTTATCTATTTAACTTTTACTTTTGGTACGACTGACATACCCGGTACAATATTATAAACGCTTTTATCTATAGGTTCATCAAAAACAATTTTTACCGGAATTCTTTGGACAATTTTAACAAAGGAACCTACCGCATTTTCAGGAGGGAACATACTTGCTTTTGCACCGGAACTTCTTTGAATGGAGTCAATTTTACCCTTAAATTTTTTATTTGGATAAGTATCAACTTTTATTTCAACAGTTTGTCCCGGTTTCATATGGCGGAGCTGATTTTCTTTAAAGTTTGCAACTACCCAAACATCATCAGGAACTATTGTAAATAAGGGCGAGCCTATATTTACATACATGCCCTCTTCAACCCGTCTGCTTGAAACAGTACCGTCTTGGGGTGCGTATATTTTTGTATAAGAAAGGTTTAATTTTGCCCGATCACGCTGTGCCTTAAGCTCTTTTATATTAGCGTCGGCAACTTTTGAGTTTCCGCCCTTTGACATAACCGCTTGTTCGGCTGATGTCTGTCTTGCAACCGCATTATCATATTTTGTTTGAACATTATCAAGCATTTGTTTAGAAACCGCACCGCTTTTATACAGGTTTTTATATCTGTCTAAATCCGCTTTTGCGGCTGCAATTTCAGAATTTGCGGCATCACGTGCCGTGATTGCGTATTTTTGTTCAAGAAGTGCCTTTTCATATTTCGCCTGCGCTTCATCAAGTTTTATTTGATAATCCTCAGGGTCAATAACTGCAACCAAATCACCTTTTTTAACTCTTTGGTTATCGTCAATGTGGACTTCAATAATCTGTCCGCTTACCCTCGGGGCAACTTGAACTGTTGTAGTTTCAACATAAGCATCATCTGTTGATTGATACTTTAGTGCATTGTGCACAAAAAGCCCGACTACAACAACTACAACAACAAGTACTGTAATAATTATACGTTTTTTGAGTACTTTTTTCTCATTTGTCTCTTCGTTTGTTTTAAGTTCTTTTTCTTTCATTATTTACTCCTGCTTATATATGCATATCTACAATTTTTGAAATTGCATCACGCATTTTCTTAAGTGATGCACGCAAAATTAATATATCTTCATTACTAAATATTTTACACATTCTTTCATGGATAGGCTGAAATCTCAAAGTAAGTTCTTTTAAAATTTCCCTGCCTTCTTTTGTAATGTCCGTTTTTCTTACCATGCGGTTATTTTTTAAATCGTTATATCTCTTAATAAAACCTTTTTTCTCAAGAGAGTCAAGTACCCTGCCTGTATTTGCCCGATCCTTTAGGATAAGTTTTGCTATATCGCGCTGACAAAGACCTTTATTGCAGCAAAGAGTATCCAAAACCGCAAACTCCTCGGGTGAAATCTCGGAACAAACCTGGTTAAAAAGCTGAATTAAAAGAGCCTTGCAGTACCTTGAGGTAAGTTCAAGTTCGTACGAGGGCGAATCAGTATAATGCATTATTTTTATATTATCGGTATTGGTCGGCATGGTCATTATAAGTTATTATATTATTATTGTTGTAAAAAATACATGTTGCATTTGCAACAATGTTATGCTACCATACTATTGTTAAAAATGCAACAATAAAATAAAAGGAATTAAAAGAAGTGAAAAAGATAACAGCATTAACACTACTTGCCGCACTACAGATTTCAATGTACACTCCTGTTTTTGCTATAGAAGAAAACATAACAAAAGAAGCAAATCAAACAAGTGAGCAGGTAAATACAGAACAACCAAAAAAAGAAAAAAAGGGCTGGAGTTTATTTAAAAAGAAAAAAGATAAAGAGGCCGACTTTAAGGCAAAAGCCGAATACATAAACACGGACTGGTGGGCAAGCTTTCAAGACCCTTATTTAAACGAATACATAGCGCGCGCACTTAATAAAAACCATGATATGAAAATTGCCACTATAAGCACGGAAGAATACTACCAAAATTACAGAGTGCAATTTGGTGCAGAACTGCCTCAAATAGGCGTAGGTTTTTCACCGGCTCTTGTTAAATTGCCCGGCACATCTGACAGTGTCGGCGCTTTTTCGCTGCCGGGTATTGCAAGCTATGAGGCTGATATATTCCTAAAAAACAGAGATAAGACAAAATCCGTACAAAGACAGTATGAAGCTTCACTTATGGATGAACGTGCAGCATACATTGCCGTTGCCTCGGCTGTGGGCACGACTTATTTCAATATCGTCAGAATGGATAAGACAATAGAGCTTCAAGAGCAAATAAATGAACAAAGACAGCAAATTTACGACCTTATGGTCTTAAGCAACAGAGAAGGACTGGTAAGTGCCGCAGATACAATAAAAGCCAACAAAGCACTTGTTAACGGACAAAGTGACCTTATTGAGCTTAAAAAACAAAGAGAGAAATTGCTCAACCAGCTTGCAGTACTTATCGGCGAAAGCCCGGAAAATATTGCTTCACTTAAGAGAATAACTTTTGACGAGCTTGTAGTTTTAAATGCAATACCTGCCGAAATTTCATCAGAAATTATTGAAAATCGTCCTGATTATCTAAAGGCAGCAAAAATGGTCGAAAAAGCAGGGATTGACGTAAGGGTTGCAAAAAAAGAATTCCTCCCGACAATTAATTTAAGCGGGCTTGCTTTCTTTAATAGTTTTTCAGACTTAGGCAGCCTTTTTACGACAAAAAACATGCTCTGGTCGCTTGGCGCAAGCGCCCTTCTTCCCGTGTTCACAGGCGGACAAAGGCTTGCAAATCTGCGCTTGAGAAAAGCACAATATGAAAGAGTACTTCAAGAATACCTGAAAACAAACCTTACTGCCATTCAGGAAGTAAATGATGCAATGGTAAGCGCGCGTCTGGATTGGGATAAACTCTCGCGCACGCTCGAACAACAGGAGCTTGAAGAAAAAGACTATAACTACAACGAAATGAAATACAATGAAGGTGTAATTTCAAAACTCGACCTTATCCAATTCAGGGAAAACCTTTTGACAATCAATCAGCTTGTCGCACAGCAAAAAACCGAATATCTCGTTGATTACATCGGCTTATACAAAGCCTGCGGCGCAAAAATATAATTTATTCAATTCCTTTTCAATCCAAAGTCCGCAAAAAGTGCGCAAAAAGCGCACTTAAGGAACGAGAGCCTGCAACATTGAACCCCGCAGGCTCTTTTATTTTAATCGTAATGATTATCTATAATCTTTGTTCTTATGCGCCTGCGCAAACTCTTTGAAGGAATAAAAATCTCAATGACATTTGAAATAATCCTTCTAAGGCTTCTTTTCTCGCCGTTTTGTCGCTTCATTTTAATGTCAAACATTTTCTCAAGCTCGCGCGTATCGTAATTTATCTTCTTAATTTGTTCATTTTTATCATAAGTACAATACTTTGGCATAAGTTTTTTATTATACCCCTGAAAATGCAAGCTATACGCGCGCACAAATTCAAAGCCCGAGTCTGTATATTTAATATAATTGGGTACATTATTTTTATCAAAAACAAGGTAATTTATCGACCCCAATGGCGCATAAGCGGGATTTAACATGAAATTTCCGTTAATAACACCCCCGTTAATCTCAATGTGCGAAGTATTAAGCGCGCGCACATCGTACAAATTTGAAAAAAAGTATAAAAGCGTCATATCGCTAAGGGGCTTAAACATGCTTATAATGCGCCCCTCCCCCGCAACATTATAGTGAATTTGGCTATCATTCGGGTTGTTTTTAAACTGCTCAAAAAATTTCACATCATTAAAAATTTCGCAAATAAAATTACAAAATTTATTCAAAACATTTTGCGAATTAAAAAATGAAGTATGCCCGCTTATGCTCGATATTGTCATATCATAATTTGCAACAGTGTCCAAAAGCCCTTTTTCTTTGGTTAAATCAGCATATAAAAGAACATCTGAGTCAATATGTAAAAATTTTTCAATTTTTTGTTCTTTTATAAATTCATTTATTACAAACCATCTTTGAAGGCAGAAAAGCTCAAAATCATAATTGTTTACAGAATGGTGTTTATAGATTTTCGAAAAATCCCGGGCACTTTTAAAATAATCCTTGATATAATAATGCTCAACTCCAACCTCACGCGCAAGCTCAAAATTCGCTTCATCTCCCAAAAGTATAATTCTTGATGAAGGATTGGAAAATTTAGCCTGTTTTAAACAGATATTTAAATATTTATGTCTGCCCTTATGCAGAACTACAATTGGATGACAGGTCATAAGCACCTCATTATTACTTGCCAACAATATAGCAATGCTACAATAAAAATGAAAATGTGTAAATAAACCGATGCCTGTCGCCATGGACTCGCTGTATTATCATCATTAACTTAGCATATTGTCATCCTGAATTTATTTCAGGATCTTAAGAATGTTAATAGTACACATGCAACGTCAATAAGATGCTGAAACAAGTTCAGCATGAGAGTTATCTATTAAGCTTATTCATGCAACGCTATTAAAACCCTGCGCTACACAAGGACAGGCTCGCGCAAAATTTTAAATAAAAATTTTTGTAAACAAAATTGACATATACTATAAATAAAATTTACAAGCATGATATATTTAAGTAGTCCATAAAATAAGTTCATGTATTTATCTATATTGTGCTAAAATGAAAAAAACATTGACACTAATCATATTTTTTATCATATATATTACCCTAAACACTCCATGCTTGGCATACATGGTTATGTACAACACTAAAACAAACAAATATCATCAGTTGTGGTGCAGATGGGCTGCAAAATGTACTGTAAATTGTATTAAGATTGATAAGAAAGAAGCAGTGAGGCGCGGCGGGGTGCCTTGTAAGGTATGTGGTGGGTAAAAATCAACACATGGGCAATTGATATGATAAATTTAAGAAGCAAAATTAATACTTTATTAAATAGCCAATATTTCGAAAAGTTTATACTGGGCTTAATTTTTCTCAATTTACTGTCTTTTATAATTTCAACCGAACCCACGATATATAATAAATTTTCCGCCATATTTGATATTTTTGATAAAACGGTTCTATATATTTTCACTATTGAATATTTACTAAGACTGTGTGCGATAAGAAAGCTAAAAGATATATTTAAACCGCTTATGCTTATTGACTTTGTTGCCATAGCCCCTTTTTACATACCTGCAACGTCTTTAAATATTTCTTTTATTAGAATTTTAAGGATAGTACGGCTTCTCAGGGTTGCAAAACTTGCAAGATATACAAAGGCTCTTGAAAATATTAGACAATCATTTTTGAGAAAAAAATTCGAGCTTCTTGTAACACTATTTATTTTTATTGCAGGCATTATCGTTTCATCAATTTTAATATATTTTGCAGAAAATGAAACGGGTGTTCAGACATTCAGGAGCGTTATCAGTTCACTATGGTGGGCAATAGTAACTTTTACATCCGTAGGCTATGGGGATTGTTACCCTATAACCGTCGCAGGAAAAATTATCGCAGCAATATCAGCCATAATGGGAGTCTGTATCCACGGGCTTTTTATTGGTGTTATAGGCTCAGCCTTTATGGAAGCAATAGAAAATAATAAACATGAAAAAGAAAAGGACAGATGTAATACGTAACATTTGTTCAAATCCTGTCATAAAAAATCCTCCATATTATTAATGGAGGCGAAAATGGTCGGACTGACAGGACATTTGCGAACATGTGAGTAAAGCAAGACTTTGCATATGTTCAAATCCTGTCAATAATGGTATATGATTAAATATTAAAGTATCGGACTGACAGGACATTTGCGAACATGTGAGCAAAGCAAGACTTTGCATATGTTCAAATCCTGTCATAAAAAATCCTCCATATTATTAATGAAGGCGAAAATGGTCGGACTGACAGGACATTTGCGAGCATGTGAGCAAAGCAAGACTTTGCATATGTTCAAATCCTGTCAATAATGGTATATGATTAAATATTAAAGTATCGGACTGACAGGATTTGAACCTGCGACCCCCACCACCCCAAGGTGGTGCGCTACCAAGCTGCGCTACAGCCCGAC
>CALUWF010000025.1 GCA_944324405.1 Candidatus Gastranaerophilales bacterium | reverse complement strand
GCATTTTTAGCTTCTTCTTCTTTTTTTGGTTTCTGAGGCTGCTTTTGTTCCTGCTGGGGTTTTGCAAAATTTTTCTTTGTAAGAGAAGGTATATCTTCTATTTTATTAACAACAGGCTTTTTGGCAGGCGCAGGCTGTGTTGTTTGAGTTTTTTTAGGCGCGGGACGCACAATCTCAAGTCTTGATTTTAATTTAGGTTGTTCGTGGATTACAGCATGTGCTGCTGTCTTTTGCGCCTGTATTTCTTTTTGCTCTTTATTTTCTTCCGGTGTTTCCTGTATATTTTCCTGCTCTTTTGGCTTTTGTTTTTTTACAATAAAGGCCTTGGGTTTTGTTTTCTTCCCTTCTTTATTGTTGTAAAGCGCTTTTATTTTATCTATATTTGCTTCACTTACCGTCGCACTGTGAGATTTCAGAACAATATCAAGCTCGACATTTGCCTTTTCGATAAGCTCTTTTGCAGTGGTATTAAGTTCTTTTGCAAGTTCGTGTACTCTCATTATGCTCCTTGTTAATAACTTATACTATTATTAATAACACAAGCATAATATTTAGTACAGCTTTTTACACTATTTTGTGAAGCTTACCGTTAAATAATCAATCATAACCCAGGGCGAGCGTATTGTTTTTCTTGCCAGTATTTGAATTTCAGCATATTTTGAAAAAATATCAAATGTTGAACAGTTAAGCGGTATTTTTACACCATGAGATGTTTTATTTGCCGCAAGCGGATTATTTCTGCTGAATACTTTTGCTTCCGATTCAAAGGTGGGAGAACCTTTTGGATGCATAATGACTTTTACAAACATATTGTCAACAGGAAAAGAGGTATTATTTTTTATGTCAAACACAGCATAATAATATTTTTTACCGATTATAAATCTTTTCTTTGTGACAATTTTAAAATCGCTCACGCTTAAATCACCCTTGAAAATATTGGTATTTACGACTTTTCTTTTAAAGTTGTCCAATTTTAAAGTATAAAATCTCGCTTTTGAATACTCTCCCTCGTCTTTACATCTTTTCACAAGCTTTTCTAGCAATTTATTGTATAAATCCGCATTTACTATTTCCGGCGCAATTTTATAGGCATCCTCAAAGTAGCGCTGAGCTTTTACATCATCTACATTTTGATAAATAAGACCTAATTTATACATTGCATAAGGATCAGGGTAAACATCAAGCGCGTTGAGCAGCATCTGGATGGCATGCTTAGGGTCGTTCTCATTTATAAACTTCTCTGCGTACTCATTATAGGCCTTTGCGAAGTCTTTCCTTGCTTCATTTTCCACTTCCTTGTTGGTATTTTGTGCATATTTAAGGGCAATTTTATGCACTTTTACCGAGTTTACGTAGTCTTCATCGCCAAGAAAGGCTTTTGCAAGCCTGGAATAAAAACGTGCCCTTAGTTCATAAAGTCTTTCATCGCGATAATTAGGCAAAAGTGTCATAAGCGATATTGCCGTCGGATACTGTTTTTGGCTTATATAAAACATTGCGGCCTTATAAATTGCAAAAGCATTATTGTTTGATTTTTCAAGAGCTTTTTTGTAATTTATTTCCGCTTGGGAGGGTTTTTTCAAAACTTCATATAAAAACGCCATTTTAAGGTTAATCATAAAATCGGAAGGATTTTGCCTTTCAAGGAAATAAAGCTCATCAAGACTCATTGCAATGTTTGTAAGTTCTTTTATTTCAAAGTCGGTGCCTTTTTTCTCACCGACATTAACTCTTAAATCAACTACCATAACGGCAACAACAATAACTGCGACAAAAATCGTCCAGAAAATTGTTTTTATATACTCTTTTATCTCATTTTCGCTATTCATAAACTTCCTGAACTTCAAGCGAATTTAAGCATTCAAGCTGTGCAAAAATTTCGTTTATGCTGTATAAATTCACATTTGTGACCACATTTAAATTAATTTTTAAGTCCGTACCGTTTAAGACCTTTTTATCGTATTTTAAAATTTTTTCAAAATTCTTTTCTATAATTGCATTTAGTTTATCTATATTTTTAATACTTGTACTCAATTTAATTTCAAAATTTCTGTAATGTGATATTCTCTGTCTTATAACTTTTTTCTCAAAAATCCTGATTAAAATTAAAATGGCCATTGTTGATACCGTAGCGGTTGCTGCAATTACAAATTCACCCGTACCGCAAGCCATTCCGACGGCTGCACAAATCCACAAAGTTGCAGCGGTTGTAATGCCAAGGATATTTGTACCGCTTCTCATAACCGTGCCCGCGCCAATAAAACCTATACCGGTGATTATTTGTGCGGCAATACGCGCAGGGTCGTTTGTACCGACAAAACCAACTTCCTCTTGCATTTTAAAACCGTATATCGAAAGTATTGTAAAAACACAAGCGCCGGTACACACAAGAATATGCGTCCTAAGCCCCGCAAATTTGCCCGTTATTTCGCGCTCAAAACCAAGCATAAATCCAAAAAATATTGACAGCCCGATGCGCGTAAGCACAAGCATATTATAATCGCTAAATACGTTTATGTTGTCCATTTACTTAATTTCCGACTTTGGATCCAGTATATCCCTTATTGTATCGCCTATTAAATTAAATGACAAAACCGCAACAAAAATTAAAAAACCCGGAGTCAAAAGCCAAGGGCGATACATTATATTTGCAAATTCCTGCGCCTCCTTAAGCATATTGCCCCAGCTTGCATCCGGCTGCTGAATACCTAAACCCAAAAAGCTTAAACCGGATTCTGCCAAGATATACCCCGGAACGCTCAGTGTAATTGCAATAATCACATAACTTGAAGTTTGAGGGAGAATATGTTTTAAAATAATCCTCGCCCTGCTTGCACCGATTGAACGCGCAGCGCTAACAAAATCCTGTGTTTTAATTGATAACACCATGCCGCGCACAACGCGTGAAAAGCCCGCCCAGCCAATTAACGCAAGGATTACTGTTATCAGCAAAAACCTCTGCGAGCTTGTCATGCCTGAAGGCAATATGGCAGCAAGAATTATAAGAAGATAAAAACTCGGAATTGACATAACGGCTTCCGAAAATCTCATCATAACGGAGTCAATTTTACCCCCAAGATATCCTGCAACACCGCCGTAGATTAAACCTATCGGAAAAGATATAAAAAGAGCCAAAAAGCCGATTGTCAAAGAAACCTGTCCGCCGTACAAAAGTCTTGAAAAATTATCTCGTCCGTTTATGTCACAGCCGAGCAAAAACAACTCGCCGCCATTATCTGTGCCAAAAAGATGCTTATCCGTTTTAAAAATGCCTAAGAATTTGTATTCAAAACCTTTGGGAAAAATTTTAAGATAGTATTTTTGACTTCTGTCTTGAATAAAATACATTCTTAGTGTATCTTTATCAAATTTTCTTATGTAGTTATAAGTATAAGGACGGCTTAACTTGCCCTCCGGAGTAATAAAATAAACGTTTGAGGGGGGGGCGTATGACAAATTTCTGTTTGAAAAGTCCTTAGGATAAGGAGCTATAAAATCGGCCAAAAGTATTGAAAGGTATAAAAGCGCAAGTATACACAGGGAAGCTGTTGCAAATTTATCTTTGAAAAACTGTTTGAAAAAATTTCTCATCACAGCCTCACTCTCGGATCGGTAAGTTTTAAAAGAATATCCGCAAGAATATTACCCAAAATAAGCATAAAAGAACCTATTACAAGACTTGCCATAACAAGGTTTATATCCGATTTCATAACCGCTTCAAGTATGAGCCTGCCAAGTCCGGGGTATTGAAAGACATACTCGGTAAGCGCAGCACCGCTTAATAGTGCGGCAAATTCAAACCCCAAAAGAGTAACAAGCGGATTTATCGCATTTCTTAGGGCATGCTTTACTATCACCTTTGAGGGAGGAAGTCCTTTTGCTTTTGCAAATTTTACATAATCACTATCCAGTACATCAAGCAGGTTTGAGCGCATTTGACGTGATAATCCCGCAAGAGAAATTGTGGTCAACACAAGGGTAGGTAAAAACAAGTGATGCATAACATCAAAAAATTTATGCCATAAGTCAAGATTTGAAAAATTAGGACTTGTTAGGCCCCCTATTGGGAACCAGCCTGTTTTTTGGGCAAAAATCAAAAGGAGAATTGCGAAAAAGAAAGAGGGAATTGCCATACCGACACTTGATAAAACCGTTAAAATCCTGTCAAATGTGCTTCTGTAGTTAAGAGCCGCTATTACACCCAAAGGTATCCCTATTATCCATGTCCAAAAAATAACGCTGAGCGATAAAAGTACGGTATTAAATGCGCGCTCTTTTATCTTTACGCTTACTTTTTCCCCGCTTACCGTTGTGCCCATATTCCCGCGCACAAAATTTTTGCCCCAAATAAAATATTGTATAAGTATTGGTTTATCCAGCCCGAGGCGTATTTTTTCTTCTTCAAGAGTCCGGCGGGTGATTGAAGGATTCATTTTAAGCTCTGCAAGAGGGTCAACCGGAGAGAGTCTTATTAAAAAGAAACTTATAAAGGATACGATAAAAATTATCAAAATCCCTTGCAAAATCCTCTTTACAATGTAGTTATAAATCGACATAAAATAACTCTACACCAAATTTAAATTTTTATTATTAGTCAAAAAGATTATTTAATCTTTCCTGAATTTCCTGCGGGTCGATTTCTTCGGTTATCGAATTGACATCATAGGCAAGCTGGTAATATTTAGCCGCTTCTATCTTTTCGCCCTTAAGCGCATAAGCTCTTCCCAGATTGTAATACGCAAGGGCATAATTGGGATTAGCCTCTGCGGCATGTTTAAAGCACTCAATTGCATTTGATACATGTGCTAAATCATCAAGATAAATAACGCCCAGATTATTATGTGCAATATCGTAATTCGGGTCATATTTAATTGAAAGTTTATATTCTTTAATAGCTTCGGTTAAATCGCCCATACCCCAGTGCAGATATCCTAAGTTGCAGTGTATTTTTGCATTGTTAGGCTCAAGTTCAAGCGCACGCCTGTAAACTATAAGAGCATTGTTATAGTCCTGTGCATCGTAAAATGCACTGCCCAGACTTACATATATATCAATTTCTTTCGGCGCAAGCAAATGCGCAATATGAAAAGAGGACACGGCAGCCTGTATATTTTTTGTAACGTTCTGTTGAATGTAGCCCAAAGTCTGCGCCACAAGGCTTGTCCAGTCGGGCTTAGGATTAAGAGTTATTGCGCTTTGATAATGAGAAATTGCCTCTTCAATTTCGCCCTTCATGAAATACAAGTTTGCGACATTGCTGTGTAGTACGGCGTTATTTGGATGAATTGAAATAAATTTTTTATAGGTAATTATTGCATTATCGTAATCACCCATCTCTTCGTAGGCCTGGACAAGACCCGAATAAGCACTGAAACAAAGTGAATCTATCCAACGTGCCATTTTATACTCGACAATTGCCTCTTCGTGTTTACCCACGGCCCTGTAAACATCCCCGAGAAGCGAATACAGCGGCGCAAAACCGGGCATTTTATCAATTGCTTCGCTGTATACCACAATTGCACTCTCAAAATCTTTAAGCGCATAGTATTTATATGCATTAATAAGCGAAGGAAATACCGTAATAATTTTGGCCTTGTTTATAACATTTTTTATCGCTTCTTTATCAAAAGGCAGTGTAATAACCGAAAGAGCAAGATCAATCCAACTTTGGAATTTTGTTTTCAGAGATTTAAAAAACAGAGCCTTTAAAAGTCTGTACTTAAGATAATGAATTCTTGATGACCTTAAAAGAGTATGTTTTAGTGCCTCATTCGCCTCATCAAGCGCATCATGATAATAATCTTTTTTCTTTAGCGACTGGGCAATCATATAATGACATTGTGCTTTATTTGCACCCTTTGTAAGTGCAAGATTAAAATAATTTATTGCCCTGTCTAACTCGCCCTTATGATAAAAGGCAAAGCCTATTTTATAATATATTTCAGGATCATCAATCAAGCTCTCTGCGGCACGCTGATATTGAGTTATTGCTTCATCAATGTATTGTTTTGCCTGATATACATCAAGATGCCAATCCATATAAAGGTCGCCGAGGCGCACGCAAAGTGCCGTATTTGAAGGTTCATTCATTAAAACGGATTGGCAGTACTCGATAGCTTTTTGTATCTGTCCGCTGCGGGTTAATTTATTTATTTTTCTGTTTATTTCATTATCTGTTTTCAACTCTTACTCCAACAAACGGCTTTTAGCCTCTTTCATCAAGAATTTTTATACAAAAGCCTGCTATTTTATCTCTGTCAAATTCACTGATAACAGTATATTTAGCTATCAGCTTTTCACCGATTGAGTTTATAATCAAAGCTTTTAAATTAATATCCTTTTCAAATTCCTCACTTAAAAATTTTATCTCAACATCATCCCCGATATTAAAAATATATTCATCGGGAACAAATTTAATTCCGCCTGCCGATATATCCTCACATACAGCTCTTACAAGATTTTCATCTTTTTTTATAAAAAAGTTAAACTTAATTGCAGCACGCACATATTCTCTTTTTTGCTGAACGGAGAGAGAAGAGGCATTTTCAATAACAAGTTCTCCGTCACTTGAAGGTGCGCAGATTACCATTGAGCGCATGGGTTTAATTCCAAAACGTGTATGTACCCGCACAAAAAGCTCATCCCCTTCGCTCAGTGCCCAAGCATAACTTTCATATTCTTTAGGGTAATATATTTTAAGTCTGTCTTCTTCAACAGCCTCTATTATTCCCTCAAGCTCGGGGAACTTAGGGTTTTTAATTATTACTATTTGTCCGCGTTTTGCTTCTATCATATCTATATTCTAATTTATGACATATTATTATGCAACTTATTAATCAAAATTAAAACTTCAAATATTCACCCGGCGCAAGCGCGCACACGAGAGAATTTTTTTCGCAAATAAATTTTGCCGCCCGGGATATTTCATCCGTACTCACACTTTTCATCATATCAATAAATTTATCGTTATAATTAAGCCCCAGACCCATAAGATAATTATACCCTTCACTTGAGGCAAGTTGTAAATTCGTTTGCGAAAAGTATTCAAGCCTTCCCGTTATATTTTCCCTTGCGCCCAAAAGTTCATCATCACTTGGCGGATTATCTGCAAGTTTTTTAAGTTCATACATAAAACCATCCAGTGATTTTCTGATATTTTTTGGTTCCGTAGCAATATAAAAGCTAAAAAGCGCAGATTTATAAAGCGTTTCATAGCTGCTTCTAACCGTATATGCCAGCCCCTGTTTATCTCTAAGCTCCACAAAAAGCCTTGAACTTAATCCTGAGCCGCCAAGGATATTATTCATAAGTGAAATTTTCACATACATATCACTTGAAGCATTAGGTACAATCCAGCCTTGAAAAAGCTGGGCCTGATTAAGATCGGATTTTTCAATTTTAATTATTTCCAAATTGCCGTTTTTTGGGTAAAACTCGTCCACGGATTTTTTTTCGCTTATGCTTGCAGAGGACTTCATAAATCCAAAATTATCCGCAAAAAATTGCGCCGTCTGTTCCGCATTTTTAATATCACCGGCTATTGAAATTACTTTTCTTGAAGCAAAGATTTTGTTATACGCATCCAAAATATCTTCATATTTAACATTGTCAATCTCTTCAAGGGTTTTTGAACAGGTATTTGAATAACAATGTCCTTCGAAAATCTTTCTTATAAAAGCGTCCGAAGCTTGAACTCTCGGGTTATCAAGATCAGCCTTAATTTCAGCTTTCATTTTAAATTTTTCTTTTTCCAGTTCGCTAAACGTTGAATTCAAAAGAATATCGCGCGCATAGTCCATTGCAAGATTAAAATCGTCATTCAGAAAAAGAAAACTTACTTTCAAATAGTCCTGTTTTGCCTTTATACCGACATCAATGCAGTTATTTTCAAGTTCTCTTGCAAGTGTTTTGGAATCCCTTGTTTTTGTACCTTGTAAAAGCAATTTTGCCAAAAGACCGTAAATGCCGGAATATTTTTCCGCTTCATCTATTGCAAAATAAAAACATACGGCACACCTTGGGGTGTTTTTTCTGTTGTTTATTATAATATCAACACCATCTTTTATAATATGCTCCATTTTATTTATCTCCTTCAGGCAGCAGGGTGCTTATTGAACAAACGTTTCTGTTTAAATATTTTACGGCATAATCACTTAAATATTTTGTATCTATTTCATCCAAAGTTGAAAGATATTCTTCAGCCGGCTTTAAATCTTCGCAAACAGTCATATAATAACCGATAGAATCCGCAATATCGGAAACTGTTTCTGCCTCCTGGGCAAAATTAACCCTGGCGCGCTTTTTCGCTTTTTTCAACTCGTCTTCGGTGATATTTGCAAGTTTATCAAGCTCGTCTTTCAATTCTTCTATAAATTCATCTTTTTTATCCGGATCAAAATTTGCCTCTATAAAGAAATTATCACCGTCTTTAAATTGATAATGACATGTTTCAATCTGTGACACATAAGGTTCATATCTGCCTTCAATAAAGCGCATATTAAGTCTTGAACTTTTTCCTTCGCCTAAAATATTTGAGATAACATCAAGCGCTATTGTTTCTTTTAAATTTCTTGCACTGTCGCATAAAAAACCGAGCATAAGATATCCGGTTGTAACATTTCCTTTCTGCTCGATATTTTTAGGGTTTTTAATTATAATTTCCGGTGCGCGCGGGTCACTTTTGCATTTTTCGATATTTGAAAAATCCTTGAATTTAAACTCGCTCTCGAGTTTTTCTAAAATTTCATCATCTTCAAAATCTCCGACAACAACTGTTGTAAGATTATTTGGAGAATAGAAAGTTTGATAATATCTCATAACTTCATCACGCGGAATTGAGGCTATTATTTCGCCCGTACCGATTACTTCGCGCTTATAAGGGTGTTTTTCATACATTGCATCATTTAGGGCCGAATAAACTTTTCGCCAGTTATTATCTTTTCCCATGCGTATTTCTTCAATAACCACATATCTTTCCCGCTTTTGCTCCGGAATTTCTTTTCCAAAGCAAAAAGCACACCCCACTTCATCCTCCGGAATTATAGGATCAATCATCATATCTGCATGCATATGCATTGCGGTATCAAAAAAGCTTTTTGGAATTGTGACATAATAATAAGTATAGTCTTTCCAAGTTGCGGCGTTAATTATGGCACCTTTTGATTCAAGCGTTCTGTCAAAAACTCCGGCTTTATATTTTGTTGTGCCCTTAAACATTAAATGTTCAAGAAAATGAGAAACACCGTTATTTTGTTCATTTTCATTAATTGAGCCCGTTTTTGCCCAAGTGCTTATATTTGCCATATGGCTCTCTTTTTTTGCAATTACTATTTTGTGCCCGTTTTTGTATGTATAAATACTTACGGGTTTTGATAGATAAGGATAGTTTATCTCTTGTTTTTCAATATAATTTGGCATTTTTCCTCTATTCTGCTATATCGGGGCGCAGCCTTGCCGCACCTTTTAAGTACTGATGTTTAATCTCTTTTTGTTTTTTTGTGGTATTTACGCTTAATAATATTCTCAAACACATCTTTATTGCGCCTTTAACCTCCATTTCACGATAACACATCATCGGAACATCTTCAAAACCGCAGTATTCTCTTGCGTATTTTGCCGGAAAGTCCGCATCGATATCCGATGTAACCGTGAAAATTGCAAAGGCAATATTTTCAAGCTCAATATTATTCTTATCAAGCATTGCTCTCAAAAGTTCAACCGTCGCCTCTTTAATACTTTTTTTATCATTATTTTCGACACTTATCGCGCCTCTTATTCCTCTTGTCAGCATAATTCAAACATATCTCCGATTTTTATTTTAGCGCCCAGACTCCAATTATAAGCGCTCATCTCGCTTTTGCCTTCGGGTTTTACATCAACTAGAAGCAGCGCATCTGCCGCACATTTTACTAGAATCCCCTCTTTTGAAACATTTAAAACCTCCCCGCACTTTTCAGCGCCTTTATATTCCAGAGGTTTTGTTCTTAAAATTTTTATCAATTTATTTGCAAATTTTGTATGACAGGTGTTAATTGTATGCATTGCGCGCACTTTGTTATGTATTTCGCGGGCATTTGCGTCCCAGTTAATATTTTTATCCTCTTTCTTAATTTTTTTTGTAAATGTTGCTTTTGTAGCATCTTGCGGCTTGGGAATTAAAGTATTGTCATAAAGGCCCATCAGTGTTTTATCAAGCAAATTAGGCGATAAAAAGCTTATTTTTTCCATAAGTTCAGGCGTTGTAATTTCATCATCAAGCTCAATTTCTTCCTGCATGCAAATGTCGCCGGCATCAAGCTCCAAAACAGTTTTCATCGTTGTAATACCGGTTTTTTTATCTCCGTTTAATATAGCTTCGCAGATAGGATTTGCACCGCGATATTTCGGTAAAAGCGAAGCATGCAGGTTAATTGTCGCATATTTTGGAATATCAATGACTTCCTGAGATAAAATCTGCCCAAAGGCAAAAGTTATAAAAAAATCGCATTCCAGAGCCTTGAGCTCTTTTATAATATCAGGTTCCTTTGAAATTTTTTGCGGTTCAAAAACTCTAACATTATTTTCAAGCGCGATGGTTTCAATTTTTCTCTCTATTATTCTCTTTCCGCGACAGGAAGGTTTTGGCGGCTGTGTTACAAGGGCTGTTACCTCATAATTTGACGAATTTATAAAATATTTAAAAGAATTAATTGCAATATCCGGTGTCGCAAAAAAAGCTATCTTCAATATTTATTCCTTATTTTCACTCTCTTGTTTTAAAATTTCATCTTCAAGTTCCGGTTCATCTATCAATCTCTCACGCTCCAACTCGGGCAGATTGTTATTTTTCAGAACTTCAATCGCTTCAAACATATTTCTTGAATGGTCAATAAATAAAATGCCGTCCAAATGATCATATTCATGTTGAATTGCTCTTGCAAGAAGCTCGCCGTCTTTTGCTTCCAGGACAAAAGGGCGACCCTTAAGATCAAGTGCTTTTATCATAATATTTTTATAGCGTCTTACATCAACATAGGCCTTAGGAAAGCTCAGGCAGCCCTCGTTGCTTTTTATTGCACCGCTTTTTTTGATAATTTTAGGGTTAATAAAAACAATAGGGTTTAAAGGCTCATCATCTGTTGACACATCAATAACAAACATCCTTAAATCCTCTCCTACCTGAGGAGCCGCCAGTCCGACGCCGTTATTAACGTACATGGTGTCAATCATATCCTGGGCGAGTGTTTTTATTTTTTTTGAAACTTTAGAAACTTCTCTGCACTTTTGGCGCAGCCTCTCATCTCCGTAATGTAAAATTTTTAATATAGCCATAGTTTTATATTACCACAATCTTCATATTTTTAAAAAATATTATATAATAAATGTAAAGGCAATTTTTTATATTCCCATGTTTTAAACAAGTAAACAGGAGAACATTGAATGAAAAAGATTTTAGTTTTAACACTTGCCGCCGTTTTTGTATTAAGCGCACCGGCGCTTGCAAGAACAAAGTATGACAAATACGGCCACAAAATTGAAAAAACAAAAAAAGTTAAAGTTCAGGCTGCTGCAAAAGTAGGCGAAGAAGAAAAAGTCAAGGAAAAAACAATTGAGGATGCACGCGGAAGAGCCATGGGCAAAGCAGTTCGTGACGGCGATTCAAATAACTTTACAATGTATGACCAAAGAGGCAGAAAAACAGGCACGTATGTTGAAGATGAAAACGGCAACGGCAAATTCTATGATGTGCGCGGAAGAGAAATCGTACGCTCGAGCCGCCAGACCGAAGACATCAAATAACCGATTAAAAACAATTTTACAGCAATTTTAAAGCGTGCCCGAAAAGAGCACGCTTTAAAATTTATCTTTTCTTTTAAATTAGCTAATTAAAGGTTATTACAGCGAATTTAAAGACCTCGCAAGGGCATCTGCGTATTTTTTATCAAAATCACCGTTATTAACGCGTTCATAAAGTACTTTTATCGCATCCGCATTTGAAAAGCTCTCTTTATAGAGCCTTTTTTCTTTAAGCGCACTCCAAATATCCGATATTTGAAGTATTTGTACCAAGGGCGGATTATTTTTTGAATAGATATGATGATTTTTCACAAGATTTAAAACAGGAGCTTCAACATCGGCGGTTCTTAAAATTTCATATCCAAGCTGCGCGTGTTTATCTACAACGCTTTTTTCATAAGGATTTAATTTGCCCTGCTTATTTAAAATCGTATCAGGTATGTACACTTTACCTATATCATGTAAAAGTGCAGCCTTGCCCATTGTAATATAATCCTCTTTTGAAAAATTCACACCCGAGTTTTTCATAATTGCATAAGCTGTTTTTAAAGTCGGCATAAAATGCGGATAAATTTCGCTTGAAATATTTGCACTGTAAACCTTGACAGGGACATGCACCTGTTCAAGCGAAGAAGAAATATTCGGATTTGTTTTTGCAACGATACGCAAAAATTTAGGGTTGCTATACTTCTTAACAAGTTCCGATGGCAAAATGTTTACAAGATAATCATCATTAATTGCATAAATCGGATTATGCATCGCGGGATTGATTTTCGGCAGAGCACGGCTAAAAGCATCAACAATGTATTTATTGCTGTTGTTGTGCCAAAGATTTGAATTAAATGTTGTTGATAAAGCCGCAGCAGAGCCAAACGCCTGCGCTCCCGTAATTTTTTCTACGTTCACTTCTTTTAACCACACACCATCTATGTATTAATAAAAAAAATTTGCGTTCTAAAATTGCAGTAAAATTTAAAATTGTTAATATTTCGACATAAATCAATAATAGCATTAAAATGAAAAATAGCAATTATTAATTTTTGTGAAGTTTAATTTTTCGTATATATGGCGGCTTTTAAGGACTTTTTATTTTTTTGCATACGATTTTATATCAATTTTATACAACAAATATTTTTTAAAAATATACGCACACGAATTGAGAAAGAGGAATAAGATGACATCAGGCATTTATGCTGAGAGTTTTTCTGCGTATACAAATGCGCGTAACATTAACAATACTATCCAAGAAAAAGTCAACAAAATTGCTGAAAACGAACTGCTTTTCAACGATGTAGACTACTCACAGGCATACGACAGCATTATACAAAATTACGAAAACACCCTTGAAGAAATTGAAACACAACAAAACTCGACAAACGAGGAAGGTGTACAAGATGGGGAAGGTACACAAGATGGGGAAGGCGCACAAGGCGAAGGAGGAGGAAGCACATCCGAAGGCGGAACAGTGGCAACCGAAGAGCAAGTTGCGCAGCTCAAGGAAACTTTTGAACAAACCAAGGACGAACAAGGCTGGGTAGGAAAAGCATGGGACGGAATTAAAAACTTCTTTGGACATTCAAACGGCTCAAATGCCGTTGAAGATACAATTGCAAAAGCGGAATCCGGCGAAATTTCATACGAAGAAGCAGCAGAAGCATTAAATAAATACTCACAAAAACAAGACTCAATGGTTGAAACTTTTGCAAACGTAGCCTCCGGTCTTGCAGTAGCAGCAGGCGTTATTGCCGCACCATTTTCATTCGGAGCAAGCCTTGCTCTCGGCGCCGGTTTAGGCGCAGCGGTCAAAGTCGGAATTAAGGCAAGTGATGCTGCAACTAACGATGTAGAAGGTGATTATACGCTTAAAAATGCAGCGAAAGATACAGTAACGGGCGGTGTCGGCGGCCTTGTAACAGCAGCAACCGCAGGTATAGGTACTGCCGGGCTTACAGTTGCAAAAGAAGGCGGAAAAGTAGTTGTAAAAGAAGCTATAAAACAAGGTGCTATCGCAGGCGCCAAAGCAGGTGCAATAGACGGCGCAGTAATGGGTGCAACAAATTACACCGCAGATGCAGTATTTGACGGTGACGACTTCACCCTTAACGGGCTTGTTGAAAATACGGTAACATCAGCAGCAGGCGGTGCGTTAATAGGCGGAGCTGTAGGAGGAGTAACATCAGGCCTTAGTGCACGCTCGGCAAACAGAGCGGCAGCAAGCGCAGCAGATGATGCAGCGGATGCAGTAGGTGACGCAACTCAAGCAACAACTACTTCAAACATTGCCGATGATGCAGCCGACGACATTGCAGATGACATTGCAGATGATGTAGCCGATGATATAGCGGATGATGTAGCCGACGACATTGCAGATGATGTAGCCGATGATGTAGCCGATGATGTAGCCGATGATGTAGCAGGCGCGGCGGATGATGTAGCGGATGATATTGCGGGAGCAGCAGGCGTAGCCGATGATGTAGCAGGCGTAGCCGATGATGCAACCGATGATATTGCGGGAGCAGCAGGTGCGGCGGATGAAACTGCTCAGCAAAGCAGCAGAACAATTAAAGAAACAATACAAAATGCAAAAGAAAATCTTTTTAATCTCCTTAAAAAAGGTGCAGATATCAGAAATATGACCCCTAAAGATGTAAGAGAAGCATTCACTGGCAAAGCAAATGCAAGCCTAAATGAGTTCAAAGCGGCATATGAAGCCATGAAACAAACAAATGACTATCAAACAAACCTTGTTTTCAGAACATTTATTGAAGATTTATTCAATATCGGTATAAGGGAAGACGTATAAACAAAATCATAAAAACAATTAAAATCACCCCAAAACGGGGTGATTTTTGTATATATTAAGAAATGTAACAGGCAAAATACACGTCCTGCAATGGTTTTCAAAATGTATATACTTTATATGTCAATTTTCTATACTAATTTTTTTTTATTTATTTAAGAAGAACGCTGATAACAAGGAGTAAAAAATGTCAGGCAACTATAGCATTATGTCTTTTGATCCGTATATGGATAACACACAGATACAAAGCAAACTCGAACAGGCAAGAAGCGCTGCTGCCCCACAAAGCGATGAAAGTATATTTAGCGGCTCATTTAGCTCTGCCGTGGATTACAGTTCGGCATACGATAACATATTAGACCAATATTATACAACATTAGATGAAATAGCAGCAGCTGAAGCTGCGGCAGCGGCAGAAGCTGAAGGCGAAGACAGTGCAGCTCCTGCTGAAGGAGAAGACAGCGCGGCACCTGCCGGCAACGAGGGTACAGACCCCGCAGTTAATGACGGAACAGAGCCGGCAGACGAAGGCGTTGAGCCCGGTGCGGGTGAAGACGAAGGCGTTGAGCCCGGCACTGGTGAAGACGAAGGAGTTGAACCAGACGCAGGCGCAGGCGAGGGTGCAGGTGCAGGCGGGGAAGTTGAACCCGCCGCAGGTGAAGACACAACCGCTACATTTACCGATGAAGAGCTAATTTTAATAAACGATACCGTTGAAGACATTTTGGATGCAACGGTACGTGTAAAAACAGGGCCCTTTAACGCCGGTACGGATGAAAAAGCGCTTATAGAAATTATGAGTGATGAAACTCTTACCCCCGAACTTATGCGCGCTGTACAGGCTGAACTTGAAGTACGAGGACACGACATATTTGAATTAATAAGAAGCGAAACAAGCGGAGAGACCGAAGATGTTCTTGAAGGTTATGCCCTTGCAAAACTCGGAGGAAAAAGCAAAGAATCCGAAACAGAGCTTGAATCTTATGAAAAATATCAAGACATGGATAAATCAAGCGTAGAATACCAAAATTACATAAGAAGATGTGTAAGTCTGTTTGAAACCAGTGTAAACGGCTGGGGAACAAATGAAAAAGTGCTTGCCTATATAATGAGCTTGCCTCAAGATATTCGCGCAGATGTTGAAGCACGATATAACCAAGAACATGAAGGCGAAACAAACTTCTACAACAGAGGCAAAAACGAAGTAAGCGGAGTACTTAAAACACAGTATTGGGGAAATTAAACAGTAAAACACTGGCTATAAAAATTCTTTGATTGTATAATACTCCTTATAAAAGGAGTATTATATGATTGAAATGAGAGTTATGGGCATTGCCCTTGATACAAGAAGCGGTTCGCCGATTGTTGTTTTAAACGATTTGGAAAACAGACGCGCCTTGCCTATCTGGATAGGTTCTGCGGAGGCAAGCTCGATAATAAGAAAAATTGAAAACATACCCTCAAGCCGCCCGATGACACATGATCTATTTTTAGATTTTTCAAGGGCAACAGGATATGAAATCACAAAAATTGAAATAAACGACGTTGATGAGCAGACTTACTTTTCAACAATATATATGCTTAACAACGAATTGCAAAAAGAAGTCGAGATTGACGCAAGGCCATCTGATGCCATAGCAATTGCAATCCGCGCCGATGTTCCGATTTTTGTTACGGAAAATGTTCTTGCCGCGGGCGTTGTTTCGACCGACACACAAAAGGACGAAGAAGAGGCACAGGAATTTAAAAACTTTATAAAAGACATTAAACCTTCGGATTTTGAGAAAATGATGAAAAATTTTGAATCCGATCAATAGTCGTTTTGAATATAATTTTTTAATTTTTCAAAATCCCTTAACACACCCTCGATAATTTGATAAACGGTGGTTTTGTGTTCTCTAAAGGAAAACAGGCTCCTTTGAAATTCTTTTTGTAAAGATTTCAAACCTATTAAATTACCTGTTGCAAATTGTTGAGATTTCATAGTAAGATGTTAATGACAGAATAAGAAAAGGCAAAAACAATGGGAAAAGTTACAAAAGACATGGGAATAATTGAGATTGTTCAAAATCACCCGGAAAGTCTTGAAGTATTTGCAAAATACGGTCTTGGCTGCATTGGCTGCGCCGCTGCAAGATTTGAAAATCTGGAAGCCGGCGCCAAAGTTCACGGAGTGGATCCGGAGCAAATGGTAGCCGAAATTAACGAGTTAATAGAAAATAACAACTAGACAACATTTAATTTTTATATTAGAATAATAACGCTTGAAAAAGCGGCAAAAGCGCGTATTACGCCCTGGTGGTGGAATCGGTAGACACGTTGGACTTAAAATCCAATGGGGCTAATAACCTCGTGCCAGTTCAAGTCTGGCCCAGGGCAGATTAACTCCCGCAATGCGGGAGTTTTAATTTACTTTTATATCATGGCGGCAAATTAATGAAAAAAAATGTGGCAAATATCAAAATTCTTGACTGCACCCTAAGGGACGGCGGCTACATTAACGGATGGAACTTTGGCAAAGAATGCATCACTCAAACATTTAACGCTCTTAACAAAACAGGCGTTGACTATATAGAATGCGGGTTTTTGCAAGATAATGAATTTTCAAATAACAAAACACTTTTTGGCAGTTTTGAACATTTCGGCAAAACATTTAAAAAGAACGGGGCAAAACTTGCTTTAATGCTAAAGTACGGCCATTTTGAACAAAATAAAATTCCAAAAAAGACAAAAGGAAACCCCTGCGACGTAATAAGAGTGAATTACTGTAAAAAAGAGTCAACGCAGGCAATTAAACTTATTGAAGAAATAAAAGATATGGGATATGAAATTTTTATAAATCCCGCAAATATAGATCTTTACGAGAATTATGAATTTAAAAAACTTATTAAAACCGTAAACGCTATAAATCCCAAAGCTTTTTCAATCGTCGACACAAAAGGAACGCTTGGACAAAACGATATTCAAGGACTTTATAAGCTTATTGAAGATGAACTAAATGAGAGCATTTCCCTTTGCTTTCACTCTCATAACAATCTTGCTCTGTCTTTTTTGAATACAAAAAAACTTATAAGCCTGTGTCAAAAAAGAGAACTCATATTGGATTGCAGCATATTTGGAATGGGAAGGGGCGCGGGAAATTTACATGGCGAACTTTTAATGTCTTATCTCAACAATGTTTACGGAAAGAATTACAATATTAGCCCGCTATTTGAAATTATCGAAAAATATATAAACCCGATTTACAAAAAAACACCCTGGAAGAGTTCACTTCCGTATTTTTTAAGCGCGTTAAACAGATGCCATCAAGACTATGCAAAATATCTCGCAGACAAAGAAAATCTTTCCTTTGAATTCATAAATACACTGCTTTGCGCTATTCCAAAGAATAAAAAGTCCTCGTATGACGAAAATTTAATCAAAGAAATGTATCAAAGCGCACACAAGGAAAATTCTTTAGCACGAAGCGCAAGTATTTCTTAATTTTACCTGCCCCTTGCATTGCATAATCGCATCTTCACTGATTATTTCGCCGACCGAATCAGCTTCTATAATACCTGATTTCGGATTTTTAACAGATACAATGTGCCCTTTTACATCCGCTTGAACATCCGAATATTCAAATGCAAGGTCGGTTTCCTCCATTGTACAGTTTATAAGTTTTAAATTTTTACAGTAGCAAAGGGGCTGTGTACCTACAATTTTACAGTTTATTAAAGTCAGATTTTTTGAAAACCAACCCAGATATTCACCCTTCACGAGCGAATTTTCAACAACAACATCACAGGCATGCCAAAATGCATCTTTAGTATCGAGCCTTGAATTTGTTATATGAAGATTTTTCATATATTGAAAAGAGTATTTCCCGCTCATTTCAAGATTATCTATTGTAACGTTTTTTGATTCGAAAAGAAAATATACGGAATTCATTTTTGAGTTTGAAATTTTTAAATTTTTACATCTCCAGCCAAATTCATCTGAATTTATTTTTGAATTATTAACGCTGATATCCGAGCATTCCCTTAAACATTTTATTGATTTTACTTCGCAGGAATCAATATTTACACCCTTGCAATACCAAAGGGGCGCCCTTGTGTTTTCATCAAGCATTGAGGAGAGCAAATTAAGCCCTTTTGCGTGCCACATTGGATATCTGAGCGAAAAAGAACAATTTTCAACCGAAATATTTGAGCATTCTTTTAAAACTGATTCACCGTCTTTTGCGCCTGCAAATTTACAGTTTTCGACTTTTGTATCTGAAATATTGTAAAGCGCCCTTTCTTCGTCAAAAGCCTTATTTGATATCAGATGAGCCATATTTTGCCTCCCTATTACTTATTTTTAAAACATTTTTTATCGGGACTTGAGATATAATAACCGCGCAGAACATAACCGCACACCCTACAATTTCCCTTGCACTCAGCGTTTCATTTAAAATTACAACCCCGCACAAAACCGCAAATACAGCCTCCGAACTAAGTATTAATGTTGCAAGAACCGGTTTTACCGCTTTATGGCCAAATATTTGCAGCGTGTAAGCTCCGGCGGTTACAACAAGGCTTATAAACAAAATTGGTTTCCAACCTGCGATAATTGAGGTAATCTCCGGATTTTCAAAAATAAACATAAACGGAGCAGATAAAACTCCTGCAACTAAAAATTGCAGTGCCGAAAGTTTTATGGGGTTAGATTTTCTTGAATACTGATTTAATATCATAATATGAACCGCAAAGAAAAAAGCGCTGACAAGAAGCCACAAATCCCAAGAATTAAAGCTCATAACATCCTTTGCGCAAAGAAGATACAGCCCTGCAAGCGCTATGGCGATACTTATTTTAACATTGCTTTGGAGCTTGTGCTTTAAAAAAACCGCAAGCAGCGGCACAAATATTATATAAAGCGAAGTTATAAACCCGGCTTTGCCAGCGTCAGCGTATATCATACAGTATTGATTTATTGAAAATGCAATAAATAACACGACTCCCGCAAGCACTCCGCCCCTCAAAAGGTTTTTATCCCGGTAAAATTCCCGCTGCTTGCCGCCCATATAATTGTTAAATAAAAACAAAATAACAAACAAGCCGGCGCAGCCAATCAGACACCTTAGTGTATTAAAAGTAAACGGGCCGACATAAACCATGCCAAGTTTTTGCGCAACAAAAGAAAGTCCCGAGATAAAAGCTGCAAGCAGCAGGGAAATGTTACAGTAAATACAGAGTTTTTTTATTGTACTTTTATTCATATTTACAAATGTAGTATCAAAAACTTAAAGCATCGACTATTAATATTATTATTTAACATAAAATTAAAAATAGCAAATACTTATATTGAATGGCATATAATACCCAAAGAGTATATTTAAACTTTTATATGTTTAATTACCTTAGCAGGATTGCCAACGACTATTGTATTTTTGGGGACATCCTTTGTAACGACGCTTCCTGCTCCAATTATTGCACCATCAGATACTTTGACCCCCGGAAGAATTACTGCATTTGAGCCAATCCAGACATTACAGCCGATTTCTATCCTCTTTGGCGTCATTTCCGCACGTTTTAACGGATCAAAATTGTGATTAATCGTTGCAAGAACAACATTATGACCTATCAATACATTATCGCCTATTTTTATCCCGCCCTGATCCTGGAACTTGCAGCAAGCGTTTATAAAAACATTCTTGCCTATGGTAATATTTTTTCCGCAGTCAGTGTAAAAGGGAGGAAAAAGGCGAAAAGACTCATCTACTTTTTTCCCTGTCAGTTCAGAGAAAATCTTGACAATTTCCCCGGGAGTATAATATTTAGAATTTAGCTTTGTTGTGATTTTCAGCGCATCCTGGGCAAGTTTGTCAAACATTTTTATTACGTCTGTATCAAGAGTTACCGGCTTTTGCTCTTCCATATAGTCTAAAAATTCGTTTAAATTCATAGTTCAGCCCCTAAAATATAATTTAAATTATTTATTAAAAGAATAAAAATAACAAATACTTATAATAAATAACAAACTATGCCCCATGGGCATAAATCAATCAAATAAAGCAGACCGTGTTCATTTGGTCGTCTTTGTTGTTTCTGCACTCACTGAAGATGTAAATACCGGCGCAATTTATTAAAAACCCGCGGACATATTGTAAGCATTTAAAAAAATATAAAAATTTGCGTCTGATGCGACTTTGCACACGATAAGTGTGCAAATGCGGTATCGCAATACGTTCGAATCGCCTAAAAAACATTGAAAGAATACAAAAAATTTGCGTCTGATGCGACTTTGCACACGATAAGTGTGCAAATGCGGTATCGCAATACGTTCGAATCGCCTAAA
>CALUWF010000024.1 GCA_944324405.1 Candidatus Gastranaerophilales bacterium | reverse complement strand
GACCCTGAACCTCCTGATCCGAGTTCAAAGGAATCATCAACAACTCCTCCTCCCCCTCCTCCTGATCCTCCGAATTCATTGTTTGCTGCATCATGGGATTTAGCGTTATTACCGTTGATATTTCCTGTTGTACAGATATAGGCATTTAAATCCGTTGCCGTTCCGTATGTAAAGGACATCCCGCCGGCACATGTCACGCCAAGAGGCACGTTTGCCGCTCTGATACCAAAGCTTGCATCTCCCGCACCGCCGTCAAATCCGTATGACATAGGCGCTTGTGTCAGGGTTGAATAATAATTTGCAACTTTGCCGTTGTTTCCTCTAAAGCCTGTTTGAGGCGGGTTAACGGTGTATGACACATTTGAAGTATCTTTTATAATCAGCCCCGTGGTTGATGTAACTATCTGATTTTCAATACTCACAACTCCGCTTAGGCCGGGCGTGCCCTTGTAATTTGAATTATTCATGCAGTTTGCAATGGTTGTTGAATTTGTAGTTGAACCTATGCAGCCGCTCAAATTATTTTTTTGGGTATCTGTTGCGCTGTGCCCGCCTTCGCCTGCAAGGAATATTATATTATTATCACCGATTATGGTCGGCATTCCGTTTGTGCCGTTTTGTCCGCTTATTCCTCCGGAGCCTCCCGAGCCTATTTCAAATACAATTCTATCTCCCTCTTTTACTTTATACTTTATTTCATAATCATTGCCGTTTATGCTTCCGCCGACACGTGCTCCCGAGCCTCCGCCCGAGCCGGGCAGGGCTATTGTGTAGGATATATCCACCTTACCGTTTCCTCCCCTACCTCCTTGATAGAAGTGAGAAGTTCCTGTTGCCCAGGCGGGAGTTAAACCTCCTCCTCCGCCAAAACCGGCTTCTGTTGCATTTTGTCCTTTTGCATAATTTGCTTCTTTTGTTGTATTTCTTTCTTTTACTCCTCTTGCACTGTCAATGTATAAATATCCGCCGGAGGATGCTTTGCCATCTGTTATAGTCCCTGTGTTTTTTACTCTTCCTCCATCTCCTCCCGCAGTTGCCGTGCCTTTTACACCGCTGTATGAATTATATGTGCAGCCTGTATTAGAATTTGCATAACAAGTACCGTTTGGTGTTGTTTGAGATGATGATGTTCCGTTTGTTATTGCACTTCCATGAGCACTTGCTGTTGCTCCGTATCCTCCATATCCTCCTTTAACATAATATGTTCCTATTGTTGTTGAGCCGCGTTTGTGGACTACTTTTGTCTGTCCTCCTTGTTTACCATTCCCGCTTCGAGAAGATATGCCGTTATTTGCACTTGTTCCGTATTTTCCTGCCGCGCCGCCTGAGCCTATTGTTATTTCTAATTTATCTCCGGGAAGGACGTTAATTTCTTTTTCCATGACAGCTCCTGAAGCTCCGCCGGAGCCTGAATAATTGGCGTATTTATATATTGACCTTACACAGCGAACAGAAGCTGCAACATCTTCATTATTTTTAACGACAGATATATAGTTTAAGCGTTCAAAATTATAATTAGTGAAATAGCCAGAGTCGCCTTCTGCCCATATTCTAAAAGGTGCACAATACGAACCTCTGTCTGCTCCCGAACAAGTTGACGAAGAAAAACATTGTGCAATATCATGCACGCCATATCCGTCATTCACTCTTCCGGGTTGAGTTTCATAGTTATAAGCACATGCATTTAGTTGATCAGGGCCATAAAATTCAACACCATGCCTTTTTGACATATCAACAAATTTTTGCGCTTCTGTTTCATTTGGTCTTCTATACCTGCCTTGTAGATTTGAATTGCCATTTGAATACCAAACGTAACACATACGCTCTCCTGCAATTTCAATACATATTGGTCTTGAATTACCTGTAGCTTTTGAAGCACCAACATCAAAATTGCAATACGCTTTGTCCTGATTAGCACATGTGTTTCTTCCATTACTTTTCCAACATGCGCGCAATGTGGAAGACTCGCCGGGTTCAAGATAAGCCATGTCGCCACTAAATTCTCCGACCGCCTTTGTACCGTCTGCCGGTTTGCTCTCCGGGCTTAGGTTATTTTTTGTAATGCATAAATCTTTTTCATCGGAAGCCATTCTGATAAGGGTATTATCATCAGTATTACATGTTTTAGACCAGGAGTCAGTATTTGCCTTGCCGTTGCCGGCACCCCCGCCTCCTCCTGCGCCTGTGATTTCAAGAGTTATCTTATTAACCCCTTTTGGCACTGTCCAAGTTGTATTTGATGTAAGAGTAATTGATTTATCTATTGATGTAGCTCCCGCTCCTCCTCCGCCACCTCCTGAGCCTTGAAGGAAGAGAGTATTAATACCGATTGGGACATCAAAAGTATAAGTACCCGGGTTTGTAAATATTTCTAAACCTTTTTTATTGTCTGTTGTTACTGATACTGTGTCTTTCATACGTTTTGTTATTACAGGGGCTAGTGCGACCATGATTACTGAGATTATAAGAATTGCCGTTAGAAGTTCCGCAAGGGTAAAGGCGGATTTTTTATGCTGTTTATTATTGTTTTTCCGTGCACGCTTATAAGACCCTGAAACGAGTTCAGGGTGACAGCTGCGCGTTGGGTGGTTGTCGTTTGAGAAAATAAAAGCGGATTTTCCGGCCGGTTCAGGGTGGCGGTTGGGCGTTGGGTGGTTGTCGTTTGAGCGGGCAGCAGGGATAGGGGTATGGATAAGGGTATGGATAAGGGCGGGTATTGCGCATGTGTGTAAATATTTTGCACAATTACACCCAAAAGGGCTAGTTACATTGTAATGACCTTGGTTTATATTACGCTTGGGTGCAAATTTATGCCCGCAAACATTTTCGGCAAAAAACTTCATATCTTTTTCTCACTCCAGATAGGTATCTTCGTAACTTACTTATATATTCTAACACCTAACTTTAAACATGTCTACACATATATAAAACCATTAAATTAAAAAACCTAAATATTATTCTGTTAAATCTTGTTTTATCATTACCAAAAAGGGGTAAATTATGACAATATTAGCGAAAGATGTGCCTTTTTACCAAATATCTCAGGTTTCAAAATTATTAGGTATAACAAGCGACAGATTAAGAACATATGAAGAAGAAGGGCTTGTAAAGCCCTATCGTGCACGCCATACAAAAGACGGGAAAAGACTTTTCAGCCTTGAAGAGATTGAATGGCTTGAAATTATCCGCGAGCTTATAAAATCAGGAGTTACAATACCTGTAATAAGGATTTTTCTTTCTTCAAAAATTAAGCCTGACAGGATTTTTTTGCGGGAGCGGGATGAAAATATTTTAGCTCTTATTGAAAAAATGTACTCTCACCCGGTTTATAAAAAGCTTTTGACCTCATTATAATTTTATTACCCCTCTCGGGCAATTTATTATTTTCATGCGTATATTTATTATTTTTTTATGAAAATAAGTTTTTTTAAAATCTTTTTAATCCTTTTGGCGGCTGTTTTTGTGCTGCACGGGGTGTATTTTGCAATAAGGGATTTGACCTCAATGCGCATTGAAGCGCATTTTGACACTCTTCGTCCGTTTCGGGGGCATGCTAGCGTGTATTACAAAGGTTTTAAAGTCGGAAGGAGTGTTAAAATTCGTCCGATTGATGATTATTCACATACAATTGTTGATATTGTGCTTTATCCGCGGGATTTGTCGCTTCCAAAAAATATAAAAGTGCAGATAAAGAAAAAAACCCTGCTTTTTAAATTTCAACATGATTACCTTGAAATAATATGCCCAAGCGAGCCTGACAGTGCGCGTTTAGCTACGGGCGATATTATAGAAGGCATAAACAGCATAGATGTAAAAGATTATCTTGCATCCTACGAGGGTAAATCATTGGATGAGATTAGGGAAAATATAGAAAATGCAACAAAAAATCTTAATGATATGCTGATTTCGCTCGGGGATTTGTTTCAAAGTCTAAATGAAACGGTTAGAAATTCGCAAAAACATCTGCAAAAATCCGCCTGCAATCTTGAAATTATTTCAAAAAATATGGCGCAGATAAGCACAAAATTAAATAATGCCCTGAGTGACGAGGTTTTAGAAGGCAGCGCAAAAAATATTGAAGAAATAACAAAAAATTTAAACGATTTAACAAGTAAAATCAATTCACAATCAGAACAAATAGAATCTATAATTAATAATACAAATGGTATATTAGAAAATGCAAATAAATTGACAAGCGGGCTGAACAATACTTTATCCAAGCGTTTTTCAGGGCTAAGACTTATCTTTGGCAGGGCGCTTGAATAGTAATTTTACAAAATAAGGATTTTAAGTTATGATTTTTTTGACATTAACAACAAGGAGACAAAAATGATTAACTTTGCCCCCTTTAGAAAAGATTTCGGCGCTTCCGTTATTATATTTTTAATAGCGCTCCCCCTTGCAATAGGTATTTCAATAGCCTGCGGATTAAATATTTATTCGGGCATTGTATCGGGTATTATAGGCGGAATTGTCGTAGGTGCGCTAAGCGGCAATTCTTTGCAGGTTTCAGGCCCTGCGGCGGGGTTAATCCTTGTTGTTGTTGATATTATTCAAACACAGGGTATAGAAAAACTTTTTTTAATAATATTTTTAGCGGGGCTTGTGCAGATAATTTTCGGGATTTTCTCTCTTGGCAACTGGTTTCGCGCAATTACGCCCGCGATAATACAGGGAATGCTCGCGGGGATAGGCATTTCAATATTTTTATCCCAGTTTCATATAATGCTTGACTCGAGCGCAAGCGGAACTTTTCTGGCAAATATTTCCGATTTGTGGAGCATAATTTATAATTCCGTTTTGCCTTTTGATTTTTCAAGGCACCATCTGGCATGTTTTATAGGGTTTTTGACCATATTAATAATTATATTATGGGATTCTTTTGCGCACAAAAAGCTAAAAGCTATCCCCGCAGCACTTGTGGCTGTTATTATTTCTTCTCTTGTCGCAAATTTGGCGGGTCTTGATATTAATTATATTAATGTCGGAGAGAATTTTTGGTCGCAATTTTATATTCTTGATTTCCCTTCGGCGCTTGAAGGTGCAAGGTGGGCAAATATCGGGGTTGCGGTGCTTGTTGTGACTTTTATTGCAAGTGCCGAAACGCTTTTGACTTCTAATGCGATTGATAAAATGTGCGAGTATTCAAAAACAAACTATAATAAGGAAATTATCGCACAGGGGGTGGGAAATTCGCTCTCGGGGCTTTTTGGGGCGCTTCCAATAACGGGCGTTATAGTAAGGTCGGCGGCAAACATCGACGCCGGCGCAAGGACAAGGTTATCAGCCATTTTGCACGGGGTGTGGATTTTGCTTTTTGTGAGTATGTTTCCAAAGATTTTAAACTATATCCCCATATCCGCACTTGCCGCTATTCTTGTGTATACGGGATATAAACTTGTTGATATCGATGCGGCAAAGTATTTATTCAAGCTGAGCAGGGGCGAATTTGCGATATATTTAATTACCCTTTTTGCAATACTCTTTACAAACCTTTTTGAGGGGATAGTTCTGGGCTTTTTGGCGGCGCTTGTGAAAAACGTTTACAAGGTTATGAAGGTAAATTTAAAAATAGTTGAAGGAGAAAATCTAATAACCGTAATGCTTTGCGGGAATGTAACATTTTTGCAGCTTCCTTCCTTAATTTCGGTTTTTGAAAAAATTGACGAGAGAAAAGACGTCGCAGTCTGTGCGCAAGGGCTTTATTTTATGGATCATGCAGGAATTGATTTTTTAAAATCCTGGGAGCAAAAAAGACAAAAAACAAATGCCAAAACTCAGATTGACTGGTCTAAGATAAGAAGAAGCTACCCGAATTTTGATTGGAGAAAATTCCATAAAGATAATGACGGTTTCGGGCATTAAATACGCATGTAACAATTGTTTTTATTTTTATTGACTTCAAAATATGTGGATTTAATAATAAAATTGTAATTAAAATATGGAAGATAATGTATGTTTAAAAAAATAATTGCTTCTTTACTTTTGGGTGCATTTGCATTTACCCCCTCTTCTTGTGTCTATGCGGCACTTTTAAAAGAAGGTATAAAACCAAACAATGCGCCCATTACAAAAGAATTCGCAACGACGGACAAAAACGTAAAATTCAGCGATAAAATTTTAAAAAGAACGGTGGATGACGCGCTTGTTCCTAAAAAATTAGAGAGTGCAATGAAAAATTCAATCGCGCATATTTACGGGCGCGATAATGTTGATATTGTCTATGCAAATGTTTATGAAATTATTAAAAAATCAAAAGATAAAAGAAGCATTGAGCTTATGAAGGAAGATTTGGTGCGCCCTTCGGACTGGTATAAGGATGAAGTTATTTATATGTTTTATCCGGATCAGTTTGGGGTGAGCGAGGATAATAAACCAAACACGTTTAAAGATTTAATCGGGATGTTGGATTATTTGAAAGATTTGGGCGTAACGACAATTTATATTATGCCTTTTGCGGACTCGCCGATGAATGATTCGGGTTTTGATGTTAAAAATCCAAAAAACGTAAGAAAAGATTTAGGCGGAATGCCCGAGTTTAAAGAGTTTGCACAGGCCGCACGCCAAAAAGGGTTTAAAATTAAAGCGGATTTGATTTTAAACCATTTTTCAGACCAGCATGAATGGTTCCAGCAGGCATTAAAGGGTGATTTGGACAAACTTCATTATTTTATCGTAAGAGAAGATATGCCCGAGTATAAAGTTTACAAAGACGAGAAAATAGGCTATGTGGCTGAATACAAGGAAAAAGACGGAACAATTACAAAAAGGCGCCTTATTTTCCCCGAAGTGTCGGATAACCACTGGCGAAAAGTAACAATTGAGGGCAAAGACTACTATTTATATCATACTTTTTACCCCTTTCAGCTTGATATAAACTGGGAAAACCCTAAAGTGTTGTATTATGTCCTTGAAACAATGGCATTTTGGGCAAATTTAGGCGTGGATATCTTTAGGCTTGACGCCATTCCTTATTACACAAAAGAAGAAGGTACAACGGCCGAAAATCTGCCAAAAACCCATGAAATCATCCAGCTTTTGAGTGCATTTTTGCAAACCACGGCGCCGCGTTCCATAATTCAGGCGGAAGCTTGCCAGCAGCCAAAGAAAATTCTTCCGTACTTCGGCACGGACAGAAAAGTCGAGCATAAGATTTTAGGCGAAACAAAAGAAATACAAAGAACATCGGAAGTTCAAATCTGCTATCATTTTCCCTATATGCCTGCAATCTGGGCATCTCTTGTGACTGCGGACAATAAATACTTCTGGGATGCGTACAAACAAACGCCAAAAATTCCTGAAAGCGCCGCATGGGCAATGTTTTTAAGGGTTCATGACGAACTCACCCTTGAAATGGTCGACCCGCAAATCCGCGAGCTTTTATACGAAAGCCTGACTCCAAAGGGCGCAGTTTTTCGCAAAGGCTGGGGAATAGCCGGCAGACTCGCAAATTTCCTTGATAACAATCCCGACAGAATAGCTATGGCATTTTCAATCATGCTCTCGCTCCCGGGGGTTCCCATAATTTACTACGGAGATGAAATCGGGGTGCAAAACAACTATGCAAACGCTAAAAAGAGCGCAAAGGCCCGCGAAGCAAAGCAAAAATCGCAAAAAGAAAAAGTCAGCATGCTAAGCTATTTTGATTCGCGCGACATTAACCGCGGCCCGATTAAAAAAAGCGTATTTTACAATGCGATGAAAGACTCGGTAAGCTTTAACCACAGGGTTTATTCGCGCGTAAAACAGCTTATAAAAGTAAGAAAACAGACCCCCGTGCTCTCGCATGGCACATTTGTCGAACTTAAAACGGAATCTCCCGAGGTTTTTGCTTATGTTCGCGAGTACAAGGGCGAAAGAATAGTTGTTATAAACAATCTCTCAAACAGCCGCGAGCGCGCAGTTGTAAACTTTATTGACGATAATTTCGGCAAAAAAGATAAGGATGTTTATTTTAAAGACCTTCTGAGCGGCAAAATGGTGCGCGCAAAGGCACAAAATAAACAAATTACCCTGCGTTTAAGGCCTTATGATGCACTCTGGCTCAAGCTGTAGGCCGGCGTTTAATGTATTCAGACCAGTTTTCATCCATATTTTGGAAGAAAATGTGTGCGTCTAATACGTCATCGTAACTTATGGGCGAAAGTTCCGAAGTATCGGCTTTATCGTTCATTTCAAAAGATTGGGCGAGTTCTTCCGCGCCAAGCCCTAAAGTTGCCATGCCAAAACATTTTTTACATTTTTCGCATTTAATCTGAAAAACGAGAAGTCCTTTTTCGTTTCGCATAATTTTTATTGAATTTTCGCCGAATTCATTCTTGCAGCGGCAGCAGTGCATATTAATCAAAAGTCTTTTTATAACGTTTATTTCAGACATATTTAAATCCTCATTATTAATTTTTATTACAATATTTTATAAATTTATAAAGTCAGGGTTCAATTTTGTCGATTAAAGGAATATAAGAACAAGGTTGTTTAGAAAGTGAGGCAAATTATGTTAGAAGCTCTAGGCTTAGTATTTTTTGCAACGGCTGTATATTTATTTTTGGTTGTAGTTCCTGCAATGATAGAATTTTTTGGCTCCGAAGAGTTTGTAAATTCGTATTTCAGCCATTTATCAAAAAATCATCTTAATTCTTTCGGTCGTTAGAATTAAGTATTTAGACATTTTATATCCCCCGTTTGTTCCAAAAAACTTGAAAAAATAGCCCAAAAGGGTAATAATATAAAAGATATGAATTTCAAAAAATTGTTCATATTTTTTATATTATTTTTTTTCGCAGCGCCGGTAAGCTCATACGCTCAAGAGCAGGAAAATGAACAGCAAGAGGCGAAGCAGCTTGTGCTTGCGGTTGATGAGGCTGATGATATACTTGAAGGAAGTGTTGAAATAACAGAGGAGAAGCCTTTTTTAAGCGATTTTATAGAAGTTAAGGAAAATGAACCTTTCGAGGATGAAATCCTTTTGGAAACTGATTTCAACCCGACTTATCGTGTAAACAGTATAAAAGAAGTAAAAACATATTCTAAAACCCTTGAATTGCCTGCGGCAGAGGATGTGAAAATAGGCAGCACAAAATTTAACATCGCTTCAAAATCCACCCAGTATAATGATTCAAATACTTTAAATAAAAACGTGAAACAAGAGCTCGGGGCTACTGTTCGCGGCAAATATTTAAGCCTTACGGGCGGATTTGAAACAACTTATGATACTACAAACATAACATCCGCTTCGCGAGGCGCTTTTATAACCCCCTCTATCCGCCTTGGCGAGCGTGCTTCAATCTCGTTTAAAAATAAAATCAGCGGACAAAAATTAAACAAATACGAACCTATGGTGGGTATCGATTATAAGCCCAAATATATTAAAAACAGCTCTATTTGGATGGGCGCGGGTGCGACAATTTTAGATAATAATTTACAGTCGCAGTCACTTAACTTAAGGACTAATTTTTACGTATTTTAAGGAGGAAAATGAAAAAAGTTCTTCTTTTTGCTTTGTTTATCTTAATTTTGGGCAGTTCGGCGTATGCAGAAATTGACTATAATAATACAAATTTGCGCCATAAAATAGGCCAAATGCTGATTGTCGGTTTTGACGGCACAAAATTAACTCCTGATTGCGCACTATACGACGATTTAATAAATGACAGGATTTCGGGAGTTATAATTTTTTCACAGGGTATAGCCGGCGGCTCGAAGTATAAAAACGTAGAAAACCCAAAACAACTTAAGAAGCTTATTTCGGACATAAATAAAACCGCAAAAACAAAAATGTTTATAACAATTGATGAAGAGGGCGGAAAAATTACACGTTTGCCAAAAGACAGAGGTTTTAAGGCCCAAACCTTATCACACAGGGAATTGGGCGATAAAGATGATGAGATGACAACATACCTTGAGGCAAAAAAAATCGCCTCTGCCTTAAAGGATTTGGGGTTTAATATGAATTTTGCCCCCTGTGTGGATTTGGCTCTCAATCCTAATTCAGAGGTTATTTTTAAGGCAAACCGTGCTTTTTCGGATAATCCGCTAAAGGTTATAAAGCACGCAAATGCCTATATTTTGGCACATAATCAATATGGAATTTTAACGGTACTGAAACATTTTCCCGGTCATGGCTCCATAAGCGCAGATTCTCACAAAGGTTTTGCAGACGCTACAAATACCGGGGTTAAATCGGAACTTGACCCTTATCGGGCACTTATTTCAAATGCATCGGCGCAAAATGTAATGGTATCCCATGTTTACAATAAAAATATTGATGAAAAATATCCGGCGAGTATGTCTTATAAAACAGTGACAGGGCTTTTAAAAGGCGAATTAGGTTTTAGCGGACTTATCATAACGGACGATATGCAAATGAAGGCAATTTCGGATAATTACAGCTTTGAAGAGGCGATTATTGCTTCAATTAATGCTGGCTGCGATATTATAATTCTCGGGAACAATCTTGTATATGACGGAAAAGAAAGCGCGCAGCAATTTGGCGATGTGGTCTTTAAAGCCGTGCAGGAAGGCAAAATCGACCCTAAGCGAATTGATGAAGCTTATGAAAAAATAACAAAAGTAAAAAGCAGACTTTAATTTAGCTGTTTTCGCATTCGTCTTTACCGCAGGAACATTGTACATCCGGGCTTAGCGACCAAATAACGGCCGCAAGCCAGCCTAAAAACGTCCAGCCCAAAAATATGGTAATTAAAGTTATGGGTAAAATTTGATTATGTTTTCTTGCCGCAGCAATTATAAGCGGCAGAAAATACAACGCAAGAGCAACAAAAGCACCCATTGCAAGCCCAAATAACATAAAATAAAACATCAGTATAAAAAGTGTTTCAAAACCCATAATTCATACTCCTATTCGCCCTCTTGCGCATTTAGCGCCGGTTCCTGCCTTTTAATCTTTAATTTTACAATCCTTGCACCATCGGTTTCAAGAACTTTAAAAGTAAAATCACCGATTGTAGTTACATCGTTTTCTTTTGCAATGTGTCCTAAATATTTAACAACAAGTCCGCCGATGGTATCTACGTCTTCATCGTCAAATTTGATGTCAAAATATTCGCTGAACTCATCCAGCCTCATCATTGCATTTGCAACATATTCATTGTCGTAAATCTGTCTTATATCGGCTTCTTCTTCGTCAAATTCATCCTGCACTTCGCCAAAGATTTCTTCTAAAACATCTTCAAGGGTAATAAGGCCCGAAACGCCGCCAAATTCATCAATTACAAGCGCCATTTGGGATTTTTTTTCTTTAAACTCGAGCACCATATTATCCATAGTCATTGTTTCGGGAACCAAAATCGGCTCGCGGATAATTTCCTTAAGGTTTATATCTCTGCCTTCAACCATAAGCGGGTAGACGTCTTTTACGTGCAAAATACCTAAAACATGATCTAAATCATCGCTGTAAACAGGATAGCGCGTATACTGGTTTTCAATTATTAATTTGTTTAAATCGTTTGTTGAAATGTCAATGGGGACACTCACCACATCCGGACGCGGCACCATGACCTGTTTTGCAAGGGTGTCTGAAAATTTAAAAACGTTTTGCAAAATTTCTTTTTCGGTGTCGTTTAAAACGCCCTCTTTGTGAGATTCGTTTATTATCATATCCAGTTCTTCAACCGAGTGCACAATATGCGCGCTGTGTGCCGGAGGGATTTTAATGAGCGATAAAAGCCAGTTGCCAAGCCCGTTTAAAAGGAATATAAACGGTGTGAAAATTTTTGTAATTGCATACATCGGACGTGCAACAAAAAGTGTTGTACGCTCCGGAAACTGTAGCGCGATTGACTTTGGCATAAGCTCGCCTATTACAACATGCATAAATGTAATTAACGAGAAAGCAAGCGTTACGGCAAGAGAGTGTGTTGCAAAACCGCGCCATGCCTCGGGAAGAAACGTAAACACCGGCTCAATAAGCCTGACAAGGGTTGATTCGCCGACCCAGCCAAGTCCGATACTTGAAATCGTAATACCGAGCTGTACCGCGGCAATTGTCTTATCAAGGTGCTCAATGCCGCCCAGAGCAATCTTAGCGTCGGTATTGCCTTCGTTTGAAAGCTGCGAAACCCTGGTTTTCCTAATACTTACAAAGGCAAACTCGCTTGCCACAAAAAAACCGTTTGAAAATAACAAAAATGCCACTACTAGCAAATTAAATATCAAACTCTGGTCTATATCCATTTTATCTCCCTAAAGTGACAGTCATTATTATACCCTAAAATCAGGATTTTTCAAGAGCGGATAAAAGCTTGTATACCGCGCCTTTTAGCTACTTCATCTCATTAAGTACGCACAAAGCGCGTGAAGGGCGCGAAGCATAGGTGTCTATATATTTTTTTAAAAGCAAAAAACATTTTTCGCAAAAATTTTCATCCACAAGCCCGTCATAGCAAGTTTTTTCACCGCTCGGACAGTTTTTTTGCGTGATTAAAAATTCTATTATTTTTTTGTGTATGCCAATATAAATATCCGAGCCGCGGCGGCAGTTTTTACATATTACGCCGCCTTTTGCGATTGAAAAATAAGCATTTTCATTGATTTCGCAGCCGCATTCAAGACATTTTTCAAGTTCTATACCATATCCTGCGGCCGCCATAAATTTTAGCTGAAATTTTATTGCGTTAAGGAAAATCTCGGTTTTGTTTAAAGAATTTGAAATCCCTTCAAGTGCGCAGTAAAAAAGTTCATAAATTTTTTCGTTATTTTCGTTATCCTCATCGCAATCGGTACAAATTGCACTTATAATTTCCGTTAAATACATTGAATAGGTGAGTTTATCAAGGTTGGAGCGCAATTTATTAAATGTATTAAGCGCCTGAGCCTCGCAGATTGTGTCAAAATTTCTGCCGTTTTTGAGCATTATTTTGTTTGCAACAAGCATTTGCATTCTCGCCCCGAGTTTTGATTTCGGGCGCTTAACCCCCTTTGCAATGCCTTTTATAAGCCCGTATTCGCGCGAAAACATAACGACAATGTTGTCATAGTCGCTCAGCGGGTATGTTTTTATATTTATTGCCTCTGTTGTAAAACTCTCTTTAATACTTCTCATCCGATTTTTATTGTTGCTTGTCCCTTATTTGCTCTCTTATATACACTGCACAAAGTTGTTCAATGTTTGAAAAATCCGCCCGAATATCAGTATCGGGCAGGATTTTTGTAAACATATTTATGTAAAACTCTCTCTTGTCGTTTTCTTTTGAAAAAAGATATATTTTATCCGGCATGCAGCATTCACAGGCGGTCTTTACAAAATCAAAAATAACCTCTTTGTTTTCATCAAGCGGCGGATTAATTATTATCCATATTTTTGATTTTACAAACGCACTGAAGGCTCTGTGCCAAAAAACGGGATTACAGTCCGGATTATAAGAATTAATGGCATAAAGGTCGGGAAATGCTGCGCTGTCGCAATTAGGGCACTGTACGGACAGTGTTTTTGTGCAAAAATCCGTTTTTAAACTTCTTAAATTACAGTGTGAGCAGACAAAAATGTTTGAAAGCCCAAGAATCGGTATAAAAGAAAATGAAGCGCCGCTGTTTTCTTCCTGTGTAATTTTTTGCACATAAGGTATTTCAAAATTTATTTTTTTATCGCATAAAATTTTTGTCAGCTCCTGACTTTGTGAAGTTGTGACAAAAGAAACATTGCTTTTTGAAGTTTTTAACATCGCAAAGATTTTATCAATGTCATAAATTTTTGTATCCACAATGTTGTTCAGCGCTGCAATTTCTCTTAAAAGACTGTAGTCGCCTTCGCTGTTTTGCATTGAAAAAAGATTATTCAGCCTGTTTCTGTAGTTTTTTATTTCGGCGTAGTTGATATCTGTTGAATTATCATCATAAAAAAGAAGTACATTATCCGTTTTCGGCTCGGGCGCCGGAGGTTTAATCTCTTCAAAAGAGGAAGCCTGAGTGTCATTTTTTGCAAATTCTTCTTCAAACATAACGGGCTCTTTTTGTGTCAAAGATGCCATATATTCTTCATACGCTTTGCCCTGAAGCTTAATGTCTTCATCTTTAATTATCGTATCACCCTTTGGTGCAGACTCCGATGTTTCAATGGCAGCGCTCTGCGCTTGCTCCTGCGGTATTTGGGGAATGTTGTTTTGAATATTCAAATTTGTACTGTCAGGAGTAAGTATTTCTTCAATAGTCGGGCATAAAATTTCCTTTATTTCCTGCGGAATGTCGTGCTCTTGGACATATTTTAAAATTTGTTCAAGTTCCGAAATAAACTCAAACCTGTGTCCGGTGTGAAATTTTTCATGCAGTTTATACGCCCCGTCTTTTAAAAGCTGCATATCTTTTTTTCTCAATGCAACTTCAAGACGTTTTATTGTCATTGACTCTGATTCCGGAAATGGCGCCATACTTACTCCTTAAAAATTAAATTAAATCATCATCCGTCATGTTTTTCGCCCCGTGATAAATGCCTCTTATCATCTGTTCAAGCTCGTTTTTGTTGTCGCTGTATTCAAGGGCCGTTTCCTTGCTTATTGCTCCGTGTTTTAAAAGGGCGTAAATGGAAGCGTTCATAGTGACAAGGTTCGGGAATTTACTCTTTTGCATAAGAAGATAAGTGTCTTCAAAATTATTTTTCAAAAGATAATCCGAAATAGCGGGCGTTACCGTGAGAATTTCTACGGCAGCAGCCAAACCGCCTCCTTCTTTAGGCAGCAGTTTTTGTGAAACGGTTGCGCGCAGGGTGTTTATGACCCTTTGTACAATAAGGGAAGAAGATTTATCTTCAAAAAAGCCAAGAATTCTGTTAATTGTTTGGATACAGGAGTTTGTGTGCATTGTGGATAAGACAAGGTGTCCTGTTTCAGACGCTTCAATTGCCGCTTCAAGAGTTTCTCTGTCCCTTATTTCACCAACCAGAATAACATCCGGATCTTGCCTCAGTGCATATTTTATACCCGATGCAAAAGTTTCTGTATCCGTACCCAAACCTCTTTGGGTAATTAAAGATTTTCTGTCCGTATATAAAAATTCGACAGGGTCTTCAATTGTTATTATGTGCTTTTGCTGTTCTTTATTTATTAAATCAACCATGGCGGCAAGAGTAGTCGATTTGCCCGAGCCTGTAGGCCCTGTTACAAGTATAATACCGTTGTTAAATCTTGTAAGTTCGCCAAGGTAGAGGGGAAGCTGCAACTGTTCAATTGTCGGTATGTCATAGGGAATAAGCCTTAAGGTAAGCTTTGGCATACCCAAGTCTTTACAGTAATTTACACGATACCTTGAAAGATTGTGAATTTCATAGGTAAAATCAATGTTATTAGACATTCTGATGCTTTCAAGAATGTCTTTTTTTGCAATTTTAACAAGAATATTTTCAAAATCCCGCTCGGTTAAAGGCGGCATTGCCGTTCTTAAAATTTTTCCGTCTACCCGAAGCGAAGGTGCTTTTCCTTCCCGAAAGTGTATATCGGAGGCATTTGCCTTTTGTGCTTTTAATAAAAATTCGTTTAAATTAAATTCGGAAATCAAAAATACCTCCACAAAGCAATACTTATTATATTTTATACGTTTTTGGCTAATAAAACAATTATATATTAAAAAATAATGTTTTTGCACCTTAAAAAATGGTTTTAAAACGTTTTTTTAAAAAAATATTAAGAAATGTAACACGGATAAGAATATTGAGGCAATTATCAAAGATAAAAAGTTTTTATTAAAGTGTAGGTTAGTTTAAATTTAATTGGAAGGAAGTTTACAAATGTGTGCAGTTGGCTTTACTGGACTGACTAATTACACCGATTATTCCGCACTAAACGGTATATCAGGGTCATACGGAGGATTGGGCAGCAATTATTCGGTGCCGTTTTTTAACTCTTACAGCAGCGGGCTTTACGGCTACTATTACGGTATGGACGTAGATGACGCAAAAGAAAATTTACAAAACAGCTATGACTTATCAACCATGCAGCAGTCATACGGCAACAAACAAAACGTGCAAAACCTTGACTGGTCGCAGCTTTGCGCAAATATTTCAACCCTTTTGCAGCAGGGAAGAACGGATGACGCTATTATTGAATACAAAAAATTGACCGAATCCATGTCAAAAGCCCAACAGTACGAAGGTTACAACGAAAGCCAGATAAAAGCTCTTGCACAAAGACTTTATGCGCAGACAATGGGTACAACTTTAACGGATGCAATTGATGCAAATACTTCAAGCTCCTTTATTCAAGGCTTAAAAGCAGGTGTTCCGATTTTAGGCACATTTTTTGCACAGGGAAATTCCAAAGAAGATATGATTTCAGAGGTCACAGGCGTCAACAAATCAATAGGCTCAGTCGCAGCAAAAGCAGCAGGCACGCTTATATCGGGTATTGGTACGGGCGCTGCGGCAGGTGCAGCACTAGGTTTATGCGGCGGACCCTTTGCAGCGGTAGGCGCTATAGGCGGTGCAATTATAGGCGGCATTGTGGCATTTGGCAAATTGGCTTTTGATTAAAAGTTTTAAACTTCCTCATTCAAATTAGTAAAGCAATAACAACAACCTAAAAAAATCCCGCGGTAAGCGGGACTTTTTTTGTATTTATTTTTAATTTGCGCCGCAGCATTTTTTATACTTTTTCCCGCTGCCGCACGGACAGGGGTCATTTCTACCGGCAACTGTGGCACTTGCTACATTTGCCTCTTTTTTCTCGTCTTCTTCTTTAAGTCCTAAAATTTCGGAGAATATTTTCGAATTGTATAAAACCTGAACAGGGCTGTATTTTTCACCTTCCCTGCCTTTAAATCTTTCTAAAACTTCGCCTGTTGATTGAAAATTTGTATCCAGTGCAAAATTTATAACATCCAAAAAATCTTGATATTTTTTTGCGGCAGCGGCAATAACACTAAATGGCACTTTGTCGCTTTTTAAAAAATCTTTTATGCATTCTTTTGCGCCCTCAATTTGAGAATTTGAACCGTCGTAAGTTTCAAAAATTTTATAGAAAGTACCCAAAAACGGCACCACATAAAGCCCTTCGTTTTCATCAAAATACAATCCGACATCATAAGTACATTTATGATTTGAAAAACCTCCGATTGCATTTTGAATAAAATCATCGCCTTGTGAAAATTCTTTTATATCAAAAAATTTGTATTCATCAGGCTCGCAAATAAAACAAGCCGTGTCCTCATTTGAATTAAAAGCGTCCAAAAGCCCGTCTGTTAGCTTATTTGTTGTTATAATTCCTTCTTTTGCGTTGTTAAATGTTTTTTTAAAATGTTCGCCAAATTCCAAAAGTGATTTTTTAATTTTTTGATTTTTTTCTTCGTTTTTAAAAACCGCACATTTAGAATTTGAAATAAGGCATTTAACCGCTTCGCAAGCCGCCCTATAACAGTTAAGAGAAGAAATTACGTCATAAATTTCAAGCAGATAATATTCATTCTCATATTCTATCACTCTTGCTCGAATGAAATCACCGCGCGAAATGCCTCTTAAATTAACCATTTTAACAAGCGGGATAAGGTAAAAATCCTTTTCGCAGGTAAGAGAATATGTTTCATACGCATTTTTTAAGACTTTTTTAATCTCAAAAACAGATGTAACACTGTTTTTATAAGCATTTACGACAGATAGATTTTTGTGCTCGCCCTTATTTACGTAATAATCTAAAACCCTTGTATTGTCTTGCATTTTGCCGTCAAGCAGATATTCAATGAGCGCAATGTTAAGCTGTGATTGCTTTTCAATGTTTAACTTATTTTCCTCCACATACGCTTCAAAATCATCGCCCAGATTTTTATCTTTTGCAATAAAATCCAAAAGTGACTCCATTTCGCCCGATAATGCGTTTAATTTATCCACAATGCTTACAGACATTATTTTTCCTCTCTTTTTAAGTAAATTAAATATTCGACATTGCCGTGTTTTGCTCCTGTTATGGGGCTTTCAATTACCCCCTGGGGTATAAGACTAAGCGAAGTGCAAAAATTTTTAATGTCATCAATGATTTTTTGATGTATTTTTTTATCCTTTACAACTCCGCCTTTTGAGATTTCATCTCTTTGCGCTTCAAACTGCGGCTTGATTAAAATGACAAGTTGAGAATTTTTTGAAATGAAGTTTTTGCAGTTTTCAAGCACTTTCTTAATTGATATAAATGATAAATCCATGCTCAAAAATTCCGGTAAATCACCGCTGAAATCCGTGCCGAATATATCTTCAAAAGAACAATTTTTTATATTTACATTTTCTTTTGAGATTACTCTTTCATCCTGTCTTAATTTCCAGGCAAGTTGGTTTGTGCCGCAATCTACGGCATACACTTTTTTTGCCCCCTCTTTTAACATGCAATCGCAAAATCCGCCGGTTGAAGCCCCCATATCAATACAGATTTTATCTTTTAAATCTATCTTAAAAGCGTCAATTGCGCCTTTTAGCTTTAAACCGCCGCGGGAAACATAGGGCATAACTTTAACTTCGATTTTATGCGGCTTATTTTCATCAAAAAGTTTTTCTTCATCAAAAAGCTGTCCCGCTTTTTGCTGCACGACATCGTCAATTTTAACGTTGCCTGCTAAAATTGCGGCACTTGCCGAGTTTTTTGTTTCAAAAAAACCCCTCTCAAAAAGTATTAAATCAAGACGTTTTTTCATTATGCAAAATACTGTTCTTCCTGAAGCGCAACGGCGCTAATCTGCTGAGAATTAACGCAAACTTTTTTGATAGGGCCGTTTGGCATAAATTCAAATACTTTATTTACGGGCGTATTTACCACTTCTCTTAATTCTTCATAAATTTCCTGAGGGTTATCAAAATACAAAACAAGCGGGGCTGCAAGATTTTTCAAAAAAACAAGCACCGAAGTTTTTACTTTGATATTTGAATTATACTGCTGACTCATTTTTGTTTTCCTCCAAATTGAAAAATTTTATGGCGTTTTGCGTTGTTATTGTTTCAACTTCGCTTAATGCCGTATCTTTTATGTTTGCAATTTCTTTTGCGGTTAAAATTATGTATTTTGGTGCATTTTCTTCCCCGCGGTAAGGATGCGGGGTTAAATAAGGCGTATCCGTTTCAAGCATGATATTTTCAAGAGGTATTTCGCGTGCGACATCTCGTACTTTACGGGCGTTTTTGAATGTCACAACTCCGCCCAAAGCTATAAACCAGCCTTTTTTAATACAGTTTTGTGCAAATTCCAAGGAGCCTGAAAAACAGTGCATTAAAACGCGTTTTGCCCCCATTTGTTCTAAAATGTCAAAAGTATCTTTGTGCGCGTCCCTATCGTGGATTACAACGGGAAGATTTAAAATGTCTGCAATTTCTATCTGAGTTTTAAAAACTTTTTTCTGCACATCCGTAAATGTCTTGTCCCAATAGTAATCAAGCCCGATTTCGCCGATTGCCTTAACTTTTTCGTCTTTTGCAAATTCCATTATCTTTTTTGCAACATCATCATTGAATTTTTGAGCTTCGCTCGGATGTACACCAAGCTGCGCATAGACATTATCATAAGCATGCGCAAGCTCTAAAACTTTTTCAAAAGTATCAGGCTCAACCCCGGGGATAATTATTTTTTTAACTCCCGCTTCAAAAGCTTCTTCAATTGCGCGTTTTGGGTCATCTAACATATCAAGATGTGCGTGTGTATCAATTATCATAGCTATATAATACCAAAAAATCAGCATTTGGGGTATAATGATTTTAAGCGAAAAGCAGGCGGACAATCGCGCGCAAACCCTAAAAAGGGATTGCGTGAGGAAAGTCCGGACATCCAAAAAGGCAGATTGCTTGGGAAATCCAAGTGCGCGCGAGCGTGAGGAAAGTGCCACAGAAAAGTAGAATGCCCGGGGCAGCCCTTGTATGTTTGCTTTAGTAAATACACAGGAGCAAATCTTGACACCGGGCGATTGTGCAACGGCGGAGTAAGAGCCCACCGCCGAAATCGTGAGATTTCGGGCATGGTAAACCCCAATCGGATGCAAGTTTGAATTTGCAAGAAGGGTGCCTTTTCCCGTTTTGCTTTGTCAAAAATTGCATAAAAAAACGCATTAGACAGATGATTGTCTGAAAAACAGAATCCGGCTTATTGCAGGCTTTTCGCTTTTATATTTAAAACAAAATTAAAAACCGCCTCAAATGAGGCGGTTAAAGCTTATAATGTATTTGAAACAACACTTTTTATCTCGGGATCAGCTTTAAGTGCATTATATTCCTGCTTAATTCGCGAGATAAATGCGCGTGTTTCTTTAAAGGGCGGAACGCCCTTATATCTTGCAACATTTCCGGGGCCGGCATTATACGCGGCAAGCGCTAAATCCATCGAGCCGTACTTTTTGTACATCATTTGATAATACATAATTCCGCCCTTGATATTTTCATGCTGTACATGCGGATTTACGCCCAGCCTGCGTGCCGTATCAGGCATAAGTTGAAATAAACCGACAGCACCGGATGGATTTCTTTTATTGGGGTTAAAATTAGATTCAAGTTTTGCAATGCTGAGCGCAACAAAGGGGTCAACACCCATTTTAAGCGCTGTTTGGGCAATTGCTTTTTGTACTTCTTGCGGCGATTGGGCTGCGTGAGCTTTATCTAATGCGCCTAAAAACAGACAGAAACTCATTAGCAAAGCCGCCATTAGCTTTTTCGTCATGGTTGTATCCTCATTATTCTCTTTTTTTTAAACAGGGTAGAAATCGAGTTTTGCTTACTTACTACACATTAATTTCGCGAAACCGACATAACCCTAGTTTCAAAACTACTATACACTAAAAATGAAATTTTGCAACCCCCCTTATTTTTTACAAATCATATAAATTCTTGTGCGCCAAGGATTTTAGCGTATATTACTTATGTAGAATATTGTTATAATTTGACATAATTTTGACTCCATTTTTTAATTCTTGATTGTTTTTAGTATTTTTGATAGGATTTTATTATTGAAAATTGAGTTTGGAGAAATGGCCGAGTGGCTGAAGGCGGCACCCTGCTAAGGTGTTATGTGGAGTAATCTGCATCGAGGGTTCG
>CALUWF010000023.1 GCA_944324405.1 Candidatus Gastranaerophilales bacterium | reverse complement strand
GGGCCGCAGTGGACTCGAACCACCGACCTCACCCTTATCAGGGGTGCGCTCTAACCACCTGAGCTAGCAGCCCGTATATTAAATTTTGCTCGCGCACCCCTCCGGGTGCTTATTTCATATCCGAGGGTCAAAACCCTCTTGGCCACCTGAGCTAGCAGCCCGTATATTAAATTTTGCTTTGCAGATGCTTTGCAACCCGCCGAGCCTGTCCCCGTGCGTGTAAAACTAAATTACCACAGACAAGCTCTAAAATCAACTACATTTTTTGCGGAGCTTCAACGCCAAGCAAATCAAGAATTTTGCTCAAAATTATTCTGAAACACTCCACAAGAGCCAGTCTTTTTTTGGAGGTCTCTTTATCATCCGTTAAAACCCTTGAAAAATTGTAAAAATGGTGAAATGCCGTTGCAAGCTCACTTGAATATTTGCACAGCAAATATGGCGCTCTGAGCCTTGCTGCTGCCTCTATTACGGCCTTTGACTCTTCAAGTTTTAAAATCAGAGCTTTTGCTGCTTCTTGCGACTGTTCATCGCAGCTTTTATCAAAAAGTTCCTCAATATCGGTTTTTTGACAAATTTCTTCAAGTTCTTTTTTGTCAAAAAGCGGTTCAAGCTCGGTTTTATTTTCAATATCGAGCCGTTTTTCAACAGCTTTTCTTAAAATCGAGCATGCTCTGGCATGAGCGTATTGAACGTAAAATACCGGATTTTTATCACTCTGGCTTTTTGCCAAATCTATATCAAAATCAATTGTTGTGTCGCTTGAGCGCATTAACATCCAGAACCTTGTGGCATCAACCCCAACTTCCTCAACGAGTTCATCAAGCGTAACCATTTTTTTGCGCTTGCCCATTCTCATCTGCTCGCCGTTTTGGATAATATTTACAAGCTGACCCAAAAGCACCTCAAGACAGGAGCTGTCATAGCCGAGGGCATCAATTGCCGCCTTCATCCTTGCTATATATCCGTGGTGGTCTGCCCCCCAGATGTTGATAAGGCGTGTAAATCCGCGCTCCAGCTTGTTTTTATGGTATGCAATGTCAGCCGTTAAGTATGTATTTGAGCCGTCGGATTTTTTCAGTACTCTGTCCTGCGTGTCTGTGTAATCAGAGCTTCTAAACCAGATTGCGCCGTCTTTTTCATAGAGTTTGCCCTTTTTATCCAGCTCTTTAATGCATTTTTCAACTTCATTGTTTTTATAAAGCGACAATTCCGAGAAAAAGCAGTCAAAATGCGTCCTGAATTTCTCAAGCAGCTCTTTTTGCTGCCTTAGCATGTCGGCTTTTGCAAAATCGCCATAGCTTTCTTTTTTGCCGGATGCTATATATCTTTTTGCGCAGTCTATGAGATACTCTCCCGGGTATAAATCTTCCTCCCACTCGACTTTTTCGCCTTTTAATTCCCTGACGCGCAGCTCAAGCGAGCGGGCGAGTTTGTTAATCTGGTTCCCGGCATCATTTATGTAAAATTCCTGATAAACATCATATCCGCAGTATTTCATAACATTTGAAAGTGCGCTGCCAAGCGCCGCCCAGCGCCCGTGCCCGATGTGAAAGGGGCCTGTGGGGTTGGCGCTCACGTATTCAAGGTTTACCTTTTCGCCTTTACCTATGTCAGACGCGGCAAACAGCTCTTTTTTTTCAAGAATTTCTTCTACGATAGAGTTCAGCATTTCTTTTTCAAGTTTAAAATTGATAAAACCCGCAACCGTATTTATGCTAAATCCTTCAGGCTCAATAAATTCAACTATATTTTGCGCTATAATCGGCGGAGCCATTTTGGCATTTCGAGCCAGCGACGACACGTTTATTGCATAGTCGCCAAAGTTTGTATTTTTGGGAATTTCACAAACCGGGGTAAAATCATTCTCTTTTAATTCTCCGAGTTTATTATTTTCTATTGCTTTATCAATTGCCCTGTGCACACATTGTGCAAAAAAATTTTTTTTCATCATGCCCTTGATTATACCAGAAAAACGCTGAAAAAAAATTGTAAAGATTTATAAAGTATAAATAAATTTACCGCAATTTTGACAAATTTTATTTTTTTAATAAAATAGATAAGCACAATTAAAATAGAAAGCTTGGCATGTCAAGAATTAACGGAATAAATCGCAGTAATACTGCCGGCTTAGGCTTGAGTTTATATACGAAGCGCAACTACGAAGACAACTCGGAAATGTATATCGCAAGCAAGCTGGATAAATTATACAGACAGGCAGTTTCAAAGAATGCCGGATTTTTACGCAGACGTTCTTTGAGGCAAATGGTCGAAGGCAACTATCTGGATAAAGAAGCATAATTTTTTAACTGTTTTTATCGCTTATCTGCCGAACAACTTTGCTTATCTCGCTGAACTTTTCCAGCGCATATTGTTGCGGATTTTTGGTGTGTAAGTTTTTAAAAATAATTTTTGCCCCGTTTTCAAAAAAACTTCCGCCCGAAAGTCCCGGATTTAGCTTGTTTATTTTTTGCTTTAAAAAATCGAGCGCCGCCTTTTGGGAATAGGCATATTTTTGTGCTGCTTCTTTAGTGTCTTTCATACTTTAATTATGCCTCTTTTAAATTTTTTTCCCACATATTTAAGTTGTATTTTTTTGAGTGTATAATATTGTTGATTTTATGGAGAAAGATTATGTGGGAATATTCGGATAAAGTAAAAGAACACTATAAAAACCCTAAAAATGTAGGCTCTATTGAAAACGCAGACGCAATAGGCGAAGCCGGTGCGCTTGCATGCGGGGATAAATTAAAAATTTATTTAAAAATTAACGACAAAGGCATTATTGAAGATGCCAAGTTTCAAACTTTCGGCTGCGGCTCTGCCGTTGCCTCATCAAGCATTTTAACCGAGATGATAATAGGTAAAAGTGTGGATGAGGCAAGAAAAATTACAAATAAAGATATAGCAGACGCGCTGGACGGGCTTCCGCCGGAGAAAATGCACTGCTCTGTTATGGGGCATGAAGCGCTTGAGGACGCTCTTAAAAATTACTCAGGTGATAATCCCGGGGAAGAAAACGTTGAAAAAACCGGTAAAATTATATGTAATTGCTTTAATGTGAGCGAAGAGGAAATAATTAAGGCAATAAAAGAAAAAGGCGCAAAAACACTTGATGATATAAGAGAGATTAACTACGCAGGCGGCGGATGTGCAAGATGTGTGCCTAATATTAAAATGCTTTTGGATAAGTACGCCAAAAAGGATGATAAATTAAATCCGGTGCAATTTATCTTAAAAATCAACAAAGTTCTTGAAACAAATGTTGCAGGCGAATTGGGCAAAGACTCGGGCGGTATAGAGCTTGTAAATGTTGAGGGTAAAAATGTATATGTCAAATTAACGGGAACTTGCTCATCGTGCAAAAATGCTACAATGACTCTTAAAAATTTTGTTGAAGCACAGCTTAGAGAACATGTCGACCCTGAAATTAACGTTATAGAGGTAAAATAATGAAACTTGTATATTTGGACAATAACGCAACAACAAAAGTCGCACCTGAAGTACTTGAAGCAATGATACCCTATTTTAAAGACGAATACGGCAATCCTTCAAGCATATATGACCTTGCGCACAATGCCAACGTGGCGGTTAAAGAGGCAAGAGAAGTCATAGCGGAATTTTTGGGCGCCAATGATCCAAAAGAAATTATTTTTACATCTTGCGGTTCGGAGTCTGCCAATATGGCGATTAAGGGAGCCTTGGATGTTAATCGCAATAAAAAACATATTATAACCACGCGTGTTGAGCATCCTTGCGTATTGAATTTGTATAAGGATTTAGAAAAAAAAGGATACAGTGTATCTTGGGTTGATGTCGATGCAAACGGCGATTTAAATATAGGACAGCTTTTAGAGTCCGTAAAGCCGGATACTGCGCTTGTGTCTGTTATGATGGCAAATAACGAAACGGGCACCATTTATCCCGTGGATAAAATTGCGCAGGCGGTAAAAATGCAAAACCCAGAGACAAAAGTTTTTGTTGACGGTGTTCAGGCGGCAGGCAAAGTAAAAATCGACCTTAAGAGTACAAAAATAGATATGTTTGGCATATCCGGCCATAAATTCCACGCTCCAAAGGGCATTGGTGCCCTATATGTTAAAAGCGGCACAATGCTCTCACCATTAATTGTCGGCGGACATCAGGAAAGAGGCAAGCGTGCCGGTACGGAAAATGTACCGTATATTGCCGGCATGGCTGCGGCAGCAAAACTTGCCATGGAAAATCTTAATGACGAGCTGACTCGTGTAAAATCGCTTCGCGATAAGCTTGAAAGGGGAATTTTATCAAAAATCAAAAATGCTGTTTTAAATTCAAAAAGCGCAAACCGTGTACCAAACACCACAAATATAGGTTTTCAATATATTGAGGGCGAACTTATTCTTCTTCATTTAAACGATTTGGGAATTTGTGCAAGTTCAGGCTCTGCCTGCACATCAGGCTCGCTTGAGCCAAGCCATGTGCTCCGCGCGCAAGGCGTTCCTTTTACTTCGCTTCATGGCAGCATAAGATTTTCCCTAAGCCGCTACACGACAGAAGAAGACATAGATTACACCTTGGAAAAGCTGCCTGCGATAATAGAGAAAATAGTAAAAATTTCACCGTTTCAGAAAGAATTGAAAGAAATTTTTAAATAGTTTCACGCCTTGTTTTTCGCGTAAGTTTTTTTGTTATAGAGCTTCTCATTGCAATCCACAAGACCATTTTTGCAGGTATTGCAAGAATCAGGAATATAAAAGAAATAATTATATCGTAAAAAGTTTTAATACCGCCAAGCGAGTGAATGGCCGATGAAACATAAGAAAAGCTCACAACTTTTAAAAGCGCCAAAAGCACGCAGTAAAGCATTCCGCAGATATGAACCGATAAAACACCCACAATTGTTGCAAGAATTATATTTTTTAAGCTGTATTTTTTCTCAAGAAGTTTTCCCACGGGCACAACTGCAAAAATGCAGCCTAAAATGTAGCCAAAAAGCCCGCTTTTAATGTAATCCAACCCCCCGCCCAACGCAAAAACCGGCGCTATAAAAAATCCGGTTAAAAGATATAAAAGCATTGTAAAAAGAGCAAAGCCGGGGCCTAAAATTGCTGCAACAAACAGTATAACCGGTATTTGCGGAACATAATGGTTTGAAACGCTTTTAAATGCAAGCTCTCCCATTTCATCAAAATAAGGCATTGAGTGTGTAACATTGATCTGTGTGAATGTTGCGACAATCACAAGAAGAAGGCAAAGCGCGCAAACAACAAGCGTCCCTATACTAAGCGGTGTTCTTTCTCCTCTGTATATAAATTCGTAAATTTCTTCCCTAAATCTTTTGTTCATTTTAAAATTAATTCCCCGATACTCTCTTTTAGTTTTTCATAACGTTTTTTGTAATTCTCGCTAAAAATATTCTCGCTCCACATAATAAGCGCATCTTCATTGTTGTTTTGGTAGTATTTTTTTCTTACCCCCAGGGATCTAAAGCCGAAACTCTCGTAAAGATTTATGGCGGAAGCGTTTGAAACTCTTACTTCTAACGTTAAATATTTTATTTTATCCGCATAACATTCATCAAGTGCATTCAGGAGTAAAACTTTTGCAACGCCTTTTCTTCTGTATGAAGGATGTACGGCGAGATTTGTAATATGGGCTTCATCAATTATTTTCCATAATCCCATATAACCCCTAATCTCGCCATTTTCACTTACTGCGCAATTATAATTTGAAATTTTATTATCTATCTCGGCAACAAAAGAATCCCTGCTCCAGTGGTGCTGACCATAGGCAAGTGCTTCTATTTCCATGACTTCATCAAGCGAAGCAAGGGTCATTTTCTCAATTCTGAACTTATCCATAGGATTATTTTAGCACAACAACTTAAAGGCGGGCAAAGCGCCTTTTGATTTATTTTATGAAGCCGCTTGTTTTATACCTGTGCGCTTATATAAAAAGGCGTATGTTCAACGCTTAAATTTTTATCATCCAAAATTCCGCGGTTTAATTGTGAATAGGATGTGTCTTTAGAGTTGAAACATTTCTTTAAAAAGTCATAAGCAACTTTGGGGTCGCATGCCTCTCCGCAGGTAAATAAATCAACCGCAGCATAGCCAAGCTCGGGCCATGTGTGGATTGCAAGGTGGCTTTCGGAAATTATGACAACGCCCGATACGCCATGGGGTGCAAAGAGGTGGAAACATTTGTTAACAATGGTAGCACCGCATTCAAGCGCCGCTTCGACCATGTATTTTTCAACCAGCTTGGGGTTATTTAAAACATTAGGGTCGCATTCAAAAAATTCGGCAAGTATATGTCTTCCTAAGTATCTTGTGTGGGTTTTGAGTGTCTGCTCACGTGCTTCAAGAGTTGTTATCGCCAATTCATAATCCTCCTTTTGAGATTTGTAGTGAAATTTATTATGCTAGATAATATTACAACATAAGAAAAAAACACACAAGTAATTTTTATTTACTTTTTTGATTTTATTTTAACATTCTTTTACAATTTTTCCTTATCCGAATAATCTATTTTGTAATAAAATTTTTTTATGGATTAAAACGGTATAGAATATGAGTAAAATTCTTATTATAGATGATGATGAAGCGATTTGCGAACTTGTAAAAATAAATCTTGAGCTCTCCGGACACAATTGTAAATATTCAACAGATCCGATTAAGGGCTATGCGCTTGTAAAACAAGATATGCCCGATCTTGTGATATTGGATGTTATGATGGGTGAGATCGACGGTTATTCGCTTGCGCTTAAAATCAGGCAGAATGAAAATACAAAAAATATCCCGATAATTATGCTCACTGCCTTGGGCGAGCTTAATGACAAATTAAAAGGGTTTAATTCGGGCGTGGATGATTATTTGACAAAGCCTTTTGAGATAGAAGAACTAAAGGCAAGAGTGCTTGCGCTGTTAAATCGTTCGGGACTTGTGGCGCAGTCATTAAGGTATAAAGAATTACTTACTATCGGCGATATAACTTTAATCCCGGAAAGTTACAGCGTAAAAATTCTTGATAAAAGTACAAAATTGACCCCTATAGAATTTGAGATTTTAAACGTGCTTATGCAGCACCATGACGAAATGGTTTCATCAAAAATGCTTTTAAAAGAAGTCTGGGGATATTGCGGGGATGAGGATATAGACACAATAAGGGTGCATATAAGACATCTTCGCACAAAAATAGATAAAATTTCAAATGAAAAAAATAAATACATAGAGACAATATACGGCGGGGGGTACAGACTTCTTCCCTCCGGCGTAAAATCTAAAAATAAGTGAAAAAGAAAATGTTTAAAAGAATAAAACAACTACAGCTTATTTTTTTGTGTTTGTGTCTTGCAATTCTTTTTGGTGCAACCTTTGAGAACTATAAACAAGCACAAATTGAACGTATAAATTCGATTTCATCAAATTCTTACGTTAATGATGAGCGCGTCTCACCGGGGGATTTATTTTTGGAAAGCTGGCTTCTTGTAAAGCAAAGTTATGCCGAGCCTCATTTAAACGATCAAAACTGGTACAGATGGAAAAGGAGATATGCAAATAAAATTAAAGATAACGACGATGCTTATGTTGCAATAAATACCATGCTCGCAAGCCTTGATGATCCCTATTCAAGACTTCTTTCAAAAGAAGAATTTAAAGAGCAGACAAATTCTATTGAATCAAAAATGTACGGCATTGGGGTAAATATAGCCTCTGTTGCGGGAAAGATTTACATAGTAAATGTTATAAAAGGTTCGCCCGCTGATTTGTCCGGACTAAAACAGGGTGATATGCTTGTAAGTGTTGATAATCATCAAATTAAAGGTAAATCTATTTTTCAGGTAGCCCAATATATAAAGGGTGCTCTTAATGAAACGGTAACTCTTGTAATACTGCGTGACGGGTTGAATTTAACAAAGAAAATCAAGCGCGCGGAAATAAAAGTAAAAACGGTAGAATGTCAAAAACTTGATAAAAATACGGGCTATATACACATTTTGAGCTTTATCGGAAACGATACACCGATTGAATTCATAAACGCCTTAAATAAAGTTAAAGATACGAAAGGATTAATTTTGGATCTTCGCGGCAATACGGGCGGACTTTTTCAAAATGCGGTTTTTGTATCCAATATTTTTCTCAAAAATGGTGATATAGTAAGCGTTATAGGGCGTGATGGGCTTAGCAGCTCATATAGTGTTCAAAATAATGAATTTGTATACGATAAACCCCTTGTGGTACTTGTGGACGGCGACAGTGCCTCTGCTTCAGAGATTGTATCCGGTGCGCTTAAGGATAACAACCGCGCAAAAATAGTGGGTACAAGGACTTTTGGCAAGGGAGTCGTGCAAAAAATTTACGCCCTGCCTAATAAAATGGGTATGAATTTAACCATTGCAAAATACCTTACACCCTGCGGAAGGGATATTAATGAAAAAGGGATAGAGCCTGATTATGAGGTAGTATTTACGCGTGATGATATGCAGAAAAATTTTGACAGACAGCTTGAATTTGCAAAAAATCTTATAGCAAAACAAATAAAATAGGCAATTTTTTGGCTTGAGCTGTTTTATACAATTTGTGTTGGATGTGTATAAGGTATGATATGATTTCGCAAATTTCTTTTAAAGTGCAGACAAATAAATTTAATCAAAACAAAAACGGCCGCCTGCAAAGCACTCTTGAGAGGACTCCAAAAAAAGACTGTGTCAGCTTTAGCGGCATTAAGGGCGTAAAAATCGCGCAGGATTTAAAAAATGCCCTTGATACAAGAGTGTTTAAATTCAGAAAAAATAACGGTCAAATTTTTGAAGGCACAATAAAAGAATATCTTAAAAGCTGTAATATAAGAAACGATGATATTAAATACCTGAAACAAACAGGCATTATGCACAATACCTACTTTGAACAGGCAAAAGCAATTCTTGAACACGGCCTTGACTGGACTAAGACTTCAAGGGTGCAATGCGGCCCCGGTACTTATTTTATCCCATGTCAGGATTTTAATTACGGGCCGGTTGCAATTGAAGGTTTTTATCAGGGGAATATGAAAAAATTACCGATTTTTGAAAAGAATTTTTATGAAGCAATCAGGGACAACAGGGAAGTTCATGGCATAATAAGCAAATACGGGGTGTCAGATACAAATAAAACGCTTAACCAATACTGCCATGATGTGCTTGCAGATGAAATGGGCATAGATGTTCTTTATTCGCCAAACAGAGAGTCTGCCTGCTATGTTGTATTAAAGGATGATTCCCTGAAGCTGCATCCTTACAATTTTAAAATTGTTGACGGAAAGATAAAGAGGGACTAGCCCCTTGAAAAAACTTCAAGTTCAAGAGAATTGTCACAAATGATAGGGTTAAAATAAGCGCACGAGCCGACCATTGCGGCATTATCGGTACAATATTTCATCTTTGGCGCATATGTCTTATATCCTTTTTCATTCAGTGCAAAAAGTTTTTTCCTGAGTTCGGAATTTGCCGCAACCCCGCCCGCACAGACTATTGTTTTGCAGTTGAATTTATCTGCAATATTTAGCGTTTTTTTAATTAAAGTGTCGGATACTCTTTCCTGAAAACTTGCGCAGATGTCTCTAACGGGCATTTCTTTGCCTTCAAAGCTCTGCGTCAGCCTTAAAAGTGCCGTTTTTAGACCTGAAAAGCTAAATTCATCCCAGTTAACTTTTGCCTCGGGAAGTTTAAAAGCGTGCGGATTGCCTTCTTGCGCAAGTTTATCAAGCATAATTCCCCCGGGATAAGGCAGCCCCATAAGGCGTGCAACTTTGTCATAAACTTCGCCCACGGCGTCATCAATTGTTGAAGCCGCAATTTCCTGTTTATTGTAATCTTTGACAAATATAACCTGGGTGTGTCCGCCAGAAACAAGCAGACAAACAAAAGGAGGCTCTAAATCCGAATCTAAAAAATTAGCGCAAACATGTGCGTGCAGGTGGTTTACGCCGATAAAAGGCTTATTGTGTACAAGGGATAGGGTCTTTGCGGCATTCATCCCGACCAAAAGACATCCTACAAGCCCCGGGCCCACGGTTGAAGCAAAAGAGTCGATTTTATCCGGCTTAATCTGTGCCTGTGAAAAAGTTTCTTTTATTACCGGGCCGATTGACTCCAGATGTTCCCTTGCCGCGACTTCGGGTACAACGCCGCCAAATTTTTGGTGGGTTTTAATTTGCGAGAAAACAACGTTAGAAAGCACTTCTCTGCCGTCTTTTACAATGGCGCAGGCTGTTTCGTCGCAGCTTGATTCTATGGCAAATATAAGCATTTTTTCTTACCTTTGCGGTAATTTTTATTACCGTTGTAATATTTAAACTTTTTGTTATAATAATATTACCATGAAAAAAAGTTTTTTCTCTTTATGTTTTTCTTTTATAATAGTGTTTTTTTCCTGTGGTGCAGGCGCATTTGCTTATGAGCTTGAAGATGCAACGGAATTGTACAATTTAGGAATTGACTATTATTCACAAAATCAGGTTCAAAAATCAATGGAATATTTTAAAAAAGCCATTGCTCTTGACCCAAAATTTTACGAAGCGTATTATAATCTTGCGCAAATCCAGGCCTCATACGGCTACACCGATGCAGCAATTAAAAGTTATGAGAAAGTAATTCAGCTTAAGCCGGATGATTACGAGAGTATGTATGAACTTGGCAGGCTTTTATACAAGCGCGGCTATCTTTCAAGAGCAATTGCAACTTTAGATAAAATTCCGGCGAATGACGATATATATTCTCAAGTTTTACTGCTTGAAAATAAAATTAAAAAAAGACAAGCCGAACTTTTGCTTGCACAAAAACAGGAAGAGGCGAATAAAAAGGCAAACAAAGTAAATACCGACGTGCAAACTTCCCCAGTGACATCGGAATTGCCGGATGAACAGCTGCAAATAAAAAAAGAAAATTTAAATATTATAACAAATATGCAGGCCCCCTCCGGAGTTGCGGCGGATTCGGCAGGCAATGTTTACGCGGCAAGCTTTTCGGAAAATAAAATATATAAAATAACGCCGGATGGCGCAAAAAGTGTTTATGTATGGCCGGTTAACCTTGGCGGCCCAATAGGAATTGCGCTTGATGATGAAGATACGCTATACATTGCAAATTATACAAAAAATAACATATTAAAAGTAACGCAAAGCGGGGTTATAAGCGAATTTGCAAGTGTAAAAAAACCTTATTGCATTTCAATTGACCGCCCGAGAAAACTTCTTATTATATCGGAACAGGATTCAAATAATATTCTGAAATTTTCTCTTTAGCCTTATCCTAATATAAATTTATTCAGCTCTTTGATTGTTTCTTCAAGGCTTCCGTCAAGCGCTGCTTCTTTTTTTACTTTTTCCCAACTGTATAAAACGGTTGTATGGTTTTTGTTAAAAGCCGAACCAATTTCGGGCAGGCTCATCTGTGTTATTTCGCGGCAAAGATACATCGCAAGTCTTCTTGCGTTTGCAATGTCTTTTGAACGTGCATTTGATAAAATATCATCTTTGTTTATGCCGAAAAATTTTGCCGTTTTTTCAATTATATCAGCCGTTGTAACATTTTTTACGCCGGCGTTTAAATTTAAAACTTTTTTTGCAAGCTCGCATGTTGCCTCTATGCCTTGAATGGAGGCGTAGGCGCTTAATTTGTTGTATGCGCCTTCAAGCTCTCTTATATTTTTATCGTAAGTTTTTGCAAGCAAAAGGGCGACATTGTCATTTATTTCAAAATTAGAACGAAGAGCGTGTTTTTTAATTATTTCAAATCTTGTATTTAAGTCAGGCACCTGTATTTCAACGGTCAACCCCCACTCGTATCTGCTCTTTAGCCTATCGGGCGTACAGGCAAGAGAAGAAGGCGGTCTGTCCGAGGCAAAAACAATTTGCTTTCCGGCATGGAATAAAACATCAAAAATGCTGAAAATTTCTTCTTCCGTTCTTTGTTTTCCTTCAGCAAATTGAATATCATCAAGCAAAAGTACATCGATGTTGCGATACATATCGCGCAATTTTTTCATTTTTGAATTTCTTTCGGCCGGAATAATGGCCGATTCGGTTAATTGGTTTGTTATTTCTTCCGCTTTTGCATATTTTATCTTTAATTCGGGGAAATCTTTTAAAATTTGATGTCCGATTGCCTGCATAAGGTGCGTTTTTCCAAGTCCGACATTTCCGTAAATATAAAGCGGATTGTATTTTTGCCCGGGTGCTGCGGCTACTTTTTTTGCAACGTTATATGCAAAATCTGAATTATTGCCGCAGACAAAATTATTAAAAGTATATTTTAAATTAAGTCCGCAAAAAGAATGCATTTGTTTTAGATTGTCCATTTTTTCTTTTACAAGACTTAACTCGGGAGCGGTTTTTTGCTGTTTTCTTTTTGAGTTTGGTTTTTTTGTGTCATCGAGCACAATTCTTACACTTCTTTTTAGCGAAGTGAATTTTTCAAGAGCTTCTTCTATTTCGGGCAGATATTTTTGCGTTAGAACCTGAATACCAAAGCTCTGATTGCTTCTCATAATAAAAATTCCGTTTGACGGCATTTCAAGAAGGGGCAGCGCGGGTTCAAGGTTATTAAGCCAAGTATGCGCCGTTTCGGGTATGTTGATTTTTATCTCTCCGATAATTTTTTCCCAGATTTCAAATTCTTTTTGTTGCAAAACTGCTCCTTGACATTAAAAATGCAGCCATTCCTAAAATTTGTTACCATTTTACTATAAACATTTCATGTAGTAAAATTAAAAAATGAAAAATCTTTTAGATTATTCCGGTCTTTTTGATTTAATACGCAATACTTATGCGGATTTTTCATATGCCAATCCGCTTAAAGACGCGCTTATGCCGCTCAGGTACTTTTTTGAGCTGACATACAGATGTAATTTAAAATGCCCATATTGCTATATAGGAAAAAATAGAGATAAAGACGAACTTTTAACAAAAGAATGGTTTGATATAATTGAACAAATTCCTTTTTACTCTTTTGTTACTCTTGTCGGGGGTGAGCCGCTTTTAAGAGAGGATTTTTGTGAAATTCTGTTTAAATGCGCAAGCAAAACTCTTGGCAAAATGAATGTTGTTACAAACGGCATTTTAATGAATGATGAGATTATTGACGCATTTATAAAGTCCAAAATGATGCTTTTGTCTGTTTCGCTTGACGGGTGGGGAGAAACTCATGACAAAAATCGTGCGGCAAAAGGAATTTTTAATAAAATAAAAACAAATCTTGATAATTTAAATTCAAGAAAAAAACGTCCCATGGTTGATATTAAAACAATAGTTTTGAAAAACAATATAGAAGATATTTTGACGCTTTATGAATACTGTACAAATTCCGGTTTTGAATTTTTATCCGTTTCCTTTTTGAGGAATAATGACCTGAAACAGAATTCAAGCCTGAGAGAAACGTTTGGGGAAGAATTTTACAAAACAAATTACCCCATAGAGCAATACTTTAACCTTGATGAATTTGAGAAAATTTTTAAAGAAATTAACAAAATAAGAAAACACTCTAAAACAAAAATCCGTTTTTCGCCAAAATTTGAGGATAATGACCCAAAATGCGAACTTGCAAAAATAAGAAAATTTTTTACACAAAAAAATAATATGGCAGCGGAAGAAATTTATGAGCCTTGCAAATATCCTTTTTCAAATATGATGATAAACCCTTCGGGTGATGTTTATCCTTGTTTATCATTAAAAATAGGAAATGTAAGGGGTGCAAAATTGATTGAGGTATTTAACAAAGCAAAATTTAAATGTTTCAGAAATAATTTAAAATACTCAAAGGTATTTACATCTTGTCAGATGTGCTGCGAATTAAAAGTTAAAAACTAAGGAGAAATATAAATGAAAAAAATAAGCCTGTTTATTGTTATGCTCTGTGCGCTGTTCTTAAGTCTTGAAGTGCAGGCAAAGGACTATGTTGTAAAAAAACTTAAAAGCGGGCAGACTGTTATAGTTAAGCAGGTGAGTGACAATCCGACAGTTACTATAAATACCTGGATAAAAACAGGTTCAATAAATGAAGACGATAAAAACTCCGGTGTTGCGCATTTTTTGGAACATCTTTTCTTTAAGGGTACCGAGAAAAACCCGGCAGGAACTTTTGACAGGCTTTTAGAAAGCAAAGGCGCAAATACAAACGCCGCAACAAGCAAGGATTATACGCATTATTACATAACAATACCTTCCAAAGATTTTGATTTGGCGCTTTCCTTGCACTCGGATATGCTTTTAAATCCGCTGATACCAAGAAAAGAACTTGAAAAAGAGCGTCTTGTTGTATTGGAAGAAATTTCAAAAGGAAAAGACAGCCCGACAAATGTTATGTGGGAAAATCTTTTTAGCCTTATTTACTCTTCGCAAGAACCAAAACATCCTTATTTCAGACCTGTTATAGGTAAAAAGGAAGTAATAGAAACAATAACAAGGGAAGAAATTCTTGACTTTTATAATAAATTTTATACCCCTTCAAATATGACAACAGTAATTGTGGGCGATGTTGAGCCTGATGAGGCCATAAAAAAGACGCAGGAGTATTTCGCACAAAAAAACGGCACAAAAGAAGCGTATAAAGTTGTATATCCCAAAATTAAGCCTTTTGATAAAATTCTTCGCATAAATAAGGAAATGGACATAAACCGTGCTTATATGGTAATTGCCTTTAAGGCGCCAAAACTTGAAGACAGTAAAGAATCGTACGCACTTGATGTATTAAGTGTTATATTAGGCGATTCAAAAAGTTCAAGACTTAATCAAACTCTAAAAGAGCAAAAACATCTTGTTTATGGTATTTCGGCTTCAAATTCATCATTTATGGACGATGGTATTTTCGAGATAAGTGCATCACTTGACGCAAAAAATTTAAAAACCGTTGAAAACGAAATTCTTGACGAAATAAGAAAAATTCAAAATGGCGAAATTACGCAAAACGAGATTAATAAAGCAAAAAATATGATTAAAACGGATACTTATTATTCGCGCGAATCAATTTCAAATATATCCGATGAACTTGGTTATATGACTATGTTTTTCGGCTCTTATGATTATTACGACAATTATTTAAGTAATATAGAAAAAGTCACACGAAACGATATTATAAATGCAGCAAAAAAATATTTAACCCTTTCAAAATATGCGATTTCAACCGTTACGCCTAAGGGCGACAATTTAAAAGAGGTTGCACAGATTGCTGCGGCAGCAAAAATTGAAACAAAAAAAACAAACCCAAAAGTACTTGAAAAATCGGCAAATGTTACAAAATATCAGCTTGATAACGGTGCAATTCTTGTGATTAAGAAAAGCACTTCAAATTCAATTATTGCTATTGATATTGAGGCAAAGGGTGCAAAAATTCTTGAAAAAATTCCATCGACGGGCTTGCTTGCGGCTTCAAGTGCAAAACAAGGTACAAAAAAATATTCAAATTCCGAATTCGCAACGCTTCTTGATGAAAAAGGGATAAAATTAGGGCTTTCATCGGGTGCAGACACTTTTTCCATTGCTATTCAAGCGACAAAAGACGAACTAAACAGCGCATTTGATGTTTTGAATGAAATTGTTAACAATCCTGTCTTTTCGACATCGGAAGTTGAAAAAATTAAAAATCTTAAAATTGCAGACCTTAAAAAGGTTGACGACAACGCACTTTCCATGGGGCTTGACGAGTTTAAAAAAATAGCTTTCGGCTCGACCTATTACGGACAGAATTCAAAATTTCTCATAAAAAACATTCCGCAAATTACGCCTGATGACATAAAGGGCTATTATGACAGTATTTTGGATCCTAAAAATATTGTTATAAGTGTCGTGGGCGATGTTTGCGATGAAGAGATGATTGAGAAATTAAATACAATTTTTAAAACAAAACAAGGCAGATTAATTAACTACAAAGAGGAAAAAATGAATACTTTTTCTCCTCAAAAAAATATTGACTCTGTTTTAATCAAGCCTGATACACAGACTGCATGGGTATTTGTGGGATATAAAACATGCCCTGTATATAATAAAAAAGATCTTGCCGCGCTAAAGGTCATAAATGCAATTTTGGGCGAAGGCATGAGTTCAAGGCTTTTTGAAAATTTACGTGATGAAAAAGGCCTTGCCTACACCGTCGGCTCAACTCTCATCCAAAACATTCTCGACGGTGCTTTTTTGGCCTACATCGGTACGAATAATAAAAGCACCGAAATTGCCAAAAAAGGGATGATTGACGAAATTAATACGCTAAAAACCGAATATGTGACCCAGAAGGAACTTCGTGAAGCGAAGGATAAAATTTTGGGAAATATTGTAATATCTCTTGAAACAAACATGGATAACGCTTCACTTTTGGGATATTACACGGTAAGCGAAAGGGGCATAAATTACCTTGATGAGTACAAAAAATTGATAGAGGAAGTAACACAAAGCGATATTTTGGAAGCGGCAAATAAATATTTCTCAAAACCGCATATATCCGTTATTGTAAAGGGGAATAATTCTATGGTAGAATAAAAAAACCATGTACGGATTTGATTTTGAGCTGGATGACTTCCAAAAAGAGGCAATCGAACATATTAAAAACGGCAAAAGTGTTGTTGTCTGCGCCCCAACAGGCGCGGGCAAAACCTGCATCGCCCAGAGTGCCATACATCTTGCGCTTGAAGAAGGCACAAGAATTTTTTATACGACCCCTCTAAAAGCTTTGTCAAATCAAAAATACTATGACTTTTCCCGCACATACGGAGAGCAAAACGTCGGACTTTTAACAGGCGATACTACAATTAACCGTGATGCGCAAATTGTGGTTATGACAACGGAAGTCTTTAGAAATATGCTCTACGGCACGACTTTCGGTACATTAAAAGATAATTTGAAGGACGTTAAATACGTCGTACTTGACGAAGTTCACTATATGAACGACGAACAGCGCGGCACGGTCTGGGAAGAAAGTATTATCTACTGCCCCACAAATATACAAATAATCGCACTGAGTGCAACGGTTCAAAATTCAAAACAGCTTACAAATTGGATTAACACGGTACATTCTTCTACGGAGCACGTGTTTACCGACTTTCGCCCGGTACCTTTAAGGTTTTATTATTACGACAGCTCAAAGCCAGACACTGTTTTGCCGCTTTTAACTCCTGACGGTAAATTGAATAAAAAAATCAAACCCGAGAGCAAATACAAATACTTCAATAAAAAAACCTCTGTTAAAAATCCCGTCGCGTCAATTACTCTTGCGCTTAAAGAAAAAAATATGCTTCCCGCTATTTATTTTACCTTCTCGCGCAAAAAATGCGACGAAAACGCGCAAAAATGTGCGTCTTTGGAACTTTTAACAAAAGAAGAAACACAGGAAATTAACACCCTTGTCGATGAATACATAAGTCAAAACCCTTACCTTGAGAACAATCCGCAAATCGACTTAATTAAAAAAGGCGTAGCCTCACACCATGCAGGCCTTTTGCCCGGCTGGAAGCTTTTAGTTGAAAGGCTTTTTCAAAAAGGGCTTATTAAAATGGTCTTTGCAACAGAAACCCTTGCCGCAGGTATTAATATGCCCGCCCGCACAACCGTTATAAGTTCCGTTTCCAAACGTACCGATGAAGGCCACAGAATGTTAAGCGCAAATGAATTTCTTCAAATGTCAGGCAGGGCGGGGCGCCGCGGGATGGATGAGATTGGCTATGTTGTAATTGTGGGCACTCCTTTTCAAACGCCCGAAGAAGTTGCAGCACTTGCAACCTCTGATGCAAATCCGCTTGAAAGCAAGTTCTCTCCTTGCTATTCAATGGTTTTAAATCTTTTACAGCGCTTCAGCCTTGAAGAAGCAAAAGAGCTTATTTTAAAAACTTTCGGCTACTATTCTTCCTCCGACAGGATTTCTCCGCTATTAGCGCAAATGGAAGAATACAAAAGAATAATCGACGCCGCCCGCGCTTATAAATGCCCGTTCGGCCTTAAAAATGAAGATTTTATTGAATACAATAAATTAAAAAATATTTATGTGGAAACACGTACTATTTATAAAGCTCTTAAGCGTCAGGCGGGCAAAAACAAAAATACGCCCGAAGTTTTGCAATATGCTCAAAAATCTAAAGATTTAAGAAAAAAAATTGAGCACCTCGGCTGTGACACCTGCAAAATGTACAAAAAACACAAAAAAGAGCTGGAGTTACTTGCGCGTTATGAAAAAAAAGCAAAAGCGCTAAAAAAAGAAATAGAATTTCAAAAAGATGTATATTGGCAAAAATTCCTTGCACATAAGGCAATTTTGGAACAAACGGGAAACCTTGCGGATAATTTCCCCACGGAGCGCGGAAAAGTCACAATGGCACTAAGATGCGAAAATGAACTTTACCTTTGCGAAATTATCCTCAGCGGCTTGCTTGACGATTTAAATCCTTCCGAATTATCTTCCGTAATCTGTGCGCTTGCCTGTGAAGAAATGCGTACAAGTGACGACTGTCCAACAAATCCGCCTTGTAAAAACGTAAGGAAAGTTTTAAATAAAATTAAAGATATTAAGCGCAGAATTTTTATCCTCGAACGTGACAATAATATTGAAAATCCAATGAATTTGCATTCGCATTTTTGTTCGCTTATTGAATTTTGGGTAAATTCCGATAACCCCGAAACATCTTCAATTGATGCCTGGGAGCAAATGTTTGCGGATAGTCCCTTTTCACAAGGCGATGTTGTGCGTGCCTTTAAGCGCACAATAGACATTTTGCGTCAGATAACAACAATAGAGGGGCTAAAACCGGAACTTGTCGAAAACGCAAGAAAAGCAATTCGCTCCATAAACCGCGAGCCCGTCAATGTTGATTGATATTAACTTTTGTAAAATTTAGCGTTATAATCTGTTAATAATACACTTCGTTTGGTTTTTCAAAGAGTGTTAAAACGGAGCTTTCATGCAAGTAAATAAAATAAATACGGCACACAATATATTATACAAACCCGCATCAGACAACGCAAAAAAGCCATCCGGCGCTTTGCGGGTGAAATCGCAAAATTCCTATATGTCTGATATAAGCTCCTCTTATATCCGGGCGAATTTTGCCCCGCTGTCTTTTCGCGGCAATCTGGATGAAATTAAAGACGCATATATCCTTACCGGCGAAGCGGAAGATGTTCCGCTCCTTGTGACAAAAGAAAACAATTCTTATGTAATAGATTTTGATTCTCAAACTGAGGTAATTTATGGCAAAGACGCATACTCTTATTTAAAAGACAGAGATTATTTTCAATACGATACTCAGATAATTTTCCCCAAAAAGGCCTCGGGCAGGCTGATTTCAAAGGAAGGCAAAATAATTCCGCTGCCTGAAAATTCAGCGGTCTTGATTAATGCAAAGTCAAATTCTAAAGTTGAAATCAACAAAGGCTACCCCGTGGTTGTTGTTTCAAAAAAAGACTATGACTGGTATGAAAGATACAGCAAAGATGCAAAAGATGAAGTGATAAGAAATAAATTTCTTGAACTCATTTATTACAATTCCCATCTTTATAATGCGCACTTTACCCCAAACAGCTTTCTTCCTCCGGAGCTTCGTGAACAGTCTTTCCTTGAAACCGTTGGTATTGATAAATATAAATCAAGAAATAACCTTATTGACGATTTATATGAAAGACGCACCGCCCTTTCCGACAAAGAGCGCGAGCAGGCTGATTTTGCAAAAGAATTAATGGAAAAAATGAAATCCGACGGATTAATTCACGGCGTTCAAGACGGTTATTTCGGCTTTAATATTACATACACACCTCACTATGTACCGCAATATTTAAAAGGTAAAGGGTACGATAATGTTCAGATAAGCTCAATTATGAATGTATACAATCAGGCATGGCGTGCCCATTGCAGCTCAAGGTTTTCTTTTAAAAATCCCGCAAAGGATTACCCGAGGGAATTAATTGCCAAATTAAAAGAACACAAAATACTTCATAACAACAAAAAGTATGCGGATGAATTTATATACTGGCGCGAAGTTTTTGCAAATGAAGCGGATATTTGGAGTCGTTTAAAGCAGGAAAACTTCAGCGATGATGAGATAAAAATCGTAGTTGAAAATTGGAAAAAATATAACCTGACAGGTTATGATTTGAGCGGGCTTAAATATATTGACTCTGTTTGTGCCGTTTATGACTTTGATACAAAATTAAACAACTGGACTCAGGAAGGAACAAATTGGATTACAAATTCGACCGCGCCTTCCTCGACGGATGGCACCGCGCCATTTGTCGGTATTTCAATGGTACAAAACGCCGAGCCGAAAGTAATACAAATGAGCAGTATCAGAAGCGAAGAAAAGCTCCACGCTCATCCTAATCTTGAAGAAAAAAGACAAAGCGAAATTTATATAATAACAAGCGGCGCTGCGGCTTTAAATATTGTAAAAGACGGCAAATCGAAAGTAAAAATTTTAAAAGAAGGTGATTTAGCCGTGGTCGCACCCGGCGTTATGCACTCTATAAATTCAATAGCCGGCGAATATGAACATGTCGTCCTGCAAGTCCCCTCTGCTTTTCAGTATGGCTTTAGCTTTAAACAAATCGTTGAACCTCCGCAAGACTACGACGAAGACAAGCTTACAAATGAAGCTGTTGCACTGCTTGAAAATTACAAAAAAGATTAAATGTTTAAAAGTTCTAACTCGCGCTCCGGCTCGGGTTTTGTTTTTCTCACAACTTTTAGTTCATACCCAAGGAAGTCTAAAATTTCTTGAACTTTTGTAAATTTTATTGATTCTGTTTTTAACATTTTCGAAAATCCGCCTATTGTCATTTCGTCATAGCCGGCATCATTCATTCTCTGCACCAATTTGCGCATTGAAAGACCGTTTTTTAAAAGCAGAAATCTTATTAAATCCTTAACGTTATACATACAATATTTACTGTAGTTTATAATGCTACAATTTGACAAATTTGTTCTAAATTGTTATCTTGTAGTTGACAAAAAGATACGAAAGTTATACATACATTAAGGAAAGATACGAAAAATATGAACACCCGGAATTCTCATGCTCCGCTGCGTAATGTATTTACGCTACAGCGTAACTTGTTGCAGATGAATAAAAAATGTTGCAATCAACACTTTAAAAAATCCGCATTTACCTTTGCAAGTAACAACAATTTAACGCCCAGCTGTCACCCTGAACCGGCTAAAAAATCCGCATTTACCATTGCGCCTAAAAACCGCCCAACGCGCAGCTGTCACCCTGAACTCGTTTCAGGGTCTTGTAAACAATCAAAGTATGCTCATAATTTGCAGCTTAAAAGACCCGCCTTTACTCTTGCCGAACTTCTAACGGCAATTCTTATTATCTCCGTTATCATGGTCGCCTTAGCACCTGTTATTACAAAAAGAATGAAAGACTCTATTGCAGTAACTACAGACAATAAAAAAGGTTTAGAAATATTTACAAACCCCGGTACTTATACTTTTGATGTCCCAATCGGAATAAACACATTATTTCTCCAAGGCGCAGGCGGCGGCGGAGGTGGTGCAGGCGCCAGCGAAACACCTTCAAAGACTCTCTCCTATACCTCAAATGCCACATGGACTGTGCCAAACGGAGTAAATAAAATATCTCTTACCATAACAGGCTCCGGAGGAGGAGGCGGAGCCGGAAACGGACAGAGCACAGGGGCAACGTCATGTGAAAATAATCCTAATAGATATTCCGGCAATGCAAAACCAACCTCGGCAGAGCTTGCTAAATACCCTTTGTATAATGCAATAAGAATATCTGATGAAAATACCGACTTGTGTATTTTTAAACGAAATGCAGGTGATGATGGAACTTGGAATTATATGGACCATAATGCTAAATTTACAAAAGCAGGAGAAAGCTGTAGCGGCAACAATTGTTGCTGGTACTCTGATGCATCAAACAGTATCAACACTTCCCAATCTGATAATGAAACTACATACCCATATTCATATAAAGCAACAAAACGAGCAGTATGCATGTTTTATGCGGCACAAAGTCTGTGCAGAAGATATGGAAGCAAACTGCAAAATAACAGCGAAACTAATAACTATGGGTACAGGCTGCCTACAGTTAACGAATTGCATTATTTGGTAAAATATCTTGATAGCCACTCAAGGGATGCAGGAGAAAACGGTTTGCAACTATGTTCATACAATTATTTAGCTTATGAACCAAACACAGTGCCACATTGTAAAACAGATACATGGGTATGTGCAGGTGCCGCTTGGAGCAACAGATGTGATGTAGGCTCTATTTGGAGTGAGGATAACAGCGGCTGGCTATTTAGATGGTACGCACCAAACAGTAGACCCGTAGAAATCAGCGACCTATACAACACAGCTTCTGTACGCTGCGTAAGGCCCTTAAGATATTATGATAACTACTCCGGTGCCGGAGGAACCTCAGGTGCACAATATACAATTGATGTTAATGTAGTCCCGAATGATACCTTTACAATAACAATAGGTAGTGGAGGAGAAGGCGGAAAATACGGAACAACAGTAAATAACGGAGTAACAACAAGAAACGGTAACGGTCATCAGGGCGAAGTAACAAAAGTAATGCATAAAAGAGGAAATACAATCCTTGGAACATATTACATAAACGGAGGACTTGGAGGCAATGCCGCAACAACAACCGCCCATGGTACTTCTTTCAACAAAAATGAAATGCCAGAACCTTGTTTTTCAGAAGTAAGAAAAAACGGAACTCAAAACTTTACCAAAGCAACGGGATGTGTGCATTACCCAAATAGCGGTGACCCCGGTTTAGCCACAAAAGGAGGTAACGGAGGAAGAGTAAAGAATGAAGGAAGTATAACAAACGGTTTAGCTTCATCGGGAGGATATTT
>CALUWF010000022.1 GCA_944324405.1 Candidatus Gastranaerophilales bacterium | reverse complement strand
ATGCAGACGAGTGCATAGGTGTGCGAAGCTCACACGCAGTTGCGATGAGCAAGTGCGAGTGAGCGTAGGCCGTACCATGGCGACGTAGGAGCGCAAGGGCAAAGCCCTGAGCACCACAGGAGCAATGCGTGAGCCGAGGCGATAGCGCGCGGCGTCGAGCCGCAAGCGAGCCGAATAATGGCGACGTAGGAGTTTTGGAACAAAACTCTACAGGAGCAATGCGTAAGCCAGAACATACTAACATGCACTATTAATAAGATCCTGAAACGAGTTCAGGATGACGGTACATTGGGTTCGGGATGACAAAACAACCAAGTTCAGGATGACAGTATAACCAAGTTCAGGATGACGGAATAAAAGAATTCAAAATGACAGAATTGAACATTGAAAAACAAAACACTTTCTAACTTCGGAAAATACATTATATTTTTTTAATTATCAAATTTATTTATATGTATCTTGGGGGGCTCCAGAGTTAATTAAAAATCCCCCCTTTTTTTATTTTTCATTAAAAACAAGGTAAAGACAAGGAGTTATAAGAAGTGTAGTGCAAACAGAAAACAAAAGTCCAAAAATTATCGCCACGGCAAGGGAAGAGAACATAGGATCATGTCCGAGCCACAAAGGCAGCATGCCTCCAATTGTTGTAACTGCGGTTAAAAATATTGGTTTTGTTCGGCTTCTGGCAGCGCTTTGCAGAATAAGGCGCAAATTTTGTCCGCCGCTCTCCTTGCGCTCTTTCTCCACGGTATCAAGCAAAACAACGGCGTTATTTGTCGCAATGCCTATAAGACAAATATAAGCAAGAAAAGTCATAAATCCAAATTCGCTTTTTGTTATAAAAAGTCCGAAATTTGCTCCGCCAAGTGCCATAGCTGCGCTTATAAATATAATAGGCGGAATTTTATAAGAATTAAAATAGCCGATTAAAAGCAAAAGTATTATTCCAAAGGCAATAGGTATTTTTTGAGCGATAGACTTATTTCCTTTTTTGGAATTCTCAACGCTGCCTCCCTCTTGCCATCCGTATCCCAAAGGATAGTCAATTGAATTAAGGTAAGGCTTAATAGTCTCAATTACTTTGTGAGCAGTGGTTTTCTTGTTGTCTATATAACCCTGGATTGTAACGGTTAAAAATCCGTTACGCCTGAAAATACGAGGAAATTCAAAAATTAACGAGGTTGTCGCAAACTGTGAAAGCGGCAGTACTTTTTGATTTTGAGATGAATAAATACCAATTGAATCTATTTTTGAAACGTTGTTTCTTGATTGTTCACCAAGGCGGTAAATAATTGGGATTTGAGTGGTATCTCTCCAATAGCTTGAAATTTCATAACCGCTTAAGCCGGCTTGGAGTGCTTGGGCAACGTCATAATTTGTAATTCCGTACCTTGCCGCACTTTGTTTATTTATATCAATTTTTATTTTTGGCGTTTTTGGGCCCCAATCGTCTTTTACAAGGATTACACCTTCAATTTTTCTCAGTTCGCTTTGTATTTTTCGAACGATTTCAAAAAGTTTATCTTCTTCACTGCCAAAAATTCTTATCTCAACAGGAGCATCATAGGGCGGCCCCAGAGGTACTTTTCGGGCTATCGTATTTGCATCGGGAAAAGTTTCGCTGCAAAATTTTTGCACCTTGTTTATAATTTTATCCAAATTCTTGTAATTTTTTGTATTTACAAGTATCATTGCATAATTACTCTTAATCGGCTCTGGGCTGGAAGAAAGCACATATCTTGGCGCCGAGGTGCCAATATAGCTTGAATAATTTTTAATATCTTTCATATCTTTTAAAAATTCACCCGTTCTGTCTGCGACATTTTTTGTAACTTCAATGTTTGTACCTTCTGCGAGATTAAATTCTATTTCAAACATGGCTCTGTCTGAATCCGGGAAAAATATTTTAGGCACAAAAGCAAACAGAATAAAGGAAAGCAAGACAATTGCACTTGCGATAAAAATTGAGGTTTTTGGATGTGATAAAGTTATTTTTATGTATTTTGCCGCATATTTTGAAATATTAAGCTCTTTTGGGCCCTTTTGAGCGTCATTTTTATAAAATTTTTCAATCAGATAAGGTAAAAAAGTTATTGATAAAAACCAGGAAATCAAAAGTGACGCCGCAACTACTTTAAAAAGACTTGAAGTGTATTCACCCACCGTTGAATCTGCAAGATATACGGGTAAAAACGCGCAAGATGTAGTAAGGGTTGATATCAAAAGGGGCGTTTGAAATTTTTCGCATACTTTAATTGCGGCGTTTTCAATGCTTTGAGACCTTTTTTTTATTTCTCTTAAAATTCCTTCCGCGATAACAATAGAATTGTCAACAAGTATACCGAGGGCTATAATTAGCGCGCTAAGCGATATTTTATCAAGCCATATTTTAAAATTTCCCATGACAAAAAAAGTGCCTAAAATTGTGACGGGAATTATAAAGCCGACAATTAATCCCGCCTTTAAACCCAAAATTACAAGTATTAACCCTATTACAATAAGAACACTCTGAAACAATCCGGATGTAAATTTGTCTGTCAAATATTTTACATAATCAGGCTGAAACGCTGTAATTTCAAGGTTTAAGCCTATCGGAAGCAGACTTTTAAGCTCATTCATTTTTCTTTTCACTTCTTTGCCGAATTTTAAAATATTCCCGTTCTCTTTCATTGAAAGAGCAATTATAACAGCATTTTTACCGTTAAATTCCGTTATGGTGTCAAAAGGATTTTTATATGTTTTCTCAATTTGTAAAATATCGCCCAGCCTTAGCGTATCTGTGCTTTTACCATATGACAGTACCGTATTTTTGATATTTTCGATATCGGTATAATTATCCTCTCCCTGCACAAGAATATACCTGTCCGCAATGAGTATTTCGCCGCTCCGGGCAATGATGTTTGTATTTGCAAGGATATTTTGAAGTGCGGCAGGGGTTAAATTGTAGCGGGCGAGTTTTGAATTATCATAATAAAGATATACAACCTCCTGAGGGGCACCCAATATTTCCACTTTTGCACCGTCTTTAAGCTTTAAAAGCTCATCCCTTATATCTTGGGCGTAGTCTTTGAGCTCCCAGAGCTCAAAGTCTTTTCCCCAAAGGGCGAGAATAATCCCGAAAACATCCCCAAATTCATCATCTACAAGAGGCGTTACTCCATTTGGCAGAGTAGAGAGGTTATTTGTAATTTTCCTTCTTATTGTATCCCAAATAGGCTGCAAATCCTTATATGTTTCATAAACATCAACATACACAACACTTTTGCCTTCGTAAGAGCGGCTTTTAATGGTTTCAACTTCGCTCATCTGCTCCAGTGCAAGCTCTATTTTATCAGTTACATATTCATCAACCTGGCGTGCGTTCGCACCATTATAAATACTTGTGACTACTGCGGTTCTTATTTTAAAGCCGGGGTCTTCATTTCTTGGTGTTGTGAGATAGTAAGATATTCCGCCCAAAATTAAAATTGTAATAAGGGTTATAAGAAGGAATTTATTTTTAAGGAAAAAATGTGTCAGATGCATTAATATTTTACCTTCTGCCCTTCTTGCACCTCATCTACTCCTCTTGTTACAACATAATCACCAACGCTAATCCCGCTTTTTATAATAACCTCATCACCTAAAAGCTCTCCCGTTATTACTTCGTTTTGCCTTATTGTACCGATGTTGTTTTGTCGCTGCACAATTGTATAAACTATGTTTTTATCCCCTTCTTTAACCAAAGAGTTTATAGGTATTGAAATTTGATTTTCTTCATTTTCTTTTATTCCAAAGACGGCACTTGCGCTCATACCGTCTTTTAATTTTGGGCTTTGCTCTAAAATTTTAAGTTTAACTCTATATGTAAGCTGCTCCAAGCTTGTTTGGCTTATTTCTTTTACGGTGGCATCAAATATTTTATCTTTTATTGCATCAACTTTTACCTTTGCACTGTCTTTTCGTTTAATTTTATTTATGTAATTTTGCGAAACAAAGATATAGGCTTCGACATCTTTTATGCCTTGAAACTGCACAACAGTTGAACCCGGATTTAAATACTGCTGCTCGGATGCAATTTTAGAGAGTATTATGCCGTCCTGCGGGGCGTAAATACGCTCATAGCCTGAGCGATGGCTCATGTAATTAAGTTTTTCACGCGCAATTTGAATTTGGTAATTTGCGGATTCCATTTTTGTTCTTGCACTGTCTGCATCATTATCCGAAATTCCGCCCGCAGCGTGTAGTTTTTTTATTCTGTCATAATAACTTTTTGCATTTTGATATTGAATAATTGCATCCGATAGCGCATATTTCGCCTCTTGAACCTGAATGTGATATAACGGCGCGTCTAATTCAGCTATAATTTGCCCTCTTTTAACACTTTGCCCCTCGGTCACATAGACTTTTTTAAGCGTGCCTTCAATCTGAAAGCTTAAATCCGTAAGCGAGCTTGATTTTAAATAACCGAAAAAAGTCTTATCCGTAATATTTGAACCCTTTTTAGCAATAATATATTCAACCGGCCTTATAATTTCACGGTTGTTTTCAATGCTGCATCCGCATAAGGCAGATATTAAAAACATCACAAGTAAAAATATTTTTTTCATCACAAAAATAATATTATAATTTTACTTGTTCTTTTATTACCCGACAGACTAAAGTAACTTATGCACGAGGGTGTGCGGCATCATAGACTGATTTTAGGCGGGCAGATGATACATGGGTATAAATCTGGGTATTTGAAATGCTGGCATGCCCCAAAAGTTCTTGCACTATTCTTAAATCTGCGCCGTTTTCAAGAAGGCGGGTCGCAAAGCTGTGACGAAAAACGTGCGGAGTAATTTTTTTTGGCAGTTCAATTTTTGATACGACTTCATTAAGTGCTTTTCTAATGCTCTGATTTTGAAGTCTGTAACCTTGATAATTAATAAAGAGGGGGGATTGAGGCGTTTTTTTTGTTTTGTGAATTAAATCCGAAACATTGTTAATATAATTTTGAAGGTTTTCTTTTGTTTTATCGGGAATAAGCACTATGCGCTCTTTTGAGCCCTTTCCGAGCACTCTTATTTCATTCTGCTCAAGATTTAAATTTTCATAATTCAAACCCGATAATTCACTTATTCGCATGCCTGACGCCCACAGAAGCTCAAAAATCACTCTATTCCTGTATCCTGCGGGGGTTTCTATTTTTACGTTTCTTAAAATGTACTCAACTTCATCTTCGCTCATAAAATCAGGAAGCGATTTTGGACGCTTAGGCGCACTCAGGGTATCGGAGGGATTGTTTTCAATTATTTCTTCCTGAAATAAGAATTTGTAAAAAGCGCGAATTGAAGCGATTTTCCTCGCTATTGTAGTTTTTGTATAGTTAATTTTTTGAATAAAATACAAATACTCGCCAAATTTTTTTGCATCAATTTCATCGACATTTAAATTATCCGCCCACAAAAGAAAAGTGTAGATATCACCGCAGTATGCGCGAACAGTATTATCAGAGAAATTTTTCTCGCTTTTTAAATAGATTTTAAAATCTTCAAGATATTGTTTGGAACTGTCATTTACTCCCATATATTCCCCAAAAAAACTTCCTTATAATTATACACGCTTTTTTAAAAAAATAATATAAACCAAGTATTTAAAAAATTAAAAAATAATATTATTCTTAGTATATAATTATCCCCGTTTTTGTTATATCATTTAGATATCTTTAAAAGCAAAGGGCGCTCTAAATTGCAAAATAATTTTGATAGTCTTGATAACCTCGATATACAGGTTCGCAAATCCTCGGTAGTACAGGAACGCGCGGGCCTTGTTGCGGTGTATATGTATAAACAATTTCTTGATTTTCAGCAGTCAAGCCAGCTTACGCAAGAAATGTTTATTAAAATGATTGATACAATGCAATCGGTTATAGAATATCTGAAACAGTCTTTTAAAATAAGAAACATTCCGACACAAAATGTATATTGCGAGGTGGATAACAGCCAAACTCTTGCTTATGTTAATATCCTCTGGCATAAAATAACTTTCACGTCACGTTTTAATATTTCGCCAAAAGCACTTCCGCAAGAAGGAAGAGCGCCTTTATTCTGCGGAAGAATATTTGCACTAAACGGAAATTACAGCGCAATTATGAAGGGTGCCGATGATTACGAAACGCAAATGAAAGCGCTTTTGGATAATGAAATAGCTTCACTATACGTACCGGCAGAAAAAACCCAAAGTTCCATTATGACAATAAGGCACAAAGACAATCAGGAATTTTTAATAAGTCCGATTGATGCTTCAAGAGAATTTTTGCTAAAGGTAATAGAGCTTGTCTGTGCAGGCGGACAATTTCACGAGCAGGGCACAAAGAAACTTTTTTAGATATAAAAAAAGCCCCTTGCGGGGCATTATACAATTAATTTTGTGCGGAGGATAAAAGTAAAATTCTTTTCATTAAGCTTTGCAAAAAAGACATTTTTGGATTTTCCACATTTTTTGCAAGTTCCCTTAATTCCATTTCAAGTTCTGCGCTTCTTGGATTAAATTCACACATATCGGGGTTGTATTCACCGTAATTTAAATACTCGTTCATAAAAACTTCGCCTTTCTGCCATATATTACACTAATATCCTTGTAATATTTTTTTTCGGCATGACTTTATTTAAACTTTAGGGTTTGTATATTTATGTTAAAATTTTTTTATGAAAGTTACATGCAAAAACTTGGATGACACAAGACGACTTGCGCGCTCTTTTGCAAAAAATCTGCCCGCATGCGGCTGCTTTGTGTCATTATTGGGAGATATTGGCGCAGGGAAGACCGCTTTTGTAAGGTATATTTTAAAAGAACTCGGAGTCAAAGAAAAAGTAACAAGCCCAAGTTTTGTAATATTAAACGAATATCGCGGTTATTCGATACCCATATATCATTTTGACCTCTACAGACTGGAAAAAGAAGGGGTGAAAACAATTCTTGAAGAGCTTTTGGACTACTCTTCAAGGAACGTTCTGACTTTTGTGGAATGGGCAAATTTTGGCAAAGATGCGCTAAGCATAGACCGATTAACGGTAAAAATTTCATATCCCGATGTGCTAAATTACAGCGATGAAGGTGATGTCAGATTTTTTGAATTTGACGCCTGTTCAGAGGAAAATAAAAAATTTTTAGAAAAAATTATAAACGATTATGAGGCAAAAGAATGAATATTCTCTGTTTTGATACATCACTTGATAAAACATATATAGCGCTTGGCACTTCAAAAGATTTCAGTCAGCTTGAAATAAAAAGTGATGAAAAAAATTACCACAGCGCCTACCTTTTGCCCAAAATTAAAGAAATTCTTGAAAATGCAAAAATTACACCAAAAAATCTGGATGCAATAGTTACAAATTGCGGCCCGGGAAGCTTTACGGGTATTCGGGCAGGGCTTAGCGTAGCAAAAGTTATGGCGCTTGAACTTAATTTGCCTGTAGTCAGATTAAACTCTTGCGAAATACTAAAAAAAGCTGCTGTTGATTGCGCTGTGAACAATCCCTGTGTAGTACTTGATGCAAGGCGGGGCATGTATTATTTTTATGAAGGTGAAGACATAAAGCTTGTCTTAAAAGATAATTTAGCGGATTTAATCCGTTCTCAAAACGTTGTGTGCGATTTAAACGTTTACAAAGATTTTTCTCATTTTGAGGAGGCAAAATTTATTAATTACGAAGAACAAAATTACCCCTTGGCAAAAGTAATGTATAATATCGGCTCAAGCAAAATTAACAACTCAAACAACATTGCAGACGACTTCTCGCATTTAAAATTAAAAGCGAATTACATTCAAACTCCGCCTGTTTTTACAAAAGGCTAGCCTACAAGGTCAAGGGTTTCGCCGCTTTTTGACATATCTCTTTTATAAGATTGAGCTTGCGCGAGCAATTCTTCGCCCTGCCTTGCAACATTTAAATCCGCATCCGACAAATCAGACCCCGGAGCAAGTGCTGCACGGGTTACCTGTTTTGCCTGAGAAATTGTTTGGTCGGGATCTTTTTTATTCAGCGAAGGAATTTTAATACTTACATGTCCGCCAACCGGAATGCCTTGAGAATTGTATTCAATAACAATAGGGCCGCCCAGCGAGCCTGCCGCAGCTTTATGCGCCGCCTCATGAGCGTAAATCCTGCTGTAATTCTCCTTTTTAAGCTTTTCAATCTCCTGTTTTTGGCTTCTTTGACCTAAAAAAGGATAATTTCTTACATCAATCATATCTTACCGCTTGCCCTTCCAACTACTATAATTATAGCACATTTTTTAATTTTTCAACAGGGTCATGGCAAATATTCTTTAACAATTATCCCGTTTGCACTTATTTGCACCGGTATGGGCTTTTCGGATATTAAAGTTACCGAGGCATCGTTACTATTCAACCCCCACAGCCCGAGAAAAATTTCTTTTTTATCCGTATCCCAGGCGATAGCCTCACATAATACCAAATCGGGATTTTCCTTGCTAAAGCCGAGTATGCGTATATCCCATCTGTAATTATTTAATGCAAGCCCGGTTTTTCTTGCATAACTGTTTTTTATTGTTTCGTTTAATACGGTATATTTTATCGGAAACCACTGTGTTTCATCCCCTTGCATATAGTAAATCCAGACATAGTTCCTGAAAATCCCTTCAGCACTTGAACCTATTTTTTCTTTTACAAGGAGTTTTTTTGAATCTTTTGAAAAGTCAACAATGGTAAGGGTTGAAAACAAATGATTTGTAAATCCGTCCGTACCGGAAGAAATAGCCGGACTGCGCTTTACATTAAGAATGGTCGCACTCAGAGCCTTTTGCATTCTTGTTGTCCCGCTTTTAAGTTTTTGAACATAAATATCACTTGAAACACTGTCGTATGAAGGAGAATAGTAGTATTCGCCATAAGCCATGTATTTAAAATTCGGAGAAAATACGCCCTGGCTTCTAAAATCCAGTTTATTTTTAAGTTTTGAAATATCAACTTCTCTTTCTCCGGCATTTACGTTGTATTTTGCAAATTTTGTCGAAGGCGGAGTCTTAGGCTTGAAGTCTTTATCCTGGGGTCTTTGATAATTTGGTATTTCCCTTTCTTCAAGTTTTACGTTTTTTGCTTTTTCTTCCCACTCCTCTTTTGTTTGCACCATCTTTTCCGCTTCCTGTCTGCTTTTTTTGGAAAACGGATTATGCAATTTAAAAGCATGGGCACTTTGCGTGTATATAAGAGCGCAAACAATAAAAAATATACCCAAGCTTTTTTTCATGCTTAAACAAGACCTTCTTTAAGTGCGGTAACTGCGGCTTTTGTTCTATCCGGAAGATAAAGTTTCTGCAAAATACTGTGCACATGCGCCTTTGTTGTAGATAAGGACACTACAAGTTTTTGGGCTATTTCATTATTGGAAAGCCCTTCGACAATTAGTGCAAGTACTTCAAGCTCTTTTTTTGTAAGTCCGTATTTATTTGGGCCTTTGGCTTTGTCTGTTGTATTTTCTTTTTGTTCATTTATGCCTGTAAGCACAATACGCGCAATTTGCGGATCCAGCCAGCCGGCTTTTTGATTTACCGCTTCAATTGCGTTTTTAAGAGTTTTTTCATCCGAGCCTTTCATAATATAGCCGTCAGCACCGGCCCTGAGCGCGGCAAAAATATCTTCACTGCTGTCACGCGAAGTAAACATTAACACGGAAGAGTTAAGCCCGGAGTCCTTTATTTTTCTCGTAGCTTCAATACCGTCAATTTTTGGCAGCCCGATATCCATCAAAATAACATCAGGCTTAAGTTTTAAAGCAAGATTAACCCCTTCCTGTCCGTCACATGCCTGCCCGAGAAGTTCAAAATTCGGCGTATTTTCAACAATTATTGCAATGCCCATCCTTGCAACCATATGATCTTCAACAATTAGAATTTTTATTTTGTCTTCACTCATAACAAAACCTTATCCTCAAGCGCAGCATTTTTAAGTCGAAATGTAAATTTTGAACCTTTATTTAATTCACTCTCAACCCAAATTGTACCGTTGTGCGCCTCTACTATTCTCCTTGACAGATAAAGCCCCAAACCTGTCGAGCAGGAACGTTTTTTGCTTGTGCCCTGTGAAAATCTTTTAAAGAGTTTCTTTTGGTCATCCTCGCTCAGGCCTCCGCCATTGTCTTCAACACTTAATATAAAATCTTTAAGTTCTTTTTTAAGAGTTACCCTTACTTTAATATTTTCTCCGCCATGCTTTATTGCATTGCCCAAAAGGTTTAAAATTACCCGTCTTATCTCATTTTTATCCGCATTAATTTCAATGTCGTCACAGTCAAAATCAAGCTCGAAAGTGCTGTTATTCTGCTTAAAGAGTACATCTAATTCTTTTGCACATTCTTTTACCAGTTCATTTATTGAAAATCTCGTCTTACAGAGAAATATTTTTCCTGCTTCATACCTGTAAACTTCAAGCAGTGCATTTGTAAGCCCGAGCATATCCTCATTGCTTTTTTTCATGGCTGATAAAAGCTCTTTTTGTTTTTCATTCGTTTCGCCGAGTGTTCCGTTTAAAATAAATTCCAAACCGCTTATCGCGGCAAGAAGCGGCGTTCTTAAATCATGCGTAAGCGTTGCAATAAAATCATCGCGCAGTCTTTCACTTTCTCTCTGATACGAAACATCTCTTAAAACAGCTACCACAAAAGGATTTTCGTCATTTTTAATTCTCGCAAGACTTATTTCGACGGGGATTTTTGTGTCTTTTTTATAATTAATAAGGCTAAAATCTCTCAAAAACAAAGGGTCGTTTAGCTTGAAGGGATTTGGCACTTTTTGATTTTTTTCATTAATTATAAGTTCGAAAAAGTTTTTATTCAAAAGCTCTTTTTCATCCAAACCGAACATGCCGCAGGCTGCTTCATTTAATGAAGCCACAAGGTAATCCTTTTTAAAAGTCACAATGCCGTCCGCACAATTTGTAAAAATAGCGTTTAATTTTTCTCTGCTTTCATACAGTTCTTTTGTCCTTTTTTGTACAAGCAGTTCAAGATTTTTTGAATACTCTTCAAGCTCGTCATTTGCCCTTTTTAATTGAATAATTTTTTCTTTCAGCGCTCTTTTTAAATTTGTGCGCTCGATGGCATTTTTTATATTTAAAATTAAATCATCATTATTCCAGGGTTTTTCAATGTACTTAAAAATCCCTATTTCATTTATTGCCTTAATTGCATTTTCTTTATCCGCATAACCCGTTAAGAGAATTTGTGTCGTATCTGATTGAATTTCAAATTCTTTTACGCGGGATAAAAATTCAATACCATCCATCTCCGGCATGATAAAATCCGAAATGATAAGTTCGCATGAATTACTTTTTAAATATTCCAGAGCATCCTTTGGATTATTAAAAGTCACGGTATCCCTAAGACCTTCCAACTTCAAAAGGGTTGAGAGGGTCTTTGTTACCATAATCTCGTCATCTACAAGTACAATTTTCCCGTTAGTATCCATATTTACAGGATAATTTATTTGCACGCAAATGACAAATTTTTTACAAAAATATAAATTTAGCAATATAAGAGCAAAATTAATTTTTCATATGTTTTGTAAGCATGTACTATGCGAGTTAAAATTATAACAATTAGTTTACAATTACTTGCTAATAGAGTTATGAGTGTGAAATAATTTTTAAGGGCTGAGATGAACCTTAAATTACAAAAAGTAAATACGGGAACAGTTTACAAAAACCGTGAGAAGTATGAAAAACAAGGCGCGGTTGCACTTTACTCTCCAAAAATAACAAAAGACAACATTTCTTTTTCAGGAGCAGGTTCCGCATTTGGTGCAATCAGTGATAAACTTACAAAAAGTGTTGAAACTTTTTCTGATTACAATTCCAAAAAACTCCGCTTGGACGAACTTTTTGGCGGTGAATTTTCAAAAATAGAAAATGAACTAAAAGACGGGCTTAATAAGCTGAATTTAAATTCCAGACTGACTTTTGACAATAAAGGAAATGTAATTTTTACGGATGAAGGCATTTTGCAGAAGTTTTTAAAAAGCGCTGCATACCCTTTTAAAGATTTATGGCTTGATATTGCCGGCTGGATGTTCGGAGGTATTTCAAAGTATAAAAATTCAGGAGCCTTGCATGATTTTGCACAGAGTGTATTAAATTCAAAGCCCATGAAAAAAAGGGCGGATTATAAAAATACTCAAGAGCTGTTTTGCATTATGCAAGGGGCGCTTTCCGATTTATCAAAAGGCGCCGGCAATATAAACGGAAAACAAAAGGCGCTCGGTGCGCTGATATCCGGTAATAAAGCGGAAGATACGGCAAAAGACGGCGCGCAAACAATTTTAAACAACATAATCCACGCCACAAGCGAAGTTAAAGGCAACTACAAAACTGCTGACGAGCGTACAATTAACAGGCTGTTTACGGGTCTTGTAAGTTCTACAATGGCGGGAATTGACTTTTACAACATTTCAAGAATCCAAAACGATGACGACGCCCTTGCGAAAAAATCTCAGAAAAAACGCTTTAAACAAGAAAGTTCAAGGATTTTGATGAGTGCCGCAATGACATTCTTAACGCTGGGAGCGCTTTCAAAATACGCAAATGCAAATAAATATATTGCACTTGCAACAATTTCAGGCACTTCTCTTGTCTCAGAAATTCTATCGCGCCTGATAAACGGCATGCCGCTTCACCCGCTCAGTGCAAATGAAGCAAAAGATTACTCTTATCACAAACACCCGAAAAGCAAAAACAACGCCGCACAGCAGAATAAGGATGACGAACAATCCGCACAGCAAACAAACACACCTTATTCTGTTTCAAGGGAAACCTTTGGCAACATGCCTGAAATTTTCAGACAATTTGAAAACAATCTGAATGCAAAACCTTATCAAATGCAGTTTAAGGGCTCTGAAGAAAGTAAAAAAGGCAATATACAAGATATTTTAAGCTTTAAAAACGTTTTAAAAGCAGCAGGCGTATTACTTGTTGCAGGGCTTGGCGTCGGCCAGGTAAGAAAAAAATGTCCGCAGCTGGACGGTTTTCTGCATTCCGCAAGATTAGGTTTTGACAATGCTTACGACTTTATCACAAGGAAGGATTTCAAAGTTCCTCTTGATGAATACAAGCAAATGCTTAATAAAATAGACAAAGAATATAATATGCACGAATACGCCAAGGCTTTTGAAGAGGCACTTGAAAACACCGACAAATACAAAAGATTTAGCGAAAACATAAACGGTAAAGAAGTCGAATTTGTAAAGCTCGGCAGAGTGGACAAAAAAATCGTCGCACCATTTATAAAAGCAATAACTTATCCTTTTGGATTTTTATGGGGTGCAATTCGCTTCCCCTCAAGGTTGGTAAGCAGAGTTTTTGACAGCGAATCCGCGCAAAATGCTTCAAAGATAGCTTCACGCGATTTAATAGGCTTGTACAACGTTTACAGCAAAGCTAAAGCCAAAATGAGCGAACCGGAACTTGAAAAATTCATAAAAAGGACAACTCTTTTATCAACGGAAAATAAAACCGGAAAGTCTGCATATAAAAATTCTACCCTTGCGGCGATTTCAAGACCTTTCGTAACTCTTATAGCAAGCTATTTCTTCGTAAATGATTATCGAAATGAAGTGTTGATAACTTCTCATGGCGAAGATGTGGAAGGCGCAAATGCGGTTGCAAAAGAAAGGGTTATGCACAAGGTTTCAAATTTCTTCTTTAATTCGCTCCTTATGAATTTGTTTAATACCGTATTTGAAAAAACGTATCACGGAAGCCTTCTGGGTGCCGGACTTGTTGCTGCCGCGACAGAATTTACAAACGAAAATCTTATACGTAAATCCATAGGCGTACCGACAAGAAAAATGACCCGTGCGCAAATAGAAGAACACGACAGGCAAAATCTCGAACGTGATGATTTCTGGGGCAAATATTTTAGATTTATGTCTAAATTGACCGGCAAAAAGACTATTTCGCAAAAAGCCAAAGACGAACAAAAGAAAAAAGAGGCAAGCGCAAACCAAACGGTTAAGGCATAAAAATAATTTTGTGTTAAAATAGTTCCGGCACAATTAGTATGGAAGGAACTTAAATGAGTAAAGAAAATCCGTCCGAACTTGAAAATATGCTGCTGGACGGGGTTGAAAAAAATACCCCCGCAGCAATTAAAGCGGATAAAATTTTTAATTATGAAGATAAAAACAAATTCACTTTTACGCTTACAAAAGAACTTGTTGAACGTTTGGAGCTTAAAAAGTGGTTTGAAGCCTATAAAAAAGAAGCAATGGTATCAACAGCCGGTATTAGAGGCCCTCAAAACATTATATACCCGCATGATACAAGATTTCCGATTAATACAATCGGCATAACTCTTGCAACACTTGCTAAGGCGCTTGTATTAAAAGAAAAATACCCCGACTGTGAACTAATCAAGCTTGTCGGCTGCGAAGTACGCTACAATTCAAAAATTTACCTTGATATTATTGCCCGTATACAAAGCGCACTTAACATACGTACCCTAACCCCTCTAAAGCGCCAAACTATACCGATTTGGCTTGCGTCATTTCTTGCTTTTAAGCTTGATTTAGTCGGCGCCGAATACATTACAAGCTCCCATGGTATAAGCGTCAAAAACGCGACAAAAGATTTAAACAACCAGGGTTCACAGTTTTTACCCGACGAGAGCATGGAATTTGTTTCAAAAATTGAACAAATTTTAAACACTGCCGAAACAAAAGGCGAATACAAAATTGAATTTGAAGCTGCGAATAACGCGTTGATTGATGAAAAAACAATGCAAAAACTCAATAACGGCATTGATTTATACGTCGAATATTTAAAATCCGGTGTTGCGGATGATAAGAACATTAATTTAATTAAAAATTTTAAACAAAAAATTGTAATAGACGCAGTAGGCGGTGCCGCTTATAATACTTTAAGTAAAATTTTGGACAAACTTCAAATAAGCGATAATTTTGACTGGCTCAACACTGAAGAAGACCCGTTTTTCCACTCTATCGGCAAAGACATAAAAGAAGGGAAATTTTACGATTGGTCGCTCGATATTACGGTTAATGCCAAAAATAAGGAGGGCAAAGAATATTTCCCGGTTATCGAAACGCTTAAATACGATGAAAAACTTAAAAATTATCCCATAGGTACCGTATGTCTTATAACAGACCCTGACCATGACAGATTAAGCGTTGTTCAAATTGAAGACATTAAAAACTCTGACAAAATAAAAGAGGTCGGGGTTGACGTTGTCAAGCTTGATAATGAAAGAATACTATGTGTTTTTAGCGCCAATCAGGCATTTTTAATGATAATGGACTTTTGGACGCAAAGGTTAAAAGAAAACGGCGAATTTAATAAACACAGGCGTTTTATTGTAAAAACAACCGCAAGTTCAAAAAGCTGGGACGAGTGGGCAAAAAACAATGACATTGCAGTGATTAACACGCCTGTCGGTTTTAAAGAAATCGCAAATGCCGTAAAGAAAATCGAATATCAAATAGAGCAAGGTATAAACGACATTAAAATAACCGATATATTTAACAAATCCGTGTCTCTCGGTGCTTCGCCAAGAATGATTTTCGGAGGCGAAGAATCAGGCGGTATGATTATCGGCTCAAATGAAATCATCAAATCCTTGGGCGGAAGATGCGCCCTTGCAATGAGAGAAAAAAGTGCAACCGAAGCCATAATTGTAACCTCCGCCCTTGTTGCAAGCCTTAAAATCCCGCTATGGGAACATTTGAAAAAAGTCATGACGGATAATAATATAGTTGCAAAATATGACGTAAGAGAAGATATTGCATACTATAACGAATCCGAACCCGACATTGAAAAATTAAAAGAAGCGAAAAAAACAGGCGAAGGACTCAGAACTAAAAACGACATTTTCTATCTGACACTTGCAATTGCAAAATATGAAAACAAAATAACCCTTGAAAATGTTAAAGAAATCCTCTCGTCAACATTTAAAGAACTTGATTTTTCAAATCTTTTGGATGTTAAATTTGTGGGAGATGGCACCTATTTTGATTTTAGCGACAAATTTGTTGAAATCCGTCCTTCGGGAACAGACGCCAAAACAAAAGCATACGCAGGCGGAGCAAACAGAGATGAGCTTTCAAAATTTGCAAAAACTCTCGGCAACTATAGCGGCAATTTAAATGAAGTTTACAAAAAATATATTGATGAAAATTATCTAAATTCATCAAAAGAAAAATCGCTCAAAATATATGAAGTATTTACCAGAAAAGACGAAGATAAAAGGGTGTTTAAAATCCCTGATTATAAAAACACATTTCTGAAATAATAAAAACGCCTCCCGTTTTCCAAAGGGAGGCGTTAATTTTACAACAACTTTTCGATATTTGAAACAATGGAAGATTTTGGCATTAAACCAACCATTATTTCTTTGGCTTCGCCGTTTTTAAAGAGCAAAAGGCTCGGCAAACCGCTTATTTGATATTCTTTTGCGGTTTTGAGATTTTCATCCGTGTTAATTTTTACGACTTTGAGCCTTCCTTCAAATTCAGAAGCTATTTCGTCGAGCAGCGGGCCCATTTTTCTGCAAGGGCCGCACCACGGCGCCCAAAAATCCACAAGGGTAAGGGTTTCGCTTTTTAAAACTTCCGAGTCAAAAGTTGCATCGTTTATGTCTTTGGCGTTACTCATTTTGTATTCTCCTTTTTACGTATTATAATCATAACTGTAATTATATGCAAGTTGCCAAAATGGATACAGATAAAATTATAGAAAACCTCAGGAAGGATAACTCTACAAATGCCGTTAAAAGAACGGAATTTGTAGAGTTTATGGAAAATATAGGCGATCCTTATATTGTTTTAATCTGCTGCATTTTAAGTCTTCGCACAAACGATAAAACAACCTATCCGGCATCAATGCGTATGCTTGAACTTGCAAAAACGCCGGACGAGATGATAAATATTGACACGGATACGCTCAGCAAGGCCATTTACCCCGTCGGTTTTTATCATAATAAAGCGCAGCAAATAATAGATTTATCGCGCGAGATTGTTGAAAAATACAATTCAAAAGTGCCCGATACGATTGAAGAACTGGTAAAATTCAAAGGGGTGGGCAGAAAAACGGCAAATCTTGTTTTAACAAAAGGGTTTAATAAACCCGCAATATGCGTAGATGTGCATGTCCACAGAATTTCAAACCGCCTTGGGTATGTTTGCACAAAAACGCCGGAGGAAACGGAATTTGCACTCAGAAAAAAACTTCCGAAAAAATATTGGATTGATTTTAACACCCTTCTTGTAACCCACGGTCAAAATATCTGCAAGCCAAGACAGCCGCTTTGCGACAAATGTTCGATAAATAAATTTTGTAAAAAAATAATAAAATAGGCGGCGTTTTTAACTGCCGCCCGGTTTTATATTTATCTACTCCTTGTCAAGCTCCCTGTCCATCACTTCAAGCGTGCAGCTGCACTCGTCAAATGCCTGTATTTTTTCTTTTAAGACTCTGAATTTTTCTTCCTCTTCAAGTTGCTCATCTATAAACCAATCGAGCAAATTCAATGTAGCGTAATCATCAAGTTCATCTGCCGCTTTGTAAATTTCTTTTATTTTTTCACTTACAAATTTTTCATGTTCTATGGCACCGTCAAGTACGTCTTTTGCGTTTGTCCAGTTGGTATCCGGCGCTTCAATTCTTTGATAGGTTATTTTTTCGTTCCTTAAAAGCAGATAGTCATAAATTCTTTGAGCATGCTCAAGTTCTTCTTTTGCTTGTTTTTTCATAAATTTGGCGAAGCCGTCCATGTTTATTTCACTAAAATATGTTGACATTGCAAGGTATAAATAAGCACTAAAAAATTCAAGATTTATTTGAGCGTTTAAAAGGTTATTTATTTTATTTTCCATTTTAATTTTCTCCTTCAAATTTGTTTCCCCATAAACCGTGAATATTACAGTATTCAATAACCTCAAAACCGCCATTGTTTTTGCAAGTGCATTTAAGTTTCATCTGTGGTTCGTCATGGGGTAATAAATATTTTCTTTTTACGTGTTTGCGATCGTTTGAAACAATTTCAATAAATTGTATATAGTGATTTTCTTCCATAGGATGCGGCTGTGAACCGACTCTTATAACTTTTTGTCCGTCCTCATTTTTTTCAAGCACGGGCACATGTTTTTCAAGCCCCTCGTCAACACTTTGTGCAACAAGGTGCCTCATCGGCTTATTGCAGCATACAAGTTCACCATAACCCGGTATCACAACTTCTATAATGTTTCCGCAAACATCACATTTAAATATGTCGAGCTTATTTGTCATTTTGTTTCCTTTCTTTTAGTGGAAAGAATATACAAAACAACAAAAAAATTTATCCCTCACAGGGCTATAATCAGTGATTTTTCAGGGGGCTTTCAAGTTTTAAAACAGTCTTTGCCCGCTCTATTGCTTCATCCTCACTATAGAATATATTTTTTGCCCCTATTTGTTCGCTTATTTTTAAATTTTCAAGCTGCTTGAGGATTTTTGAATTTTTAATTACCAGATAGGGCTTGATATTCTGCGATTTCAACCTTGTAATTATATCTTCAAAAGCAAATACCGCACTGATATCAAGGATATTTTCAGATTCATAGCATATAATAAGATGTTTGGTACCCAGGATTTCTTCAAAATGAGAGATGATTTGAGTTGCGCTTCCGAAGAAAAATTCACCAAAAATGTGCACAGCTCTTATTTTATACCCTGTTTCATCGCGCAGTTTTTTCTCTATTTCAATCGAGTGTTCATCTTCAATATCTTTAAATTTAACATTTGTGCTATCAGCAAGCTGTTTTGCAAAAATTAAGGCGGATAACACAATTCCCGTGCCTACTCCCAAAATAATATCGTAAAATATGGTTATAAAAAATACGGCAAACATAACAATTAAGTCCTGCTTGGGAGCGTATTTTACAATTTTTAAAAGCTTTGTATCGACTATATCCCACCCGACCTTAAAAAGTATTGCGGCAAGCGCGCTTAGGGGTATTTTATTTGTAAAGTCACAGGCAAATAATACAATTAGCAGCAGTGCAAGAGAACAACTGATTGCGCAGAGTTTTGTTGCTCCTCCGGCCTTAATTGCCGCAGCGGAGCGCATGGTGGCGCCTGAGCCCGGTATTGCACCAAAAAACGAACAAGCAATATTTCCCAATCCCTGCGAAAAAACCATTTTTCCGGTATTGCATTTTGTTTTTGTAAGCGAATCAACAACAAGATTTGTCAAAAGACTTTCGGAAGAGCAGACAATTGCAATTATAAACGCAGGTATTACAAGCTCTTTTATATTTGAAAAATCAGCACTGATTGCACTTGGCAAATGAGGACTTACTCCCTGTACCAAAGGCAAATTAAGCTGATATGCGCTTGCAAATACCGTTGATAAAATAAGCGCAAAAATTTGCGCAGGGATAATCTTTGTAATGCACTTTGGTGTCCAAAAAATCAATGCAAGGGTTAAAACACCTATCACAAGCGCATGTTCATTTATATTTTGAAGTGCCGGGCCAAAATTTTCAAAAGCTAAAAGCGGCGTAGCAAGGGATTTTGCACCAAAAAAAGAGTTGAATTGCAAAATTATAAGTATTACACCGACCGCATTCATAAAACCGGATATAACAGGATAGGGTATGTATTTTACAATTTGTATAAGTGCACTTTTTGAAATTATTACCTGAAAAAGCCCGGCAAGAAAAATTACCGCAAAAAGCGATTGAGTGCTTCCGTTAACAATTGCAAGAGCAGACGCCGTGACAATCGCGGCAGGGCCTGTGGGGCCTGATAAAAGCGGTTGATTACATCCAAAAAGCCCGGCAATAAAGCACAAAATTATTGCCCCCCAAATACCGCTTGAAGCACCCGTACCCACTGCAACACCAAAAGCAAGTGCCTGCGGCAGTGCAATAATTGCCCCGAGAAGCCCTCCTTTTATATCTCCCGGTATATTTTTTAAATTAATTTCACTTGACTTTATGTTCATAGTATAATGCAATTATACCAGAAAGTAATGGAGAAAATGACATGGCTAAAGAAATGTTCACCGGTGCACAAATCTTTCTTAAATCACTGGAAGCACAGGGCGTCACTGATATTTTCGGTTATCCGGGCGGCGTAATTTTGAACATTTATGAGGCCTTATATAACCAAGATAAAATCAAGCACTACCTTGTACGCCACGAACAGGCCGCAATACATGCCGCAGAAGGTTATGCACGTGTATCGGGCCGCCCCGGCGTAGCACTTGTTACATCAGGCCCGGGGGCAACAAACACTGTAACGGGTATTGCAAATGCTTATTACGACGGTTATCCGCTGGTAGTATTTACCGGACAGGTTTCAACGGAACAAATCGGAAACGATGCTTTTCAGGAAGCCGATATCGTGGGCATTACCCGTTCTTGCTGTAAACATAATTACCTCGTAAAGGATGTAAAAGACCTTGCAAGAATAATAAAGGAAGCTTTTTATATAGCAACAACAGGTAAACCGGGCCCTGTGGTAATTGATATGCCAAAAGACATCCTTGTGGCAAAAGCGGCATTTGAATACCCGAAAGAAATTAAACTTGCAGGATACAACCCGACTTACAAGGGTCACCCGCTTCAAATTTCAAAGGCGCTAAAGCTTTTAAGAGAAGCGCAGCGCCCGGTAATAATCTCGGGCGGCGGTGTTTTGCAGGCTGATGCATGTTATGAGCTTACAAAGCTTGCGCAACTTCTTGAAATACCCGTTACACACACTTTAATGGGCAAAGGAACGTACCCTGAAACATCACCTCAAAGCCTTGGCATGCTTGGTATGCACGGCAACTACTGGGCTAATTTTGCAGTAGTTCACGCCGATGTTATTTTTGCGGTAGGCACTCGCTTTAACGACAGAATAACAGGCTGTCTCAAACGCTTTGCGCGCGACTCGCAAGTAATTCATGTGGATATTGACCCTTGTTCTATTTCAAAAAATGTAAAAGTCGATATCCCGATAGTCGGTGACGCCAAAAACGTTTTAAGCGCAATGATAGATATGCTTACATCAAAACCTTTTACAATTGACCATGGCGCAAAAGAAAAATGGATGAAACAAATTGACGAATGGAAGCAAAAACGCGCCATTCCGCAGTGTCCTTCGGATAAATTAAGCGCCGTTAAAGTAATTGAGACAATTTATGAGTACACAAAACCATTTCACCCCATTGTCTGTACCGAAGTCGGACAACACCAAATGTGGTGCGCACAAATGTTTAAAATGGACGAACCGAGACACTTTATAACCTCCGGCGGTCTTGGTACAATGGGCTTTGGTTTCCCTGCGGCAATAGGGGCTGCAATAGCGGATAAAAACGCACTTGTTTTAAATATAGCAGGAGATGGTTCAATCCAGATGAATATCCAAGAACTTGCAACCTGTATGGACTATGGTTTAAAAGTTGTTAATTGTGTTATCAATAACGGTTATTTAGGCATGGTTCGCCAATGGCAGGAAAAATTATTCAACAAACACTACAGCCAGACAAAAATTTCCTCCCCTGATTTTGTAAAACTTGCGGCAGCATACGGCGCAAAGGGGATAAGGGTTGAGAAGGAAGAAGAAATTATTCCTGCACTTAAAGAAGCAATGGAGTCAAATTGCTCCGTATTTATAGATTTTGTGGTTGAAAACTTTGAAATGGTATATCCTTGGGTACTTGCAGGACAGCCATTAAATAAAATTTTGCTTTCAAATGATCAAAAAGTTTGCTAGGAGAGATTATGAGCACACTACATACTTTATCCATACTTGTAACAAATGAAGCCGGAGTGCTTTCGCGCGTGGTGGATTTATTCTCCGGACGCGGCTATAACATTGAAAGCCTCACTGTAGCACCTACAATTGACAGGAACTATTCAAAAATTACAATTACAACCGTTGCATCAAGCGAAGCAATAGAACAAATCTGCAAACAGCTGCACAGGCTTATTCCGGTTTTAAAAGTATCAGATTTATCGGTAAATGAAGCAATCGAGCGCGAAATTGTTATGGTAAAACTTCAGGCAAAAGACGAAGATATCGATAAAATTTTAAGAATAGCGGAAGTTACGGGTGCTAAAGTTATTGATATAACAGATAAAAATTACACGCTGCAAATTGTTGCCGACGAAAAACAAATTCAAGCTTTAATCGAACTCATTAAACCTTACGGTTACAAGGATTTTGTAAGAAGCGGAAAAGTTGCTTTATCAAGAAGCTAGACAATCTTATTATTCTCATCCACATGAACAATTTTGGGGACAAATGTCTTCTGCTCTTGCTCATTTAAAATTGCATAAGCAACAATTATTACCTTGTCGCCCTTTTGTACCTTTCTTGCCGCAGCACCGTTTAAACATATTGTGCCGGAATTTTTTTTACCTTCAATAACGTATGTGGAAAATCTTTCCCCATTGTTAATGTCTAAAATTTCAACTTTTTGATTAACCTTTATATTTGACGCTTCAAGAAGCGCTCTGTCAATTGTTATTGAACCGATATAGTTTAAATTTGCGTCCGTGACGGTTGCCCTGTGTATTTTTGCGTATAAAAATTCCATTAACATAGCTACATCATTATATAGCAAAAAACAAAAAATAAACATAAAAAAAACTGACCCAAAGAGCCAGTAAATTTACCACATATTAGAGAGAGGAATTAGAGAGAAAACTTTTTGAAACTTATTTCAGCCATATTATCTTTACATTAATACTATTCCCTATGTTAAGTTTTTTATAACAACATGAATACAATTGTTTACATTTTGTTACAAAAGCTAAAATTACTTTCCGATACAGAAATTTTCAAAAATATTATTTAAAATATCGTCGGTTATGACTTCCCCGCTTATTTCGCCGAGGTTTGTAAGCGCAGCTTTAAGATCAATACTGATTAAATCTTGCAATTCGCCGTCTTTTGCGCCTTGTAACGCATTTTCAAGTGCTTCAAGAGCTGCTCTAAAACAGTACTGATGTCTTTGATTTGTTAAAAATTCGCTTCCGGCAGGATTTAATTCCGTTATTTCGTTGTATATCGCTCTTTTTAGCTCATCTATACCTTCTTTTGTTTTTGAACTTATTGAAATTTCATCCTCCGTTGTTTTATTGCTTTTGTCACACAAGTCAGATTTTGTACGCACAACTATATGTTTTTTATTGTTTGCAAGTTCAAAAATTTTCTTATCAGCTTCACTAAACCCGCAAGATCCGTCATAAAGGCAAAGGACGACATCTGCCTGTTCTATTGCGTTTTTAGACTGCTCAATACCTATTTTTTCAACCTTGTCCGGACTTTTATCCCGAATACCTGCCGTATCTATAAGTGTTACACTTATACCGTTAATTTCAAGACTTTCCGTTATGGTGTCGCGCGTTGTGCCCTCGATTTCAGTTACAATTGCACGCTCAAGATTTAAAAGTGCATTAAAGAGCGAGGACTTCCCGGCATTTGGGCGCCCGGCTACCGCAACTTTTATTCCCTGTCTTAGGATGTTGTGCATTTTTGCATTTTTTAAAATTTCTTTAATTTCATATATTGCATCTTCAATGTTTTTGATAATTTCATCGTAGCCAACCTCTGCAACATCATCCGGAAAATCAAGTGAAGCGATGATTTTGCCCAAAATATCACTTATTTTTGATTTTATTTCTTCGGTTTTTATTCTCAAAAGACCGCTCAGACTGCCCGCAGCACCATGTGCGCTTTTTTGGGTTTTTGAATTTATTAAATCAAGTACCGCTTCTGCTTGCGAAAGATCAATTTTGTGGTTTAAAAAAGCTCTTTTTGTAAATTCTCCTTTTTGCGCAAGCCTTGCACCATTTTCAAGGATAATATTCAAAATTTGATTTATAACAACAGGTGAACCGTGTGTTTGAATTTCGGCCACATTTTCACCGGTATAGCTGTTTGGCGCAAGAAAAGGAAGTATTATGACCTCGTCTATTTTTTCGCCTTTGTATACTATCCAGCCGTGATTAATCGCTTTTGGCACAATTTTTTTATTAAATATTTTTGCGGCAATTTCAATTGCATCTTCGCCGCTAATCCTTATAACGCCTATTCCCCCCGTGCTCAAGGGAGTGGCAATGGCACAAATTGTATCAAAAGTGTAATTCATATGTGAATAATATCATGTTTAAGGTAAAATTAAAATCGTACTACGCCATATTGGCATGAACTTTTAGGAGATAACATGGATTTTGTAGGATTTACGCTTTCAATATTGCATATACTGGCAGATTTTGCGGGAAGCTGGGGGCTGGCAATTATTCTTTTAACCATAATTGTAAGAGCCTGCATGTGGCCTTCAAGCATTTCGCAACAACGTTCCATGAGAAATATGCAGCTTTTACAGCCTAAAATGAAAGCTATTCAGGACAGATACAAAAGCAATCCGCAGATGATGCAGCAAAAAATGATGGAGTTTTACAAAGAGCACAAGTTTAACCCCATGGCCGGCTGCCTTCCGCTTTTATTACAGCTTCCTGTATTCATCCTTTTGTATACCGCCCTTATGAGCCCTCAATTTATTCAACAAGCGGGAGATGCAGGCTTTTTATTTATCAAAAGGCTTGATGCTACGATAAAATCAACTGCCGGACAGTCTTTTGACGGTAAATTTGTGGTAGGGCCTTACGATAGCTTTACTGCTGGAAAAACGGCAAAAGTCTATCTTGAAGACAAAGTGATTGAAAACGTCAAGGTCGACCGTCCCACAAAGGCTATAACGGTACAGGGCGAAATAAGGCCCAATGAAAACTTTGACCTTAAAATGTATCCCGACAGCTTAAAGCTTACATTTGCAGAGCTTAAGGCTATTAAAAAAGTTGAGATAAATGTAATTGATAATCAGACAAAAGAAACAGAAAAAATTACATTCACCCCAATGAACAACATCCTTGCCGCAAACGTACCTGTGGCACAGGTTCAAAGTGCAATTCATTACGATGTTATATTCCTTGTGCTTTTGTTTGCGCTCACAATGTGGGTTTCACAAAAGGTTATGATGTCTTCTCAAAAAAATATGCAGCAAGATCCGACCCAGCAGGCAATTCAAAAATCGATGGGTACGGTTATGCCCCTTATGATTGGTTTAACATTTATTTTTATTCCCATCCCGGCGGGCGTGCTTTTATATCTTGTAACAAGCAATATTTTCCAAATTATTCAGACGGTTATCATAAATAAACAACTCGAGAAGGAAGACAATCATAAAGCCCAATCTTGCGCAGCTGATGAAGCCAAAAAGATTGAGGCAAAAGAAGTAAAATAGATTTCAGCATTACATTTTTAATCCGCAGGTTCTTATCTTGCGGATTTTTTAATATTTCTTAACATTTTGTTTTACGGCAGGCAATTTTTTTACAGTAAAAAACTTTATTAAAGAGTAAGGGAATTAAAATTAAAAGGAAGATAAACGATATAAAAAGGACTTTTGCCCGTTTGCGCAAAAGGCTAAAGAAGATATACTTATTACTCTCTCTTAATATCCTCGTGTTTTAAATGTTTGCGATAACTGCAAACATTTTTTTTATTTAAGAATACATATCAAATAATGCGTCTACTTTTAACTGTGTCTTATTTTTAAGCCTTGTTTGTATATCAGAGGTAAATTTCTTCAATAATTTGCATTTGTCTTCACTATTTCCGCGTATATCAATATCAACACTAAATCTTTTGCCGTTATTGCAGTGCAGCGACAGTGAAAGTATTGAATTCCCTTTGTATCTTGCCGAGATATGTCCGCTGTTACCGCTTTTTTGCAAACTTTGCTCAATGTCTTTTATGCTTTTTGCCAGTTCATCACTTGTCTGCTTGTCGCACAGCGTAAGCCTTATAATATTTTCAAGTTGGACTCCCGAAATATTAAAAGTAAGCGGGCTTTTTGGATTTTTTGGACTATAGTTTTTTGACAAATTATCCAGAAAAAATCTTCCGGTTTCGATATTTGTTTTAAACTCTTTATAGAGCATATTTAAAAAGTTGCTTTTGCTCTCCTTTGAAGCATTCGCATTTATCCTGTTATGAAAAATTGTATAATCCGTACTGCGCCATTCGCTACCGCGCGTTTTATGGGTTGTGCTTGATTTTAAATTAAAAAATATATCATCCTCGTTATTTTTGTGCATATCAAGCACAATGGCGTCTTTGCCGCTTTTTTCATTCATAATACTGCATAATGTCGAAAAACTTGTCACGAGTTTTTCATCACCCTGAACAAATTCACTGACTGCATATTTTGCGGCATTTTTATTTTCCGGTGTTCCAAGATAAAGTTTCCCAAAAGAAATATTATTGCCAAGCATTCCAATTCCTCACATGTCATAATATAAAATTACAGTATTTAAAAACACGTAAAGAAAAAATTTTGCAAAATTTATACAATAGACCTGTTCATTCTCTCGGAGCGCTTTGAACTCAAAATATTTCTGAGTTTCATAATTGCCTGTGCATGGAGCTGGCAGACTCGGGATTCTGAAACGTTTATGGCTTCACCAATTTCCTTGAGCGTCATATTTTCGTGATAGTAAAATACAAGCAGCATTCTTTCGCGTTCGGGAAGCTTTTTAAGCGCCGCTTCAAGTTCGCGCTTGGCGTCTTTCTTTTCAATTTCTTCTTCGGGACGGGCCGAATTTTTATCCTCAATCGTGTCGATTATCTCAACACTCTCTTCGCCGACACCTTTTTTATCATACAGTGAATCGACAGATGTGTCAGATGCGAGGATTTCTTCGACTTTTTCTTTTTCAAGGCCCATAACGTCTGCGATTTCTTTTGTGGTTGCAGCCCTGCCGAGCTCTTGTTTAAGTCTTTCTGCGGCAAGTTTAACATCTTTAATTTTTTTTCTTATGGTACGCGGAAGCCAGTCAGAGGAACGTATTCTGTCTATTATTGCACCCCTTATTCTCATAAGAGCATATGTTTCAAATTTTGCACCTTTATTTGGGGAAAATTTTTCAATGGCGTCAATTAGCCCTTCTACACCATAACTTGCAATATCTTCATAAGAAAAACTTGGCGGCAGATTAACCTTTACACGCCCGATTACATAACGCGTAAGATAAATATATTGCACGATAAGCTTGTCGCGAACCGTTTTGTTGGCGCGGTCAAGATAATATTCCTCCCAGAGATTTTTTAACTCTTCGTCGGACAATCTTACGATTTTTTTATATGAATCGACCTCTATATTCTGCTGATCCATTTAATGTTATATCCCAAGTCCTATTTTAATAATATTGTCATTTAATATTATTCTTTTGACATCATATATCTATATGAAAACACCCTTTTTTATTCGCTTTAACGGACGATGTTACAAACTGCACGATTTTGTACAATGATGGGGTTATAAAATAATAAAAAGATTTGAATATCCCTAATCAGCCGCGTTTCGCGGCTTCTCTTTTTTTTACACGAGCGAAGTTCAAACGACAGTGCGACTGCACGTTGTTTGAACGAGCGAGTCTGTAGTGTGTGAGGGCGAAGGGGA
>CALUWF010000021.1 GCA_944324405.1 Candidatus Gastranaerophilales bacterium | reverse complement strand
TTAGTTTGTCCTCCCTGTTTTCCGTTCCCGCTTCTTGTTGCTATTCCGTTACTTGCATTTGTTCCATACTTTCCTCCGTCTCCTCCTGTTCCTATTGTTATTTCTAATTTGTCATTAGGTAATACGTTAATCTCTTTTTCCATGATTGCTCCTGATGCACCTCCTGAGGCGGAGTAGTTGTTGTATTTTTTAAGGGCGCGAACACAACGTACGCCTGCTGCTTCATTTGTATTTTTTGGATAAACAATATATTTGTTATTTTCGACTACTAACATAACATCGCCCTGGCCCCATATCGCGTACGTGGTGCAATGAGAAGCTTGTGCACCTATGCAATCAGTAAACCCATTGCGCAATTCATAACTGTCATTAGGCGATAGTCCGCCTATTGTCATTGCCATTGGTATATTTAATTTATTTGTTGTTTTTAAGTTCCAATATTTTGCATTATCAAGATTATTTTCAAACTTTTTTAATTCTGTATTTGTTGGCAGCCTGTAAACGTAATAATATGGCAATAATTGGTCATCAGACATGCCTCCATTATTTGTCATATTGTTATAGTTGTACTGACTGCACACATAACTTGCCCCGCCACTTGTGCACATATCTGCATAACCACAGAATTCTACGCCTTCGTTACATTTATTAAACCTTTCAATATTTGAGTCATAGTGCCAACAGCTTGCCGGATCCGTATAAGCAGTTGTATACCCTACAAATTGATTATCACGAAGCCAAGCGTGATATCGAAAAGGCCTTACAAGGTCATATGTAACATAAGGCGTCCAACATAAATCGTTTTCATCTTCAGCACCCCTTAGCTGTGTCATTTCGTCAGTAAGACAGGATGTATACGACAATCCGCTAGGAGCAGTACCGCTATTTGGCTGACCATTTCCTGCCCCACCACCGCCGCCTGAACCAGTGATTAAAATTGTAATCTTATTCGCCCCATTTGGCACTGTCCATGTTGTACTAGAAGTGTAACTTACTGATTTTGTTGTACTTTCATTTGCTCCCGCACCTCCTCCGCCACCTCCTGAGCCTTGAAGAAAGAGAGTATTAATACCTATTGGGACATCAAAAGTATAAGTACCCGGGTTTGTAAATATTTCTAAACCTTTTTTGTTGTCTGTTGTGACTGATACTGTGTCTTTCATACGTTTTGTTATTACTGGTGCTAAGGCTACCATGATGACTGAGATAATAAGAATTGCTGTTAATAATTCCGCGAGAGTAAATGCGGATTTTTTATGCTGTCTGTTATTTGCTATCCGTGTACGTTTATAAGACCCTGAAACCAGTTCAGGGTGACAATTGCACGTTGGGCGGTCTTTAGGTGCGAGAGTGAATGTAGGTTTTTTATGCTGCAAATTATAAGTATTCTTTGATTGTTCATAAGACCCTGAAACGAGTTCAGGGTGACAGTTGCGCGTTGTGTGATTTTTATGCACGTGGGTAACAGGGGCATGGGCGGAAAATAAGCATAGTTTATACCCGCTTGGGCAAGTTACAAATTTCACAAAACGGTTTAAATTAAAGAAAAGTGCCGTATTTTGCGCACGGAAGCGCTTTTTTAAAATCTTCATATCTTTTTCGCTCCAGATTATATTCAGGCTATTTGCCTGAGTAACTATAACAAAATAACACTAAAATTAAATTATGGCAAATAGCACGATTGAAATTATCAGACTAAATATAAAAAAATACCGCAACGAGAGGAATTTGAGCCAGGTGCAGCTTGCCATGAAGTGTTCTTTATCTTCCGAATACTTATCTGAAATTGAGCGCGGAAAGCGCGCCCCTTCGCTTAAAAGGCTGCTTAGAATTGCTGAAGCGCTTGGCATTGAGCCGCATCAGCTATTTTTAAAATAAATTTTTAAAATTTTTAAAAACCGGCTATAATTAAAGCATAGTTTAATTTTGGAGAAATTATGAAAAAAGCATTTTTTATATTTTTTGGGATTTTATTTATGCTGCCTTCGTACGCTGAATGTCCCGAAAACATAGATAAATACTTAATCGGGCACTCGCTTGCGGTGGTTGAAGGACAAAATGTTAAGTTTTATGAAGGACGGGGAATAAAACCGCTTGTAAATTATCTTGATAAAAATGATTTTAAGGGGGCATGTGTTGCCGACAAGGCAATCGGCAAGGCATCGGCGCTTTTGCTTGTCTACGGAGGGGCAAAGAATGTCTATACGCCTTTGATTTCGCGCGGAGCCGTTGAAGTTTTTGAAGCACATAATGTAAATTTCAAAGCGCAAAAGACGGTTGATAACATATTAAACAGAAGGGGCGATGATTTGTGTCCGATGGAAAAAGCGGTGCTTGACATTGATAATCCCAAAAAAGCATACAAGACGCTTAAAAAGGCTGTTAAGAACCTTTAATCCTTTTTGCGATCAGAAGGCCTGCTTCGTATAAAAGCCAGGTTGGAAGTGCAAGCATAATTTGGCTTATGACATCAGGAGGGGTAAAAATCGCCGCCAAAATAAGAATTGCAACGATTATATAGGGGCGCAGATTAATAAGGGTCGAAATTTCCACCACATCAAACTTTACAAGCGCAATAACAATAAGCGGAAATTGGAACATCAGCCCAAAAGCCAGCAACAGAGCGCCGGACAGACTTATGAAATTATTAAGCCCGAGCGTTGCTTCAATATTTTCATTTGCAAAGCCGAGTGAAAATTTCATTATCAAAGGTAAAATTGCAAACACGCAAAACGCCGCGCCCAAAAGAAAAAGCGATGTAGAAGAAAGTATAAAAGTTCCAAGGAATTTTTTTTCATTTTCATAAAGCGCGGGCAAAACAAACTTTCTAACCTCATAAACAACATATGGAAAAGCGAGTGCAAAAGCAATTATAATACCTATTTTAAGCTGTATTACAAAAACTTCCATGGGCGAAAAATAGTGCAGCTTTGCGGCATTTTGGGGAATGGAATTTTTAACAAGAAAATCAATAAACTTCGGCGCAAGGAAAAAACCCGCCGGAGAAAGCAGCGCAATTGCACATATAGAGCGCAAAAGCATTTGTCTTAGCGCTTCTATATGCTCTATTAGAGGTGTATCCGGGTTATTTGACTTCCTGTTCATCTTTTTGTGCTTGGGCACAAGCCGCTTCCTGTGCTGTTTCGCTCAGTTCGCGCGCTTCTTTTTTAAGTGTTTCTTTTGCGTTTTTAAATTCATAAGCCGCCCGCCCCATAGCTTTTGCAAGCTCGGGAATGCGTTTTGAGCCAAAAAGCAGCAAAATTACGACAATAATTAAAAATATTTCAGTAAAACCGATTGACATTATTTTCTCCTTTTTTAATATTATATCAGGGTTTGCGCGTTCATGGAAACCATCCCAATTGCATGTGAAATGCAGGCATTTGCGCAAGCGCCGCAGCCGATGCATTTTTGAGCGATGTACTTTGGTGTTTTATCCGGGTTGATTTCTATTGCGCCCTTCGGGCAAATATGGGCACAAAGAGTACATTTGACGCATTTTTCCGGGTCGAATTTTGCAAGGGCAATTCTTGTGTTTTGTTTTTCTTCAAGGGACATTTTCTTAATTGCCCCGAAAGGACAGACATCAGAGCAGTTTTTACAGTCGTATTCGCATTTTCCTTCCGAAAAATCGACATGTACCGTTTTAAAATACGAATTGGGTTTTTTTAAAATTTTGCCTTTGCAATTTTGTACGCAAAGCCCGCAGTTGGTACAATTTTTAATGAAATCTTCGGGGCTTTTTGCGCCCGGAGGCAGGATAGGACGAATTTTGAAGGTATTGGCAATATTTTTTACGGCGTCTTTGCCTTTTGCAAAAATCAACGCACCCGAGCCCAGAGCAAGCGTTCCTGCTGCAATTATAAAGCCTGTTTTGGCGCTTGTTTTTATGAATTCTCTTCTGTTTTCGTCAAAACCGGGTTTATTTTTTTTGCCGCGAACAAGTTTAATCCCGCCGCCGGGACAAGATGCAATACATCTGTTGCAGCGGATACAGCGTTCGTTATCCAGGCTTTTTTCCTTTGAATTAATGGCGCCTGTCGGGCATTGTTTTTCGCAGACTCCGCAGCCTTTGCAAATGTCTTTTGAAATTTCAAGTTTATAGGGTGAAATTTTGGCAAAAAGACCCAAAATCGTACCCGCGGGGCATATAGAAGTGCAAAAAAGTCTGTTTTTAAAAATTACAAGCGCAACAATTACAAAAAACGCGACATAAGCACTTATATGCGGGGTTTTAAAGTCGTATGCGGCGCTTATCATGTTGCCAAAATTTGAATAAGGGTCAAAAAATCTAAAAACCGCGCTCACGCCTGCAAAAAGAAAACAAAGCGCCAAAAACGCTATTGAATATCTTAAAACATATAAATTTTTTTGACAGCCTGTTTTTCTTTTGGAAATTTTAGTCCAGATTGTGCCTATGATATCCTGCAAAATGCCGAAAGGACAAAATACCGAGCAGTAATAGCGACCGAAAAGAAAAGCAAAAACAAGATGAAATATGACAATTAAAAGCGCAATTATTGAAAAATTCGCAACAGTACGCACAAGCGCCGGTGCAAAATTAAATTGCATTAAAGAAGCAAAAAATTTTGAAACAGACGTGTTTTGTAAAATATCCTGCGGCAAAAAGGCAATAAGCGCTGCCGCAAAAAAAGCAGCGGCAGCCAAAAGTCTTATGATATAAGGTTTTTTGTTGCCTTTAAAATGTTTCATTATGCCTCTTTTAGCTTTTTATACTGTGCCTCGACCTGTGCCAGAAGTTTTGGAATGTCAAGACCCTGCGGGCATTTTGGTTTGCAAAGTCCGCATTTAATACATTTATCGGCGCGTTCAGACTCTCTTAATGCCTCATAGTGGCTTATAAAGCCTATTTTCTTCATATTTGTATTATCAGAGCAATACTGGTTATAAAGCGAGAAAATACCCGCAATATTAACCCCCACGGGGCATTCGCAGTACCTGCAAGAAGTACAGCCGATTAAGCGCGATTTAAGGTGTGTTTCTATTGCCCTGTCGTAGACTTTCTTTTCCTCGTCATTTAAAGGTCTGATGTTTGTGAATGTTTTAATGTTGTCTTCAAGGTGCTCAGGCAGTGTCATTCCGCTAAGCATGGTAAAAATGCCTTCAAGTCCGGCAAGCCAACGAAATGCCCAGCTTGCAGCGCTTGCGTCCGGATTGTAGTCTTTTAAAATTTTTGTTGCTTCAGGGTTTAAATTTGCAAGGGTGCCGCCTCTTAAAGGTTCCATAACGATAATGGGGAGTTTTGCCCTGCGCGCAATTTTGTACTGTTCATCGGCACGTGTTGTATTCCAGTCCATGCGGTTAATTTGAAGCTGAACAAATTCCCATTTGTCATAATAATTAATAATTTCTTCAAGAAGTTCGGGCGTGTCATGGTGTGAAAAGCCGAGGTGCTTAATTTTCCCTTCTTTTTTCTTTTGCTCAAGATAGGGAATAACGTCATATTTTTTAGTATTTTCCCAGTTTCGTTTATTTAAACAGTGTACAAGGTAAAAATCAAAATAATCAGTTTTACAGTGTTTTAGCTGTTCATTAAAAATTCTGTCGACATCTTCCTGCTTTTCAAGCATGGCAACAGGCATTTTTGTAGTAAGGTTGAATGTTTTTCTTTCATAATCGCTGAGTGCATCGCCCATTGCCTCTTCACTTTTGTAATTCATATACATATATGCGGTGTCATAATAATTTATACCCGCATCCATTGCTCTTTTAATCATTTTTTTATTAAGAGTTTGGTCGATTTCACCGTTTTGCAAAGTGGGAAGTCTCATTGCGCCAAAGCCTAAAAGTGAAACGTTAATATCTTGAAATTTTGCCGTGCTGACAAGAGTTTTTGCAAGGTTTGTATCCGTTTTGACGCTGCATCCGCCCAAAAGCAGCATGCCGCCCGTCATAAACAAAGAATTTTTTATAAATTCGCGTCTGTTCATCTTTTGACCTGTCCCCCTATAATACTTACATTTATGATGTTATCACCTAACAGTTACTCTAAGTCAAGTTTTTTTCTTGACTGAGTCCTGCTATCAGGTTATAAAATATTTTAGCAATGAAATTAAATGCCATCAATGAAAAATATTTAAATATCGAAAGGAAAAATACAAAGGCACAATCAAACGCAGCGCCTTATGCGCTGCAGCTTGAAATGCTTAATAACCTTGATAAACATACCCTTGCGATTTATAAAAACGGCAAAATAACATACTATAATCAAAGAAATTTAAAGCCGGTTTTTTTGGCACTTAAAGATTTTAATAACGATTTTTCAAATTGTTTTATAGCGGATAGAAGGATAAGCAAGGCATCGGCAATACTTTTTGCCTATGGCGGCGCGAAAAATATAGTAACGCCAATTATGACAAAATCGGCAAAAGAACTTTTTGACAAATTTCAAATAAATGCAAAATCTTATGAAATAGCAGACAGTGTTTTGGATAAAAATTCAAAAATTAAATGCCCGCTTGAAAAAGCGGTGCTTCATACCGACAATCCGTCCGTCGGTTATGAAATTTTAAAGAAAAAAGTTTTTCCGCGCGGTATGGATTTTGAAGAGCGCTTCTGGAGGGCGGATATGACCCCTCAGGATTATAAAAAACTGGATAAAGAGCTGAATACTTTTTATCAAAATCCTAAATATGTGAGTTTTGGCGGAAAATTTTATGACATAACCGCGGCAATTCAAAACAATACCCTTCTTAACCGCGGACTCACAAACATAGGCGGCTGTGCCATACCAAATGCCATAATGTCAAATACAAAAGAAGAAGCTCTCGAGCGGCTTTTTATGTCAAGTTTAAGTGTTACTTTCGCCTTTGTTTTGCCAAATTTTATATTGCCGCGCTACAACAAACATTTTTTGGCCAAAAACGGTATAGTTAAAAATTTTTCAAATAATGAGAAAAAAATTATCCAGCTTTCAAAAGAATACCTGACGCAAAACGCCCAAAAAATGCGCGAAGGCATAATAAAAACAGGCAAAGAATTGGGCGCGTCGGAAGATTTTCAAAATATTCTAAAACGCTTTGAAGGACGCGAGGAGGACTTAAGGAAGGCTCTTTTAAAAACGCATGAGCAGATTTTAAGGAGCGATTTTATTTCAACAGGGTTGTTGATGGGCTCAATTCCTTGGATTGCAACTTCCATAACAGAGTATAAAACCGGGAGAAAAGGCTTTTCGGCCACATATAACATGCTTGAAGAAAAAAAGATTTCAAAAGAGCAGCACAAAAAAAATAAAATAAAACGCCTTGTAACTTCGCTATTATTTGCAATTTTGCCGGGAATATTTGTTTCAAAAGGAATAAGTGCGGGTTTAACATCGGATAAAGCGAACTTTATAAAAAGTCATGCCAAAAATTTTGAATATACGGCAGGGGTTCGTATGTCAAAAACCATAAATGCCACAAAATGGGCATTTACCGGTTTTCTTGCAAAATTGCCTTCCGCACGTGATAAATATGAACTTCGCGACAGGATTGCGCGCGAGGGCGGCACTTTTGTAATGTTTTTCGGCGGAGATTATATAATTAACAACATTTTAGGCAGATTATCGGATAAATTTTTGCATACCAAAATTATGAACACGGATAAATTTAAGGGGCAAAAAATCGGATTTTTAAAGGGTTTTACCCTGCCTGTTCGTAAATTTACAAAAGTTGAAAAAGAGCTTAAGGCACTGTTTAATCAAATGCCGGAACAAATAAGTAAAGAACAACAGTTAAAAATAATCAACAGAACAAAAACAATGGGTGCTTTGCTTTATTGGGTTTCACTTTTGGCAAATATGGCAATCTTAGGCTTTACACTCCCGCGGTTTTTAAACAAAATGCTTAAACACTCGGTTGAAAAGGACAAAGCAAAAGAAAACAATTCGGTTAATGTGCCCGATATGCAGATGTGGCTTCAAAAAACAAAGGTTTAATCAAGTTCGTCTTTGGGTTTTTTAACGAGCACAAGCAGCGGGATGAGTAAAAACGTGGCAAAAGCAAACCATCTGAATGTATCCACATAGCCCCAGAGCCTTGCCTGCTGCAAGAGTTCCTGATAAATGCTTGCCATTGCCATAGACTGTGCCGTTGCAAAGTCTGCCGTCGCCTGCATAAAAGACTGCGACATGGCGGAGAGCTTTGCCATATAAACATCGTTTGAGAAATTCAAATGTCCCGACATCATATGCTGGTGCGCCTGTGCAAGGCGTGAAACCATTGTGGTGCCGATAGATGTACCTATTGCGCCGCCTATGTTTTTAACAAGGTTTTGCAGACAGGAAGCATTTGCCATATCCTCTTTGCTGACTGTTGAGCAGGAAAGAGGCACAAGCGGGGTGAGGGCAAGGAAAATGCCAAGCCCGTATAAGATATTTGGTACCGCAATAATATTGAGGTTGATTTGCAGGTTTATCATGCCGAAAAACAGACTTGCAAAGCCCAGAAGCGTAAGCCCGATTGTTGTAATACGCCTGTCGCCCATACGTTTTGAGAGTATGAGGTATAAAATAACCCCCGAGATACTTCCTATACCGCGCGTACCCATGGAAAGTCCGCTTAAATAGGCGCTGTAACCTAAAAGAGTTTGCAGCATGGAAGGTAAAAGCGCCGCAGAGGCGAGAAATACCGCCATCAGGATAACCTGTATCAGCGTACCGAAGAAATATGTTTTATTTTTTAATATGCTAAGGTCAATAAGCGAATCGCGTTTGTTTTTTACCTGCGAAACAAAAAACAAAATCGCACAGACAAGAGAAAAAGCACTCAGCCAGCAAATCCACGCCGCGCCGAACCAATCGGCGTCGTTACCTTTATCTAAGACCGTTTGCAGACTTATAAGCCAGAGTGACAAAAATGCAAGTCCAACAACGTCTATTTTTACGCCTTCCTGTTTTTTTGCGTACGGCGGGTCTTCAAGCAGTTTTTTTGCAAGAATGACGCAGAGTATACCAATCGGGATGTTTATTAAATAAATCCAGGGCCATGACCAGTTTTCGGTAATCCATCCGCCCAAAACAGGCCCTAAAAGCGGCGCAAAGACGATAACGACACCGAACATCGCCATAGACTTTGGTCTGTCCTCTTTAGAGAAACTTTCGAGCATAATAGACTGGCCCAGAGGCAAAAGACCGCCGCCGCCAAGCCCCTGTAAAAATCTGAAAAGTACGATTTCGGGCATACTTCGGGCTATTGCACACAAAAAAGACGAGATTGTAAATACTATAATACTTAGCATAAAATAATTTTTTCTGCCCATAACACGAGCCATCATGCCCGCAAGCGGGATTGCAATACCCGAGGCAATAAGATAGCTTGTTAAAACCCAGGTAGATTCGTTGTGTGAAACGGACATCGAGCCTGCAATGTAGATAAGAGCAACGTTTGAGATAGTTTCATCCAAAACGAACATAAAAATTGCGACCATAACGGGAGTTACGGCAAGCCACGGGTTAATTGAAGGTTTCCAGTCGTCGTACTGGTGGTGGTTTACTGCTTCATCGCTCATGCTCTAAATCCTTTCGGGTTGTTTTTATGCCACATCCAGGCTGTTTCGATTATTTCTTTTAAATCGGCATACTTTGGCTGCCAGCCTAAAATTTCAATTGCTTTTTTTGAGGAGGCGATAAGCCTTGCGGGGTCGCCTTCGCGCCTTTTTGCGATGATTGCGGGTATTTTATGGCCTGTAACGCTGCGCGCCGCTTCGATTACTTCTTTTACCGAAAATCCGACTCCGTTGCCAAGGTTGAAAATATTGCTCTCGCCGCCTTTGTTCAGATACTCAAGCGCAAGATAGTGCGCCTGCGCAAGGTCGCTTACGTGGATGTAGTCGCGAATGCAGGTGCCGTCCTTAGTATCGTAGTCATCGCCAAAGATTGAAACAGAGTCTCTTTGATTATTTGCGACCTGCAAAATAATCGGTATAAGGTGCGTTTCGATCGTGTGGTCTTCTCCGATTTTTGCGCTTTTGTGCGCGCCTGCGGCGTTAAAGTACCTTAAAGAAACAAATTTTACGCCATGAGCCAGAGAAACCCATTTAAACATTTTTTCCATTGCGAGTTTTGTTTCGCCGTATGTGTTTGTGGGGTTTGTGGGGTCATCCTCGACAATGGGTATATTTTTCGGCTCGCCGTAGGTCGCCGCGGTGGAGGAAAATACTATTTTTTTGATATTGTGCTTAACAAGCGACTTTAGAAGCACCATAGTGCCGTAAAGGTTGTTGTCATAATACATAAGAGGGTCGCTCATGCTCTGCCCGACAAGAGAATTTGCGGCAAAGTGCACAACGGAGTCGATTTTTTCTTTTTTAAAAAGCTCATCAAGACATTGGCTGTCTCTTATATCGCCTTTGTAAAAGCGTGCATTTGGGTGCAGTGCTTCAATGTGGCCGCTCTGGAGGTTATCTAAAATAACAACGTCAAGTCCGCGTTCGATAAAATCAAAAGTCGTGTGTGAACCTATGTAACCTGCTCCGCCGAGTATTAATACGCTCATTTAAAACTCCTTTTAAAATCATTGTAGCATAAATAAATTTTTACAACCCGATACGGTTATATCGCTTCGGGCCTTAAAAATTGGCAACAATTTGTCAAAATTGATTTATGATATAATTAAACCCATGGATAATTACAGAATAGTTAATATTATGGGCGGACTTGGCAATCAGATGTTTATATATGCCTTCTCCCTTGCTTTAAAAAACAAAAAGAAAGACCATATTTTATACGATATTTCGAATTTTAAGCTTGATAAACTTAGAAATTACGAGCTTGATTTATTTAATTTGAAACTTGAACTTGCAACAGAAGAGCAGATTAAAAAAGTCAGGCTCGGAAAAACCTTTATGGGTAAATTAAGAAATTTTTATTATAAAAGGCGCTGGAGATTTAAAGATTTTAAAATTGTCAAAATACCCGCCAAAGAAGAGTATTATTCAAAATACAACCCGAATATTTTTAACTGCAAAACACTTAGATATTACAGCGGCTACTTCCAAAATGAAAAATACTTTTCAGATGTTGAAAAAGAGGTAAGACAGGCTTTTATTTTTCCTGATTTTAGGGAAAATATTGAAGAAAATAAAAAAATGCTTGAGAAAATTAAAAATTCAAACAGTGTTTTTTTGCATGTAAGGCGCGGAGACTATAAAAATGAAAGATGGGTTTTGGACACAAATTATTATAAAAAAGCTGTTAAATACATAAAAGAAACACTTTCAAATCCCGTATTTTTTGTTTTTTCGGATGAAATAGAGGAAATAGACAAAACATTTTTAGAAGATGCAAATTGCGTTTTTATGCCGCCGGTTAATAAAGGCAAATCTTCCTGGCAGGATATGTGCCTTATGAGCAATTGCAAACATGCAATCTGTGCAAACAGTTCATTCAGCTGGTGGGCGGCTTGGCTTATTGATAATAAAGAAAAAGTCGTAACCGCGCCTTCCCCCTGGCTTATGGGCAATGACGACATAATTTGCGAAAGCTGGGTTAAGATTAAATATTAAACGTAAATCACGATTAAGCCGACTAAAATCCCTGCTATTACTGAAAATGCAGGTAATTTGCTTCTGTACATCAAAATAGACTGCGGCAGAATTTCGCCAAAAGTTACATATAACATAGCGCCTGATGCAAAACTTAAACTCAGGGCAAGTCCCAAGGATCCCATATCGCCTATTAAATAGCCGATTATTGCGCCTAAAATTGTCGGCGCGCCTGCAAGCGCGGTTAAAAATATAGCTTTTCTTCTTTTTATTCCGCCGTTTATTAAAGGTACGGCAATTGCCATGCCCTCGGGGATGTTATGCAGACCGATTAAAACCGCAAGCACAAGAGCCGAACCCTGAAGCGCGCTTCCCGAATTTACAAAAGAGGCGCCTATTGTCATGCCCTCGGGCACATTGTGCAGTGCAATTGCGCATGCCATAATTAAACCTGCAATAAAAAGAGAAAATCTTGTGTCATTTTTTTCGATATGGGCGCTTAAGTGGTTTGAGTGGATAAGTTCGTCCAAATCATCAGCTGTTTGCGGGTGGCTTGTGTTTATGTGGTTAACCTCATGGTTTGTTCTTCTGTCTATAATGAAATTCAGCAGATAAACAACAAGTACGCCAAGGCATATCCCGGCCGAAACGATAAAAATATTTGTTTTTGTTTTAATTGCGCTTACAATAAGGTCAAAGCATACAATTGCAATCATAACCCCGCTTGCAAAACTTAATAAAAGACTTGCGGTTTTTTTGGAATCTTTTTTAAACAGTGCACCAATCACTCCGCCAAGGCCTGTCCCGCCGATGCCTGCAATTGTCGTCGCTTCAATAAGTGTTATAATGTCGTTCATTTTTTCTCCAACGGGTTTAAGATTATTTAACCCAGATAAATTATACATTAAAAAAATATTTGAAGCCCAGAAATTAAGAAAAGCGGGTGATATTGCCCGGATATCAAGTGTCTGCTTATACCGCAGCCAAAATTTTTACGTTAGTTTTTGGCGGATTTCCGAACATTTTTTTATACTCTCTGCTAAATTGCGTCGGGCTTTCATAGCCCACAATATAGCTTGCGGACTCTGCATTGTGTTCGCCCGTGAGCATAAGGCGCTGTGCCTCATTTAGTCTTAGTTGTTTTTGATATTGCAGAGGGCTTGTCTTTGTTACCTTTTTAAAATTTCTGTAAAATGACGAGGGAGCCATATTTACAAGCTTTGCAATTTCATCCATATTGAGTTTTTCGCTGTATTTTTCTTTGATTAGTGAAATTGCTTGTGATATCTGGTTTGAGCGGGTGCCTTTTGTGTTAATTAAACGCAGTTGATTGCCAAGAGGCCCTGTTAAAAGCCTGTAATAAATTTCTTTTATTATTATCGGAGCCATTATCTGCCTTTCGGACTCTGATTTTTCAATAAGCAGGGCAAGACGGTAAAAAGAGTCAAGCAGCTGCTCATCGGTGTCGGCTATTGCAAGCGCCTTGTCATCACTGTCAATATTTTTAGGTAATTTTGTTTCCAATATCAAATTTGAAATTATATTGGAGTCAAGTTCCAATATAAGAACAACAAAGGGTTCTTTTTCGCTTGCTTTAACAACCCTGCTTGATACCGGAATATCGGTACATGAAACAACGTATTGACCTTTTGTATACAGCAAACTTTCATCCCCGTAGAGCATTTGTTTTAAACCTTGCAGGACAAGAATGCAGCTCGGGTTGTAAAAACATCTTAAAAACTCTGTCGGATTATCACGTCTTGCAATTCTTACTCCTTTTATTGCGGTCTGATAATTTCCGACATCGGGTATATTTCTTAAAATAATATCTCTAATTTCGTTGTATTTAGATTTCACGCCCGACCCTCCTTTTTTGTATAATAGCATAAAAAATAAAAATGAGAGAATTAGATAAGAAAAAAGCAGAATAAGGTCTTATAATTCATTAAAAATATTAATAATATATAGTCAGAGGTATAAGTTTCAGAGGTAAAAATTACGGCGCAATATAAAATAAGGAGAAATTTTTGTGAAAGTATTATTAATAAACGGTTCGCCAAATGAAAAAGGCTGCACATATACAGCACTTAATGAAATTGCAAAGACACTTAATGAAGAAGGTATTGAGTCTGAAATTTATTATATAGGTAAAGACCCGATTGCGCCCTGCCGCGCTTGCAGAGCCTGCGGTAAAATAGGAAAATGTGTAATTAACGATAAAGTTAACAATTTTCTTGAATATGCAAGAGAATTTGACGGATATATAATAGGTTCGCCCGTTCACTTCGGCTCTTGCGCAGGCGGGGTAATGCCGTTTTTAGACAGAGCATTTTTTGTTGATTATATGTCAGGACATAATTCTTTTATCCATAAACCGGGAAGTGTTGTGGTTTCGGCAAGACGGGCGGGAACTACGGCAACAATAGATCAGTTGAATAAATATTTTCAAATAGGTCAAATGCCCGTTATTTCAGGCAGATACTGGAATATGGTACACGGACAAAACCCTGATGAAGTAAGGCAGGATAAAGAAGGTATGCAGAATATGAGAATTTTAGCCAAAAATATGGCTTATCACCTTAAATGTAAAGAAGCTGCCAAAAAGACGGGAATTAATCCGCCCGAGCCTGAGGAAGCGGAATATACAAATTTTATTCATTAAAAGTAAGGAGAGATATTTATGCAAACGGTAAAATTAAATAATTCGGTAGAAATGCCGATTTTAGGATACGGTGTTTATCAGGTTGACCCGAAAGAGTGTGAAAGATGTGTAAGCGATGCAATAGATACCGGTTACAGACTTATTGATACCGCTCAATCTTATCACAATGAGGAGGGAGTCGGGGCTGCAATTAAAAAAATGCCGTAAAAAGAGAGGATTTGTTTATTGTTACAAAATTATGGATATCAAACTACGGATATGAAAAGGCTAAAAAATCCATTGATGACTCCTTAAAAAAACTTCAATCAAGCTATATTGATTTACTCTTGCTCCATCAGCCCTTTGGCGATTACTACGGCGCATACAGGGCAATGGAAGAAGCGTATAAACAAGGCAAATTAAGGGCAATCGGGGTAAGTAATTTTTATCCTGACAGATATGTCGACCTTTGTAATTTTGCAGAGGTTGTGCCTGCGGTTAATCAGGTTGAAACACATGTTTTTAACCAGCAAAAAACGGCAAGAGAGTATATGAAAAAATACGGTACTCAAATAATGGCGTGGGGCCCTTTTGCAGAGGGTAAAAACAATATGTTTAAAAATGAAACGCTTGTGTCAATCGGCGAAAAATATGGCAAATCATCCGCACAGACTGCTCTTAGGTTTTTAGTGCAAGAGGGCATTGTGGTTATTCCAAAATCCGTTAAAAAAGAGAGAATGGAGCAAAATATTAATATCTTTGATTTTAAATTGACGGATGATGAAATTGGAAGAATAAGAAGTTTAGATTTAGGACACAGTTTGTTTTTCTCGCACCAAGACCCGCAAACGGTTGAGATGATAATAAATCTTCCAAGATAAATTTTAGAGGTATTTTATGAAAAAAATTTTATCAATTATTTTACCGCTGTTATTAGTTGTTGCGTGTGCTGCATATGTATCTGCGCAAAACAGTCAAAAGGAGGCTCAAAATATGACATTGACCGACAAAAAAGTACTTGTTGCTTATTTTTCATGGGGCGGCAACACAAAATCAATTGCCGAGAAAATACAGGCTAAAACAGGCGCCGATATCTTTAGAATTGAGCCTGTTACGCCCTATCCGCAAGATTACAATGAAACCGCCTACGGAATTGCAAAAGAACAAAAAGATAAAAATATTCACCCCCCGATAAATAATACGGACGTGTCACCGTATGATGTGGTATTTGTCGGAACTCCGGCATGGTGGTATACAATGGCTCCGCCTGTTATGACGTTTTTAGAGCAAAATAACTTTGAAAGCAAAACAATTATCCCCTTTGTTACCCACGGCGGCGGCGGAGGATATACAATAGATAAAGATATGAAAAAACTTGTAAAAGGAACAAAAGTGCTATCTTCCTTTGTTGTGTATGAAAGAGGCAACTCTCAAACCGATGATGAGATTACAAAGTGGCTAAATGAACTTAAATAATATAGTAAAAGAGGGTTTTGTGCTTTTGCACAAACCCTCTTTTATGTTTAATTTGTTTTAGCACAGCTGTGCATCGCCCATGCCAAACTGTTCAAGACTTTTTGCTTTTGCCTGAACGCAAATGTACTCTAAGTCTTCTTTTGCTTCCATGGTTCTTGATGCTTCGGGCAAAACGCTTATGCATGTACCTTCTTTGACTTCGATTACTTCATTATCCACAGTCATTGTGCCGCTTCCTTTTATAAAAATATAAACTTCTTCATTTTGTATGTGTTTGTGGCTGAAGGGAAGTTTTACACCCTTTGGCATTGCGCTTATTGAGATTTCACAGCTTGTTAAATCTGCCAAATCATGCAAAAATGCTTTTCCGTTTTCATAGTTTTTGCCAATTTCAGCCAATTTACCGACTTGTACGGTTTTAAAATTTGTCATAGTTTTACTCCTTTGCATTTTGTAGTATGGTCAACAATAAATTTTCCAACTTGTCATAATCATCTGATGGAATATTTTTGTACAATTTTTCGTTCAAATTATTTGAAATTTCCCAAAAAACAGGCTCAAAAGCCTTTGCTTTTTCGGTAAGTGAAATGAAAGTATAGCGCTTATCGGTATCTGACGCGGTTTTTTTCACAAAGCCGAGTTTTTCAAGCTTTTCAACAAGGACGGTCACGGTCGGTCTTGTCCTTCGGATTTTATCCGCTATATCTTTCATTGTCATGTTATCTTTATCGTAAAGCGCCGCTAAAATATCGCCATGGCTTGGCACGAGTCCTTTTATGCCGTTTTTATTCAATTCTTCCGTGATTATATGATTTGCACATTCATGGATTTTAGCGATTATGGATAGGGCTTGTTTCATAGTAATTACACCTTAATTATGTGCTCTTGCTTTCCTTAAATTTGTGAACAAAATTATTATAGTTAGATATCTAACTATTGTCAAGCATGATAAAAAATCGGGCATAAAATTATAAATAATGCGCCTTAAAAGTACTCATTAAGGAAATTTGCGAAACAGTAAGCCTAAAATTTACTATTTTGCCGTGAGTTGGTGGCTTTCATCGATAAGCTGCATGATTTTATCATCGCTTACGGTATCATCCAAAATCACACTTATCCAGTATTTTTTGTTCATATGCCAGGCAGGGTAAAAGTGTTCCTGTTTTATCATTTTCTCGACATTTTGCGGCTTTAGCTTTATAAGTGCAATTTCAACCGTTCCTTTTTTATTTTTTTGAATTTTCGACCCCTCTACATCCATAATTGCAAGATACCATTTCCTGCTCTTCGGGTTTCTGAAAATCCCTGTTCCCTTGAATTTTTCCCATAAAAATTCCGGTTTGTTTCCGTATTTTTCTGTTACAAGATTAGTTATCCTGTTTGACTGCGGGTAGATGTAATATTTTTTTGTGAAACACTTTTCTCTTATATCTTCAAGTATTTTCTTGTAATCTTCACGAATTTTGCCGACAAATGCCCCCTGTCCGTTTTCTACTTTTAAAGGGAGAAATTCGTCGTCGTTTTCTGTATCATAAACCGTCCCCGTTACTTTTTTGTCTTTGGTTATGGTGATAGCTGCCCTGAATGTGTTGTCTTTGAAAAGTTTTTCAAATTTCCAGCAGTCGCCGCATTTTATAAAGCCGTAGTTTTTAAGTTTGTCAAAATCGGGCAAATAGCGCTCAAATATTTTATTTTCCGTGTCCATGGCATTATTATACCACCTTGCAGGCAGAAATTTTAAAAATCAAACAAATTAAGGCCTATATCCTCGCTGAATTTTCTTCCTATACTGCCTTCCTGTGAGGTTAAAATTATTTCGCAAGTCGCGCTGACCGTTGATTTTACTAAATGTCCGCCTATTGTTTTATAGTCTTTTCCAGAAGCATTCATATGCAGATGAAGATAAACCTCGCCGTCTTTTTGCGATACATTGCCAAGGAGGCTCGTTATTTCCATATACTCATCGAAAGTTTTTTCGCTGTATTGTTTTGTTTCGGGATTAAAAAAACCGAACGTTGCCGACTTTATCGCGCCAATGCCCGTAATTTCGCCCGCCGTGATGTTGTTTTCGGCGCATATTTCCTTTAGTGCGCGGATGATTTCCGTATCTTTATCCACACGGATGAAATATTTATTTCCAAGCTTTTTATAGCTATAACCGTCTTTATTCATAACCGCTCCGTAGCTGTCTGCTTTAACAGCGGTGTTTGAGCCTGACGCAAATGCAGGCATGGACAAGACTCCGACCATTAAACCAAGACAGCATATGATTAAACAAATTTTCTTCATGGTGAAAATGTAGCATAATTCAGGGGAAAAAATCAAGCAAAGAGGATTTTGCCGCAGCAGATAAATAAGAACCGCATTTGCGCAAGCCCCTGTTTGCAATGCGTTTTAGCCGGAATAAGGCCTTGGACTGCGTGATGATTTAAAAATTTAAAGGTCGGATTTTTTATGCTTTTTTATTGCTTTTTCAATTGCAAATAATATAAATGCCGTTAAATAAGTAAATGTAAAGCCCGATAAACTTAAAATAATCACAAATGCCATATCTTTCAGGCAAAGCAATGTCAGCGAATCAATAATAACAGTGCCTGCTAAGGTAAACAGCCATATTTTTGACGGTGTTTTAAAATCTTGCGCCATTGATTTGTATTTTTCGCTGCCAAATTTACGGATAATAAAAATTGTAAACCATATAATAAAGTTTTTGCCCAACAGATAAATTAGTGTAAAAAGAGAGAAAATAAAATTAAACACCCTAATACTGCCGCTATCACCCGGCATCGCCGCTAAATCCATGAACGAAAACAAAATCCCGACAAGCAAAACGGGTAATACATAGCTTGTTGTGCAAATTAAATTTGCAAATATAAATAATACTATTTCCCAATCGGGAAGCTTAAATTTCATAGAGTTAGTTTATCAATTAATGCTAATCTGCGCAACGTTTTGTTTTGTTTGTAAAAATACTCTCGAGTTTCCACATTATAAATGTAACAAGGCAAGGTATAAAAGTTGAAAATACAAACATTAAAAGAATAAAAGCTGCAAAATTTATTTGATTTTGATGTATTAAGATAAAAAACAAATCAAAACAAACCGCAATAAGCAAAATAATAATTTGAATTTTATAGTTATTTTTAAGCCTTTTTATTATCTCTTTTGACTTGTCAGAGCCTTTATGCTCCAGAATTTTTAAGAAAAAATAAAGGAAAAAATATCTTGAGATTGAATATATCGGCACAATTGTAAATAATGATAAAAATGCCGCTATGCCAACCAATTCTGCAATTAAATCGGGAAATAAACCATGTGCATCGTTGCACAGCATAAAAAAACCAAGCCCTAAAAATGCGCCGGAGTAAAAGATAAATACAAGTATAAAAATTAAAAGTATAATTTCAAAAACGAATTTTAATTTTTGTGACATAGTTTAAACGTATCAATTATTATTTTGGATGTCAATTTGAAATAAATTTATTCTTATAGTCCTGAGCCTGAATATACTTATCCGGCTACGGATTTCCTTCGAACATTAAGCAGCTTAAACAAAGTAAAATAAGGCAAAAAGAAGCCGCCAAAGATAAAATGCGCTAACGCAAAAGATGATACCACCAATATCGGGCTTTCGTGTTCCCCGTCGAGCATTGCCCATCCCGTTGCAATTAAGATTATAATAACATCTGCAATAAAGGCAGTTGTTAAAATATTTCTTTTAATTTTAGTGTTATCGTTAATTTTTTTAATAAGTTTTCTGTATTTAAAGGCACCTTTTTTAAGAATTTTCTTTGCAAGAAAATAAAGGTAGAAATTTTTTAAACAAATATGCAAAAGAGGCAAAAGTGCCATTAAAACAAAAATAATTTTTGCAACTATGACATCAATCCCGCCAAATTTAGCATTTGCATCAATATAAAGCAAGGGAATCATTATAAACATTCCATAGAACAAGGCAAATGCAAGCCAAAACAAATAAATAAAATTTATTAAAACAAAGGAGATAAATTCTGAGTCAAAAATGTTGTAACGAAATCTCATTTGGTCATTTTAGCAGTTTAAAAGTTTATCGTCAATTTGATTTTTCTTTGTTTTTAGCATTTTTATTACATTTTCAATCCTAAACAAAATAAAAGTAAAAGCATAAATTAAAAACAAGGGCCCTGAAATGGTATATTCAAACAGGCGGTCGGTAAATGTGATTTTATTTAAGCCCTCGGGGGAAGTAAAAGAAAGAAAAGTAACAAATAAAATATCCAAAATAAAGGCTGATAAAAGCACTTTTAATTTTAAAGAAAAAGAGTTTCTCAGATTTTGAAGAATATTTTTAAATTTTTGCGACCCTTTATTTTCGATTTTTTTAAATAAAATATAGATTAAAAAGTATTTTGCAATTATAAATAAAAGGAGAAATATAAATAAAATAATGCTTCCGATGAGCATTTTGAAGCATAAGCCGCCTGTGCCGTAAGCACTGCACTTTATGGCAAGTGAAGCCGCAAAAATGGCTACTATAAATATAAATGCCGCAATGTAACAGCTCAAAAGCAAAAATAAATTTATTAAAACAAAAGATATAATTTCCCGGTGCGGCGCTTTAATTTTCATAGTGCAACTTTAACATTTGGCCATGTTCTTGTCAAATGCAAAAGCTGCTATGTTGTTCATTGCTTAAATATTAATAGGAATTCTTACGACAAAAATGTTGAAAAATGGGTATAGTATACCTGCATTTTGTGCAGAGTGCCCAAGTCCTACAAGCAATATATCCTTATTGAGCAATGAAATGTAAATTATATTTATGTATCCAACATTGACTAAACGGCAAATGGTTTGAAAGGTTGCAAATTAAATGCTAAAAAAGAGCCATTTGAGGCTCTTTTTAGAAATGGTGGGCAGTACTGGACTCGAACCAGCGACCCCCACAATGTCAATGTGATGCGCTACCAGCTGCGCTAACCGCCCAAATTATTAAATTATCAATACAATTATTTAACTATAAATCTCTTTAAAATACAACCGCGCAAAAATTTTTTTTCACGATTTTTATACAAAAACAAAAAAGGGGAATGAAAATGATTAGACTACAAAATAACAACGTAAATTTCGGCTCTTTAAAAGTAGAGCCATGCGACATTACAAAAAAGGCAATTAAAGGCTATGCGGATTGCATGGACACAATAAGGATAATGGCGGATTCTTTTGACAGAATTAACACCCAAAGCGGCGAAACTTTAATAGAAATTAAAGGAAAAATAACCCCTCTTGCCACAAGTGATATTATATCTTTTGAATCTTTCGGCGCGCCAAATTCCTCGCCTCTGAGCAAAATATCCATAAGAACCGACGACCACAAAACTTCAAGAGCTGATTTATTTGAAAAGTTTTGCACGGATACGCTTAATAATGCCAAAAAATTGTTTAAATAAATTTCAAATACTTGCTTTAAAAAACGGTAAATTGTTATATTCTGCTGCCAAAAAATATAATTTTTGTTATCTTTTTATAATACAGGAAAAGAGTAATGTTTTATGACAAAAATTAATCCGGTTATTAACATGGCTTATCAAAAGACACCGGCTTTAAATTCACGAAAAATTAAACACGAAAATTATTTGCGATTAAAAAACCTAAAAGCCGACAGTGTAAACTTTACAGGCGCGCAAAACTTTACATCAAAGCCTTCCAAAGCAGAAATTGAAAATTTTATTTCCTATATTAATCCTATTTATGCCAATCTGGCAAAGTATACGGAAAATGCACAAAAAAGCGGTGCACAAACAGACAAAGATACAATTAAAAATTTTTTACAAAAGTCAGATACTCCAAGTTATCAGGTAATGGGCGTTGGTACAAATTCAATATGCTATAAGATGAAAGCTTCTGATGGCAAGAATTATGCGATTAGATTTTTTAAACCTGATGCAAAAAATTACGGCAATGATTCAACTTATGAAAAAGAGGCATTCGCGCTTAAAAAATTTCAGGAATCAGGCGTAAAAGATTCACAAGAATTAATAGATGTTTTTGAAAAAGACGGAAAGCACTATATTGTTACCAGTCTTGCAACGGGCAAACCGCTGAATCCTGCAGAGGGCAGAATTTTAACGCCGGAGCAAACAAAAGATGTTCTTAAAAAACTTACCCTTATGGACAAAAGCGGTTTTATGCAGTATGACGCCCAGATAGAAAACATATTCTATGACGCTAATACGGCAAAACTTATTGATTTTGGCGGTTTTACAGTGTCAGTACAGGACAAAGTAACTCTTAATGAACTTGCACAAAAAGGTTTGAGATTTGACTATAATTCTTTTTATCCGAGTTTCTCAAGTTTAAAAGAAGGTGATATCAAAAAATTCAATCTTGAAAATGCACTTAAAACTACAAAACCATATCTTGGATTTTCAGATATTGATATATTTCATATATCCGGAAATTCAAACCCGCATTTTAGCGCATTTTCAAATATTTCAAACTTTGAATACAGAAGCCTGTTTTATCATTTATTTGATGTTGCAAATACAAAAAATCCTCAAACTTCAATGGATATTTTAAAAGCATATCTAAAGGAAAAAGGACAGGAATACCACAAATCCATGGCACAGTATTTTGATTTGCTTGATGTTTCGGAAGTTTCAAAAGCCTGTGAGCTTGATGAAGCAACTATTGCGCAGAGAATTAAAAACGCTGCAGATTATGAAAAAATGATGGCAAAAATTTTAACCGATGAAAATTTAAGTCCTGAAGTGCTTAAAACAGAACTTGCAAAACTACAGATAAAGTGGGTGGCAAATGAACAGGCACAAGCAGCACAAACTCAGTTTGAAAGCTTGACATCCATGATAAAAGGCTTTAGGGATAACGCCGCAGATAATATGAGGCAATATTTTAATGATTCACTTAAATTTTTCGACAAAATTAAAATCGGAATTTATGAATATCTGCCAAAAAGCAACGCAAGGCAAATATTGGACAGCGGTTTTGATGTCCTTGGTATTTTTGAAAAAGCCGGAGTGTTTAACACAACACAAATTGCTTCCGAAGCACCAAAGGAAACTGCAAGACAGGCAGAAAATGTTGTTTTCCGGGCCCCGAGAGAAGCTATAGAAACTGCAACAAGCGTGGCTAAAAAAGGTTCGAAAAACAAAATAACAGCCGCAGTTGTTGCTTTAATTGCCGCAATAGGTGCGGCGATTGCATTTTTTGCCGGTAAAAATAAAACAAAAATAAATGATATGCCGCAGATAAATACAAGTACCCCAAAAACTTCAGGCACAAATACAAATGTCATAGTAGCGGCAGAAAAACCAATAACAACACAGATAAAAAAACAGCAGGAAAATTCAATATTAAACAAAATAAGTACAAACAGCATACAAAGTTTTATCAGTTCTTTGTAAAAAGTTTGTTGCTTTGAGCTTGCATTTAGATATTTTTACTTTCCGTTTCATAATGAATGCATTTTGCCTTGTAAACTTTGAGCAAATTATTCTTGTGTTGTGTTTTATACTTATATGCTGATAAACCCTATTTCTTTTACATCCAATAACAGGTCTTACGTACGCACCAGCGCCGATAAAAAAATAAAAGACACCAATTGTTTTACTCAAATATTCAGAGATGATTTCCCCTGGAATGAATTTGCAGACTATTTGCAAGGACATTTTAAAAACGCAAGGCGGGTTGAGGTCATAAATCAAGCATGTTCAGATGGCAGTGAGCCGTTTTCATTAGTCATTGTACTTCAAGAAAAGCTTAACCAAAGCGAGGCTGAAAAATTTTTTCCAATTTATGCATATGATTATGACGAAGAAGTTATGCAAAATGCTAAAAACGGCAGAATATATTTTAGCGCGGTTGATTATCCCAGATTTAATCATATGAAATTAAATAAAGAAAAATATTTTGAATACAAAGGCTACGACAGGCATCTTGCTCTTCACTCTTATGATATTTCCGATAATTTGCGCAAAAATGTTGTTTTTAACAGCGAGAGCGTTTTGGAAACGCTTGGAAAAATGCCAAATTATAAAACCGACTGCATATTTATATGCAGAAACATGTACCCTTATTTAAGTTTTTATGAGATGGATAATTTTAGAGAACTTTTATGTAAAAAGCTTGGTGTTGGAAGTATTGTTGCATTTGGCAATTATGACATGGATAATTTCGGCAGCCTTATAAAGGGAGACTTAATAAGAGCCGGTTTTGCACCTGCGCTTGATGGCTGTAACGTTATTTTTGCAAGGGAACATGTTAGGTTATAATAGCTTGTTTTGATATATTATCAATAAATATTTTGAGGTTACGTTAGTTTTGCAGGCCGGGCATACCTGTAAAACGATTTAGTTGGAATAAAACCTCAACCTATAAACCTCACGGGAAAAAATCTTATTTTTAAAGCTTTCATGAGGATTGCTTTGCGGATATGTCTAATACATTGCCAATCAGTTCATATATTAGTCTAAGTTGTGTATCATCAGCCGACTTTAAAAGAGTCGTTATTTCTTCTATTGCATCAGTATTTTTAGCAAGCTCTTTTTTTTACAAAAAGCTGATATACTTCAATGCCTAATTTTTCTGCAATAAGAGGAAGCCTGGATATTGCCGGTAAATTCTTTCCAATTTCTATATGTGCTAAAGTCGATGTTTCAATCTGAATAGCTTCCGCTAATTCCGCTTGAGTCATACCCTTTAAGTTTCGGAAATATCTAATTCTATTGCCTATTAATTTACTGAAATCAGTTGCCATACCTGCATTATTAACAGAATTTTACGATAATTAAATGTGATTTTGTTCTATATTTTGGGTTAATATAACCCGACTAGGCAATATACTTCACAAGAAAGGATACATATAATCAGACTATGGCTAAAAAGACAGTTAAATTTGCTATAATCTGTTTTATAGTTTTCTCTTTCAGCTTGGAAGTTAAGGCAAGCCAGAAGTATGAATATGTAAAAATCCCTGTGCATAAGCATAATGAAGCATCCTATCAGCAGGCATGGTGCTCAATGCATGGAGGCGTTGCGGAGTATGAAAATGCGGACAAAACACGCGTAGACTGCTTAACCTCAGCCCACGCCGTTGAGTTTGATTTCGCTAGAAAATGGGCGGAAAGTATCGGACAAGCCCTCCATTACGGCATTATGACAGGTAAAAAGCCAATGGTGGTACTTATCCTGGAAAATCCAAAAAAGCAAATGTGTTACTATGAAAGAGTAAAAAGAATTGCCGAAAAGTACGATATTGATACGCAGTATGTCACAAATGACATATTAAAACCGGACAAAGAGGGCAGATGTCAATATCCTGGGTGCAAATGCCGCTGCAAGAAGTAAAAAAGTTCTGTAAAATTTATTATTAGGGTTGAAAAGCAAAACGCAATACTTTATAATAAAAACACAGGGTGGTAGTTTCTCAAGCTACCGGATGCCTTGTAGAAAGTCTAACGGCTCTTATCTATTAAGATGAGAGCCGTTTTTTAATACGCATAAAATCAAAAAGATTAAAAATAATGCCAGATTGAAATTATCCATATCGACCCCCTTTCTAGTCGGGGAACTAACCCGAAAGTCTAATTAAAAGTGTTGGTCAGTTTCCATAGAAAAGGCATCTTTTACCCTGTGTTTAAAATTTTCAAAGTTCAAATTGATTAGCATGAAATATTATAGCAATTTTTGCACATTTTTATAATTTATATTGCACAAATAATTAACAAATGGATTATAAAGACCCCTTTAACAAGGAGTCTTTTAGTGGGGCGGGTGATGGGCTAGACGAGCAGCGCGAGGCTATGCGGTATCGCACAAGTTCGAACCCCATGCAAAAAAGACCCCTTTAACAAGGAGTCTTTTAGTGGGGCGGGTGATGGCAATAGTATTGAATTTATTACGCTTACGCTATAAATTCATACTTTGCATCCATAAAATCACGAAATCAAAGATTTCGGATTTTTTGTAGGGTTCTCACCCACTTTACGGGTCTTTCGACCCGTGTGGGTTCATACACAACCAAAATAAAATAGGTTACAGCAAAAGCTGTAACCTATTTTATGGGGCGGGTGATGGGGTTCGAACCCACGAATATCGGAACCACAATCCGAGGCCTTAACCACTTGGCGACACCCGCCGTAACTTAAAATTATTCAATTGTCACTTTAATATCGGAACGTATAATCCCTCATGGCCGGGTAACCACCTTTGGCAAACCCGCCGTAACTTAAAATTATTCAATTGTCACTTTAATATCGGAACGTATAATCCCTCATGGCTGGGTAACCACCTTTGGCAAACCCGCCGTAAAATTTTATTCGGGATACTACCTAATATATTTCAAACAAAAACATAATTCAAGATTTTTGATATAATAATTAAATGAACACATACAGTGCAAAATTTGACACATCAAAAGTACAGGAGTACAAAGCCCTCTTTGAAAAGGAAAACGCCACTTTCTGCGCTCCGCAATACATGTACTTTCAAGCGCGCGGGGAGGGTTTTAGCGCCTCCTTTTATCAGAGCGGCAAATTTGTAATTCAGGGCAAAAATACCGATAAAATAATTTCAAAATATTTTGGAGAAAATCCGCCGCAAAAGGATAGCGCCTTAAATGTTCCCTATCCGCATATAGGAATAGACGAGTCGGGCAAGGGCGATTTTTTTGGCCCGCTTGTAATCGCGGGTGCCCACCTGACACAAGAAAATGCGCAAAAGCTTGAGAAAGCGGGCGTTTGCGACTCTAAGAAATTGAGCGACAAAAAAATTCTCGAACTTGAAAAAACAATAAAATCAACTGCCGCATTTGAAGTTGTGACCGTAAACCCGAAAAAATACAACGAACTCTACAACAGTTTTAAAAATCTAAACAGGCTGCTTGCGTGGGGTCATGCGACGGTTTTGGAAAATCTGCTGAAAAAAACCGATGCAAAAATTGCCATCTCAGACCAATTTGCGGCAAATGAAAACGTCATTTTATCCGCGCTGAAAGAAAAAGGCAAAACAATAAAATTAATACAGCAGACAAAAGCCGAGTCCGATATCGCAGTTGCGGCAGCATCCATCCTTGCCCGTGCCGAATTTGTAAGAAGAATTTCAAGCCTTTCTTACGATTATGAAATTAATTTTAAAAAAGGCTGCAATGATGAAGTTTTAAAGCAGGCAAAGCAAATCGCGCAAAAATTCGGGAAAGAAGAACTTAAAAACATTGCAAAAACGCACTTTAAGACGTATGAGAGCGTATAAAATTCTTTATTTTATCCAGTGTTTCAATACTGTCTGATTCTATATAAAACCTTAAAAGCGGCTCTGTGCCCGAAGGACGCATTAAAACCCAGCTTAATTTTTCTTCGCCCAGATAAAACTTTGCCCCGTCGATTTTTAAAACATCATAAATCTGAAACCCAGCTATATCAAACATTTGCAGAAATTTTTGCTGCAGTTCATACATTTTGTCTTTGTCCTCAAACTTTACATCAACCCTGTCACAGTAAAAATTAACGCCCGAAAACTCTAAAAGCTCCTCGCGCAGCTGATAGAGCGGTTTTTGCAGCTTTGATACCATCTCAAGAATTAAAAGATTAGCGTAAATCCCGTCTTTTTCGGGAATGTGATTTCCCGTGGAAAGTCCGCCCGAGTCCTCTCCCGCAAGGATTGTTTCATTTTCTCTCATTTTTTCGCTCAGCCACTTAAAGCCTACAGGGGTGGTAATTGTTTCCACATTCAGCTTTTTTGCAACAACGTCCACAAGGGCGCTCACGCCTACAGTTTTAATCATTTTGCCTTTTGCGCCTTTGTTTTGCACCAGATATTTTAATAAAATCGCAAGTATTTCATTTGGCGAAACCCATTGCCCGCTTTCATCTATAACCCCGTATCTGTCGGCATCTCCGTCATTTGCAAATGTCAGCATGCCTGCTTTTTTGTGTTTCATAAATTTTTCTTTAGGCTCGGGCAGACCGCCGCCAAAATTGGGGTCATAGTAGTTGTTAACAATTTCATAATTTATATTATTTCTGTTTAAAATTTCGTCAAAAGTCCCGATTGAGGCGCTAAACAGCCCATCATATATAAATTTTACATTGGCTTTTTTTATTGCCTCAAAGTCAATCAGAGTGTTTATGTGGGAAAAATAAACTTCCCTGAAGTCGGAATTTATAAGTCCGCCTTTTGTTTGCGCCTGTGGGGCTATGTAGTTTTCATCTACATTTTTAACAATTTCATCCGTGATTTTTTTTGTTGCGGGCCCGCCGTAATTCGGGATAAATTTCATCCCCAGATAAATTTTTGGATTATGAGAGGCGCTGAACATAATCGCCCCCGCGCAATTTTTTGCAACGGTTGCGGCATAGGCAACAACAGGTGTCGGACAAACGCAGTTTGAGAGCATAACGTCGTATCCCGCGTTTAACAGTATTTTTGCACAAAAACGTGCGAATTCATCCGCCATAAACCTCGGGTCATAGGCAATCAATACGGATTTTTTATCCGATACAAAATCTTTTAAGTATTTTATTATGCCGTTAGTTATTTTCTCTACATTTTCAAACGTAAAATCTCCGGCAATAATGCCCCTAAAGCCGTCTGTGCCAAATTCTATTTTTTTTGTTGCCATATTAATTCCAATCATAATAAAATAATTATATGGATAATTCTATCAAAAAAATACTTTTTTTAGGACCAAAGGGAACCTACAGCCAGTTTGCATGTGAAAAATTCAAGGACAAACTCGGCTTAAAACAAGAATTTGAGCCTGTTTCAACAATTACAAAAATTATCGATATTGTTGATTGCGACAATAATCTTGCTGCGGTTTTACCTATAGAAAATTCTATCGAAGGCATTGTAAGAGCAACGCTCGACGGGCTTTTTGCCGCAAAAAACGGCATAAAAATTCAGGCTCAGACAAGGATTAAAATTGAAAACTGCCTTATTTCATATTCAAAAAAAGAAGATATAACGCATATAATCTCGCATCCGCAGCCGCTTTCACAGTGTCGGAACTATATCAGTGCAAATTTTTCAAAAGACATAATTCTTGAAGGTGCATCTTCTACGGCGGCGGCTGCCGTGTCATTAAAGGAAAAAGGGGCGGGCTATGCTGCAATCGGCAATGAATATTGCGCAAATATGCTGAATATTCCCGTTCTTGAAAAAAATATAAACGATAATAAAGACAATCAAACGCGCTTTGTGCTTGTTTCAAGGCAGGATTTTAATCTTTCAAACAAAATACGCACCTCTCTTGTATTCAGCACAAAACAGGAGCCCGGCGCGCTTGCCTGTGTGCTTGAAGTTTTTAAAAAGTACAATATTGATTTAATTTATATAGAATCCCGCCCTTCAAAGAGAGCCCTTGGGGAGTATAATTTTTTTGTCGACATAGACAGAAGTCTGGAGGGCTTAAAGAGTGTGTTTTTGGAACTTGAAAAAGTTACAAATTACTATAAGATTTTAGGAAGTTATCCCGTTGTATAAACCTTGAAAACGCGCCAAACGGTGTTATAATCTTATATACATAGAACTTTGAAAATTTTATATGGGGACGAAATGGTTTTGACAGGGTGCTTTATCAACCGTGATGCAGGCCGCGCGGATGTTGCGCGTTACCAACAATCAAAAAAATAAACGCTAATAACGTTGTAAAAGCTGACTTTGCTCCCAGAGCAATCGCTGCATAAGTTGCGCGACAGCCACTCTATCTTGCCAGCTTGCCGCAATTTAGGGTCAATTATGCAAGCCTTGGCGTTTGCAGCTTGAGGCGCAAACGTTTAAGTATTTAGCCTTAAGGGGTTGCCTTTCCTTATAAAATAGGCTCTGGCGATTAATTTGGTTGAAGATATCTTTCCGATTTTTCGCCGAGATTAAAAGATTCTAAGCTTGTAGATTCGCGCTTGTTATCATTTTGGACGCGGGTTCGACTCCCGCCGTCTCCAAACTTTCGAGGCTTGAGCCGTACTCCGACGGAGTAGGCGAAAGCAAGAAAGCATAAGGATGTGAGAGCGTGACGGTTTTGCGAAGGCAAAAGCGGAC
>CALUWF010000020.1 GCA_944324405.1 Candidatus Gastranaerophilales bacterium | reverse complement strand
TGGGGCGTTAGCGCAGTTGGTAGCGCGCAACACTGGCAGTGTTGAGGTCACGGGTTCGACTCCCGTACGCTCCAAACTTTTTATTTATATATAAATTTGCATTGTGCGGGAGAAGAACGCGTACAAGGCTTTAGCCTTGTATTAAGGGTTCGGCGGATTTTGCGGAGCGTGTAACGAAGTGAACGCCCATTGCGAGCAAGCCCGTTGAGGGTTGCGAGCCCGCAATAATCCAAGACACTCCCGTACGCTCCAAACTTTCGAAGCTTGAGCCATACTCCGACGGAGTAGGCGAAAGCAAGAAAGCATAAGGATGTGAGAGCGTGACGGTTTTGCGAAGGCAAAAGCGGACAGCTCGACACTGGACTACTTGAATTGGCAAAGGTGTGTGAGCAAAGCTCGGCAAGCGAGAAGCTTGGCGAGAATTTGCGATACCGTACCGCATGCAGTGGGAACATAAGTTTAGTAGGTTGGGGTTTCTACCCCAACACAAAGTGTATAAGAAGCAAAGCTTGAAGGCTAGTGTAATTATATTTACACACCCATCGCAGGGGGTCGTCAAATCCTTATCGGGCTTAAATTTTTGGCATTAATTTGCAGGCTTCAGAGCAAAATAACGGCGGCTGAGCCTAAAATCATAATCGCAGCGCCCAAAATTTTCCTTTTAAGATTTTTTTCATTAAAATAACGCCAGCCAAATAGCACGCTCAAAAGGGATGAGAGCTGAAAGAGCGCAAGCGCGCAGGATACGTTCATTTTCTCAAAAACAATGTTTGTTGAAAACTGCATTAAAAACATACACATACAAAGTATTAAAAAGCTTGCGGCGTGGCTTTTTGCGGACACAAAGAAATTTAAAATAATCTTTGATCTCAATATGACAAGAATAACAAAAGAAAAAAGGGCGCTAAAGAAGCACCAGAGCACAAAAGAGGTTAAAATATCAGACATTAAAATAATTTTCTTTATAAAAACAGCTTCAAGTGCTGTAAAAATAAGGGCAAGGAGCCTGAATTTTATATCGCGCCTCAGAAAAATTTTAAATGTGAATTTTTCCCCGCCCGGCTCAAAAACAAAATAAGAGCCGAAAATTATTAATAAAATTCCAAAAAACTGCACAAGAGAGGGGATTTCACCGAGTAATAAAAAGGCGAAAATAACACTTACTATTGATTTATACGAATTAATGGGCCCTAAAACGGAGAGTTCGCCGCACTTTAGCGCCTCGAGCAAAAACCAGTTGCCGATGGCTCCTACAATGCCTGCTAATACCGCATTTTCCCAAAAATTAAAATCAAACTGCGCCCAGTTAATGAAAAACGAGGGAATAATGCAAAAAAGGCTCAAGAGAAAATACGCAAAAAAGCTTATCCATAAAGGTTTAAAGCCCTTCTGCCCCAGACGTTTTTGTACAACATTTGAATACGGATTTGAAAAAATCCTTGTTAACAGTGCCAAAATTTCAATCATTTTAAAATTATACGCAAAAATTTTTGTATATTATAATAAAATTATGCAATTGAACCTCAATTTTGAAGAAAATATTAAACTGCCGCGTGCGCCAAAAAGACCAAAGGGAAAGCTTATTGAAGCTTTGCCGGATAATTTCTGCGTTGTTGATATAGAAACGACGGGCTTTAGCCTTGCAAATGACGAAATAATCGAACTTAGCGCGATTAAAGTCAGAAATTTAGAGAGAATTGCGGATTTTTCAATGCTTATAAACCCTAAAAAAGAGATAAGCAGCTTCATATCGGGCTTAACGGGCATAAGCAATGTCATGATAAAAAATCAGCCCGATATCAAAACAGCGATGAAAAAATTTAAAGATTTTGTTCAAGACGATATAATTTTAGGCCACAATGTAAGGTTTGACGCCGGTTTTTTGCATCGCGAGATGAGGATAAATTTTGATGAAAATCTCTCAAATGACCTTGTAGACACGGTTTCACTCGCTAAAAAAGCTTACAAACTTGAAAATTATAAGCTCTCAACCATTGCAAAACACTTAAATATCGACACAAAGGGCGCGCACAGAGGGCTAAAGGACTGTGAAATGACTTATTTGATTTATTGTGATATAAAATCAATCAACAGGTCAAAACCCTGCGGTGTCCGGGCCCAAAATAGCTATTGATGCAAGTATTTTATTTTACCCGCACAATATTGTGCGGGTAAGTTTTTATGTTCCTGATGTCCAGCTGTTTAGGTACTCTTTTTGCTCATCGGTTAATGTGTCGATTTGAATACCCATTGACTCCAGTTTAATTTTTGCGATTTCTTCATCGACGGATTTTGGCAGGGTATAGAGCCTGTTTTCGAGTTTGCCTTTATTTTTCAAAATAAACTCAATTCCAAGTGCCTGATTTGCAAAGCTCATGTCCATAACGCTTGCGGGGTGCCCTTCTGCGCAGACGAGGTTTGATAATCTTCCCTGTGCAAGGACGTATACGCTTTTTCCGTTGTCTAAAACCCACTCGTCAAAGTTGGGACGGACATTTTTATATTCTTTTACGTGTTTTCTTAAGCCGTTTACATTTATTTCAACGTCAAAATGTCCCGAATTTGCAAGGAAAGCACCGTCTTTCATCTCTAAAATATGATTTACGTCGATTACGTTTTTATCGCCCGTAACGGTGAGGAAAATATCCCCTTCTTTTGCCGCCTGTGCAATAGGCATTACTCTAAAGCCGTCCATTGCAGCTTCAAGCGCTTTTAGCGGGTCAACTTCCGTAACGATAACGTTTGCGCCCATTCCGCGTGCACGGGTTGCAACCCCTCTGCCGCACCAGCCGTACCCGCAGGTGACAAATGTTTTGCCTGCAAGTAAAATGTTAGCCGCGCGCAAAAAGCCGTCCATTACGGATTGTCCCGTACCGTAACGGTTGTCGTAGAGGTGTTTTGTCAGGCTTGAATTTACGCCGAGAGCCGGAAACTTAAGGCTGCCTTGCTTTTCCATAGCTTGAAGGCGGATAATCCCTGTTGTTGTTTCCTCGGTCGAGCCTATGATATTTTCAAGCAGGTCTTGTCTTTCTTTGTGAACTGTTGCAACAAGGTCGCAGCCGTCATCAATAATTAAATGCGGTTTATGGTCAAGCGCCATTTGTACATGACGGTGATAAGTATCCGAATCTTCGCCTGCTATGGCGTAAACGGGCATATTCCAATATTTTACAAGAGCTGCCGCAACGTCATCCTGAGTTGACAAAGGATTTGACGCTGCAAGTACCGCATCTGCGCCCCCTGCCTGCATAACAACGCAAAGCGCCGCTGTTTCTTTTGTAACATGTACGCAGGCTGTAAGTCTTAAGCCTTTAAAAGGCTGCTCTTTTTTAAATCTTTCCATAATGCGGCTTAAAACGGGCATGTCTTTAAATGCCCAGTCTATATTCTTTTTGCCCTGTTCGGCCAAATTAATGTCTTTAATTTCGTAATTCATTGTCATCTGTGTCATTTTTCATCCTCATGCTGTAATTATTCAAAATGTTATCATAAAAAACTTATTTGTGCTAATATGGAAAGTAGAAAATTACGCGAGTCAATAAAGTAAATAAAATACACATAGCAAAGACAGGAGAAAAAATTATGTCAACAGTTGAGTACTTTACAAACTCCGAAGAGTTAAAAAAACTCTATTCCTCTGCTCGTGCAACTATTACCGCGCCTTTTTACGGTAATAACGTCGAGCATGTAAAAACGGTTTCAGAAGCTTATAAGCTTGCAAAAAACAGCCCCGGAACGGTTGAACTTACCGGCATGCCAGTTTATATGCCAGAAAAAGTAGGCCTGCCGCAGGGCGCTAACCAGCTTTTATTCAACGATGGCACGGTTGTCGGACGTTGTGCCGCTGCAAGAAGAATTGTGGGTGAACCCGGATGTGATTTGGCTTATTTGCTGCCAATTATTCGTGAAGCAATCTACAATACGCGTGACAGATTAATGTACAAAACGGAAGTAGTCGTCGGTCTTGAAGAAGACTTTATGGTAAAAGCACACCTTTTAATTCCCGAAGGTTTTGAAAACATTATGTATTCCTGGATGTTAAACTTCCAATACATCAATGAATGCTATGCAAATATGTATGAAAAATCAAGAGAGCTGCCTGACGGAGATATTTTTGTATTCTCTGATCCCGATTGGTCACATCCTGATTTTCCTTACGGTTTAACTTTCTTTGACCCCGAACACAACTGTGCGGCGATTTTGGGTATGAGATATTTCGGCGAACACAAAAAAGGAACTCTTACCCTTGCCTGGGGCTGCGCTGCGCGCAACGGATATGCTTCATGCCATGGCGGTATGAAACGCTACAATCTTGACGGCGGAAAATCCTTCCAGGTTGCTGTTTTTGGTCTTTCAGGCTCGGGTAAATCAACAATCACTCACGCTAAACACAACGGTAAATACGATATCACGGTACTTCACGATGACGCTTTTGTAATTAACGTTCATGATAAATACACAATCGCCCTTGAACCCGCTTATTTTGATAAAACGGCAGATTATCCGATGGGCTGTGATGATAACAAATACATTTTGACCCAACAAAACGCAGGCGTTATCGAAGGAAAAGACGGAAAAACTTATTCTATTACCGAAGATATCAGAAACGGCAACGGCCGTGCGGTTAAATCAAAACTTTGGTCGCCAAACCGCGTGGATAGGATAGATGAACCCATTAACGCTATTTTCTGGCTTATGAAAGATCCTACAATTCCCCCCGTTCTTAAGTTATCGGGCGCATCGCTCGGTTCGGCAATGGGTGCAACACTTGCTACAAAACGTTCAAGCGCCGAAAGACTTGCAAAAGGCGTTGACCCCAATGCCCTTGTAGTTGAACCTTATGCAAACCCCTTCAGGGTTTATCCTCTTGAAATGGATTACACAAGGTTTAAACAGCTCATTGAAGACGGAGTTGACTGCTACATCTTAAATACCGGCGAATTTATGGGTACAAAAGTACAGCCTAAGCACACTTTGGGCATTATTGAAGCAATTGTTGAAGGAAGCGCTAATTTCCATAAATGGGAAAAATTCAATGACATTGAAATTATGGACATTGAAGGCTTTGACGCTTCATTTAACAACAAAGAATACGCCGAACAATTCATCAAACGTATGCAGGATCGTATTAACTTTGTTAAATCAAGAGAAACTGAAAAGGCGGGAATTGACAAACTTCCCGATGATGCACTTGAAGCCCTTGAAGCTGTTATTAAAGAAGCACAAGGCTAAGATAAATGCATTAAACATTAAGACCGGGGCTAAAATCCCGGTCTTTTTTGTACAAAAATAAATGTTTTTTATTTACAAGCCCAGGCGCAGAGTTTGAATTTCTTTAATGGCTTTTTCTCTATCCACACGTTCTTTGTAGAGTTTTTCAAAATTCTTTTGAACATAGCCGTAATTTTGAACCGTGGCGGTGATTGATTTATCCGCAAGCCAAAAAAGCGACGGAACCGCTATTACTAAAGTAAAGACAGAAACTATAATATGCCTTAAAACCCTTTTAAAAAGATGCCACTTTCTGTCTTTTCCTTCAAGATCGAGTTTTAGCTGTATTGCTTCATTAACATAAGCGCTGCGCTCGTCTTTGTTCATATTATCGACATAGGGCACAAAGTCTTTGGAAATATAAATTACATATTTTTTGACCGCATCATTTTCATTGGTGCCAAAAGGGTCTTGCCATTCATTTTCATATATGTTTTCTTCTTTTTTTGCCTCGGACTCCTGCTCGTCTGCCTGTTCGTCTTGCGGAGTTTGCTCATCCGTGTCTGTTTCCTGCTGTGCTTGTTCTTTGCTCTCTTCCTGTGAATTGTAATTTTCAAGCGAGGGTTCATCATTAGGCAGGGAATTAATTACATCCGAAGGAACGTCTTCAAGCCCGGGGGTTTGAGTCTGTTCTTCGCCCATCTGGCTTTTTATTTTATCTATGTGTTTATCTATGTCGAAATTTTCTTCCACGCGTTAAATCCTAAAAGTTATTATTTATTTTAACATAAAATTTCCTTTTGGGCTTTAATTCGTTTTTATGATAAAATAATATTTGCGATGAATATAAATAAAACTGCAATTTTAAATAAACTGGATAAATTAAAAGAGCCTAAAATCCTTGTCGCCGGTGATTTTGGCATAGATGAGATGGTATTCGGGCAAACTTCCAGAATTTCACGCGAAGCACCCGTTTTAATACTTGAACATTCTGAAACAAAAATTATCCTCGGCACGGCTTCCAATGCTGCGCATAACATTTCTGCGCTGAATGAAGGAAAAGTTGCGGCACTGGGCATTTACGGCGATGATTATTACGCAAAAATCCTGCTTGAAGCGCTCAGGGAAAAAAATATCGACACAAAGTATATGGTTGAAGACAAAGAAAGAAAAACTACAACCAAAACACGAATTTCAGGCTCCTGTTCGCAAAGTATTACCCAGCAAATTGTGCGCATTGACAGGCAAACAAGCGAGCCTTTGAGCAAAAAAAGCGAAGAAAAAATTATTAAAAATCTTGAAAAGGCTGTGAAAAATTACGACGGAATAATACTTTCGGATTATCATTTAGGTTTTTTAACACCAAAAATCGTACAATACGCCATAGAACTCGCAAAAAAACACAACAAAATTATCGTTGCGGACGCACAGAAAAATCTTGATAAATACAAAGGCGCCACCGCCATCACGCCTAATCAGCCGGATTGTGAAAAATTTGTCGGCTATTTTTTGAAGGATAATGAAGCACTCAGGCATGCCGGGGATGATTTAATTAAAAATTTAGACCTTAATTTTGTGCTTTTAACGCGCGGTGAGCGGGGTATGGCACTTTTTGAAAAAGAGGGAATAAGAACAAAAGCCTTCGGAATTGAAGCTTTTAACAGAAAAGAAGTTTTTGACGTAACGGGCGCGGGCGATACGGTCGTCGCTGCGTTTACTTTGGCGCTTTGCGCAGGTTTTGGCGCATATGAAGCGATGTTTATCGGAAATCTTGCCGCAAGCATTGTAATAAGATATTTCGGCTGCCACAGCGTAAGCGTGGAGGATTTAAAAAATGAACTTGAAAGCTTAAAAGGAGAAGAAATATATGAAATTTCTTAAAAAATTAAGGACTTTTGATTTAATTATCATAGGTGTAATAATTGTGGCGCTGCTTGTAGGTTTGCTTACAATGTTTGGCAAGCGTGCAACATCTTCAAATCAAATTGAAACAACAACGGATGTCGAAATTGAAGTATTTTTAAGAAGTGTCACGGTCAGCGCTTCAAATAATATTTTTGAAGCGGGTGATGAAACTTTTATTACAATAAGAAATGTTCCCTATACAAAGCTTAAAATAAAGGATGTTAAATACGACAGAAAAAAAGCAATAGTGCCGACATTTAACGCTAAAAAGCCTTTTGATGTCGTGGATGATGTAACCTCTCCTTATCAGTATGATTTTTTAATTACTGTTGTGGATAAAGCAAAAATCACAAAAGACCGCGACGGTGCCGTTGTCGGAGGAAATAAGATTAAAATCGGCCTGCCTATCACACTTGAAGGTGCGGATTACAAGCTTAACGGGGTTGTTTCAAACATCACTGTTGTTGCAGCGCCAAATGAAACAAATGACGTTGATTTAGAAAAACAGGTAAATCAAAATCAGGATGTTCAATAAGAAATTTACAAATAAAAGCATTTTCATAAGCTTAAAAAACGGTATTTTGCACACGATGCAAAATACTAAGACGGCTGCACTTATTCGCGACAGCCTGCTTTTTGAAAACATTGACTCGTTTTTATACATCTTTTTAATGCTCACCCTTGTATCCTGTATTTTTTGTGAATCGGGCTACATTGGCATTTTTGCAGTCTGTTTCAGCGTTCTTGAAACATTTAGACTCTGTATAAAAAAAGGTGCACGAACCAAAATTTCACTTTTTGACAAAGCGATTTTCGTTTATTTTGCATTTGTAGTTTTGAGCCTGTTTGGTTCAAGTCTTTTTATGTTAAGTCTTGCCGGTTTTGCAAAAACCGCCGTTTATATGTATTTTTATTTTAGCGCACTCAGCTATTTTCGTGCCAATCGGGAAAAAATTCTCCCTACAATCCTTGTTATCGCGGGACTTGTAAGCTTTGAGAGCATAATTGCAATTATTCAAAATAACTCCGGAGTGCTTGCAATAGCAGGCTGGCAGGATACTTCAAACCTTGACCCGACACAGGTCATTTCGCGTGCGTACGGCACTCTCAAGCCTTATAATCCCAACCTTCTTGCCGGCTATCTTGTTTTGGGCATTTCAAGTATATGGTGTCTTGGCGCAATAAATCTTTTAAATAAGCACTACAAAAGGTTTTTAGGCTTTTTAATTTTGCTTTTAATTGCGACCGTTGCAATTATCTACAGCGGTTCGCGCGGCGGATACCTCGGCATTGCGGCTTTTTACGGAATTTTTGCAATAGGAATAATTTATTTTATCCAAAATTATTTAGGCGGCTTCAAGGCGATACGAAAAAGGTATAAAAACCTTGCCCTGACGCTTATTTGTGCTGCACTTGTATTCATTACGACAAATCCGGCCATAACAAATCGAATTTTATCAATTTTTGAATTCAGGGGCGACTCTTCAATCGCTTTCAGAATGAATGTTTATGCCTCCTCCTTTAAAATGTTTATGGATAATCCGTTCCTCGGGATAGGAGTGGGCAACAAAAATTTCAGGGAAATTTACGGTCTTTATATGAAATCAGGCTTTGATGCACTCGGCGCATACAGTGTTCCGCTTGAAATTGCAGTTGAAAGCGGCATTTTTGCACTTATATCTTTTATTACTTTTCTTGTTCTGTGGCTCAAAGATTGTTTAAAAATAATCGCGTGCGCGCCAAAAAGAACAAAACTCGTTGCCTTTTCTCTTATTTTAAGTATTTTCCCCGCGATGGTGCATGGGCTTTTTGATACCGTTTGGTTTCGTCCGCAGCTTCAAATTCTTTTTTGGCTCAATGTAGCCTTTTTGGGCGCTCTTAAAAAAGATTAGACTAATAAACAACAATATATCTTAAATAATTTTCGACGCCTTTTGCAAGTGCCTGCGAAAAGCCTTTCTGAAATTTTTTATCGTTCAATTTTTGGGCTTCATTTTTATCTATTAAATATCCGCACTCAACAAGCACACTAACGGGACTTGTCGGACGCGCAAGTGCAAAAGAAGCGTAATTTACCCCGTCATCGCGGAATTTGCTAAAGTTTAAGATTTCTTTTTGAATATTCTGCGCCAAAGGGCGTGCTTGCATATGGTAATAATAAGTTCCCGCGCCGTGTTTATAAATTACATCTTTTGGATCGGGAAGCGAGTTTTGATGAATGCTTAATAAAATATCGGCCTCTTTTTTATTTGCAAATTCAACTCTTTTATGCAAAGAAATATATTTGTCCTTTTTGCGCGTCATATAAACCTTAGCACCTCTTTTCTTAAGTGCTTTTTTAATCTGTTTTGACATTTTTAAATTGACATCTTTTTCCACAAGCTGATTTGCGCACACTCCGTCTTCAATGCCGCCATGGCCTGGGTCAACCGCAATTTTAATACCTTTAAGGGGCTTTTTGCGGTTAATTTTAGGGATTTTTTTAATGCGCACCACAAGCCCTTTTTTGTGCGGCAAAACGTCATAGCCAAAAAGTGCCGGGCTTATATATTTTATTTTTAAAATATTTTTATCGGAAGGAATAAGGTTAAATGCACCCCTTTTGTCTTTTATTTTTAAATTATCGCTTACTTTTACATCATAAAGCGAAAACAAAAGCCCCTCCGGGATTTCTTTAAAAGAATAGGCATTTTGGATATTTGCGGGAATAAAAATTTCATATCCGTACTTATCCTCATCAAATTCTATTTCATCAATTTCAACTATGCGCTTTTCGGGAATTATTGCCTGGACATCCGAGTATTTTTTCTCTATCCAATAAGGTTTATCAAGCCCCAAGTCAACCCTGTAAAAGTCTTCGTTTTGTTTATCCGCATAAAGTACAAACCCTTGCCTTATGTGCGAAAAACGCTTTGAGTGCACGTCCGGTGCTTCGCGAATTGGCGAATAGTCGCTTTTTGCTTCAATTACGGCATATTTTGCAATGCCTACATTTTTAAGTTCTTCCAATGCATTTGCATTTAAAAATGTAAAGAAAAATAAAAACGCTAAAATAAAAACTCTTTTCATGATAAAAATTTTATCATAATTACAAAAAAATTTTTACGGGTTTTATATTAAATACCATGAAAATAAATTCGCAAACAACAGCTTTTAAAGGTGCAACACTTAATATAAATGCTTTTTCGGATACTCACGGACAGCTTGAAAACACAGGGCCTTTTTTTGAAGAAATTAAAGAAAATGAAAAGGATTTATTTTTAAAGGATAAAAAAGGCACAAAAGACGTGATTGCACTTGCCGGCGATTGGTATATGGCAGGCAATGTCACGGGGTATAAATCAAAACCCGATTACAATTCTCAAAGATTTCAGTTAATATTTTTTAATAAACTCATAAAAGAACTTAAAACTTTTTCAAAAAATGCACTTTCGATTTTTACCCCCGGAAACCACGACTTTGATGCCGGTTTTGAAGAATTTAAAAATTGCGCACAAAAAATGGACAGTGAAATTGTTGCAACAAATATTGATTATGAAAACAGCGACGATTTTATAAAACATCGGCTTTTTAAATCTTATACCGTTGAAATACCGGACGATAAAAATCCGGCTTTAGTGCACAAAGCCTTATTTTTAGGAGTTTTGCCGGCTAATATGAGCTATTACAACAAACAATTAACGGGTATAAAATTTCTTGATAACGTTTTTAAGCCGCAGTCAAAAATTTCGCCTGATGACATTCAAAATACGCTAAAGGCATTAAAAGATGAGATTGATAAATTTAAAAAGCAAAACCCAAAAGGCGCGGTTATCTTGCTTGATCATTTCGGCGGCAATTTTCAAAAAGAAATTTTAGCGCAAAAACTTCCTGTAAATGTAATTTTAAGCGCACATGAGCATATGGACTTTGAAAAAACAATAAACGGCACAAGTATTTTTATGCTTTATCAAAACTTTAAAAAATTTGAAAACGTAAAAGTCAGATTTTCAGATGACGGCGATATTGAATACATTCAAAGCAAAGCCTATTACCCAAAAGAAATAAAATGTGAAAATGTTATGGAAAGCTTTTTTGAAAGGGTTTTCAAAAAAGATCTTCAAACACACTTTGAAATACCTGCGTCAGGCAATATAAAAGAACTTGCGCTTAAGGGAATAAGGTATGAAAACAGTCCTCTTGCAAATTACATTACAGATGTTATTTTAAACAGGATAAGAAAAAAATACCCCGATACAGACTTTTTTGCCCTTAATGCAAGTGCAATCAGAGGTTCGCTTAAAACTGAAAATTCAGGCTCTATTAACAACATTAACCTCCTTTTGACACTAAACGGCATAAAAGAAGAAGACGCCGATATTTTTATAAGCAGATTAAGCGGAGAAGAACTCCTTGATATAATTATTGAAAACCTCATTGCAAACGAAAAAGACAATACAAAAAACCCTCTCATTCATTTCAGTAATTTAAAAATTCAAAAAGACTTGCTTTTAAAGGGGTACAAAGCGGGAGTTCCCAAAAAAGACCTGATTAAATTTCTTACAAAAATAAATACCGGCGAAACGCTCGAGCTTGATAAGTCATATAACTGCGCAAATGTGGAAAAATTTTTCAAAAAGAATAAAAATCCCCAAATAACGGCAATTTTCAATTCACAAAATACCAAAAAAACACCTCTTAATGCAAAAGACGAATTTAGGAAACATTTTTTTGAAAGCATAGACGAAGTCAAAGCATCAAATGAAATAAGAATATATTAGTTTATTCCTTGTCATCCGCTGTTTTTGAGCCTGCCTCACAGCCGCACCACGCATAAATAAAAGGCAGAAGCCTGTCTGCATGTAAAAATTTTGCAAACGGCACTTTTGATATTGTCGCAATTGCAATAATATCATCAATATGCACAAGGTAATCCTGCGGCCTTAATTTTCTCTCGTTTGTTTTTGCATTCGGATTGCTTTTGTTAATCTGTCTGTCAAGCGTATTTACGAATTTTTGAGCAAGAGGCATACCGAGCCCGACGCCGCACAATGTCGCAGCCACCTGGACAAGGGGGCTTTTAATATTTTTCTTTTGCGCTATTGCAAGTACGGAAGTTGCAAGGGTAGAAGGGATTGCAACCGACATTATGTCAAAAACAGACTCTTTTACCTTTGCTTTTTTATCCTCGGGATTTTTTGCCTCAATCAATCCGCCCAAAAGCCCGCCGGTAATTGAAGCCGTGCTGAGTGTCAAAACCGTGGCCAAATCTTTTTTGAGATTTCCGCTGTCAAAAATGTCAAGGGTTAATTTTCCCTTTGTAAGCATGCTTATTGCACCCACGGATAAAAGTGAGGCACAAAGAGCGCCTGCGGCAGCGCTAATGCTCGGGCTTTCTTTTTTGTTATTTTTGTCGTTTTTATAATTTTCTCTAAAGTTAAGTGTGTTGTTAATCCTGTTTATTTGCATTTTTAATACTCTTTCCACAATTATAACGCATAAACATAAAAAAAATTGCTAATATTTTTTTACAACACTTTATAATTAATTGTAATTCACTTAAATTTACGCTATTGTTGATATTGAGAAGTTTGACAGGGATTAATTATGAATAGCGAATTATTTATTATAGATTTAAGCGGCTGCAGCAACACCGGTGAGATTATTACAAGCGTTTCTTCCGCTTTTGAAGTAATGGAAGCAAGAGAAAGGAAAATAGGCCTGAAATTAAGCAATATCGGACTTAACCAGGCGCAAATACTTTCCATACAATCGCTTATTGCAAGCTATGCTTCAGAACTTGACTATGTTGAAACTCTAAATGAAAGCACAAAAAATATTTGCGAAAATATGGGTATAAAAGTTCAAACTCCGGCATACAGCGAGAATACATATACCATGCCAAGCCGGGAAATCGCTTTTGAAATACCCAAAAAAGAAGATGAGCAAAGCCCTTTAAATACAGAAGTTTCTCAAATGGACGGGCATGAAGGAGAAAACGGCGGCGAACAGACTATTCAAAATGATTTTGCGCCGCAAGCATCTCAAAATACGCAAGAACCACAGCAGCAATCGGAAGGCTTTGAAGAATTCAAACCCATAGAATTTGATGAACAAAACTTGCAGACTATGGACACTTATAAAAAAGCCTATGACGAAAATGAAGAAGAAAAGCAAACCTGGGAAGAAGTAGACTATTACGCTCCTCCGACCGATGAGCCTGTTATAGTCGATTCTAAACAAACAATTTATGTAACTCAAACACTTCGCTCGGGTCAAGTGCTTGAATTTGACGGAAACGTGGTAATAATAGGCGACTGCCATCCGGGGTCGGAAATTAAAGCCGCAGGCGATATAACGGTCTGGGGCGTTTTAGGTTCAATAGCGCATGCCGGCTCAAAAGGCAACCGTGACGCTAAAATTCGCGCATTAAAGATGAATGCGGTGCAATTAAGAATTGCAAACTGCTATTCAAGACGCCCGGACGGCACAAATATCCCTTACATCATTAAATCTTCGGTCTTTACACCCGAAGAGGCAAGAATTGTTGATGATTCAATCGTATTATTTAAAATTAACTAAAAAGGAGCAAAAATAAATGACAGGTTCTGTAATAGTAATTACCTCAGGCAAAGGCGGCGTAGGCAAAACCACGACATCTGCCAATATAGGCACCGCGCTTGCCAAAGACGGCAATAAAGTTGTTTTAATAGATACCGATATCGGTCTTAGAAATCTTGATTTGCTCTTGGGACTTGAAAACCGCATTGTCTATACTATTGTTGACGTTGTGGAAGAGCGCTGTAAATTAAAACAAGCGCTTGTAAAAGACAAAAAAAATCCTAATTTATGCCTTTTGGCTGCGGCTCAAACGCGTGATAAATCAGCAGTTACGGCTGAACAGCTAAAAGAAATCTGCGACACTTTAAAAGAAGATTTTGACTACATACTTGTAGACTGCCCGGCAGGCATTGAACAAGGCTTTCAAAATGCAGTTGCGGGCGCAAACGAAGCAATTGTCGTAACCACTCCCGAAATGAGCGCAATTCGCGATGCGGACAGGATTATAGGACTTCTTGAAGCAAAAGAAGAAGTGCAAAGATACCGCCTTCTGGTTAACCGTGTGCGTCCTAATCTTATTAAATCAAATGATATGATGAGTGTGGAAGATGTTGTTGAAATTTTATCATGTGACCTTATAGGTATAATCCCCGAAGATACGGGCGTTATAACTTCAACAAACAAAGGCGAGCCCATTGTAAATGATGAAAATTCTCTTGCGGGCAAAGCTTATATGAATGTGGCAAAAAGAATAGAAGGCGAAGAGGTTCCTTTCCTTGATATTGACCAGCCCAGAACTTTTATGGAAAAGGTAAAAAAATTCTTTTCAAAGAAAGTGAAGGCATAAAATGAGAGATATTTTTTCTGATTTATACAATAAAGTACTGAGTTTTTTTGTTAACCAAAATACTCATGACGAAACAAAAACAGTCGCAATGAGCAGGCTAAAAACAGTCCTTATGCAAGATAGAGTGGGCTTTTCCGAGCGTGCTATGCAAATGCTTAAAGAAGAGCTTGTCACAACAATTTCAAAGTATATGGAAATTGATGAGGAAAAATTTGACCTTGAAATCAACGCGAGCGAGTCTTCTACGATTTTAAACCTTGCAATTCCCGTAACCCGCGCAAAAACGGATGAAGAAATTGACGAGGCCATAAAAGAGCAGGCAATTAAAACCCAGGCCAAAGCACAAGAAATAGTTGAAGAATTGGAAGAGTTGATAAAAGAGCGCGCGGCGGTACTTGCGGGAGTAAACGAAGACGGTAAAATCGAAGAAGAAGATGAAAATTCTGTCGATGAAACGGATGAAACCGAAGAAGAAGACGCGCAAGAAACTCCCGAAGAAAATGAAACATCTGAGGATGACATTACTGAGGAAAGCAAAACAGAAACCAAAAAAACCAAAGTTAAAGAAAATTAAGGTCAACACTTGTGTTTTTAATATGTTTTAATTAAAATTTTTACTAAACACAAGTCAATAAAGGAGAAAACCATGCAGGTTATATTAAAAAAAGATGTTCAAAACCTCGGCGAAGCGGGTGACTTAGTCAACGTTAAAGACGGATACGCAAGAAACTTCTTGCTGCCAAATAACGCAGCTGAAATTGCAACTCAGGGCTCACTTGCCGCAAGAGAAAGAAATATCGCAAGAATTAAAGCAAAATCTGAAAAACTTCATCAGGAAGCACTTGATAAAGCTCAAAAAATTGAAGCTGTTGAGCTTATTTCGCTCAGTGCAAAAGCAGGCGAATCCGGAAAACTTTTCGGTACAATTACAACAAAAAAACTCGCCGAAGAACTGCTTAATAAAACGGGAATTGAAGTGGACAGAAAATCAATCATCCTTGATAACCCGATTAACCACATCGGAAGTTTTGTTATGACGGTTAAACTTTCATCTAAAGTTAAAGCACAGCTTAACGTTGAAGTAAGCGCTTCGGAAACAATCAAAGAATCGATTGAAATTGAAGAAGAAACTCCCGTAGAAGAATAAAATTCTTAATTACATAAAAAAGCTCCCTTTTTTTAAAAGGGAGCTTTTTGTTTTTAAAAAATGCTTGCATACGAAGTCATATAGTCTGTAATGACGCTTATCAGCATAGGTAAAATCCAGATTAAAATAAGCGCACCCATAATGGGTTTAAAAAGAAAGCTTAATTGAAAAACGTTTACCTGCGGGGCTGTTTTTGAAATAATGCCGAGAATTATATCTTGTCCCAATGTCGCCAAAAGCACCGGGGCTGCAAGCTGCATACCGAAATAAAGTACGTTTGACGTAATTAATACCAGATAATCGGGATTTATCACGCGTGCAAGCGGGAGTATTGTTTCATACATGCCAAAAACGTCAAAACTTCTTATAAAGGCATTTATCAGCCAATATGCGCCTCCTGCACTCACAAATATTATTAATCCTAAAATTGTAAAATAATTACCCAGAATTGAAGTCTGAGAACGGGTTGTGGGGTCTAATACCATAGCGGAAGATAATCCCATCTGCATATTTATCATATCCCCGCCCGCACTTACGGCAGAGAGAATACAATTTGCAATGTATCCCAAAATTGCTCCGAAAGCATAGTTTAAAAGTATTCCCGCAATAATTGAAGTATTTGGCGGAATGCTTTGCGGTTTTATAAGCATGGTAACAATAACGGTCACAATGAGCGCAAGCGAAAGACGCACCATCGAAGGAATTTCTTTCCTGTTAAACGGCGGCGCAAACTGCATTAGTCCCAAAAGGCGGCTAAATACCATTATTCCGGCCCCAAGAGCCAAATTAAGCTCCGGGAAAAGTTTTGCAAATTGTGCAAGAAATAAATCCATAATATCTTACTTAAGGCTCTATCCTGCAATTTCCGACAATCGCACCCATTTTATTGTATTTATCATTAATATCGTATTTAATTGACTGCGAATTGCCATCCTGTGTAAATATTTCAAAATACGAATTTGATACGCCGTATGTCCTTATAACAAGGGTATTTGCCGCTCTGTCGCCAGGCATGTAGGGTTCATTGTCCATAAAAAAGAATTTTAAATTATCTCCCTCGCCTTTGTTTACGTTTTCAATTATTGAAGGACATGTGATTGTATATCTTGAATTCGGTTTAAGTCCGACTTTATCCCCTTTGCGAAAAATGCTGTTGGCGTCTATTTCATAAGCACAGACGCTGCCTATTGAAAACAAAAGTCCTAAAATTAAAGCTGTTTTTTTCATTTATTTATCTCCCCATCATTTTATTTCTTTCTATAAAATTAGGCGTCGGATTTGCTCCGCGGCGTGTCGGGCCGTAGAGATTTTTTTCCGCCTTATCAACCCAGGGCAGCTTGCCCGGATTTTTCATAATTTCATTTAAATCTTTTTGCGAACCGTCTATTTTGTCATACATTTCATTTGTAAAAGGACGGGTGTATTTGAAATAATTTGAATCCAGTACAAATTCTTCATTATGCGGAATAACGTTAAACGCTATTGCGCTTCCGTCTATCACAAGTTCGGTCAAAATTTTAATATACCACATTCCAAGAATAATAATAGTTAAAAATACGGCGATAATCTTTGGTGCTGCGGCGATTGTCTGTTCCTGCACCTGGGTAACCGCCTGCAAAATCCCGACCACAAGACCTATTGCGGCGGCTACAAGTACACATGGCAGAGATACCATAAGCATCACCATAAAACCTTTTGCTAAATATTCTACAAGTATCTCCATCAGTTAAAACTCTCCACAAGTCCTTTTACAATAAGGCTCCAGCCGTCCACCGCAATAAATATCAAAAGCTTAAACGGCAGTGATATAATTGTGGGCGAGAGCATAAACATACCGAGCGCAAGCAAAATATTTGCAACCACAAGGTCAAGCACAATAAAAGGAACAAATATTATAAAACCTATTTCAAATGCCGTTTTAAGTTCGCTTACAATATACGCCGGAGCAACTTCCCACATTGTAAGTTCTTCAGGCGTATTTGGCGGTTCTTTTCTTGTTTTTTCGACAAAAAATGCCAAATCGCTCTGGCGTGTTTGTTTAAGCATAAATTCTTTAAGCGGCTTTGAGCCTTCTTGTATGCACATAACAAGATTTCCGTTTTTATAAGCAGGCTGGCCGGCTCTCACCATTTGATCAAAAACCGGCGACATTGTATAAAAAGTTAAAATCATGGAAAGGCCGATAAGAACTATAGCGGGCGGCACGCTTTGAGTGCCCAGAGCCGTCTTTAGCATTGAAAAAACAATCGTAAATCTTAAGAAAGATGTCATACAGGTAAAAACAAGAGGCAAGAGCGAAAAAAGCGTCATTACCACAAGGAGCTGTATAACAGGATTCATATCTTTTAAAAGTACATCCATTTTTTTAATATCTTTCCCTTTTTGAGTTTATTTCTTTTAATATGCTGCGCATAACATTTTTTGAAGCGGAATTTGATTTTTTAAGCTCGCTAAGCTTGTCTTCAAGTGTTTCCTCGTCAATAAATTCATCCGCAATATGCTGTATTTGGCTTGGCTGCTGTTGAGGTGCAGACTGCCTTATAGTTTGTTTTTCATTTGAATTTAATTTTGAGATAAGCGTTGTGGAGTCGCAATCCCCTGCGATTAAAAAACGTTCTCCTTCAAAATTTATTACATAAAGAGTTTTTCTCTGGCTTAATCTTAGCATGTCTTCAATCTTGAGCTTTGAAATGCGGCTGTTTTGCCCTAAAACCACGTTTTTATATACGGCAAAAGCTACGAACATAACGCCAAGCATTGCAAGAGTATAAAAAATAAAAGCTATAATATGTGTTGTCATTTAGTTACCTTATTTTTCTTCTTCAAAATCCGAGTAATCAAAGTCTTCTTCCACTTCATCCCTTTTAGGTGCAGGCTGCGGTCTTTGCGGCTGAGGTCTTGGCTGTTGTTGTCTTTGCGCTTGAGGTGCGGCTTGCGGTCTTTGAGTCTGCTGAGGCTGAGCTTTTTGCTGTGCCTGCGGTCTTTGCGGCTGTGCCTGCTGAGGTTGAGGTGTTTGAGTTTTTGCTGCGGGGGCAGGCTTTGGCATATCGCTTATAATTTCATTAATTTTGACCGCATATTTATCATTAATTATTACAAGTTCGCCCTTTGCAACGGTTTTATCTTCGACAAGAAGTGAAATTTCATTGTTAAAAACAGAACCAAGGTCTATTACGAGCCCTTTTGAGATATGTTTCAGCTCGCCAAGAGTCATTTTTATTTTCTTAAAGCGGGCATTAACCTCTATTTGAATATCATCCCACATATTTGTATTTTTATTCTCCTCTCTGTCGATATCATGTTCTTCTTCATCAAGTTCTATCATAAGCGCCGGGTCAGGGTTTATCTTAAATTCTCTTATTTTCTCACCCGTTATGATTTTCATTTTATTAACAAAACTATCCTCAAGAAGTATTATGTCGCCCTGTGACATATTTTTCAAATCATTAAGGGTTATTTTTGAACTGCCCGCCTCAATATCCACGCAGGCTTTAACATTTTTAAACTCATCTTCGCTGTAGTTAACCTCTTTTTTGATTTCTTTTCTTTTTATCCTTGAAGAAGGCAGGGTAATTACAATTTTAGACTGATTTTCATCTTTATTTTTAATGATAATCACAAAATTGTAAATCTCTTTGTTTTTAAGGTCAAATTTGTTTAATTTGTCCTCGTCGATAAGAAAATTTGAAAAGGATTTGTATAAAAAGTCGCAATAACCGTTTAAAATCCTTATTTCAAGCTCGGATAAGTCAGAAAGGTCAAAAAGAGGAAGATTAGAGCCAAAAGTGCCGTGCAAAATGAGCCTTATAAATTCGCTTGAAAGCCTTATTGTAACGGGCGGCGCAAGGCGTGAAGGCACCTGGCTTATAAAAAAAGAGTCATTTTTCAAATAAATATCTTCTTTGACTTTTTCATGTTTATTTATATCAAAAAGTCTGAATTCAAAGTCGTCTTCCCAGAAATTTTTTGTCGAATCAATAATCTTAGGCAAAAATTCGCCGTCAAATTCCATAAACAGTGCTGAAATCTGACCGCATTTTTTCTCGTCAAAGATGTTATCTAAACCCCCTTGTGCGCTCAATTTTTACCTTATTTAATTATACTTATCCGTAATTATTATATATTTTAGTATAAACAGGGGCAATTTGTTAATTTTTTATACACAATAATATCTGACGCATTTATAAATTTTAACGCGGCAAAAACCATCTAAAAACATTTATTATTCGTAGCGGGCAAATTCTTTTGACTCTTCTTCCCACTCGTCGCGCTCTAATTTAAAGGCGTGGTTCCAGAATTTTTCAAGCGCGTAGGTTTCTCTTTGCTCGCTGTGCATGATATGCACGACAACATCGCCGTAATCAAGTAAATTCCAGCGATTTTTTAAATCGTTCTCATCGCCCGAGGGGATTCTGCCGAAGTGTTCTTTAATTTTCTCGCGCACTGTTGATGTCAGCCCTTTTACCTGTGTTGAGCTTTGTGCGGAGGCTATTACAAAATAGTCGGAGAGCACGCAGACATTTGCCACATTTAAAATGACAATGTCAAGAGCCTTGGAGTCGTCTAAAATTCGCGCCACTACACTTGCAAGCTTTTTTGAAGAAATTTCTTTTGTTTCAATCATTATATATTTCCCGTAGAACTGTTTTTATCGTTATCTAAAGATTTTAAATCCAGCGTTTCGCCCTCGTCATGGTAATCAAGGGCACTTTGTGCGGTATCGATTTCAATATCCACTTCACCGTCGAGCATTTCAATATCATCTTTTGAATACTCTTTAACTTTTCCGTCCTCAAGCTTAACGGACACCGTTTTCTTTAAAAAGTTAAGCGAGAAAACTTTTGCCACACCATCGGGAGTCATAACACCGGAACCTATCGGCGGAAGAGTTTTTGCCGCTTCAAGATAATTCGGATATTCGTAATTTAAACAGCATAAAAGCCTGCCGCAGGCACCCGTGATTTTCCCGGGGGTCATGGGGATGCCCTGATCACGCGCGAGTTTTGTATTTACGGATTCAAATTTCTTTAAAAATTTGCAGCAGCAGTAATCCTGGCCGCACACGCCCTGTCCGCCCAGAATTGAAGTTTCATCCCTCACACCTATGTGTCTTAAATCTATTCTTACCCTTTTAAATTCTTGTGTCAGATCTTTTAAAAGTTCGCGAAAGTCCACTCTTTCAGGCGCTGTATAGTAAAAAGTGATTTTTTTCCTGTCAAAAGTGTAGCGCGTCTGCACCAAATTCATAACAAGTCCGCGCTTTTCAACAAGCGCCTTACACTTAAAAAACGCCTCCACTTCAAGCTTTTTTTGTTCTTCTAAAACGGGTTTGTCATTTTCGTTAATTGTGCGGATTAAAGGCAGAGGCTCGGGTTTAAATTTTTGCCACTGTTTTAGAACCTGAGAATTTACAATAAAAACACTAAAAACTTCCTCGCCTTTTTCCGTCCTTACAAGGACTTTCTGCCCGTGGTGCAAATTAGCCCCGTCAGGTACATTTAAGGGGTGAAATGTGTTTTTGATAATTCTTACTGCAAATTTCATAAAAAAATTATACAACAAATTTTTTTTATATTAAAATAAATAAGATGATAGTTGCGGATAATCTTACTTTTAAGAAAAACGACGTTGAAAAGCTTCTTTTGAATTTGGATCAAAACCCTTATACCCAAAAGAACAAAGACTTTCGTTATACGCTTTCTTTAATTTATGAACTTATAGAGGAAGAATTTTCCGATACTTATGATAATAAAAATCAAATACTTCGCGCAACGGATATTATCCTCAATGCAAAAGATAACCATGCAGACATTTTTATCACCCCGCCATATAACTTTGAATACTATCTAAAGTCAAAAGGGTCGCTGTATAAGCTTAAAGCGGGATATAAAAACATAGAGGGCGAAAACAAATACGGCTATGACATAAGCCTTGATATGCTTTTTGAATATTTTACGGGAATTGATGAAAATTCGGAACTGCCCAATGACGCAAGCGAAAATTATCGTTTTTATTTTGACCTTTTTCAGTTTGTCAAAAAAACTGTCGAAAAGCTAAATTTTATCCCTTCGGTTAAGTTTAAAAAAGAAACTTTTTCAATAGTATGGGAGCCGTATTTTAAAAACAAGGACTATTTAAAATGTTACCAAAATGTGCTTGAAAACGATTTTTTAGACCGCGAAACAACAACAAAAATAATTGATAAATACCTTAACTATCTTATTTTTAACTTTTTAACCGTCAAGCACTACAAATTTAAAGATTTAAAAGCGGCGATTTATTTCACAAAAAATATATCGCATAAAAGAATTTTTAAAGGCAATGATTTAGGGCTTGATATTCAAAGTTGGCTTGATGAAATGTCTTTGGGGACTTATGATATTATCCCTGTCTTTAATATTGAAAAAATCGACGACGAGAAGTTTTTAATGCGTATCTTGGCTAAAGATAAGCTTAAAAATGAAATCATAGACCTTGAAAATCTTGATGAAATGCAAAAAACGCTCATTGAAAAACAGATAAACTGGGCGACAAAATACATTGAAGACCTTGAAGACGTTACTTTAGAGCTTGATTTATCAGGGGTTTATAAGCTTATCACCCAAATTACATATTATCTGGCGCAAGCAGGCATGGAGGTTAATCTGCCTGAGGGCATGGAAAACGTAATAATCCCCAGGGCCTCCATTAACGCAAAAATTAAGCAAAAACGCCTGGGGGATATAAAAGAACTTTTAAACTCCACAAGTTCTTCCGTTATCTCGCTTGATGAGATTATGGATTTTTCAATCGAGGTGGCGCTCGGGGAAAATGAAAAAATGAGCGCCGAAGAATTTCAAAAGCTTGCACAAGATTCAAACGGGCTTATAAAATATAAAGATAAATATATTTTAATTGACCGCGACGAAACGCAGAAACTCCTTGAGCGTCTAAAGAAAAAGCCTGATTTTGTAGTAAATAAAATGCAGCTTTTGCACCATGCGCTCTCGGGCAAAATTGATGAATATGACTTTGACTATGATGAAGCCTTTGCGCGCATAATATCTGACTTTACGCGGGTTGAAGAAATAAGCCTGCCTAAAATGCTGACAGGCACGCTGCGTCCTTATCAGGAAATCGGCTTCAGATGGCTGTATACCAACGTTACCAAAGGTTTTGGCTGTGCTATAGCGGATGATATGGGTCTTGGTAAAACAATTCAGGTAATAAGCCTCATTTTAAAATTAAAAGAAGAAAAAAAACTCAAAAAACCTGTCCTTGTTGTATGTCCGACCACTCTTATGGGTAACTGGGAGCGCGAACTTGAAACTTTTGCACCCTCTTTAAAAACTTTTATTTATCACGGTTTTGACAGACAGTTTAATACAAACTGTGATGTTATTTTAACAACTTATGCAATACTTCGCATAGACATTGAGGAGTTTAAAAAGCACAGCTGGGATTTATTTATAATTGACGAAGCCCAAAACATTAAAAATCCTGCTACAAGCCAGACTCAGGCTGTTAAATCAATAAAAGCGCAAATGAAAATCGCAATGACGGGCACCCCTGTTGAAAACCGCTTAAGTGAACTCTGGAGCATATTTGACTTTATCAATAAAGGCTATTTGGGCTCTATTAACGACTTTAGCAAAAATTACTCGGTGCCCATTGAAAGATTTAAAGAACTTACGCGCGCGCAAAAGCTCAAAAAAGCAATTTCACCTTTTATGTTAAGGCGCTTAAAGACAGATAAGTCAATCATTTCCGATTTACCGGAAAAAATTGTCCTGGATGAGTTTTGTTATCTTACAAAAGCTCAAGCTGCACTGTACGAGCGTGTTTTAAATCAGTCAATGAATGATATTGCAAACTCGGGCGGCGGTATAAACAGGCGCGGCGCAATTTTTAAACTTATAACATCCCTAAAACAAGTCTGCAATCACCCTTACCATTATCTAAAACACGGCGATATGAGCCAGAGTGCCTCGGGTAAAACCCAAAAGCTTATTTCTATTTTGCATAATATAATCTCAAACGATGAAAAGGCGCTTGTTTTCACCCAATATAAAGAAATGGGCACAATTCTTGAAAAAATTATTGCGGACGAATTTAACTGCGACCCGCTGTTTTTCCACGGCTCACTTAATGTTAAACAAAGAGAGCATATGATTAAGGAATTTAGCGACGATTTAAGCAAAAAAATAATGATACTGTCGCTAAAAGCGGGCGGTTTAGGGCTAAACTTAACATCAGCATCAAACGTTATTCACTATGACCTTTGGTGGAACCCTGCGGTTGAAGACCAGGCAACAGACAGGACTTACCGTATCGGACAGGACAAAAACGTTATGGTGCACAGGTTTATAACGCTTTCAACTTTTGAAGAAAAAATTGACAAAATTATAAAAGATAAGCGTGAATTGGCAGATGCCGCAGTCTTTGCCGGTGAAAAAATGATTACCGAATTAAGCGATGATGAAATTTATGAAATTTTCTCGCTTGCATAAAAATTGATGAGTACATCAATTAATGTCAACGATGGTTACGCCGTCGCCGCCTTCTCCTTCTCCGCCTGCGCGAAATTTTGCAACATAAGGAGAATTTGAAAGGTAATTTCGCACCGCGCTTTTAAGCGCACCAGTGCCATGCCCGTGAATAACAACAATTTCTCTTAAATTTCTTAATGACGCCATATCAAATTGTTTGTCAAGAAAATCAATAGCATCTTCCGCTCTCATGCCGCGGATATCAAGCCTGTTTGAGAGCGTTTGTGTAATATCATCAAAACTCACGCTGACTTTTTTAAGCGCTTTGCTTATTTTTTTGTCTGTTTTTGCAAGCTTTTTAAGGTCAATTTTTGTTTTCATAAGCCCGATTGAGATAAGTACTTTACCTTTTTTATCCGGCAGACCTTCAAGTCGCGCGACCTGCTCCAAGCCTTTTATAAGAACATTTTGGCCTACTTTTAAATCATCAGGATTAAGCGGCTCGTATTTATTTTGCAGCTTTTCTTCATCCGATAAAAATTCTTCTCTTGCGGCACTTTCAAGTCGCGCAAGACGCGAATATGAGCGCATGGCAATCTTTTCGGATTTTTCTTTTCTCATAATATCGAGCGTTTCTTTAATTTCTTCACGCGCAGCCTCAATTTGCGCCTGATATTTTCTTTTAAAATTTTCAAGAGATTTTTTCTTTTGCGCTTTTAATTCTTTTAATTTTTCCTCATACTCGGCCTCGATTTGCGCTGTTTTATCGCGCATTTGCTGCGCTTCGCGCTCTTTTTTGGTGTATAGGGCGTGAGTTTGTTGAATTTTTTCAAAGACGTCATTTTCGGGAGTTTTTGATTTTGCAAGAATTTCCTTTGCGGCAAGGGTAATTTCCTCTTTCAGATTAAGATTGGAGGCAATATCAAGGGCGTTAGAACTTCCGGCTATGCCTAAAAGCAGCTTATAAGTAGGCTTTAGTGTATCGAGGTCAAATTCGACGCTTGCATTTTCAAATTTATCATTTTCATACTTTAAAATTTTTAACTCGCCAAGATGAGTCGTAGAAACACAAAGAGTATCATTTTTTGACAAATATTCAAGTATTGCGCGTGCGAGTGCCGCGCCCTCCTCGGGGTCTGTCCCGGCGCCAAGTTCATCGAAAAGTACAAGGGAATTTGGCGTTGAATTATCAATAATGGATGAAATATTTTTTATGTGCGCGCTAAATGTTGATAAATTCTGCGAAATGCTTTGCTCTTCCGATATATCGGCTAAAACGGCATCAAAAGGATAAATATTCGCGCCCAGCGCGCTGATATGCAGCCCGGCTTTTGTCATCAGGGTTAAAAGTCCCGCGGTTTTCAGGGTTACCGTCTTGCCGCCAGTGTTTGAGCCGGTAATTAAAAGGGAGTTATAGCTTTTACCAAGCTCAAAGTCGTTTGCCACAATATTTTCCACCTGTCCGATTAAAAGCGGATGACGCATAGCCTGAATTTCAATGATTTTATCATCGCAAATTTGTGCGGGGACAGACTTTGTACGGATTGAATATTTTGCACAGGCAAAAATAAAATCAAGTTCGCCGAGAATATTTTGAATGTCATCAAGTTCTTTTTTAATATTCGTAAATTCTTTTGTTAATTCCCTTAAAATTCGCTCTGTTTCCGCATTTATCTCTACTTCAATCTGCCTTAGTTTATTGTTTATCCCGACTAAAGCCGCAGGCTCAATAAAATAAGTCCTGCTGCTTGCGCTGACATCGTGAACAATTCCCTGTACTTTATTTTTTTCCGTTGCTTTTACCTGAAAAACCGTCCTGCCTTCGCGCGTTGTCCAAACAATGTCTTGCAGGCGCGAAACAAAATCGGCATTGCTTAAAAGCTTGCCTATTTCTGTTTTTAGGTTATCTTTTGTACTTTTGTAAGAATTTCTTAAACGTTTTAATTCCGGGCTTGCGTTGTCTTTGAGATTAAATTCGCTGTCAAAAATTGAAAAAATTTTGTCCTCAAGCTCTTTATTTGTGTATAAATTTGACGAAATGGCTTTTAGGTTTATACAGCCATCCTCTTTTGAAAGAAAATTTTTAACAAGTCTTGAACTTTTTAAATTTTTGGCAAGGTTTATAATGTCTTGGGCGCCAAGCCTTTGAGTTTCAAGGAGTTTTACCCCGTCGCAGAGAAAATCAAGTGCAAAGTAAGAAAAATTTCCGGCATTGTCCAGAATTTTTTTTGCCTCGGTTGTTAATTCAAGCCTGTATTCAATCTGTGCTTTTTGGCTATATATTGGTGCGCACAGACATTTTTGTTTTCCTATATCGGATATGGCAAAGTTTGATAAAATTTCCAAAACTTTATCAAATTCAAGTGACAGCGCATGTTTTTTAATTAAATCTGTATTAATTTCCGGCATTTTATGGCAATTTTTAATTTTGTACCAACGATGACCTTATTCTATCAAGAGCAGCATCTTTACTCAAGTCCCATTCGCGTTTTGTTACGCGCACGACTTCATAGCCCAAACGCTCCATTAAGGCCTGTTTTTTGGTTTCGTTGACGTTTGCCAAAAATTCATCTTCCACGCCGTCAATTTCTACAATCAATTTTCCGTCTATCATTATATCGGCACAAATGCCCGCAAATTCAACGCCTGCACAAAGCTCGTGCGTTGTAAATTCATTTTGTAAATGCTCAAAAACTTCTTTTTCAAAAAGATTTTTGAAAATATTTTTCCTTGAGGCAATAATTTTATCCTGAGATAAAACAAACTCCAGATAATCTCTTAAAAGCCCTTCGGGAAGCTCATTTACAGGTTTTGAAATAAAGTTTATAAGTCTTTTTCTCGCACGCGTTATTGCAACGTTAAAAAGATTTGGTTTTTGAAGAAACATAAGGCTTTGCGAATGTGAATTAGTGGCTATTGCCCATGACATAAGCATTACATCTCTTTCATCCCCTTGAAATGTGTGCGCCGTTCCGACTTCAATTTCATGAGCGGCTATTGTTTCCTGTGAAAATACTCTTAAAACAGCTTTTTTAATTAATTCAACCTGGCCCCTGAAAGGCGAAATAATGCCTATTGAAACAGGCTTTTCGTCCTTATTTTTTTCATTTTCGTAAATTATGTCCTGAACCTTTTTAATAACAGCTTCGCACTCTGCCTGATTTCTTGTAACATCAATATCGACTTTTGCCTCTTTAACTTCAACAAGCTCGACCGGTGAAACGGTTTCAAAATAGGGGCGCATAACTTTTATTCTTCCGCCGTAGAATTCTCTGTTTGAAAATTCTATTATAGGCTTTGGAGAGCGAAAATGTTCATCTAAAAGAGTAGGCGTTGTGGAATAGTAATTTGCGACATCAAACATTGAATTAGTCCGAAAACGCCACAAGAGCTGATATCTGTCCTCAATGCCGTATTGATTTAAAAAAGACTGTTCTTTCGCCTTTTCCAAAAACGACAAATGCGGGAGCTGTTTGTCATCGCCGACAATTACAGCCTTTTTGGCGCGGAAAAGTATGGGCAAACAGCTTGCAATATCGCACTGCGACGCTTCATCGATAATTACCGCGTCAAACAACCCGGGCTTTAAGGGCAAAGAGTTTGAAATCGCATAAGTAGTGACGCACCAACAGGGAAAAGCCGACAACAGCGGTTTAAAGTCCTCTTTTTCAAGCAGCCTGTTTTGCTGGCTCAGTTTTCTTGATACGAGAGATTTTGAGTGTATCATAAGCCGCTGGCGCTTTTGCCTGTCGCATAGAATATTCTTTAGCGCCGTTCTTCTTTTGTTTCTCAGGATATCCACGGCGAGTTTGCGTTGTTTTTTCCTCAGACTTTTTATTTTCTTTAAAATCTGATGTAAATTTCCGATTTTATAAATTTGATTTTCAATTTTTCTCAATTTCGCTTCAAGATACTCTAAATCAAGCTCAACAGGGAGCCTTTGTGATATTTCGGAAGTGTTTATTTTTTCTTTTAAATTAAGAATTTTTTTAATTTTATTAAGTTTTATTCCTTCAAAAATTTTGTCCAGAATATTTTTATTCCGCTTATTTTCATATTTTTTAAGCTCGCCTAAAAGCTTTTTGACTTGCGAAATTTCATCAATCCCGAGCGGATTTTTAATTATTACAAAATCGCCGATTGCTTCTTTTGTTTCGTTTTTTTCCTCATTTACCGCCGTGTAATTTTTTTCAAGCCCGAAAATCTTCTGCGCTCCTTCTTCAAGGCGCCCTATTTCATCGCAAAGATTTTTCATATCCTCCGGCTCTGCCATAACGGCATCAGAGTAACCGCTGTCGAGGTCAACTTTATTTGAAAGCAAATCTTCAAGTTTAAAATTTAAAAGCTTTTGATAATTTGCTCTGCCTGCCCGAAGCGCAAGATATGGGGCATTTAGAGTATTAAGCCTCTGTGCCACGACATCGACGGCTTTATCCATACGAGAAGCCACAAGCACGCTTTTTCCGTTTGCAATAAGATGAGATACAAGGTTTACTATTGTTTGCGATTTTCCGGTTCCCGGAGGGCCGTACACCGCCAGGAAGTCATTCTCCTCTATTTTTTTAATCACATCCTCCTGCGAATCGCTGAGCGCCAGAGGGGTTATGGGGAAGAAATCCTTGACTTCTTTTTCTTCAATTTTCTCGTTGGGAATTTTACCCTTTTGAAGCAAATACTCATGTTCTATAACGTCTAATACTGTTTCGCGGTAAATCCCCTGTGGCTTTTCGGCAATCTGCGTGAGTTCATGGAGTACACCGGCCGTAACGGAGGGGCGCTTTGTTAAAATTACGGCGCATTTTCTTTGCAAAGTAAGTTTTTCAACTTTTATGCGCGGGCGTTTTGCGATTTCATCAATCGCATCAAAATCAAAATCCCCATCTTCCAAGGTTTTTTCAATATTTTCTCTTGAATAAAAATCTTCAAAATCTTGCTTAATATCATCAAGAGATGTTGTTTCTATTTCAATTTCCGGCACGAGAGATTTTAGTGTCGTTAAAAATATTTCAAGGCTTTCTGCATTTAGCGGAAGCTCCGGCACAACATCCAACAACCCCGAGAGCATAGCGTCCGCTTCCTGTTCATCGTCGCGCTTCATAAGCTGAGCAAGAGCACCCGTATTAAGCGATAAGATGTCTTCCTGTGCACTTAAAACGATATTTACCCCGCGCCGTTCAAGTTTGCATGGAACGTATAAAAGCGGAGTTAAAAACTTGTTGTTTTTCTTTACTTTTGAATTTTTGCCCACAAGAAAAAGATAGCCGTAAATGAGGTATTTTTCTTTTGAATTCATTTCGCTTTGTATCATAAGCTCTGTCAAATAGCTGTCAGAGCCGTCTAAAAGCAATTCTTGATCAAAATTTGTAAAGAGCTTTTCTTCATCGTCGAGAAAAACCCATTTATTTTCTTTATCTTCTTTTAGATTGCGAAATGTCGAACTTTTGACTTCTTCTCTTACGCAGTCGTGTAAATATTGCGCGAGTTTTTTTGTAAAACTCCTGTTTAGGGCGCCTGCGATTACTTTTTGAGCTTCTTGTAGCATAAGAATATTATATCCCGCTTTTGAATTTTTTTTTCATTCAAAAAGAGTAGAGAACGGCCTTGAAAATTAAAAGTTTTTTATAAGCCCTATATAGCCTAAAAATATATGAAAATATTTATTGCAATAAAAAAACGACCCAAGGTCGTTTAAATGGTACCCCCAAGGGAATTCGAATCCCTGTCTACACCGTGAAAGGTTTTAACAGG
>CALUWF010000019.1 GCA_944324405.1 Candidatus Gastranaerophilales bacterium | reverse complement strand
AATTACTTAATTAAAACTTGTAAATGAGATACCAGACGTACTACTTCCTCTTTTTTAAATATTAAAGAGGAAGTTTTTTGTCGCTTGTATCAGAACGGGCAGAACACCGACTTACTCGTTAAAACAAGTTTTTGAAAACTTTAACAAATTGTTAAATAGCCTATATTCAAACATTCAACTGTCTGATGAAATCAAATTATCAAAAGAAGCTAAAGAAACTCCTATCAGGCAGTCTTTAATAGCTTAGAATATGCCTAAGCTGTATGGCTTATACGGAATTATGCTATAATGGCAGAGAAAGGAATTTTAAAAAGTTATGAAAAAATCTCAACAGACGTCAAATACGGACAAAAACCAAAACAAAATACAGCAGAAGAAGTCACCGGAAGATTTAACAACAGAGGATATGGACTTTAGCAAGAAAAAAATATTGGGGGAAACAAGCTGGTTTCACGATCCGTCGGGCGAGGAATTGGAAATAATTGAGGAATAGTCCGCAATCAATCACCATATCAGGGAACACGCAAACCCGAGTTGGATTTTATTAGGCAGTAAAGCGAACAATAAAACAAAATATAGTGTATATAAGACAAAAGGCACCCGAAGGTGCCAATTATTATAAATGGCGGAAATAATGCGTTTTATATCGAACCATTTATTACAACATTAAAATTGCAGTTAATGAATAAAGATAGTACAAAACTTGTTTATATGTTAAATCAATGGGCTTTAAAATATATAGCTTAATAGTAGTAAATCTCCTACATAATTAATTGTTATAAATATGTTTATACTTTGTTATTTCATCAACATGGGCATATTGAGATAATTTATTATAGGTTTCATTAAGTAGTTCGGAATTCATCGAATAGTTATTAATTGTGGATAACTTATATTTAATCTCTTTTGCTAGATTACTGTAATAAGTTACAATAACATTGCTTTTTACCGTAACATCTTTAAGAGTGCAATTATTCGAAAATGCTATTACTGAGTATATAGGAATAGTGTCATCAATATGCTTTCTAATTGCTCTAATATGAGTTGCGTTCTGCATTATTGGATTGTAAAAGCGTTCTTTATGGCTTTCGCCGTAACCGATAGGGAGTGTTTGAGTCCATTGCTTATGACTTTCATTGCCGAATATCCAACCGCTGTAATTCTTACTTTCTATAACAAATAGTCCTTTAGGGTGAAACATTATAATATCTATTTCAGAGGTTTTGCCATTATCTCTGGGGACATATAAGTTAAACAAGAACTTACAACCCATTGACTGAAAACAACTTAAATATTGTGACAAATGGTATTCTCCGCTAAGCCCTTTATCAAAATAAACAGATAAGAAGGAATTGTTAGTTTCTCTACAGTAGTTACTGTTTTTATACTGGTGATAGTTAAAAAGAAATATCAGTATAGGAATAGCTATAACAAATATTAAAACCAGTATTTCCACAATAACCTCTTATATGTTTAAATACTAGCATAAATATAGTGGTTGTATCATATTGAGCCCACAAAAGTGCAAATGTAATAAAAAGATACAAATATTGCTTATAATCAAACTATAACATATTATAGTAAAGGAGGTCTTTATGAAGTGTTCTTATTGTAGGTTTAAATTAGATAATGGACAAACTGTTTGTCCAAATTGCGGTGCTCCCATAGAATATCAGACAACTTTATCACATTCTGTGAATGCGCAGAAAAATACTGAACGTTCAAAAGCTGTTTATATTTGGACAGCTATATTATTTGGAGGTTTTGGTGTCCATGATTTCTATGCTGGGTACCATTTAAAGGGAATTATAAAAGTTATTTTGTTTTTAACTATCATAGGTGTTTATATATCTTGGATTTGGGCTATAATAGACGCTTGCACTGTAAGAAAAACAAAAACAGGTGAATTATTTACATAAGTATAAAGGAGGTTATGATGACTATACTGTGCAAAAACTGTAATACTGAATTACCAGATACCGCAACAACTTGTTACAAATGTGGGACATTGCAGAATGGTGCTGAAAACCGTTTTTCAAAGCAAATTAATTTAGAGAAAAACTCTAATATGGAAGTGATATCTCAATTAGGGAACTATGCTGTTTATGAACATAAACAAGATTTAAGTTGTGATGATAATTATATTGGTTCTTATTTTGCTAAAGAAATGAATGTAAGAAGAAGACAACTACTTGTAACTTTGAATGGTGGGGCTGTAAAAGTTCAAGCTGGAGCCATGCAATGGATGTTTGGTGATGTAGTAAGTGAAACTGGACTCGGTTCAGGCGTGCAAGCTGTAGGAAATCTTATTAAAGGTGCAGTTGCAAGTATGGTTACAAAAGAAAGTGCTGTTAAGCCTATATACAAAGGTATTGGTTTACTGATGTTAGAGCCAACATATAAAAATATAATATTAGAAGATGTTTCAAGCTGGGGTGAAGATGGTGTGGTACTAGATGATAGTATATTCTTGGCTTGTGATTCTCAGCTTAAAGAAAAAGTTGTTGCAAGACAAAATCTTTCATCAGCTTTTGGAGGTAAAGGAATATTTAACTTATGCCTTTCTGGACACGGCATAGCAGCATTAGAATGTCCCATCCCGAGAAATGAATTAATTGAATTTACATTAAATGATGATACATTAAAAATAGATGGTAACATGGCAGTTATGTGGTCTAAGTCTCTGGATTTCACAGTAGAAAGGTCCTCTAAATCATTAATTGGTTCAATGGTTAACAAGGAAGGTTTAGTAAATGTATATAGAGGAACTGGAAAGGTACTAATGGCTCCTACTATTAGTGGTACACTAATGAAAGAAGGCTTTAATGAACAAGCAAATGCCGTAAAAGGACCATTGGATGGTTATGCACATTCATTAACAAGATAATTATTAAGTATTATTTGATAATTACCATATAAAAAGCACACAAGAAATATGTGTGCTTTTTTAATCTTAAACAAGTATTTCATGCTATAATAAGCAATTTATTAGTTAAGCTATATTGTTGAACACAATATATTGTTTGTAGAAACTAGGTTCTCTGATATAATTAGCGTTTAAGATATTATTTAGATTATTAAACAATTATATATAAGTAAATATTGTTATTTTATTTTCTTTATTGCTTAATTTTTATAAGCCTTTACTTTATTGCATTTACAGTCCTTATATTGACAACGATTCATCTTGTTAAGTTTTAAAATCTCATCCGAAATATATTCAACATCTATATTGTATGTATCGCCAATTCTTTTAGCTCTTTCATAATATATCATTTGCAAAATCAACAGTAGAAAGAATGTTTAAGAACATTTTCTATATTGGGCAATTTGAATTTAAGGGGTTTGTATGCACAAATGCTCAACACGAAGGTATTATTGATATAGATACATTTAATGCTATACAAGAACGATTAGGTGGTGTTGTAAGAGCAAGAACTCACGATGTTCAATTTCCATATCAAGGGTTATTTAGATGTGGTATGTGTGGGGGCTTGCTTACTCCAGAACTAAAGAAAAAGAAAAGTGGCAAAGAGTACATATATTATCATTGTAATGATACACACAAAAAGGGTTGTAAGAAATTATCTTATATATCCCAAACTTCTATAGATGAAATTATAATTAAGTTATTAAAAAGCTTTAGTATATCGAAAGAGTTATTTGATTCCATAAAAAGCTTTATCAAAGAAATTCATGACGATAAGCACGATTATCAAGAAAAGACAGAGGCTAGTATTACTAGGAAAATAGAGCAAGTAAATAAACGTATAAGACAAGCCTATGAAGATAAATGTGATGGCACAATAGATGAGGATTTTTGGAGAGAGATTAACAAATCATACCATGCCGAAAAGACAGAATTAATTGAAGCTCTACACAGAGTAAATGAGGCTGATGTTAGATTCTACGAAACATGTGAGAAGTTATTAAAGTTTGCAAGAAATGCTTATCAGATGTTCTTAAACGGCACAGTTGAAGATAAGCGATTTATTACGCAAACAGTATTATCGAACGCCACATATTATGACGGAAACTTTGATGTAGAGCTACATCCAGCATTTGATACCTTATTTAGGTTAGCCAAAGAAAGCAATCATCAAAATTCAACTATCGAACCACCTGAAACTCAATCAGAGAGCATAAAAAAAGCACCCGAAGGTGCTAATTTTAAAAATGGCGGGGACGACGGGTATCGAACCCGCGACCTCTTGCGTGACAGGCAAGCACTCTAACCAGCTGAGCTACGCCCCCAAACCATTGTGTATTCAATTTTCAAAGATGTTGGGAACGCTCAGCCGGTTATCTTTGCGGACAAGCCGCTTGCCTCGGCGGAGCCTCGTCAATTGAGCTACGCCCCCAAACCATTGTGTATTCAATTTTCAAAGATGTTGGGAACGCTCAGCCGGTTATCTTTGCGGACAAGCCGCTTGCCTCGGCGGAGCCTCGTCAATTGAGCTACGCCCCCAAACCATTATCGACTATTATATCAAAATGTGCAAATAAAGCAAGTCAGAACTATTCAGCAGCGTAAACGCTAACTTGTTTTCTTGTTCTTCTGTACGGCTCAAATTTCACCACGCCATCTATCAGGGCAAAAAGCGTATCATCTGAACCTCTGCCGACGTTTACACCGGGGTGAATTTTTGTTCCGCGCTGCCTTACAAGGATGTTGCCTGCAAGCACATTTTCATTGGCGAATTTTTTAACGCCTAATCTCTTACTTTCGCTGTCGCGTCCGTTTTTTGATGAACCTACGCCCTTCTTATGTGCCATTATTCTTCTCCTTCAGCTTCAGCAGCTTTTGTTTTGCCTGCTTTTGTATTGATTTTGTTAATCATTACTCTTGTAAATTGTTGTCTGTGACCTTGTTTTTTTCTGTACCCTTTTTTGGGACGTTGTTTATAAACAATCACTTTTTTTGCTTTATCGTGTTTAACGATAGTACCGTCAACCGTTGCATTTTCAACATATGGCTGACCGACCTTTGATTTTTTGCCGTTTACCAGCATTACGACTTTATCAAATACAACTTTAGAATTAGCATCACCTTCAATTAATTCTATGTCGGTATATTTGCCTTCTTCCAGTTTGTATTGCTTGCCGCCTGTTTCGACTATAGCGTACATTTTTTGTCCTTTCTTTTTAAGGAGCCGCAGCGAAAACGCATTTAGACGCGGCTAACCTGTCTGCAACAAATAATATAACCTGAACAAAAACGGGTGTCAAGATGTTTGAAATTTTTCGCAAAACCCTTCCTTTAGCGCACAGATAAGCTCTTTCTGTGTCAAATCCGGATTAATTTCATTTAGCAGTGCAATTGAATTTCTGTCTGCTCTTTGTCTGAAAATTTTTTCAACCAAATCAAAATCCAAATCGTATAAAATTGAGCCATGCTGCAAGAGGTAACCATATGAGCGAAACTGCGCCGAGCCGATTAGTTTTTTACCCTTATAACAAACATCGGCGCCGCATGAAATATTCATGCAATAGCGCATATTTCCCTTGTGTTCTCCCGCATAATCCAATTCAATTCCGAGCTTTTTAAACCCCAAAATTAAAGCGTCGGAAATTTCTTTGTAAGATTGAATTACACTTTCTCCTTTTTTTATAGGCGATACAACACAATATGTCAGCTCCATATCATGCAAAAGCGCCCTTCCGCCCGTCGGGCGTCTTACGAGATCAATTCCCATATCTTTATAAAAATCTTCCATTTGCTGATTTTTTCCGAGGCTTATGCATTTTGGCGACCAATTGTAAAACCTTACAAACATATCCTCAGAAGATGAAGAGATTGCATTATGCAGCATTTCAAGGTCAAGCTCCATATTTTTTCTGCCGCAATTTACAATGTTACAATCGCAATTTAAGAAATTGACATTCATAAAAATAATAATATCATGTAAATATGAGGATGATTCAAAAATTAAAAGCATTAGAAAAAGCCGTAGTATTTTTAAGATGGGCAACAGATGCGGAATTCGGCAAAATCAAATACGTAGGTGACGATTTCATTGAATTTGATATTTTAGACATGGATACAATGGAATACACCGAAACAGTGCTTATAAATTCGCAGCTTATTCTTGAAGTAATGATAAGCGGTTTTGAAATCGCACGCGTAATAGCCGAAATGTCTGCAAAAATTACGGTAAGCGACCTTGACGGGCAGCTTTAGGGCATTTGGGAATTTTTATCTCATAAACAACTTGATTATGCACTGTTTTGCGACGGCAAAATACCCCGTTAATTCGCATAAGGAGCCTTTTTATTATAAATTGCCCGAGTCCGTATGAGCCTTTGTCATTTCCCGGGGTGTAATTTGCGGCATTTTTTGTTTCAAAAATTACATTTTTTCCGTCACTATGCAATTTAAAATCTGCTCCGCTCGCAACGGATGAATATTTTAAGGCATTTGAAATTAAATTTGAAACAATCCTTGAAAAAATCTGTTTGTTTGAAAAAATTTCTCCCTCATACTCTTTTTCAAAACGTATTTTTAATTTTTTCTGCCTTGAAAGAGGTTCGTAAATATTTATCTGCTCTTCGATGACTTTGGATGGAGAAAAATTATAAAAGTTCAGTTTTTTATACCCGTCTCTAAAGCTGTATAGAAGCAAAAAATCACCAATTAAATCAAGGGCATTAAGGTTGATTTTATAAATTTCATCTTCCAGTTCGCTGCGTTTTTTATCCTCGAGCGCATACTTCACCCCAAGCAAGGGGCTTTTAATGTCATGCAAAATCTGCGAAAAAATTTCTTCATTTTGATTTTTCAGCTTTAAAAGACTTTTGTATTTAGACACAATATAAGCAAAACCTTTTTTGATTTTATTCATGCCTCTGCAACTTGCGCCTGCGCAATCCAGCGAAGTAACGTAATTGTCTATGAGTTGTTTACAGTAATTGTTATCCGCAATGTTGTCGGCAAAGCCATCTTTTAAGGAGGTAAAAAAATCATTTTTCATAATAATCCAACATTCCAAAAAAGATAAAATTTTAAATCGCACTTCAGGCTAATTTTATAAACTCTTTACATAAATTTCTCAGCACGTACAATTAAAATAGCTGATATTTTTCAAGGGAGTGTAAATGATAGAATTTAACTACAGAAATGTAACCGCAGACATTTTAGGAGAGGACAGAGGTCTTAATCTTGAAGCGGCTTTTAGTGAATATGAACAAAAAATCAGCAACATTATCCTTGATTTAAATTTGAGAAAAGATAAACCGGGACAGTGGCTTCAGTGGATGAATTTGGGCTACAATGAAGAAACCGTCTGGTATGTAAAAGAATACGCCGCAATGGTTGAAGGGCGTTTTGATAATGTTTTAGTGTTAGGGATTGGCGGAAGCGCGCTTGGCTCAATCGCTATGTGCGAAGCACTTTTAAAACCGTATTGGAATATGCTTTCAAAAGAAGAAAGGGGCGGACTGCCAAGAATTTTCTTCCTTGATAATATCGACCCTGACCAAATTAATGCACTTTTAGACATGCTTGATTTAAAAAAGACACTTGTAAACGTAATTACAAAATCAGGCTCGACTGCTGAGACTATGTCACAGTTTATGATAATTAAAGACAGAATGCAAAATCTTTTGGGCGATGATTACAGGAAAAATTTTGTCGCAACAACGGATAAGCAATCAGGCATTTTAAGACAAATTGCAAACGAAGAAGGCTATAAAACTTTTGTCGTGCCCGATGACGTCGGGGGAAGATTTTCCGTATTTTCAGCAGTCGGGCTTGTGCCTATGGCGCTTGTCGGCATAGATATAGATGAAATTATGGAAGGCGTTAAAGTAATGGATTTAACGCTCAAAAATACCGATATAAGAAAGAATATTGCCGCGCAAAACGCCTTAATTCACTATCTTATGGACACTCAAAAAGGCAACTATATCTCTGTTATGATGCCTTATTCAAGCCGCATGAGATATGTCGCCGACTGGTATGTTCAGCTCTGGGCAGAGTCTTTGGGAAAAGAATTTGACAGAAACGGCAATAAGGTAAACATCGGCCCCACGCCGATTAAGGCACTTGGCGCAACGGATCAGCACTCGCAAATTCAACTCTATAACGAAGGTAAAAACGACAAAATAATTACATTTATCCGTGTTAAAGATTTTGATACCACGCTTGAAATCCCGAGAATATTTGAATACACGGGTATCGGATATCTGGGCGGAAACACCGTAAATAACCTCATTAACGCGGAAGCCGACTCAACGGCTGTATCGCTCACCGACTTTAGGCGCCCAAACCTTACAATTACTCTTCCCAAAGTTGACGCAAGAAGCCTTGCACAGTTGTTTTACATGCTTGAGGTGCAAACGGCAATTATCGGCGAACTTTATAACATCAACGCCTTTGACCAGCCCGGTGTAGAGCAGGCAAAAAATTACACATACGCGCTTATGGGACGTGCGGGTTATGAAGAATCAAAAGAAGAGTTAACTCAAAAGATAAGCAGATAACTTATCTTTTTAAAAATTGATTGATATCTATTAATTTGCCCGTATTTTTACGAAAAGTAAATTCTGCCGAGTTTGAAGTTACATCCAATACTTTTCCCATAATGTCTTTTTCAACGGAACACGTCTTGACTTCATAAGTGCCGTCGGCATGAGAGATTAATTTTGTAAAATAATCTTTAACGCCATTTTCGGTTTTTTTAAATCTGTCCGCGATTGTTTGTATGTGGTCACCGTTTGGCAAAATCGCATAAGCGCAAGAGTATGGCTGATGTTTATCCGTGTAGCCTAAAACGCCGACCGCGCCGTCTTTTGCTTTAAAAATTTCGTAGTGATTATATTTTGAACCGTACAAATTATCCAATTGTTCTTGGGCAAAATGAGCGGCTTTTTGCTGAAAATGTTTTTTGCGGACGAAATTTGTAAATGTTTGAACGGGTTTAATCATTATATATTCCTTTGCTGTTGTAATGCTGTAAAAGTATAAAGCATGCAAAGATTATTTTTTGCTTCCAAATAAACACCAGGTTGAAGCGCGCTCAATTTTAACATCGACAAAATCTCCGACATTAATATCTTTGTCGCTTATATGGACAACTTTATTGTTTCTTGTTCTGCCTTCAAATTTACCGTCCTTAAAGCTTTCGATTAAGACTTCAAGCGTCTTGCCAACGTATTTTTGATTTGATTTTAGAGTCATTTCCTTAACTTTATCATTCAAAATCAAAAGTCTTTTCTTTTTTTCTTCTTCGCTAACATATTTATCAGCCCACTTAGCGGCAGGCGTTTTAGGCCGCGGTGAATAAGCGGCTGTATTGGAATAATCAAATTCAAATTCATCAAAAGCACTTAAGGTTTGATTAAAATCTTCCTCGGTTTCTCCGGGAAAACCGGCAATAAAATCCGAAGTTATTGTCACATCTTCAATATTATCTCTTATTTTTTTAACAATTTGAGCATATTGTTCTCGTGTATACCTTCTGTTCATTGCCTTTAAAATGGGAGTGGAGCCGCTTTGCATTGGGATGTGAAAACATTCACATATTTTTTTTGAATTTTTAACCGTTTCAATTAATTCATCCGTTATATCAGTCGGATAAGAAGTGACAAAACGAATTCTGAAATTTCCCTCCAGTTTTTCAATTTCTCTCAAAAGGTAGGCTAAAGTAGGTTTATTGGCCAAATCCTTGCCATAGCTGTCAACATTTTGCCCCAAAAGAGTGATTTCTTTATATCCCTGCTTTATGATATTTTTTGCCTCGTTGATTATATTCTGAGGCTCTCTTGAGCGCTCTCTTCCGCGTGTATAGGGCACAATACAATAAGAACAAAAGTTATTGCAGCCTTCAATTATTGGCAGCCAGGCATTTAGCCCTCGGGTTCTTGTAATATTAAACTCTTTTTCCGCTATGGGTTTGTCGGTAACCGCACAAATTCGGCCTTCTTTATTTATTAAATCCGGCAATTCATAAATATTATGGGTACCAAATACAAGGTCAAGATAGGGAAATCTTTTTAAAAGGTTTTGTCCCTCTTGCTGTGCCACACAGCCGCAAATTCCGATTTTTAAGGGCTTATGCTTTTTCATTTTGCCCCAAACTCCAAGTTTTGAATAAGCTTTGTCTTCTGACAACTGTCTTATTGAGCATGTGTTAACAATGCAAAAATCCGCATCGTTTTCATTGTCACAAAGTTCATAGCCAAAATGCGACAAAATGCCCGCGATGCGCTCGCTGTCAGATTTATTCATTTGACATCCGAGAGTTTCAATATAGAGTTTTTTAAAATCTTTTGGCATTTTAAACTATTTTTGAACCTTCCACAAGATTATCAAGCCTTTCAATTCTTTCTTTAAGAGCACCGTGCGGTTTGTAATAAGGCTCAACCGTCATTATTTTTGCCGCAACGTCCGGATAATAATATATAAACCTCAATTCGCTGTCAGTAAGCGGCTTTTGAGTATGTACGTTTGCATAGCGGACAAGTTCAAGTATATTTCTTGCTTCATCTTCGTCATTAAATTCAAGCTCAAGATTTTGATAAACGTTTCTAAAACCTTTGATACCGGAATATTCGCCTACGGTTATCATTCTTCCTGTTTCAATTATTTCAGGTTCACCCTTGCCAAGCTCTTCATAATCATACAATTCGTAATTGCGCCTGTCTTTGAGAGCACCGTCTGCGTGAATTCCGCTTTCATGAGCAAAAGCGTTATCACCTACTGCAACCTGATTCATCGGTATGGGTACACCAAAAGCGTAAGAAGTGTATTTTGCAAGACGCCACGCCTTTGAAATGTTGATTTGCGGATCGAGCTTGTATCTGCCCTTAAATCCGCTTGATTTTTCTATTGCAAGAATACAGGAAACAAGATCAGCATTACCTGCGCGCTCGCCCATTCCGTTTATTGCGGTATTTATCCAGGCATCAACACCTGCATCAATTGCGGCTTTTGCACCCATAACAGAGCAAGCCGTTGCCATACCCAAATCGTTATGAAAATGCATTTCAATATCCATTTTTGCTTCTCTTGCGATTTTAAATATTCTCTCATAGGCTGTTTGAGGATCGTCATAACCGAGAGTATCGCAGTATCTAAAACGGCTCGCACCGTAGCGTTTGCATTCTTTTGCGTATTCAATTAAATATTCCAAGTCTGATCTTGAAGCATCTTCCGCGTTAACTCCTATGATTTTTGCACCTTGTGAAATTGCTTCGTTTATGGCATCACAGGTTTGCTTCAAAATATCTTTTTTATTCATTTTGCCTTGATACTTACCTCTTATCATCTGCTCGGAAGTAGATTGAGAAAGGTTTATGTATTGAAGTTTGGGCACATTCAAGAAACCTTTTTTAACATCAGTGGCTATTGCTCTCATCCATCCCGAGAGTTTTGTTTTATTAATAAGCCCGCGTTCGACAAGCTGCAAATTGCCGTTAAGATAATTTATCTCGTGTTCCGTTGTGGGGAAACCGAATTCGGATTGATTAATCCCCATTTCATTTAGCATAATATTGATTATTGTTTTTTGAAGTTTTGCAAGTCCAAGTCTTGAAGTTTGCACGCCATCCCTATTTGTGACATCAACAATTTTAATGTAGTTCAAATCTTTCCCCTTTATTTATTTTGTAAAATTTTATTAAAAACACAATCGAAATTAGCAAATTGAAGCATTCAGACGATTTATGATAATATAATAATATATAAAAATCATCATTTTGCAAACCGATGTGAAAGAAGGTAAAAATGACAAGTGTGGTAAGAGTCGAAAAAATTCCGTTTTTTGATACACAAAGTGCTCAAATTAAGAAAAAGCTTGACGATACGGCAAATATGAGCAATGAAGAAATAATTGTAAGGGCGGATGCAAATGCCCGCTCAAAAACACAAAAATCACCTTGGGCAAAATTAAGCAATGCAATACCTTATGCCACAATCGGTGCTTTTGTTTTGGATGATGCCGCAAAAGCAAAAATCAAAATCGGTGATGTAATTAAAAGTGCACCTCCCTCCGGCAAAATCGCAAAAGGTCTTGGAAGTTTTGCATATTGGCTTATTTGGCTTGCATCTCTCAGAACGGCAGGCAATGCAGCCGATAAACTCACAAATGATATAGAAGATAACAATACAAAAGCAATGCTAAATGTTACGGGAACACTTGCCGGCGGCATGGCATTAAGCTCGGCTATTACAGGACTTTTAAATAAAGGGCTTGACGCATTTAGCAAAAAAATGCCCGGCGCTATGGATGATATCGGCAGAAAGGCGCAGGCTTTTGATAAAAGTTTTGCTAAAAACGGTTTTGTAAAAACAATCAAAAAACATATCGACGAACCGCTTAAAAAGTTTGCTTCCAATCACCCCAAACTTACGGGCTTTGCGTCAAAATATTCAAAAGGTTTAATATTTGCAGGAAGCTTGCTTGCAATTGCAGGATTGCAAATTAAAACAATGCATGACAAAAATAAAAATTTTGAAAAAAATGTTGAAAATATGTATGAATTAAAAAATAGTGCGCAAATAGCCTCTCAGATATTAAATGAAGCACAAGAAGACTACGACAAGACTTTTAAAGGGCCGCTTGAAGCCGAAATAAATATTGACGAATTAATTAACGAAGACAAATAACAATAAACCATTTATATTAAAACGCCCCGGAGTTATTCGGGGCGTTTTTAGTATACCTTATTTAATTGCCTAAACCTTCAGGTTTAATCGCGTACCGGCAGAGGGTTTAGAACCTTGATTTTTAAGCGCCTGCGCATTTGCGTCAAGCGAATCAATTAAGTCTTGATTTTCCCTAACCGTTTTCTCATCCTGCGCTTTTAATGCCTCAGAAAGAGCTTCGATTAACATTGTCGGGTCGAAATTCTTTTCAAAATCCGAGCTCAATCTCAATGACCAGTTATTGCCGCCAGAAGTACCCGGGGTATTATACCTTTGTTCCATACCCAATAAATCCGTCCAGAAAATTTGTACTCTTTGCGCGGGGCTTGTAAATAATTCCGTAAATTTCATTCTGGAAAACGCGTCTTTATTTACATCCGGCTGGTGCGGATTGGTATCAAACCTGTACAAGTCGAATTTAGCCTGCTTCTTGTCATGGTTTGTACTTCTTGGCATTGAATTTTCAACGGCAGTCCAAAGTGCATGGTTAAAGTCGTCTTTACCCCAATAACCGTACAAATCTTTAACATAAGTTTTAAAAGGCTTTGTATCATGCGAGCCTATCATGATTGTATCCTGAGGTTTTGCGCTCATACCGTTGTGATACTGTGTTACAATCATACCACCCAAACCGAGGCGATCAAACGCACGGCGCGCATGATCGGGCATAGAGCCCAGATTTTCGCATATAATATCATCTTTTGTAAGCCCGCCGTCTTCACAAGCCGGGATTACGATTTTTTCAAGAATTGCACCGAACCTTGCATCGCTGTTGCCTCTGTTTCTCGGGATAGCAAATTGTTTTAAGTCAGGGTTATGTTCTGATGAGAACAACCTTCCCGATGTATAATCAACGGGGCTGTTTTTATAAACAAAGGGATCAATAAGCCCTACAATATGATCAAGCCTTATTCCGCCCTGGTTATCTTTTGCAAGTTTTAAGCATTTATCATAAAGCAGTTTTCCTGCTGCACCGTAAGAACCGTCAGGATTAAAAAGCTTTGCGGGATTTAACACCGCAAATCCCCAAGCCTGGCCATTAGGGTTCTCATTATCCGGTGGACAACCCATTTTATAGTCTTTTAAAAATGCATCCTGATGAGCCCAGACTTCCTGATTTGAAAACGCAACGGGGTTATCGCCGATTGTCTTTATCTGAAGGTCATTGAATTCTTTTGTCCCTTTTTCTCTTGCTTTGCTTGCAAGCATATCCGTAAATATGAATTTGTGAAATTCATCCGCGTATTCTGATTTTATTCTGTTTATAAGTGAATTATTTTTCGGATTATACAAATCCTGCATTTCTTGCGGCCAGTTTTTATAATAATCGTTGCCGTAAACTTCCGAAAGGATTGAATAAATTGCATACGGTTCAAGCATTTCACCGTATTCGTCCAAATATTTGTCAAAGTCATCCCCGAGTTTTATAACAGCGTCTTTTTCAACGGGATTGTGAATAGAGTCAACATTTGACGATTTATTCTTGAAATTTTTCCAAATATTCGTAAGCGCAAGGTCAAAGCTGTCGCGTGCATGGTTATAATCACCATGCTGTTTTGAGCGCGCAGGATTTAATCTTACAATAGATTTATACACATTTTTATCAAGCAGAGCGCCTTCCTGCGGTGTAGTTAAATCTTCTAGATCTATAATTAAAGGATTATAAACAAAAGAATTTGAAACATAAGGAGAAGCGTCATGCCTTGGACGCATACCTTCCGGATCAAGCTGAATTCCGGAGAAACCGTATTTTTTCAGGAAAGGAACAAGAGCGTCCCTTGTTGATTTACTGTATAGAGAGCCTATGCCGACGTCTTTTCCGTCTATACTCGGCGCACTTGCGTTATGGATAATAAGTTCCATTTTTTTATCCCCGAGCACCTTAAGCGCTTCCGGGATATCCTCACTCAGGCGTTTCGCGTCAAAACTGTTTGTTGCATAAGCACTTGTGTGCTTATGCTGATTTTTTTGTGCAGCTGTAAAATTCAGCACATCCGCATTGTAATTATTTTTGTAAAGATTGGTGCCAATAGCTCTTACTAACAAAATATTCTCCTTATATAACCTAACAACTTACACTTTTAAACCAAGTCTTATAACTTCCAGCATGTATACAATACATCAAAATAAAATCATGTGCTAGTAATTTATGTAAACTTTTGTAACGAAAAAAAATTAAGCAAATACGAAAACTGACATATATTTACAAAAACATATTTGTAAAATTGTTAACTAATATAAATAAACTAAGACAAAGTACAAAAAAAATGTTATATTATTAACATAAAGTGTTCTTTTTACCATTAAAATTTAATGTTAAAAAATGTAAAATATATGTTAAAGATAGTAGCAAAAAGGTAAATATTCTCTTGAAATAAGTTTTTATTTATTTGTGGTTAGTGAAGACAAAATAACTATACTTGTGTGAAGAGAATGTCTATTGGAGGAAGCAATGACAATTAGTGTGAACAATAGAAAAAAACAGGCAAAAAAGTCTTTTGACGAGTTAATTAAAGATTTAAAAGTAAGCAACTCCGAAAAAGTCCGTTATAACGCCGCAAGAATTCTCGGCGAAATGGGCGACTTTAATGCTGTCGAACCGCTTATTGACGTTCTTAAAAACGATAAAAACGGCTCGGTACGCCTTTATGCGGCACGTGCACTCGGTGAACTGGGTGATACAACCGCAACAATTCCGCTTATTGAATCTTTAAGAGAAGACCGAAATGTTGACGTAAGGGTGCGTGCAGCTCGTGCACTCGGCCGACTCGGCGGTAAAATTGTTGTAGAACCGCTTGTTGAAGCACTTAATGATGAAAACCCACAGGTTTGTATAACAGCAACCGATGCATTAATTGAAATTGGTGATGTTGCAACGGATGCTTTAATTGACTCCTTAAATCACCAAAAAGTAAACGTAAGATGTGATGCTACAAGAGCATTAGGCGAAATCGGCAATAAAAAAGCAGTCGATAAAATTATTGAAATGCTAAAAGATGAATGGGTGAATGTCAGAATTTACGCCGTTACTTCTCTTGGCAAATTAAATGATACAAAAGCAGTTCCGGCACTTATTGAGGTTATGAAAAATACTCAGGAAAATGACCTTGTAAGAGCAGGTGCGGCTGCTGCCTTGGGTGTTTTAAGAGATCAAAGAGCACTTCTTCCGCTGCGTGAGTTAATTATGCAGGCTGAAGAATTGGGCGAACTTGAAGACACAGCTTTAAAATCATTCAAGAAAATTATGGCTGCAAACTGGGAATCAATTCCGGGCGCTGCTCCTGTTAAAAAACCGGCTCTTTTTTAATCAGAGTCAAGGTGAAATAAAATATTAAAAGGCGATCAAATGATCGCCTTTTTTGTATTACAGCAGATAGCAAAATTATTAATTAATCACGATATATTCTTGAATAATTCCAATAACTTGCAAAAACTCTTTTGATATAATTTTGCGTTTCACTATAGGGTATATCTTCAACAAATTGGTCAAAATCGCCGTTTTCTATATTTTTCTTCCAGTTTGACACGTTTGCGGGCCCGCCGTTGTATGAAAGTACAGACAGCATTTCACATCCGTCAAACATCTTTTTTAAATTTGAAAAATATTTAACACCAAGCTTGATATTTAAATCTGTATCAAATAACATATTTGCATCAACTTTTCCAAAACCAAGCGAAGAAGCCGTTGAGGGCATCAGCTGCATAAGTCCTGCGGCACCCGCGAAGCTGTGCGCACGGGTATTAAATGTACTCTCCTCACGCATTAGCGCAAGCATAAGATATGGCGTTTGCCCGTATTCTGATGAATATTTATTAATTTCATCGGAATACACAATCGGATAAGCCAGTTTATAACGAGCATCCGTATGCGGAGGCTTATTTTCAAGCTCTTTTAAAGCTTTTTTTGCTAGGTAGACACCATAAGAAACATTATTTTCCTTATGCGCGATATAACTTAAAATAAAATCACTGTGCGGACGAAGAATTTTTATTGTCTGCGTATCATTTAGCCGCGCAAGGGTTATCAGGGTTTTGTCCGAATTAAATATAGTTTTTATGTCCTCATTTGTAAAATCGTAAGAAGATTTAATTTTCTTATCATAATCAGTGTTAAACGGGGTATCCTTACCATCGATTAGCTTTGAGGCAATATAAGCGTAATAGCTCTGCGGCTCTGATTTTATAAGCTCAGCAAAGGCTTTTTTTGCCGTGCTTATCTTTCTTTCCTCCAGAAGAATTTTTGCATACCAGAATTTCATTGCCGGGGTTGAATTTTTATTTGTATACCTTGAGAAATAAATTTTAGCCAGCGCTTTAGCCTTTGAATTATAACCGTTTTTGTAATTATAGTAAAACACATGCCAGAGCGACTGGGCCGCTTGGTAAGAATCAGGATATTTATTGTATATTGCTTCGTAACATTTAATCGCGCTTATTTGAGGCAGGTAAGAAGCGTATTCAAATAAAATTGCAGGATAAGCGCTTGTTTTTCTGTTATTTTTTAATAGCATTTCACAGGCACTTCGCCCGCCAAGACCAGAAAGAGTTGAAAATTTTGAAATTGCAAGGGCAATGTCTTCATCTTCCATTTTTTCGCTGCACAGCACAAGCGATTTTAAATAAAGCGCTGCCGCACTTTTTTTCATATTTAAGCGCTCATATATTTTTGCACATAAAAAAGCACATCTGGGCTCATTGATATCTTTAATTAATTTAAGCGCATCTTTATAATTTTCATTTACAAAAAGCGCATTTGCAATATAGTATTTATCTTCACTTGAAAGATAAAGCCGCAGCTTCAAAGCTTCATTTGCCGCATTCTTAGCATATCTGCCGCAAGGCGCATATTTCGCGTATTCAACAAAAAAATCTTTAGCTAAATTTGGATTTTTAGCCTTTAATAGCAGTCCCAATTGAAACAAAGCGGCTTTTGCGTAATCACTATCAGGATATTTTGTATATATTTTCTTTAATTTCTTATATGCATGAGAATATTTTTTATGTTCCAGGTTAATAAGTGCAGCATTATAAAGCGCAAGCGGAGCAATGTATTTGTCTTTTGAAAAATATGACAGGTGTCTGAATTTTTGATAAGCAGTCTTTTTGTCCTCTAATGTAAGCGCGCAAAGCCCTTGTTTTAATAAAGCCGTATGGTAAAAATTACAAAGTATTGAAATTTTTGAAAAATTGTAATAGGCGTTATGATAATCCCCCTTGTTTTCAAACTCAAGTCCCTGTTGGTAAAGCTGCAATGCACGTTTTGTATTATAGCTTTTTGCTGCAAAAAACATCAGCACACAGCAAACCAAAAAAACCAAAACAGAGCATATTATAATTTTTACTTCTTTATTCATATTAAAAAAATTATAACATGTGCGCTCGTTGCGGCAATGTAAAAATTTTACTTAATGATTATACTTTTTTAAAAAAGGAGTGAAATAGCAACTATGCACATAAAACCAATATTAAAACCGCGCGGAAATATTATTAAATATTATTGCGAAACACAGAAAAAAACAGTACCGTATTTGCAAAACACTAAGATTCCGCAAGCTTTTCAAGTTTCAGCTTCTGATCATACTCAATCAAAAGATTAATAAGCTCGTCAAGTTCGCCTTCTATAACCGTCCACACGTTTAAATTTTGTCCTATTCTGTGGTCGGTTAGGCGCCCTTGCGGGAAATTATAAGTCCTGATACGCTCGGATCTGTCGCCTGTGCCTACCTGAGAGCGTCTTAAATCCGTAACTTCCTGCATTTGTTTTTGAACTTCCATATCGTATAGTTTGGCTTTAATAATTTGCAGCGCGCGCTCTTTGTTTTGAAGCTGGGAGCGCTCCTCTGTGCAAAAAACCATTAAACCTGTCGGCTTATGCACCACGCGTACCGCTGTTTCAACTTTGTTTACGTTTTGGCCGCCCGCGCCGCCCGAGCGAGCTGTTGAAATTTCCAAATCCGAAGGGTTAAGCTCCACTTCAACATCATCAACTTCAGGCATAACTGCAACGGTCGCCGTTGAAGTGTGTACCCTACCCTGAGATTCTGTTTGCGGAACCCTTTGCACTCTGTGCACGCCCGATTCGTACTTGAGCTGCGAATATATATTTTCTCCGCCTTTAATTGAAATAACGACTTCGCTTACACCGCCGGCCTCACATTCGTTGATAGATAAAATTTTTGTCTGCCAGCCTTTTGATGAGGCGTATTTCATATACATTCTCATAAGGTCGCCCGCGAAAATATTTGCCTCATCGCCGCCTGCACCGCCGCGAATTTCAAGCATGATGTCTTTATCATCCATGGGATCTTTTGGCAAGAGCAAAACCTTCATTTTTTCTTCGTATTGAGCTATTTTTTCCTCGTTGGAAGAAATTTCATTATTCAAATAATCCCTCATGGTCTGGTCTTTTTCACCATGAAGCATTTCTTTAGCCTCGTCCAGCGCCTCTTGTGCGGCTTTGTACGCGTTATAGGTTTCAACCGTTTCCTCCATTGCCTTTCTCTGTTTTGAAAGGTCGCGAAATTTGTTATAATCGGCAATAACATTGGGGTCTGAAAGCACAATGCCGAGTTCCTTGTATTTATCTTCTATTTTTTTTATTTTATCAAGCATATCTTTCATTTTTGTGGCATCCTTCCGCAAGATTTGTCTTCATCGCAATAACCCAGGCGCTCGCATTTGGGCACAAGGTGCTCTTTCAGCCAAGGCTCTTCTTTTATAACTTCATCACACATTTTTTTAATAAGGGTGCGTATTTCAAGCTGGGCTCGGGTGCAAAGCCTTAAATTTGCAAGGTGAATAAGCTCGCGCAAATTTAAACTTGCAACTAAAGAGCTTGAAGCGGCATTTGGCAAAACCGCCCGCGCATCTTCGGCTTTAATACCGTTATTAATTAAATCTTCGTAAATGAGCGCGGTATGGTGCATATGTTTTTCAAATTTTTCTTTTAAGGCGGGGTTTGAGGCAATTTCAGTGGGAATAATATAGTCAAAGTCGCCCTTTTCTTTTACATATCTTTGGGACTTTTGCGAAAAAGACATGTGTCTGTGCCTTACAAGCTGATGAGTGCAGGCGCGTGAAACGTTTGAAATTGCAAAAGAGAGCTGTATGTGCTCTATTGTGGAATAATGCCCCGATGAAATTACACGTGAAATGAGCGAGAGCATTTTTTCTTCATCATCTGCGGCTTCAAATATTTCCTGCGGCAAAAGCGCGCTGTAACAGGTGCGGCAGGCGGTATAAACCGTTTTTAAAATATTTTCAGGTTTTGATATAAGCTTTACGCTCATCTTAACTTCAGGCATTAAACCCCCTTATATACTCGTTGTTGACATAAAGTTATCAATAAGGCGGACATTATGCCCGCCTTATAAAAGCTAGTTTTTCTTTTCGTAGCGTTTTTTAAATCTTTCAACCCTTCCTTCGGAGTCTAATATTTTTTGATTTCCGGTAAAGAAAGGATGGCAGGCGTTGCAAATTTCAACCGTAATATCGTCTTGCACCGAGCCTGTTTCGATTTCGTTACCGCATACGCATTTTATAACAGTTTTTTTGTAATCGGGATGTATACCTTTTTTCATAATTTACCTCATTGTAGTCTACCTTATGTGATAATATTATATTGGCTAAATATTTATTTTCAACAGATTTATTAATAGATTTTAACAAATTATCCTTGACATAATAACTTGTCTTTATTAACATAGAACAAGTTGAAAAAATCATTTTATAAGGCGGCATAGCCAAGTGGTAAGGCAGGAGCCTGCAAAGCTTTCACCCCCAGTTCGAATCTGGGTGCCGCCTTTTAAATTTATCTGAATTACGGGTGCAAGTGAACAAATATTTTTCATTTGAAACAAATGATAACGGTTTTAAAAAGTTGTATATTTTTAAACTCTTTGGTTTAAAAATAAGCTTTGGCAAAATAATCAACACTATAAAAAACAAGCCAAAAAAGCTCCCAAAGGTTTATCTCTCAATTGCCGCGATTATGAAAAACGAAGGCCCGTATATTAAAGAGTGGATAGAATACCACAAAATAGTAGGCGTTGAAAGATTTTATTTATACGATAACGGGTCAACGGACGAAACAAAAAAAGTCCTTGAACCCTACATAAAAGACGGCAGTGTAATTTATTGCTACACCGATAAAAAATGTATGCAAATGCCCGTGTATGCCAATGCAATAAAAAATTCAAGAAATCAAACACGCTGGCTTGCATTGATTGATTTAGACGAATTTATCGTACCTGTAGAAAAAAATTCAATAAGTGATTTTTTAAAAGATTATGAAGATTATCCCGCAGTGGGAATTAACTGGGTAATGTATGACAGCAGCAAGCGTGAAAAAATGCCCGATATGCTTGTAACGGAAGCATACACAACAGTCCATAAGGATTACAATCTAAAAATAAATCTGCAAATTAAATCCATTGTTAATCCGAATGAGGTAGTCGAAGATGTGGGAAATCCGCACTGTTTTATATATAAGCACGACAAACTTGCCGTAAATGAAAATTTTGAAACAATCGACAGAGGCTCGGCATTTACCAAATATAATTCGGTTAAAAAAATCAGAATAAATCACTATTACACAAAATCTTTACAAGAATACTTGCAAAAAACTGCAAAAGGATACGCAGACGATAAAAGAGAAAGGCTTTTTTTAAACGACGCACTTAACTTCCCGGATGCAGTTGAGGACAAGGCCATATTTAAATATCTGCCCGAATTAAAAAACAGATGTTTGAACAAATAAATTATGCGGCAGTCTGCTGCGCTTCAATTAATGCCAGGTCATCTTCAACAATTGATACAGGGTATGCAGCATGGTGAATTTTAGGAATTAAAAAGTCTGCCGTATATTCTATAAGTTGCGATTTATCGTCATCTGTATCATTGCAGATAAATGTAACTTTTCCGTTTTTATCTGTTTTGTAGCCCACAATTGTTATTTCATGCCCGTTAATAATTTTATTTGGAGCATTATCCGGCGTATTTACATAGGAAGGATTTTTTGTTTTTCCGCTTGTTTCGTTTGTTAAAACATAGCCGATAATCACATCCTCGCCTATATTCAATGTATCGATAATATGTTTTTGAATTTTGTCGAAATCACATTCCCAACCTATTAAATTTTGATTATCATCAACTTTTTGATAACGTATTGAAAGTTTTTCATTATTTTCCACAATTGATTCTATAAATGTTTTTTCCGTTTCAACAAGCCCCTGCGGATTGGACGAAAATTTTCCGGCACGAAAGTCGCTCAATGAGTCATAGCTTTCCTGTGAACCAAGCTGCATAAGGGTAGACTGCATAAGAACATCCACAATTGTCCTCTCGCCTCTGTCCCAATAATTATTTTGCACCTGAGCTCTTATGTATGCGCCGTCATCAGGTTTTAGGGAAAGTGTAGTGTATTCAAAATTAAAGTCTTTTTGTTTTACTTCAAAAATATCAAGGAAAGTAACGGCATCCAGTATATTTTTTGAAAGTGCTTCAAGGCGCACTTTTTGTTCCACTTCCATATTTTGCGAAGTTAAACCGGACACCCAGCGTGCAAATTCGGCAGGATGCTTATTTGCCATATGAAACTCAACGCTCGCCGCAACACAGGTGCCCGAGCCGTCAACGTCCATCAAGGAAGGATTTACCAAAATATTTGCAGGAATATCCGCACCGCCTGTTTCCAAAATTTTGCTTTTTACTATATCCGGTATATCCCCGAAATTCTGAGTAATTACAGCAGGATTATACAAAACATCAATTGTTTGCGCAATTATCTTTAAATTATCAAGGTTATGACACCTGGGGCTGTTTAAAATATCGTATAAATTTTGAAGGGTTGTCGAACCGTCGTTTGAAGCGCTGCTCAAAAGTTTTCCGCTTTTTAAAAGTGCGTCCATTTTTTTTGCAACCGAAACACCGTCTTGAGCCGAAGTATCATAATTACTGTGCTTTATTGCATTTACAAGCTCCGAGTACATTTTTTCATCCTTCGGAGTTGAAATTTTTGTTACAATAGGCACGACATTTGCAAGATTATAAGGAAGAAGGCTGCCTTTTTCATAAGGGGCTTTTTTTGCATGCTGCACATTTTCCCCTGTTGCAGAATTTTTACTTTGCAGAGGCGATATAGCACCGCTATAATATTTTGAAGATGTAACCTGCTGAACCATACACTATTCTTCCTATATATATTTAAACCCCAAAGAAGATAAAAATTGCTTTTTTTCTTATTTTTTTATAAAGTAAATTTGAAAAAGTTAACAATTCTTATGAAGTTTAAAAAAATACCCTCACCGTATATCAAAGTTATACTTGACCGCCTGTTTCGTTTGAAACCGGCCTATATTCGATATCAAAGAGTATTTGATGATATTATAAACAAATTTTTAATTAGAGAAAACAACGACACGGCTGATTTTTCACATTTAAATACGGATGAAAAAATTAAGCTTGCATCTGCAATTTTTAACTCAACGGTGCAGCAAAAATCCCAAGAGGATATTTTATTGCAAGAATACATAAAAGATGAAGAAAAAAGACTATTTACACACAACGCACAATCCGCTTCTTATCTTAATGTGAAACTTAATTACTCGGCCGCGCTTGACTTTGTAAACAGCGATGAAGATTTAAAACTAAATATAAGACAAATGCTTGCGTTTAAAAAAACAAAGGAAGACCCGAAGAAATTAAGAAAAAAATATTCGCTGCTGTATCCTGTGGAAAAAATTCTCCTGTGCGAAGGTGCAACCGAAGAAATACTGCTCGAGCAGCTTTGCCTGATATGCGGGTATGATTTTAAAAAAGAAGGGGTTTATGTCCTTGGCGCGGGCGGAAAAAATCAGGTCGCAAGGAAATATTACGATATGGTCGAAGAATTTAAAATTCCGATTTTTATACTCCTTGACTCCGATGCTGTGGCAACAAAAGAACTCATTGAAGCAAAATTAAGGAGCAGCGATAAAATTTACATTATAAAAAACGGAGAATTCGAGGATATATTGCCTGAAAATTTGATTACAAAAGCACTTAATGCAAGATATAAAGACTTATACGAATGCTGCGTGGAAGATTTTCGCAAAGGGGAAAAAAGAACAAAAGAACTCTATGAAATTTTTAAACAAAACGGTTTTGGCGAATACAAAAAAGCCGAATTTGCAAAGACATTAAAAGAATATATAAAAAACTTTCCGCCTGAAAGCGATGAACTGGGCGAAGAAATAAAAACAATAACACATCAAATTAAAGAACTTTAATCCAGAAGTTTATCAAGGGTTTTAGCATTATCAAGCGCTTTTTTGGAATTTATTCCGTTTGTTCTTCTGATATATGTGCGCAGTGCTTCGCGTACAAGCTCGGAACGGGTTCTTCTTTCGTTGTCCGCAAGAGCATCAACGGATTTTAAAAAATCGTCAGGCATGGAAATGAGAATTCTCGCCATTTATTTCCTCCAAACTTTGATGTATAATTTAATTATATCATATATCAGGTGAAATATGAAAGAATCAAGGGGAAACAGGCTTCATATTGCAGTTTTAGGCAAAATGAACACCGGAAAGTCAAGCGTTATTAATGCGCTTTTTAACCGCGAGATTTCAATCGTATCGGAAGTCGGAGGCACAACTACGGATGTTAACCAAAAGGCAATGGAACTTTTGCCGATTGGGCCCCTGAGTATTATGGATACCGCAGGATTTGATGACAGCGGAGCTTTGGGCAAAAAAAGGGTGGAAAAAACGCTTGAAGTTTTAAACAGAACAGATGCGGCAATTATTGTTTTTGACTACAACGGAGCAGATGAGCATGACCTTGAACTTTTTAAACTTTTAAAAGAAAGAAAAATTCCCATACTTTCAATAATAAATAAAACAGATATCAAAAAGCCGGATAAAAATGATATAGATATAATTGACAAAAATTCGGACTGTATAATTTTTGTAAGCGCAAAATATGATAAAGACATCCCTGCAAAAATCAAACAGGGGCTGATAAAAATTCTAAGCGAAGAACAGCTCATGCAAAAAAGTCTGCTTGGCGATATTATAAAAACCGGAGATACAATCATACTTGTAATTCCGATTGATAAAGAAGCACCAAAAGGCAGAATTATTCTGCCGCAAGTGCAGACAATAAGAGATATTCTGGATTGCAAAGCTGTAAGCGTTTGCTGCGGCGTACAAACTTTAAGAAATACTATTGATAACCTAAAAAATCTGCCAAGCCTTGTCATAACAGATTCGCAAACCTTTAGGGAAGTTCATGAAATAATAAACGGAGAAGTTGCCCTTACTTCATTTTCAATCGTCTTTGCGCGACAAAAGGGCGATTTAAGCACTTTTGCAAACGGAGCACAGGTATTAGACAAGTTAAACGACGGAGATAAAATTTTAATTTGCGAAAGCTGCTCGCATCACCCTGTAGAAGATGATATCGGACGGGTCAAAATACCAAATCTCATAAAAAAATACAGCGGCAAAAAAATAGAATTTGAACATGTCAGCGGCCACATTTTCCCAAAAGACATCGAAAAATACAAACTGATAATTCACTGCGGGGCTTGCATGACAAACAGGCGTGAAGTTTTAAGCAGAATTGAAATAAGCAGTGCAAAAAATGTCGCTATTACAAACTACGGCATTGCCATTGCAAAATGCCTCGGCATTTTGGATATTGCACTAAAGCCTTTTAAAAGTTAACTTTATTAAGCATATAAACTTGAACTTCATAAGGTTTTAGTCCCACAAGCATTTTGCCCCTTTTAACAATTGGAGCCTCGCCCATTTTAACGGGAGCCACAAAACTTGTATCTCTCAGAGTCCTTATGTAAACTTTTGCGTCAATTTCATGCTCCTTGCTCAAGTTTCCGATGACAACAACGGAATCGTCGCCGTTTTTTCTTGCAAAAGCAAAAATTGACGGATTATTTGTCTTAAGCGGAATAAATTCCCCTTCTATAAGCACACTTTTTGCCCAATATTTAAATTTCAGAGCTTTGACAAATTTTTCCTTAAGTTCTTTATGATTACCAACCGGACGCCGGGAGAAATTAAAGATATCGAATTTAGCGCGGTGAACAAAGTAATAATCATCATCAGTAGAACTTCTTTGAGCTTTTTTATTTTCATAGCGGTAAATATAGCTATCACCTGTCACGTAGCCGTCAAGGAAATAAGGATTCATCGGCAGTGTAATATTAAGCCAGGTTATCATCTCCCACAAGGGGACGCCGCCGCGCACAATTACGCTTTGTTGGTCATGGGTTGCAAAAGAAGCCATTGTGGTTTTTTGATTATTAAATTCTTTTGAAATTTTTAAATCCGATTTTACTCTTTTTATTATGTCTTTTGCTTTTGTAAAATCATCAAAGCCTGCCCAATCGCCGTAATATCCGTCAAAACCCGCCTTCAAAAGTCCTTCAACGCTCTCATATTCGCCCCATTGTTTGATTGGATTTATCCAAGCCGGGCAAGCCTCCGCAATAAATAAAAATTGCGGATCCTTAAGGCGTGCATAATCTATTATTTCTTTCCAAAATTCATACGGTTTTATTGCCGCAACATCGGCACGCACACCGTCCGCACCTATATCTTGGAGCATTTTAATTAAAGTTTTGTAATTTTCTACAAGGGTACGGTTAATTTTTCCGTTTTCATCGTACACTTTAAAAAGTCTGACATCAGTCCAATCCGCCGGAGTTACCGCATTTGAACTTTTGTCTTTTATAAATAAATCCGGACGTTCAAGCGACAAGTCATAAGAACCGCAGCTTGGAATATCCACTATTACTCTCAGACCCAGTTTATGCGCCTCATCTATAAACATTTTTGCTTCTTCTTCGACACTTAGCGGATTATTCCTGTCATCCAAAAGCGGACTTAATTTATCAAAACTATCCAGAGCATAAAGCGAACCGGCCGTACCGAGCGCTTTTAATTTACCCGTTTTTGTAACGGGTAAAAGATAAATAGTATTTATACCGAGTTTGGTAAGTTCTTTTAATCTCGGGACAGCATTTACAAACGTCCCCGGAACATCACCCGTTGTCGGATCAACTATATCATCACCGTTTATGTCCTTTGCGCCAAAAGAACGTATATTAAGCGCATATATAATTGATTTGTTTCCGGTAAATAAAGTCCTTAAATCGTTATTCCAAACTTCCGGTGCACAAAATGCACTGTTTGCGTAAGCAAAGAACAACAAAAGTAAAATAAAACCCCGAATAAAAACTTTTCTTTTCATGATAAATAGTATATAACAAAAAAATTTATTGTATAATAATGTTAAATAATATTTAACATGGTAGAAGATATGGGAAAATTAGAGAAATTTTTTGATAAAAGCGGAGTTTTTCATTCCTCGGCAATGCTCTCGGCACTTGCGTTTTTAATGGTTGCGGTAATAATCACGGCAATTTTATCTTCAAGATATTATCTTTATCAAAATATTATTGAAAACGGCGTAAGCAAAAAACAGATTATTGCAAAGAAGAATATTGAAGTAGTCGACACACAGAAAACAGAGCTCATAAAACGCGAAGTTTCAAATAAAATCCGCCCCGTTGTAACTCCCGTTGAGGATAATTATTTAAAGACAAGCCTGCAAAGCCTTCAAGACAATGTAAAACGCATTAAAAACCAAAACTCAAAATACGATTCGAAATTCAAAGAACTATGTGTTTATCTTGAAATTCAAGACTCTCAAAAAGAAGAAGCGGTCGCAAATTATCTTTTAAATACAAATGTTCAAAATCTCGCAGCTACGTTTGGTAATGCAAAATTCATTCTGGATGAGCTTTTGCGCACCGGAATTAATGAAACCGATATTGACCTGCTTGCTTCCGATAATTATATAATTTCCAAACTCGGACAAAACCTGAGAAGAAGTCAAATAAGGCCTATTTCGGGAATTTTAGAACATGTTATTACGCCAAACCTTATTGTGGATGAATATGCCACCGAAATTGCAAGGAAAAACGCGGTAAATTCGGTAAAGCCATATATTGTTACCTTTAAAAAAGGCGATAAAATCCTGGATGTAGGCGAACAGCTTACACAAGTTAAAAGAGAGGCACTTAAAAAATCGGGGTATAATGCCTTTGAACTAAATAAAGGCGGCATTTTAGGAGTATTTTTCCTTACCTGTCTTACAATTCTATTTCTTGTTCTCTATACAAAAAAATACGAGAAAAAGTTTTTTACCCCGCAATACATGTCAATCATAGCGGCATTTTCAATACTTTTAACATACATATGCGTGCTCATAACTCCTCTTGATTTAATTAAAAATTATTATATGCCCTTCCCGGCGTTCACTATAATTATTGCGATTTTTACAAATCCGATTGTCGCTTTTCTTGCATCAATTCTGCTTTTGGCACTTTTATCGGTTACATTATTCTTAGATCCGCAAATAACCGCGGTTTTTGTTTTTTCATCAATTATGGCGGCCTACTCCGTTTCAAAAATATGTTACACAAAACGTTTTGATATAATTAAATGCGGTCTTGAAGTCGGCGCCGTAACATTTTTATCCATAATGCTCATTGCAATGTTTGAGGAACAGTTTGAAATATTTTCAAATCTTTCCTTCCTGACAAATGCAACGGCGGGCTTTTTAAACGGCCTTTTCTCAAGTATTATAGCCCTTGGAGTGTTGCCAATAATTGAAAATGTTTTTAAAATCGTCACTCCGTACGGACTTATTGAGCTTGCCGACCATAACCAAGAACTGCTTTCAAAGCTTCAATACAAAGCGCCCGGCACATATCACCATTCCCTTATGGTAGCCAACCTGTGTGAGGCTGCGGCGGAAGCAATCGGTGCAAACCCGATATTGGCACGCGTCGGCGCATTTTATCATGATATCGGTAAATTAAAACGACCTTTGTTTTTTATTGAAAACCAATCTTATTTTGGTATTGAAAACCCGCATACCAAGCTTAATCCAAGGCTTTCAAAAATGGTCATTACCTCCCACACAAAAGACGGTGTCGAACTTGCAAAAGAATACGGGCTTCCGCAGGTTATAATTGATTTTATTCAACAGCACCATGGTGAAGGCCTTGCCGGCCATTTTTACAAACAGGCGGTCGACCTTGAAGGCAAGGAAAATGTTCAAGAAGAGCAATTCCGCTACCCCGGGCCCAAGCCGCTTACAAAAGAAACTGCAATATTAATGCTCGCAGATGCGGTTGAAAGTGCTGTTCGCTCGCTCAAAAATCCCTCACAAGAACAAATTGAAAATATGATAAATAAGATTATAACCGAACGTTTAAACGACGGGCAGCTCTCAGACAGCCCGCTGACGCTGAAAGATATCAAGCTTATTGCCAATACATTTAACAGAATTCTTCGCGGAATGCAGCATGACAGAATAAAATACCAGGAAAATATCTTAAGCGAATTTGAAGACAAGAACAAAATTAAGCTTCAGCCAAGCCGTGAAGAAAAACTTGAAAAAAGAATTCAGGAAAAAATAATCCAGAAAAAGCAGGAACAAAAATTAGACTACAACGAAAACAAAAACGATGAACAGCAAAATTGAAATTAATAAGCTGGCAAAAGTCCGCCTTCCTGTACAAAAAGCAGTACTATTGCAAAAAACTGCCAAAATTATTGATATACTTTTGAAAATGCCCGAAATTACCGAAAATTCGCACCTCTTTAAATACTCCTTTAAAACCGTTTCTTTTGAGCTTTCTTTTTGTGATGACAATACAATTCGCGAAATTAACCGTACATACAGGAATAAAGACAAAGCAACGGATGTTATAACTTTTGCTTTGTTTGCCGATGATGAAAATGCAATAATAATAAATGATACCGCCAATTTGGGCGAAATTATAATAAGCACGCAAACTCTTGTAAATCAGGCTGCCGAAAATAATAACACCATTGAAAAGGAACTATACACCCTTATAACACATGGAATTTTGCACCTCTTGGGATTTGACCATTTAACCCAAAAAGATTATGATTTTGTTGTGGGGATACAAGAGGCTGTAATTAAAAATTTATGAAAAAATTTCAATCCAGAAGTTTTATGCGAAGTGCTCTTTTTGCTCTAAACGGCTTAAGGCTTGCCTTTAAGTCTGAACGCAATTTTAGAAAGCATCTTATAATAGCTTTTTTTATTTTAAGTATCGCACTTTATTTACGCGTAAGCGTTGTGGAATTTTGCCTCTTAATCTTTGCAAATGCGCAGGTGCTCGTTTGCGAACTTTTTAATTCTGTTTTTGAATATATAATTGACGCTTACTACAGAGGCCGTTGGGCAAAACTCGCAAAACTTGCAAAAGATATAGCAGCAGGCGCCGTGCTTTTCTCTGCCGTTATTTCGGTTCTTATAGCCTCTTTAATTTTTGCCGGAAGATTTTACGAACTCTATTGCAACAATTTTTCTTTTTGAGTATTATATAAATAACTCACTATCCTCTGCAGAAAAACTTTAGTTTATTATGCGAAAGGAAAATTAACTATGGCAAATATTAAATCTGCGAAAAAAAGAGTATTAGTTGCAAAAAGAAACACCGAAAGAAATGTTGCTTTTAAATCATCAATTAAAACAGCCGTAAAAAAAGCTCTTTCTTTGGTAAATGGTGACAAAAACGAACTTAATGCCGCAATTTCAAAAGTTTACCAACTCTGCGACAAAGCAGTAAGCAAAGGTATACTCCACAAAAATACGGCAGCAAGAAAAAAATCCAGACTCACCAAAGCAATTAATAAATTAACTCAAAACTAATCACGGATTAATTTAACCATTATCAAAAACGCTCCGAGTCATTAACGGAGCGTTTTTGGTTTTTGTGAAATGTAATAATTATATAAATCCAAAACCGCAATATCACTCCCTGAAATTATCCCCAAAAGCTCATTTCTCATTTGTTCAAGCGGCATAACACTTTCAAAAAGATATAATTCATAAGGCTGCACCCCGAGCGCTCCGGCGATTTTTTGCAGCGTTTCAATGGAAGGCGCAAATTTTCCCCGTTCAATGTTACTTAAGCTTTGCGGCTCAATGTTTATCATCTCTGAAAACATTTCCTGCGTAAAATTTTTTAATTTTCTTAAAAATTTTATCCTGCTGCCAAGTTGTTTTTTAATATCGTAATCGTTGCTCATTTTCTTATTCTTAACCATTCGTTTCTAAAATACACAATGTTTAACATTAAATTTTCTTGATTTTTATTGCCATACATTATATATTTAAATTAATACATTAAGATTATAAATTTTTTAATGTTTTACACTAACAGGAATTAAGATATGAAGGGAGAATTAAAATGACTCCAAATTTATGCAATGCGCAGCTCAAAAAGGGCGCATTTACCCTTGCAGAACTTTTAATCGCCGTTTTAATAATATCAATAATAATGGTTCTTTTTGCGCCCGTCATCACAAAAAGAGTCACTGATAATTTTCGCATGACACAATTAAAAAATGCAACACATCTTTTCCTCTACGACAAGAATGACCCGGATTGCAAAGAAATCGCTGGTACAAATAACGCGCTTGAATGTACTTTTACGGTTCCTGACGGAGTAAAAGAAATTAACGCGCTTGTCGTATCAGGTGGCGGCGGAGGCGCCGGAGCGACACTGCCTACTATAGAATGCGGCAAAAAAATTACAGTTGCAAATTCTGCTGCCGGAAGTTCAAAAACTCAAGAACTTAAAATTACAAGAGGCATGAAAAACTTTACAATATCCTACCTCACAGGAGGAGGAGGAGGAGGTGGCGGAGGTGCCTATGAACAAACATCAGGCGGCGCTCCACAATCTCAGGCAGACTGCGATCCTTATCAGGCAAAATTTTTAACTGCCGCACAAAATGGCAAACCCGTATGTGTTACAAAATTTAACATTGGTGATATCCCCGGAGCTGCAAACGGCGGTATAGCAACAAGCGTTACAACCGTTAACACAAATCAGTCATGCTCCTCGGGTGCATGCTGCTGGAA
>CALUWF010000018.1 GCA_944324405.1 Candidatus Gastranaerophilales bacterium | reverse complement strand
GAGCCTATTGTTATTTCAAATTTATCATTAGGAAGTACGTTAATTTCTTTCTCTAATACCGCGCCTGATGCGCCTCCAGCACCATTTGCATAGCTTACCCTATCAAGTACTTTGTAACAACGTACACTTAAACCAAAATCGCCTGATGTATTGCCAACTGTATGACTAGAAACGCCATTTATAGCAAATGATCTAAATGTTGATGTATCATATGCCCAATAGTAGCCGTGGTTACACGTATTTGAGTCTGCGCCTATACATACGCTAGCTGCAGATGATTGAGGAAGCCAGTCAATACAGTTACCTCTTTCAAACTCGCCAGTTGAACAGTATGCAGCCAAATTAAGCTGTTTTGCCCAGTATTCAAAATTTTTATTAATTTTATTCCATACTTCTTCGGTTGGAACACTGTAAGTTTGTAATAGTGCCGATGAATTTGTACCAAGCCAACTGCACAGATTGATTGCTGCATTTCTTTGGCATATTGGTCTATTTAATGTTGATTGCGTAACTCCGTTAACTTTGACATCATGTCTGCACATTCTTTGTGGCCATGTTGTGCAAACATCCCCTCCATCACCATCCCAACAACAAGAACCACTTCTTGTACATTCTTGTCTGGGAGCTAAGTTTCCTGGTGAAAAGAAATGTGTACCCTTATAATCAACTTTTAAATTTTCCGTAATAAAACAAATATCTTTTTCATCTGCATTGCCTCTAATTATGGTTGTATAAGGATAAGAAAAATTAAGCGTTGTTTTTCCGTCTTTTGCAAGCTTGCAGTTGTCATTAACTTTATAGCCGCTGCTTGCGCCGCCCCCGCCTCCGGCGCCGGTAATTGCAAGGCTTATTTTATTTACTCCGTTTGGAACAGTCCAGGTTGAATTAGAAGTGTAGGAAATTGTTTTAGATGCAGCTTCGTTTGCTCCCGCACCACCTCCGCCACCACCGGAGCCTTGAATAAATAGTGTGTTTATTCCGATTGGGACATCAAAAGTATAAGTACCGGGGTTTGTAAATATTTCTAAACCTTTTTTATTGTCTGTTGTAACAGATACTGTATCTTTCATTCTTTTTGTAATAACTGGTGCTAAGGCTACCATGATTACAGATATAATTAAAATCGCAGTCAGAAGCTCTGCAAGAGTGAAAGCGGGTGTTTTAAGCATACTCCCATGCTCTTTGCCCACAGGTTTTTTAATTGTCATTTTTCGTATTCCTTAATTCGTAAACTATAAAATCCAGGTAATTTTAAATTTTTAATTATATTATATATATTAATACAACATAAATCAACTAAAATTATAGATATTACGATATAATTATTTTTTAAATTTATTGCGAGAATAAATTTAAGAGGTTATTATGAGTAATTTAAAGGTTGGTCTGGGTAAAAGAATTAAAAAAATACGCGAGTCAAAAAATTTCACGCAGGAATATTTGGCTGAGCTTGTAGGTATTGAGCAGGCAACATTGAGTAATATTGAGCGCGGGAAGTCTTATCCTTCCGTCGATACACTGCAAAAAATTGCCGATTCGCTTGGTGTCGAGCCGTATCTTTTGTATAAAATTGAAGAAAATAAGTCGACACAGCTTATTATTGAAGAGATTTCAACAGCGATTAAAAATGATGAAGCGCTTGCAAAGCTTGTTTACAAGTTTTTTCTCTGTGTAAGGTGATTTTTAATTCCTTGCGCAGCGCAAAAGGCACTGCTCCAACAGTTTTGCAGATTGTATCCGCCGCAGAAGCCGTCTATATTCATTATTTCTCCGCAAAAATATATTTTAGGATTTAATTTTGAGCCGCAGAAATTATTAATTTCATTTAACTCAACTCCCCCCGATGTTACAATCTCTCCTTTATTGTCAGGCGAAATTACTTGAAATGTCAGTGTTTCAAGGGTGTCTAACGTTGTTTTTTTAACATTTGAACATTTTATATTGTAATTTTCCCCTAAAATTACTCGGGATAGGGATTTTGGTATGAATTCGCTTACAATGTTGCCAAAAATCTTTTTCGGATTGCATTTAATTTTGTTTTGAAGTTCTTCGCGTGAAATAAGCGGTATTGTTATATCATAAGGGAAGTTATCGCGTGCTTTAAGAGATGAGATTTTATAAATATAAGGCCCTGTGAGCCCGTCTTTTGTAAATAATATTTCTCCCTCCGGCGTATTTATGGTTACACCCTGAGGGTATTTAGGGCTGCCGGGCGCTAATTTTAAGCCGCAAAGTGAGGGTTTTGGCGTGATGATGGTGTGTCCGAGCTGCTCTGCCAATGAATAACCGCCGCGTGAACCTGTAGCAATTACAACAAAATCATAGTTGTTAAGCTGTTTGATGTCGGTTATTTTTTTGTTTATTATGTTTTTGTTTTTAAGTGCGCATAGCATTTTTTCGCGCATGTCTCGGGCGGAATTTGAAATCGGAAAATATCTTTCATCCTCTTGCATATATGTTTCTATGCCGATTGATTTAAAAAAATCCAGGGTATCATTTACAAAATGGCGTGCAAATATCGAATAAAGAAATTTTTTGCCGCGGGGATAGTTTTTTGCAAGGCTTTTCGGGTTGAGCGCATAGTGTGCAAGATTACACCTGCCGCCGCCTGTCGGGAGAAGTGTTTTAAGCGGTTTTGATTTTTCATAAATATCAATTGATATATTGTTTGTATCTTGAAGGTGAAGCGCACAATAAATTCCCGCCGGGCCTGCGCCTATTATGGCTACTTTTGTCGGCTTTTGTGTAAATGTCATTTATTTAATCTCCGGCATAACCGTTCCGTATAAAAAGACGTCCTCCGGATTTTCCAGGGCTTCATGCATTTCAATAATATTTTTTTTGAGTATGGGATGAATGTAATTGGCATTGACTTCTATCATCGGAACAAGTGCAAAGGCTCTTAAATGCACGTATTTATGAGGTATTTCAAGAATATCATTTTTAAATATTAAGTCATCATAAAATAATATATCGATATCTATAACTCTTTCGCTCCATTTTGGTTTGCCCTCCCTAATTCTGCCCAGGCGTGATTCAATATCTTGGCATACCCTTAAAAGCTCTATTGGAGAAAATGCGGTTTCTACAGCAATTGCCGCATTGATAAACCAATTTTGCGCACTGTTGCCCCAGGGCTGCGTTTCATAGAACGAAGAAGCACGCAGGAGCTTTATGTTATTATCGGCAGTCAGGAGCCTAACCGCCTGTTGTATATTTGACAGACGGTCACCTAAATTTGAACCCAGTGACAGATACGCTTTTGACATATGTATATTCCTGATTAACATTTTATTATTCTTTTGCTATAATAGCAACTGAAAATATTTTTTACAGGGGTAAGCAATGAATAAAAATCAATCCATGGGAGTTTATATTATTGTTGGTATTATTGTGCTTTTGCTTGCAGTAGTTGCTTTTGCGGGCCCTACTACAACCAGCAGCGAGATATCTTATTCGCAGTTTTTAGATAAAGTCAATGCAGGCGAGATTGAAAGCGTTACGATTTCAAACAGCCTTGTGACAGCAGTTCCCAAGGATGATAAAAATAAAGACGCAAGCGAGCCAAAGGTTCCAAAGACTGAAATTGTCGGCTTTTCAAATGTTAATCAGCCTTCAACTTTTCAGTATAAAATTCAAATTCCCGAAAATGACCCGAATTTACTTTCCATGCTTGAGAAAAATAACGTAGAGATAAACGTTAAAAAGCCTCAGGAAGGCTCAATTTTGGGTACAATAGGCTCTCTTTTGATACCTTTGTTTTTTATTGGTTTAATAATTTTACTTTTGCGCGGAATTCAACAGGGCGGCTCGGCTGCGATGAACTTTGGGAAATCACGCGCAAAAATGATGCAGGAAAACAAGGTAAAAGTTACTTTTGCCGATGTTGCGGGAATTGATGAGGAGAAACAGGAACTTGAGGAAATTGTTGACTTCTTAAAAAACGGGGATAAATACACTAAGCTTGGTGCAAAAATTCCAAAAGGCGTACTTCTGGTAGGTGTTCCCGGAACGGGTAAAACCCTTATGGCAAAGGCTGTCGCAGGAGAAGCGGGTGTTCCTTTTTTCTCTATTTCAGGTTCTGATTTTGTTGAGATGTTCGTAGGTGTCGGCGCATCTCGTGTTCGCGACCTTTTTGAGCAGGCAAAAAAACATCAACCTTGTATAATATTTATAGATGAAATTGATGCTGTCGGACGCCAAAGGGGTGCGGGAATGGGCGGCGGTCATGATGAGCGTGAGCAAACCCTTAACCAACTCCTTGTTGAGATGGATGGTTTTGATGAAAATGTTAATATAATTGTCCTTGCGGCTACTAACAGGCCTGATATACTTGATAATGCGCTTTTGCGTCCTGGCAGATTTGACAGGCAGATTATAATTAATCGTCCGGATATTTTGGGTAGAGAGCAGATTTTAGCGGTACATGCAAAAAATAAGCCTTTAGCCTCTGATGTTGATTTGAAAGTTTTGGCAAAAAGAACACCGGGATTTACCGGAGCGGATTTGCAAAATCTCTTAAACGAGGCGGCGCTTTTAAGTGCAAGGTATGATAAAAAAGAAATTTCAATGGAAAATATTGAAGAAGCAATTGATAAGGTTATGGCAGGGCCGGAGAAGAAATCAAGAATAATTTCTGACGAAGAAAAGGAAAATACTGCATATCATGAGGTCGGCCATGCTCTTCTTGCAAGACTGTTAAAGGATTGCGACCCTCTGCATAAAGTTTCTATTATTCCAAGGGGAATGGCGCTTGGGATTACAACTGTTTTACCTGAAAAAGATCATTTGACGCTTAAAAAATCACAGCTTTTGGACAGAATTACAATGATTTTAGGCGGCAGAGTTGCCGAAGAGCTCATCTATGGCCCTGAGTCTATTACGACGGGTGCGCAAAATGACCTTGAAAAAGTATCGGCGCTTGCGCGCAAAATGGTTACCGTGTATGGCATGTCGGAAAAGATGGGCAATCTTGCTTACGGCACAAGTCAAGAGCATGTCTTTATGGGGCGTGATTTCGGTCATACGAGAGATTTTAGCGAGGAAATAGCGGCTGATATTGATAAGGAAGTAAAAAGAATTGTGGATGAGCGCTATGGAATTGCAAAACAGCTTTTAAGCGATAATGAAGATATGCTCAGAAAAATTGCAAAAGAACTTCTTGAAAGAGAAACGCTCGATGAGGCAGAATTTAGCGAAATTATGAATAAAATCAAAGAGCAGAGAGAAAATCGGGGCGAAGAGTGCTAGAGTTTAATTGTAAAGCAAAGCAGTCAGTTTTTGGGCTTGAAATCCCGATAATAATTTCAAATAATTATTCTCCTGTGTTAAAAGATTTTTGGGGAGATGAATTGAGTGACCCTTGCGCGCTTTTTAAAAAGGCTCAAGATGTTGCGCGAGATTGCGGGGCCGAGTTTCTGTCTCTTTATTTTAACGCCCTTGAGCCAAGTGATTGCGAAAAAAAAGATTTGCTCAATAAATACAAAAATATTTTAGAGAGGGTATTAAAAATTTGCAAAATTCCTCTTATGATAAGACTAAGCGCGCATGCGGACTGGGATATTGAGACGGCAAATTCTCTTTTTGAAATTTTAGACAGAGAGGTTATAATTTCGCCCATCCAGGCTGCAAACTATAAGGAATTAATAACGGCGTCAAGGAGCACATCTTTTGACCATAAATTTGTAATGCGCACGCCAATTGATATCAACCTTACAAAAGAGCTTAATATTTTGTCTGTTGATGAAGGTGTAAAACCGGGCGATATTTTAATTGACCCCGACATGGGCTGCATTGGCTACGGCATAGATTACGGTTACAGCATAATTGAGCGTATTTGCCTTGCGCGTGAAGCGGGTGACAAAATGCTTGATATGCCGATTATTGTCTATGCGGGGGAAGAGGCTTACAGGGCGAAAGAAACAAAGAGTACTGATTTTTCGGCAGCTTGGGGCGAATTGAGTGAGCGGGCGAAAATGTGGGAAATTTCAACAGCTTCTTCATTAATTTCAGCAGGCGCAAACGTTGTTGTATGTTGGCACCCGGATGTTATAAAAATTCTTAAAAGTCAATATTGCGAGGTATCATGTCATTAGGTGCAATGGATATATTTAAATTTTTGCCCGGCGGCAAAAAAGACCTGAATGCAAATTGTAAAAAATGCGGTTATCCTACCTGCATGATGTTTTCAATCAAGCTTTCTAAAGATTTGACGCAGTGTGATTTATGCCCCTTTATTCCAAATGAACTTAAACAAAAGCTTGAACTTAACAAAAAAGTTCAGCAAAAAACGCTTGAATTGGGAAATTTAAAAATAGGCGGGGAAACAGTCTTATACAGGCACGAAAAAACTTTTGTAAACCCTTGCGCTTTGGTACTTGAACTTGATACAAATGATGCGGATTTTAGTGCTAAGCTGAAGCGTGCTCTTGATTTTGAAATTAATTCAATAGGTAATATATATAAACTCGACGCTGTTTATCTTAAAAATCCCAAAGCGGATATAGTACATAAAATTAAAAACAGTGGCATTGAAGTTGTTGATGATAATTTTTTATCAAAAATGCGCGAGGTTAAATTTTCAAACCTAACAAATACCAGAGATGTGCTTGTGCAAATCAGAACAAGAGCAATTATGCAAAGAGATGAAGAATGCTCAGATCCCGTTTTTGTCAGATTGCCGGGTGATGACAGCTTATCGCTGTGTGCCGTTGCCTCATCCTTTATTTGCAAATACGCAAATATGCTTATTTTTGAACATTTTAACGAAGCACTTTTTGCTGCTCTTATAACCCTGAGGACTAATATATATACAGACCCGCAAAAGCCTTTGCAAGTTGAATCAAAGGTTTATGAATTCAATAATCCGGATGAAAATGCGCTTGTATTTTTGACAACAAATTTTGCGCTTAGCTATTTTGCGGTTGCAAACGAGCTGTCTTCACTTAAATGCGGTTCATATCTTGTAATTACACCAAGCGAAGGGATGAGTGTTTTAACCGCTTGGTCGGCTCAAAAAATTACGGCGGAGATTGCTTCAAAGGTTATAAGTGCAAATAATATTCTTGATAAAGTAAAAAATAAAAGAATAATAATCCCTGGACTTTTATCGGATTTAAAAGAGGAGCTTAAAGAGGCTCTTCCCTGTTGGGAAATAGTGGTTGGTACGACAGAGGCATACAAAATTCCGGAATTTGTTAAAAATCTTTGTTAGTATCAGCTTTTGATAAGCTTGAAAAAATCGCGTTTTACTATTTCGTACTGCTCGCTCATCCTGTCTTCAAGCAGTTTTCGCATGCGCTCTATTTCGTTTTCATCAGCATCTTTAGATACATAAATCGGCTCGCCGTAATACATAAGAAGCTTTCTGCAAAAAAGCGGGAAGCGAAACTCGTCCCAGGTATTTAATTTTAAATATCCCTTAGAGGGAGAATACCAACTTATGGGCACAATAGGCACCCCTGTTATCTTGGCGATTTCTATAATCCCTTTTTTTACTTTTCGTTTTGGCCCCTTTGGGCCATCCACGGTAATTGCGCCATTGTCGCCCTGTTTTATTCTCTCAATAAGTTCCAGCGTTGCGCTTGCTCCTCCTCTTGTGATTGAGCCTCTTACAGTTTTTAAACCCATAATTTCTGCCGCACGTGCTATTATTTCTCCGTCTTTCGAGCGGCTAATCATAACATTTGTTTTGTTTTTGCCTTCAAGTGAGTATAATCCGCACTGGTGGGCGTGCCAAAGTGCGAAAATGCAAGGTTCTTTAGGGTAATTTACGTTTTTGCACCAATAGGTAAACTCTTTTAATTTAAAAAGCAGTGCTGCAAGCCTTGAAAAGACTCTTATTTGAATTCTTTCCCATCTGTTATATTCAAATCTCATTTTTACCTCTTATGTCGCTGGCTAATTTATGTGCCAAAAGGCCTTCGCATGCGGCTATCTCGCTTGCAAGTTCACTTAACTCTTGTGCATATTCTTGTGATATTGTTTGATATGTTTGGATTTTAATAAAATCAAATACGCTCAGTCCGCCGGTGTAGCGTGCGGCGGAGTTTGTGGGAAGCACATGGTTTGTACCGGAGCAATAGTCCCCAAATACTTCTGCGCAGTATTTGCCGATAAAAAGCGAGCCATAGTTTATAAAATTATCCGCTTTTTCTTGCGCTCCGTCGAACATCAGTTCAAGGTGTTCCGGCGCTCTTTTGTTTGCAATTTGTATGGCCTCTTCTAGGTTGTCAACCACAACAGCTATTGATTTTTCAAAAGAAATTTCGGCTACATTACTTGTTTTAAGCTGCTTTAGCTGTTTAAGTGCTGACTTTTGAACTTTTTTTGCAAATTCTTCACTAAAGCAGATTAAGTATCCACGCGCATCTTTGTCATGTTCGCATTGCGCAAGTAAATCAGCGCTTATGATTTGCGGATCTTGCTTATTGTCGGCGACAATCAGCACTTCTGAAGGGCCTGCAAGAAAATCTATTGAACATTTTCCGTAAACAAATTTTTTGGCGAAGGTAACATATTTGTTGCCGGGGCCCACAATTTTATCAACAGGTAAAATGCTTTGTGTGCCATATGCAAATGCGCTTATCGCCTGTACTCCGCCGAGTTTGTATATTTTATCGGCGCCGCTTAATTTTGCTGCAGCAATTGTCTGAGCTTTGATTTTAGGCGAGGTCAGCATAATTTCTTTTACTCCCGCAACTCTGGCAGGAATTGCCGTCATCATCGCAGATGATGGCAGGGGATAATTTCCGCCGGGAACATAGCACAATACACGCTCAAGCGGGGTTATTCTGTGCCCCAGGTGTGATTTTTTTATTTCTATATCAAGACTTTTTATGCACTCAAATTGTTTTTGGGCGAAATATTTAATATTACTAATACATTTTTCAATTGTGTTGATAGTTTTTTGCTCAATTGAATTTAACGCTTTCTCGATTTCTTGTTCGCTTACAAAGAAATCATTACTGCTGCTGAAACTGCCGTCGCCAAACTCCTTTGAATATTTTATTATGGCGCTGTCGCCGTTGTTTTTTACATCTTCTATAATTTTTTCTGCGTCATTGAGTGCTTCAAGCTCAATTGTCTTGAAAAATTCGTGATTATTATCTTTAAGCTCTTTTGAGTTTATTATTTTCATTATTTAGTCCTTGACGATAAATTATTAATGATATCTTCAACACTTATATTATGAAGTGCCATAAATACAAGCATGTGATATGCTAAATCCGCCGCTTCCCAACTTAACCCGTCACCTTGTTCAAAATTTACACTTTCAAATGCTTCTTCCATTATTTTTCGTTTCAGGTAAAATTCGTCTTTAAAAAGCTTTGTTGTGTATGAATTTTCCGGTAATTTTGCTTTTCTGTCCAAAATCAGATCATAGAGTTCACTTATGCAAAACCCCTTGTCTTCAAAGCAGCTAAATCTGTCCAAATGGCAAGCGTTGCCTTTTTGGTTTACCTTAAAAAGAATTGTATCTCTGTCGCAGTCAAATCTTGCGCCCAAAAGCTCTTGTACGTTACCGCTTGTTTCTCCTTTTGTCCAGAGCTTATTCCTTGAACGACTGTAATATGTTGCCTTTCCTTCGTTCAGAGATTTTTTGAGTGATTGCGGGTTTGAATATGCAAGCATTAAAACCTGTTTTGTCTTTGCATCCTGTACAATTGTCGGAACGAGATTATTGCATTTTTCAAAATCTATAAGTTCGCAAAACGCATCTGCCAGGTCAATTTTGCCCGTATATATTGACATTCCCAACTGTGATGATATATTAAGCTTTTCAAGTTCTTTTATCTCTTCTGTCGTTGTAATGCCGCCTGCCGCTGTTATGGGTTTGTCCGTTATATTTCTTATGTCACGAAAAGCTTCAAGATTTGTACCTTCAAGCATGCCTTCTTTTTCAACAATTGTATATAAAAATCCGCTGCAATAGTCGCTAAAGCGTTTAACATAGTCGCAGGTTTTTATTTTTGTGTCTTTTTGCCAGCCTTCAAGCGTTATATTGCCAAACTTTGAATCAATCGCAACGATTACTTTATCTTTTGGTAATTTTGAAAGAAATTCTTCATCGGCCGCAGTGCCGATAATTATTTTCTTTGCGCCAAGTGATAATATTTTTTTTGCTTTTTTATGCGTTCTGATACCGCCCCCAACGCGGCATGGGGCAATTTTACAAATTTGTGCAATAAGCTCTTCGTTATTTTTGCCCGTATTCATCGCCTCATCCAGGTCTATAACGGCAATTTCGCCAAATCTTGCATAGTATTTTGCAAGCTCCAGTACATCATCCCTTTCAAGGACTTTTTCCTTCCCCTGCTTTAGCTGCACAGCTTTTGAGTTCATTAAGTCAATGCTTGGAATTATCATAATCTTTCCTTTATTTTTAATTCAAATATTATAAGACAAAAATCGGCTAAAGCATATATTTATCAATTACATCCCAGTTGAAGCGCCGTTTTAAAGCAGATGAAATATTGTCATCTTCGCATTTTTGTACAAAGCCTGCAAAATCGCTGTTGTAATTTTCCGGTTTTTTGCCGACCATAATGCTTGGCAGGTTAAATTCGCTTGCAAGGTTTTCAACTTTTATGTCATAAGGAAGTGCAAAAACTTTTAAACCGTATTTTATACCCAAAAGACATGCGTGAAAACGCATTGCAAAAAGATATTCAAGTTCGGAAAAACCTTGTACTATTGACTTTATAGAGTTGTTATTTCTAATTTCATATCTAATTTGCGGCCATTGAGTTTTTAACTCTTTTTCAAACAAATAAAGAGTTTTCATATCATCGGGATTTTGAAAGCTGAACATAATAATTTTTCTGTCTGAAAAATAAAGTCCGATGTATTTGACAAGAAGTTTAATAAAATCCGGGTGCATATTTGAATACGGCCTTAGCTGCACCCCTACATAACCCCTGCTTTCGCGCGGAAGTACCGGAATATCCCAGGCTGGGTCATCTACAAGTCTTGATTTTATTTTCCATCTGCCAAGCTGTTTGTAACTTTCAGAGTCCCTGACTGTTACAAGATTGCACATGCTTAATGTAATTCTTGTAAGAATATGCCAAAATACACCATATATAGGCCCTATTCCCTGTGCAAATATTATTACTTTTTTAAACATCAGCTTTGCGCAAATGATTATTAAAATGTAATAAAGCAGACTAAGGCTGCTTGTTACATTTTGCAGCAAGCTTCCTCCGCCGCTTATTAAATAGTCGCAAGATGCTATTTCTTTTATTATTGACAGGGGATTCATATAGTTTGCCGCATTTACTTTAAATTGAGCTTTTGTCTTCTGCGGATTTGCACTGAGTGCGCTTACTTTAAACCCTTTTGCTTTAAGGTGGCGCGTAAGCATAGCAAAAATTACATCGTCACCGAAGTTTGAAAATCCTATATATCCTGATATAAGTACCTTTTTAGCCATAAATCTCGTTAAATAATTTTTCTGTTTCCAATCTTGAAGGTATTGATTTTATTGCACCCACATCTCTTATTTGAAGTATTGAGAGCGAATTTGCAAGCTGTGCACATTTTATGGTGTCATGACCCTTTAGAAAGTAGTTTAAAAACGCACCGTTAAATGCCGATTCCCAGCCGGTTGAATCTATTATGCGCGCGTTTTGATATTCCAGATAATCATAGCAGCCGCAGTTTAAAATATGGAGGCCTTTTTTATATTCCCTTATAACGCAGGTGCTAATTGCATTATCAGCAAGATTTTTAAGCACTTTATCGCAGCTGTCAGTGTCAAAAAGTGCCTTTGAGTCAGCTTTTGTATTTAAAAATATTATGTCGCAATAGGGGGCAACTTCTTCAAAATATTCTTTTGCTTCCGCGTCACTGCTGACTTTTGGAGAAAAATTAGGGTCATATGCGACCAGTATATCATTTTCTTTTGCAAATTTAAAAATTTCTCTTACTACCTCTCTAACGCTAAGCGAAAGGGATTGTACAAAACCTGTTGCGTAGACGCATTTTGTATTTTTTATGTAGTTAAAATCAATATCTTCTATTGAAAGGTTCATCGCAGCGGTTTTTCTTCTGTAGAAAATAAATTCGCTTTTGTTGTCTTTTTTGCCGACAAAGTATAAACCGTTTTGTCCGTTTGTAAATTTTATCTGTGATGTGTCAAGCCCTTCTGATGTCCAAGCGTCGAGCAGATATTCACTAAAATTATCTGTTGCAAGTTTTGTGATATAGCCGGTACATGAGCCGCACCTGAGTGCAGCTATTGCCGTTCCCAACGAGTCACCGCCATAAAATTTATCGAATATTTGTGCAAATTTAAGTGAAGTATTGCTTGACAGTTCGACAAGACCTTCGCCGATTGCAACTATGTCTAAATTTTCATACATAACTTATTTTTAGCATACAAATTTAATTGGGTCAAAATTGTTAAGAAATGGCATTTCTTTTTTCTTTATGATATAAAATGTATATGGATAAGAATGTTTTGGTTATCGGCGGCAGTTCTCAAATAGCAATTGAAACAATAAAACTTATGCTTGAGGATGGATATAGGGTATATGCAACTTCAAGGAGTGAAATAGGGCTGAAACACGATAATTTATTTAAATACAGACTTGATGTATCAAATAAGGATGATTTTTTCAAGCTTAAAAGTGCGATTTGCAATATAGACTTTGAAGCAATCATCTATGCATCCGGGATTGCCATTTCTTCGCCGGTTGAATTTCTTGATGAAGAGGAGCTTTCCCGCCAGCTTGATGTTAATTTATTTGGACTTTTAAGAACAATAAAACATTTTTCACCTTTATTGAAAGATAAATATTCAAAAATTATTAATATCAGTTCTATGGCCGCATACGGTGTATTTCCGTTTCTTTCGCCTTATTGTCTTTCAAAAGCCGCTTCAGATATTCTCCTGCGCGCTTTTTCAAATGAAACGGGCATAAAATATGTGTCTGTCCGCCCGGGTGCCATAAGGACAAGGTTTTGGTCCAGTTGTATTGAAGACAATAAAAAGAATTTCAAGAATTTTGGTTCAAAATATGAAAAAATTGGTTTGTATATGATAGAAAATGCAAAAAGAAATGCTTGCGAGGCTCTTGAACCTGAATTTGCCGCAAGAAAAATATATAAAGCAATCCGTTCTAAAAATCCTAAACCTGTTTTAAATATAGGTAACGATGCTAAGTTCTGTGCATTTTTTTCAAAATTTTTCCGTCAGTCTTTTGTTGATACATTTATAAAAAAGTCAGTTGAGTCAAAATCAAAATGAGTAATAAAAAAGTTTTTTTGATATATCCGCCTTCACCTGTTATGAACAGAGAAGAACGCTGTCAACAGCCCACTGATGATTTAATAGTCATTCCGCCATTGCCGCCTACCGATATGCTGTATTTGGCTTCAATTTCACGTAAATACGGCTATGAGCCTGCGGTTAAGGATTATTCCTTTTTTAATGAAACAATTGAGAATTTTAAACAAGATATTATGAGCATAAGGCCCAGATACCTTGTTGTAAATGCTGCAACTCCTACATTGGAAACTGATCTTGAAGTTTTAAAGGTTGCAAAAGAGATTTTGGCTGATGAGGTTGTAACAATAGCAAAAGGTGCACATTTTAATTTTCTTGCGCGTGAGGTAATGCAGACCCATGATTACATTGACATTGCTATTTGCGGCGAGAGTGAACCGGCTTTTGCCGAATTACTTGAAGGGAGAGCACCTTGCGATATTGAGGGACTGTGCTTTAGAGAAGAATTTGAAATAATACAGACAAAAAAGCGCGCTTATAATGATAATTTGGATGAGCTGCCTTATCCCGCGCGAGATTTAATAGATAATTCTCTCTACACAAGACCGGACAACGGCAAGATGCAGGCTGTTATAAAAGTTTCGCGCGGTTGTCCTTATCATTGTTTTTTTTGTCTTGCAACCCCGCTTAACGGTTCGATTGTCAGAAAACGAAGCCCAAAAAATATCGTGGGCGAGATAAGAGAGTGTGTTGAAAAATACGGTATTAAAAATTTTATTTTTTGGTCTGACATTTTTAATTTGGATAAAGAATGGACACGGGAACTATGCCGTGAAATTATCAATTCAAAGTTAAAAATAACATTTTCCACAAATACGCGGGCGGACAGCGCGGATATTGAAACAGCAAAACTTATGAAAAAGGCGGGATGCAGCCTTGTATCAATCGGAGTTGAAAGCGGCTCGCAAGACATGCTTAATAAAATGGGTAAAAAAATTACCCTGGAGCAAGTTAAAAAAACGGTTAAAACTTTTAAAAAACTCGGTATTCAAATTTATGCCTATTACGTTATAGGGCTGCCTTGGGAAACAAGAGATACCGTTTTAGAAACACTGGAGTTTGCAAAATCCCTAAATACCGAATATGTCAGCTTTTATACCGCTGCTGCACTTGTCGGTACAAAGTTTTATGACTACGTGGAAGAAAATCGGCTCGGAATGCTTAACTATGAACGCCCCTATTATTACCCATGCGTTAAGACACATTTTTTAAGTGTCGACGAGCTTTTTGAACTTCATAAAAAACTTGTAAGGTCTTACTATTTAAGACCGTCTTATATTTTAAAAATGCTATTATCCATCCGTTCATTTAAACAGTTGGAAAATTATTTTAAAGCGGGGTTAAAAATTCTTTTTCGCCCATAAAATACGGAAACAAAATTATTGTCAGAAAGTCTGATAATAAAAGGAGAGTTTATGGACGATATTTTAAATACTTATATTTACGAAATCAAAAAAGGAACCAAACCGCTTGCATTAATTAGTGTTTGCAATGAAAAACTTGAGAAATGTTTGGATAAAATAAGCAAAAATGCACTGAGTTTTGCAGTGCAAAAAATTGAGGGCAAGGCAAATATATTCTTTGGAAGCGAAGATTGCATCAGAGTGGTAAGTCTTTTTATTGATAAAAAATTATCCGATTTAAGTGCCGAGGAGGATTTTATTTTGGGTATTATGCTTGGTTATAATCGTATTGAACAATGCAAGAGATATATGAATAATAAAATATTACAGCCTGTAGGCTAGTGTTTTAATTGAAACTTTTTTATAACATATCTTTGTTTATAAGTTGCAAGGAGAATTTTATGATAGTTTCAATAATGGATGGCTGTACAGCATGCGGTGCCTGCGAGGCAATAAATCCCGATGTATTTCATGTGGATAATGTAGCACATGTTGATGAGTCAAAAATTTGGGGTAATGAACAAGACTGCATTGATGCCGCATTAATATGTCCTGTTAATGCTATTTGGGTTGAAGATATTTAGATAATATAATTTGTGCGCAGTATTTTATTGCTGCGCACTATTTAATATATTTGATTGATTTTTGTCCTTATGCCATTGCACACGCAGATTTCAAAGGTTAAAATGGTAATTATAAGGAGATTTTAATATGAAAAAGATTGTATTGGCATTAACTGTTGCATTTGCATTTTCTACTGCTGTATACGCTCAGGATGCAGTTTTTCAGTCTATGGATTCCGTTGAAGAAGTACAAAAGGTAGAACTTCAACCCGTGGCTGATCAAACGGGATCTGTGCAAACTACATCCGGAAGTATTCAGGATGAAAGCTTTAAAAAAGCAATTACAAACCTCGATGATGCTTCTGCCGAAATCCGCGAGCAGCTTATAAATTACAATTCACAATTAAGTGCTGCCGAAGCTAAAGAGGATCAGATAAAAGCTGAAATAAAAGGGCTTAAAAAAAGCGTAAAGCAAACAAAGAAAAAACTTAAAAATATCGATAAATCAAAGAAATACATAAATTCAAACTTTGAAGAACAAAAACAGTAGCGACTATTTTAAACAAATGTTTACAAGTTCATACATCTTGTCGAGGTCGTCTTCGGCAAGATGTTTTTTAAAATCTATAATCTTTTGAAACTCTTCAAGCAGGAGTTCATATAGAGAATTATTTACAACATTTTCCATTTTAATCGGCTCGATGTAGCGGATTTTATCTACGTCAAGAATTTCAATTGCCCCGCAGTTTTCAAATATTTCAAGCGCGAGCTGTACAAATGCCTCGCTTGTGCCGGTTGCAAATGCCATTTTTAAGATGTCCGTTTGGCCGTCTTTGTGATTGTGCGAAAATTTCAGCATGCCCGATAGTGTTTTTAATATGTTTTCCATGTTTTCTTCAAATTTATCGTTCATAAAATGAATTTTATTGGGTTGTACCTCTTGTAGTATTTCTCTTAATTCTTCAGGATTTGAAGGGTAATCAAAAAACATAATGGCGTTATGCTTTTTGTTGTCATCATGGATTTTATTTTCTATCTGCGGATATTTTTTAAGAATTTCAAGAGTTTTTATTTTTTTTGCCCATACCGTTATATCAAGCCCTTCGCGCTTTAAATAATCGGCTATTTGATTAAGTATCCCCGTTTTCTTGCGGTGGTCAAATATTTTGAGCGCATCAGTCTTTTTATGTTTTTTATAACTTTCGCAGTATACATCATTTATTTCAAGCTGAATATTTTCTTCGTTATTGAAAGTATTTACCCTTGGGCTAAATGCAATGTCGATTTTGCTTTTTGCCGGGATTTCAAAAGTGTTCTCGTTCCATTTTACACACTCAAAGCCGTAACCGTCTTTTTCGCAGAAAAATTTCAAATGGTTTGAATTTTTACCTATGATTTTTGAATTTATAAGTGTTGTATCATAGAGAGCAAAAAGCGGCTGCGGGTTATCCTGGCCAAAGGGTTCAAGTATGCTTATTGTATCTATAAGTTCCCTGTTAATTTCATTTGCATTTAAAATTTTGTCTACCGAGAGGAAGTCTTGCGCCACGGGTTTAATATCAAGTTCATCAATAGTTTTTAAGATAGCTTCTTTAATTTCATCAAAAGTGTGCAGGCTCATATCAAAAGAAAAGCCGCCGGCAAGAGAGTGTCCGCCGTATCCTGTAAATAATTCCGAGTTTCTTTTTAATATTTCATATACATTATATCCTTCGATTGAGCGAATTGAGCATCTGCCCGTATTATTTGCTCCGCGTGTTACTAAAAAGGCGGGCTTTAGTTCGTCTTCAACGATTTTTGAAGCCACAATACCAATAATTCCGATATGCCAATCTTCTTTATAAAGTATTGCCGCGCTGTCATTTTTTGTGTTTTTTGCTAAATCTGAAGCTTCAAGGTAAATGTTATCGCATAAATTTTGGCGTATTTTATTGTAATTATCCAGTTTTTCAAGGATAAAATTAAGTGCGCTTTCATTTTCTTCAATAAGAAATTCAAATGCTAAATCCGGCTTTGTAAGACGCCCTATTGCGTTAATCCGCGGAGTTAAAATAAAAGCTATATCCGTACTTGTTATATTTTCTCTGCCACAGCTTTTAAACAGCATTGACACACCTTTGTGCACCCCTTTGTTTATTAAATCAAGTCCACGGGAAACAATTGTACGGTTTTCGCCTAAAAGCGGCACTACGTCAGATATTGTACCTATACAGGCTAAGGTTAAAAGTTCTTCATCCTCTTGCTTATCCAAAAGTGCAAGACAAAGCTTATAAGCAACGCCGACACCTGCGAGACGGCTTAAATTTTTTATTTTATCTAATTCTAACTCCTCATTAAGCGAATTTGGCGCCTGCGGGTTTAATATTGCAAAGGCCTCAGGCGTTTGCCCTTCAAGTTTATGGTGGTCGGTTATAATTATATCTACGCCTAATGATTTTAAAAGCTTTATTTCCGCTGCGTTTGATATTCCGCAGTCAACTGTTATCATGACCTTGATTTTGTGTTTAGCTGCAAGCTGAAGTGCGACTTTGGAATTTATTCCATGTCCGTGCTCCTCGCGGTTGGGTATAAAAATTTCAAAATCAGCACCAAGGCGAGTCAGTGTTTTGTACATTAATGCCGATGATGTCACGCCGTCTGCGTCAAAATCACCCCATACAAGGATTTTTTCTTTATTTTTAATTGCTGTTTTTATTCTATCAAGAGCTTTTTTAGCATCTTGAAATACATTCAATCCTAAAAGCGGGTTATTTTTGCAATCAAGGAATTCTTTTACATCATTAGCAGTTGTTAAACCGCGCTGTGCAAGTAAATCACAAAGCAGAGGGTCGGATATAATCTCCTTAACCTCTGCATTTGTTTTAGGAATTTCTTTTTGTATTATTTTTCTAAAGTTCATCTGTTACTAGCGATTTCTGCTTAGTTGGGCAAGCAGTCTTAATAATTCAAGATATAGCCATATAATTGTTACAAGGAGTGAAAAAGCGCCAAACCATTCAAAATATTTTGGAGCCATATTTTGCGCGCCCTGTTCGATAAAATCAAAGTCAAGAATAAAATTAAGGGCTGCAACAGCACAGAATACAAGGCTTAATACAATTCCAAGCCAACCGGTGTTCCAAACGGCTATAAAATTAGGGCTAAAGAAGCTTACAACAATGCTTACAAGATAAAATACCATAATTGCCGCAGTAGCGGTAAAAATTACCTTTTTAAATGTGTCTGTAGCCTTAATAATTCCTGCTTTATAGAGTATGAGCATCATAAAAAGAGTTATAAATGTTATAAGTGCGGCATTTGCAACAATTCCTTTGAGCTGCATTTCGTACATAGCCGATAATCCGCCTATTGCAAGACCTTCGCAAACAGCGTATGCAAGTGATAAAATTTTTGCATTTTGGGGTTTAAAGCGCATAATAATTGCAAGTATCAGTCCTGCAATTACACCACCCCACATAAGCATAATTACTTTATCCATATAGCCGGCAAAGGCTTGTACCCAGGTAAATACACCGACTGCGAACGTGACAAGCAGAAGCATAATTGTCTTGTTAACAGCTCCGTTAATTGTCATGGGTTCGCCGTCAAGTACCGCCCCCTCGTAAATTTTACTTTGTGTCATAGGATTTGATGTCATTTTTACTCCTCCATATTTGTCATTATGGATTATACTACGTTTTTAAGCTAAAATAAAGTCATGCTCAAGATTGGTATAACAGGCAATATTGCATCCGGCAAAAGCGCAGTCCAAAATATTCTTGAAAGTCTCGGGTATAAGGTTTTTGACGCTGATAAAAGTGCACATGAATTATTATCAAAATCACAAAAAGTGTTGGATACTTTTGGAACAAATTCGCGCGAAATTCTTGCAGGGACGGTCTTTTCGGATAAACGGAAATTAAAACAGCTTGAAGATATTCTTCACCCTTTAATAAAAGATGCCATGCTCAAATTCTTTAGCGATAATTGCGGCCAAAGCCTTGTCTTTGCTTCTGTTCCACTGTTGTTTGAAGCAGGTTTTGATAAATTTGTAGACAAAATTATTTTTATAAGTGCGCCTTATCAAATGCGTCTAAACAGGCTTATTCAAAGAAACGGATACGATGAAAATTATGCAAGATTGCGGCTTGAATCCCAACTGAGCGAAGATGTAAAAATTCCAAAAAGCGACTTTGTCATCGTAAATGACGGCGATTTAAATTTACTTCGTCAAAAAACTAAAGAATGTTTAAAACTTCTCTTATAACTTTGCAGGCTGTGGCCGTTGAAACTTTTGTCGGGTCTAAATCAGGCGCCAATTCAACAATATCTGCCCCTATAACGTTATAATTTTTAAGCTCCAAAATCCATTCCATAAGCTCTTTATAGTTTAACCCGCCCGCTTCCGGAGTACCGGTGCCGCTCATAATGGAGGGATCCAATACATCAAGGTCAATTGTGACAAAAATATCTTTATTTTTAAATCTGCTCAATTCCTCAGGTTTATAAATTTGTGTCGAGTATTTTTTCATAAGTTTAAACTCTTCTTTTTCGCCTGAACGTATGCCGATTTGTGCTATATTTTCAAAACCCAGCAGATTAGCAATTTGGTACATAACGCCAGAGTGCGTGAGTTCTACATCAAGATATTGCTTTCTTAAATCCGTGTGCGCGTCAAAATGCACAATTGCAAGATTATCAATGTGCTTGAGAACCCCTCTTACCGTTCCGAGCGTAACGAGGTGTTCGCCCCCTATGCCTAAAATCTTTTTATTTTGTGAATATATTTCATCGGTGTTATTCTCGATTACTTTAAGGGCCTTATCAGGCGCTCCAAAGGGAAGTTCCAACTCTCCGGCATCGTAAAAATTTAAGTCGGATAAATTTGTATTAAAATAAGGTGAATACTCTTCTATGCCAACGCTTTCAACCCTTATTTGCTGAGGAGCAAAACGTGCACCCGGGCGATTTGTACAAGTGCCGTCAAAAGGCATACCGAGCATAACGATTTTAGACTTGTTAAAATCTTCGCACGCGCCTATAAAATTTTTATCTAAAAAAGGGCCGCTTAACATGATTTTATTGTATCATGGAAAATGTAAATTTTTAATTGTATTGTGTTTTATAGATAGTATGAAGGTTATTCCAAATATACAGCCGTTTATAAATTTTAAAGCAAAAGCTCCTGATGATATATCTAATGTGCCATATAAGAGTGATAGTTTTGCTTATAATAACGACCGGGATGATTTTGCCCTCTCGATTTACGGAACAAAAAATTTTTTGCTGAATAACTGGAGCAGAAGCTTTTGTGAAATTGGCGGAGTTTCGCCTTCTCATTTAAAACTCGTTGCTAAAGTTTTTGATAAGGCATTTTGTGATAGGGATGTCCTGGCGCATGGTATAGTGGTTACAGATGGTGAGTCCTCGCCTGAGGATTTTTTGTATGAACTTAAACGTGAATTCGGTTTTTGTATATCTTCGCTAACTAATGAAGATGTGAAAAAATATCTAAAACATGTTGATGATTATAAAGTCAGTAAATCAGATGCAAATTTATTTGAACAAAACCCGTTTTTAATGCTGCTTGATAAAGAGCAGTTGGAGAGAATAAAGCCGTTTTCGCAAGTAAGGCATTTCTCGCGTGCGGCGCTTCAGCTTGCACAGTTTGACAATTCTAAATTATGCAATTTTAAAAGACTAAATACAATTTGCAATAAAGATGTCGCTCTTTCTCGTCTTAATCTTGATGCCGGACACCTTATTCAAATATTAAATTCGGATTTCAAAACAACCGACTTGCTTGATAATCTCAGGTTTATTTCAAATGCGCACGAAAATATTCCCCTGATTAGAATAAAAGGTTTTTCAAACACTGAAAGTTCTTGTGCAATCAGGCTGGCAGCTATGGATGGCACATCTAAAAACAGAGTTCATTCACTTCTTGAAATAAACTCCAATTTGCCATATGAAAAGAGGTTTTCGCTAGATGACATCGAACATTATTCTAATTGCAGCAAGGAAGACTATAATAAATTTTTAAATCTGGTACGTCTTTGTGAGTCTAAAGACAGAAGCTTATCAAAAAGTCAGCTAAGGTATCTGTCTCAACTTGATGATACAACTTTTCTAAGAACCAGAAATATTTTAAGCCGGGAATTTGTTTTTGCGGATGAGCCGGGTGGTAAAAAATTCTTTTTAAGGCCCGAAGATGCCATGCTTTTAGCAAGGCTGCCAAAGGATAAAGCAAGTTCAATCGTTGATTTACTCCCCTATATAAAATTCTCTCAACTCGATACGCTTATTTATGCCAAATGCGGCAGCGAACCCGAGAAAATGACTTTCTCATCCAAAAACAAATGCTATAAGGATATTCTTGATATAACAGCAGCACTTCATAAGAACGGTATTTCAGATAAAGACATAAATTCATTTGAACACGAGCTCATACGTGCTTTTTGCGGCGAAGATGTATGTGTAAGTGTTTCAAGGCAAAATATTAAAAATTTGTTTCTTGATTTTTTGTCAAATATCCCTTCTGGCAGTAATTCAAATTTATCGAAAGCTGAAAAAACATTGCGTAATTCCAAAGATATTCTTGTTGACTGCACTAAAGAGGGAATTCCGCTTGAATATTCAAGAAATGAATTTATGCAAGATTTAAGCAATGTATTGGCAAATTGTGACCCATTAAAAAAAGATGATATTTTAAGCAAGCTAAATATACAGGTTTCAAGTACAAATGGCGAAATAACGGCGTACAATGGCATTCTTGCCTTAAATAAGCTGGATTTAAATAATCCTGTGGATAAGAAGGTTTACGAACTTGGCTACAAATTTATATATTCAAACCGTTTTGTCTGCGAGGATGAAAACATTGACAAACTTATGAGTTCAATTACGGGTGCTTTTCCCGAATTTTTCAACTCAATAGGCAAAAAACAAAACCCAACTCATAAATTTTCAAACGATATCCACACTCTGCTTGTGCTTTCTCATTGTTTTTCAAATCCGCTGTATAGCGAACTTACCCCGATTGACAAGACTTGTCTGAAACTTGCCGCACTTTTTCATGATATCGGTAAAGCAGACGGTGTAATTGACAAGGGACATCAAAATACAAGTGCTATGTATGTCAAATCGATTTTAAGCAAATTGCCCTTCAGTGACGAAGTTAAAGACAGGGTATTTGAGCTTGTTAAAAATCATCACTGGTTTGAAGAATACAATACGGGCAAGAAGAACGCGCGAGAAATTGCTTTTATGTTCAGGCGCCCAAATGATTTTAAAATAGCAAAAATTATGGCAGATGCCGATTTAAAAGCTGTTGGATCGGCGCATTTTGTAAATTATTTGCAAAAATTTCACAGTGATTTTCTAAAACCTGTTGAAGATAACATAAAATATTACCGCTCAACCGGAAATGCGACTTATGGCTCGTATGTCGTTGATATAAACAGTGTTCCGCTTGAAAAATCGCAAAAGGATGGAAGGACATACAGGGTCTTGCATGTTGATAAATTTTTGCCGAATGAAGATCTCTCAAAGTACGGCTTTGTTCCGGGTACAAAGAAAGATGACTTAAAATTTTTAGTGCATATGGTAAGTTCGCCTGATAAATTAGAATCGCTAAAGTACCTGACAGATGCATACAATCCGGGAATTTTAAGCGAATCGCTTATTAGCGCAAATTTCAAAAGAACATACGGGAATAAGAAATTCGGTATTGTGTTATCAAACAGGCCTTATGATGTACTTGAAATGAGTAAATCCGATATTGCATCGGGCAGAGAAAAAACGTTGGAAAAGTATATCAAAACTCATGATTTTAAAAATGATGTATTTCGTACAGATTTTAAACACAGGCTTTTAAAAAAGCTCAATATTTTATTTATTTCAGACGATGAGTATGCGCGGTTTTATGAAAACGTGATTGCAAATAAAACTTCTCTGGATATGTTTAATAAAGATGCTAAGTACAAAATTACGGACAAAATAATTTCAGGTAAGCAGCTTGTTGAGGTTCTATCCGAGGTTATGGAAGATTATATTGTTAAATCCGATAACAATTCAAATAACGAATTTGTTGTATTTTGTCCAAAAATTAAAGGCATAATTTTAAAAACAAATTCACTCGATGAAGCGCCCGATTTTATAAGGGATTTTGCATTCGATAACAATCTTGCAGTTTACATCCTTGGCAGCGATAAAAATTAATGTTATGCTTTTTTTATGAGAGTGATTATTTTTATTTTATGTCTTTTGATTGTTTCGCTTCCGGTTTCTGCTGCGGAAAATATGAAAGTATGGACACCTTATCTTCAAAATATTGAAAAAAAGATAAAGGCTTCATGGTATGAAGAAACCGCATTGGACAGGCATACAAAAGAATGTGCAACAAATGTTGTTTTTACTATATTAAATGACGGTTCTCTTGAAGAAGTTAGAGTAATTATGTCAAATTGTGACGAGCAAATGCAGCAGCGTGCAGTGTCCGTTGTTAAGAAAAACGCTCCCTTCCCGCCATTTCCTAAGGAAGTTGCTTCAACACAGGGTGTAAACGTTAATTATATTTTTAACTATGTATTGCTTCCCGAGAATAAAAAAGAAAGTAATAATCAACAAGCACAGTCAGTTTTAAACGCTCAGAATAAATACATTGATAATACCGTAAAACCCCCGGCTCAAAAAGTGTCACAATTAGATAACACGGTTAAAAATGATAATTCTCAACCTGTTGTAAGTTCAACTCCGATACAGGAGAAAAAGCGTGACGTTAGGGGCTTTTTATTAAAATGCATTTTATCAATCTTATTGCTTCAAAGCATGGCAGCTTTCTTGCTTGTCTTATACTATCAAAGAAAGCAAAAAACTTTTGATGAAGCAAATTCGCAAGAGGCAAAAGAATATTTTGTGCAGGCATGCAGAAAAGAATTTAGAAAAGTATTTTTAATATCCATGGGCATCTTTACGCTAATACTTATAATTGCAATTGCAATTTTTATTCAGGTGTAGATTAATTGGATTAAAATACAGCTTTATTACCCGAGTTTTCTTTTAAATGTCCTGCTTGCAAGAGTTAGTGTAATTGAAGCTATGACAAGAAGCGGTATAAGGTTTGCCATTACATCTTCAAGCCCCATGCCTTTTGAGACAATTCCTCTTGTAAGCTCCATAAAAAATCGCACAGGATTTAACCATGTCAAGTATTGCAAGGCAATTGGCATATCTTCAATCGGTGATATAAAACCGGCTAAAAGTACTGACGGCATCATAAAAGTCATAACGCTTAATATTGCTTGCTGTTGGGTGTTACAGATTGCCGAAATAAAAAGTCCGACACCTACAATTGCAAGCAGGGAAATAAAGATTGATACCAAGAACAGAATAAAAGACCCTGCAAATGGTATGCGAAAAAATACAATAATTATTCCGGTCATTACAATAGTTAATGTCATTGCGATAAACAGCGGAGGTATTGATTTACCTAAAAGTATTTCAAAAGAAGACAAGGGACTTACGATAAGTTGGTCAAATGTCCCAAGTTCCCTTTCCCGCGCGATTGATAGTGCAGTTAGTATTAATGTTGTAACTAATGACAGCATTGCAAGAACTACGGTTAATATAAACCATTTATATTCAAGATTTGGGTTAAACCAATTCCTGACAGACGGATTAATCCCGGCCGCAGCTGATACTTCATTATTTTTATAGCAAGATTGGGATGAACGGCTGATTTCACCACCGTATTGAGTGATTATTTGTGCCGCATAGCCTGACGCTATAGAGGCCGAATTTGTTTGGCGACCGTCTGCAACAACTTCTACAGAGGCAATTTTGCCGGCTTTAATGTTTCTTGAAAAGTCATTGTTTATAAAAAGGCCTATTTGAACTTTTTGAGTGTCTAATTTCTTTTTAAAGTCAACAACATTGTCAACATAATAGAATTTTCTAAATCTCGGCGAGTTTTCAAATTTTGACAGCAGTTCTCTTGACTCGACGGACTTTGATTGGTCAAGCGCAACAACATCAATGTTTTTAACTTCCATCGTAACTGCGTTTGCAAATATTAACAACTGCATTAGCGGAAGTCCGATAATTATACCTTTTGTCTTGGGGTCATCCCAAATTGTTATGAATTCTTTTTTTATGAGTGCAAAGACACGCCGAAGAAAATCTCTTAACATATCAATTAACCCCCTTTGGGTTTTTAGATCTGTAGCTTCTGGTATAATCATAAGACACTTTCTCAAGCCGCATGGATGTATTCTTGTATACCGCAGCAAAGAACAAAAGCCCTAAAATTGATAAATAAATTGCATTTTCCAATCTGATACTTGTAACTCCGCCTGCCATAAATTCGCTTTCAATAAATGAAACATAATATCTCGGGGGTAATACTCTTGTTAAATGTTGAAAAAATATGGGCATTGAATTTATTGGAAACATAAGTCCGGAGAGCATTAGGGCTGGCAAAAAGCCTGCTCCTATTGAAACCATGCTTGCAAGAAATTGATTTTTAAGTGCTGTTGAAATATTTAGCCCTATGCCAAGAGATGTAAACAGAAATATTGCACTGAGTGCAAATAATATAAAATAATTACCTCTAAAGGGTATTTGAAATACTGCGGTACAAAGAAAAATATTAAAAGCAAGGGAGAGCATGCCAAGAAGGAAATACGGGATATATTTCCCCAAAACTATGTGAATTGCTTTTACGGAGGTAGATAGCATTGCTTCCATCGTTCCTCGTTCCCATTCCCGTGCCACGACAAGCGAAGTTAATAAAATACCTATTAAAGTCATTGTGATTGCAATTGAGCCGGGAACTATAAAATAATGGCTGTTTAAATCCGGGTTGTACCAAGTTCTGATTTGTGCTTCAATTGCAGGCGCTTTGACTGAGACGGAATATTTACTTGTAGCGAGCCAATTATTTGCAATGGATGTGGCATAACTTTGAACATAATTTGCGGTATTAACTTCCGAACCGTCAGTAAGAATGAGTAAATCTGCCTGTTGCCCTCTTGATAGCTTTGTCGAAAAGTCATTTGGGATAATAACCGCACCTTTTATATCGGAGCGAAGTATAGCCGTTTCAATATCTTTTATGTTATCAAAATATATCGAATTAACATACTTGCTATGCCCAAAAGACTTTACCAGGGTTGATACTTCAGGGTTCGGGTCATCGTTTTTTACTCCTATTGTAATTTTAACGGAGTCTAAATTTATCCCGTACATATAGATTAATATTGAAATCAGCGGCAGGACAAATGCGATTACTATGCTGCTCGGGTCACGTAAAATCTGCTTTATTTCTTTTTTTATTAGCGCTAAAAGTATCCTCATTTCTTCTCACTGTCTTTTATTAAGGTTATAAATGTTTCTTCCATTGTCGGCAAATTTTTTTTATCTAATTCTGACCTAAGTCTATCTTTGGTATTTAGTTTTAAGGCCTTAAGTTTTAGCTCCTCGGGCGTTCCGAGGGCTATTGTTTCGCCTTTATAAAAAAGGCTTATTCTGTCACAATATTCCGCTTCGTCCATAAAATGAGTTGTGACAAGGATTGTTACGCCTTTGTTTGAAAGCGATGTTATATGATTCCAAAAATCACGCCTTGTAAGAACGTCAACACCTGATGTAGGCTCATCCAAAAATAGTACCGGAGGGTTGTGAATTAATGCACAGGCCATTGACAGTCGTTGTTTTAGTCCAAGCGGCAGTTCATCGCTTTTTTGATTTACATATTTTTCCAATGTAAATGCTTCTATCGTTTCGGAAATTCTAGCCGCTCTGTCTCTGGCAGTAATTCCGTAAGCGGAAGCAAAAAATTCAAGATTTTCTCTTACCGTAAGACTTCCGTAAAGAGAAAATTTCTGCGCCATATATCCGAGATTTGAGCGGGCTTTTTCAGGCTCTTTTGTTATATCCACTCCCATAATTCTTGCGCTGCCGCCTGTCGGACGTGCAAGCCCGCACATCATTTTAAAAGAAGTTGATTTTCCTGCGCCGTTTGGGCCAAGCAAGCCAAAAATTTCTCCTTTTTTTATTTTAAATGTATTGTTTTTAACGGCATAGAATTTTCCGTATCGTTTTTCAAGATTGTCTGCCTCAACGGTTAATTCAACTTTTGGCGCAGTATAGTTATAATTTTTGGCTATCAGGGATTCTTCCCGTTTATACCCGCCCATCAGTTCTATTACATTATCTTCAAATTCTTGCGCATTTGAGCCGAGATTGTGCGGTGCTCCGTTATAAATAATTTTCCCTTTATCTATCACAACTGCCGTATCAAAGCTGTGGGCTTCATCTAAATATGCGGTTGACCATAGAACTGATGTATTTGAGCTAATCATTTCACGCACCATCTTCATTAAATCTCTTCGTGAAATCGGGTCAACTCCGACGGATGGCTCATCCAGCAGTAACAGTTCCGGATTGCCGAGCAGTGTGCAGGCCAAACCCAATTTTTGTTTCATCCCGCCTGATAACGCGCCCGCCAGTCTGCTTTGAAATGGTTTGAGCCCCGTAAAATCGAGTTTTTTGTCAAAATCGTAAGGGACATTTTTTAAATCGGCATAGAACATTAAATTCTCAATAACCGTTAAATCTTCATACAACCCGAATTTTTGCGGCATATAGCCTATATGATGCGTCAGCTCTTCTTTTTGAATTATAGGATTATACCCAAGCGTTGAGATAGCGCCTTTATTTTGTACCAGAAGCCCTGTTATTGTTCTTAGCAGCGTTGTTTTGCCCGCACCGTCAGCCCCGATTAATCCGGTGATTTTGCCTTTTTCAATATTTAGTGAAAGATTATTAAGAGCAACAGTTGAGCCGAAAATTTTTGTAAGGTTTTTTATCTCAACCGCGTTCATTTAATATCTTTGCCTTCATCTCTTAAATCTACTTTTATTGTTACAGGCATACCTTGTCTCAGATAATCGTCAATATCGTATATGTAAACTCTAATTCTATAGACAAGATTAGTTCTGATATCTGTTGATTGAACTGTTTTGGGTGTAAATTCGGCAACGGGTGAAATATAGCCGATCTGTCCGTTATATATGCGTTTTTTACCTGTTTTCGGATTTACGCTGTCTGTGTATACTTTTACTTGCTGACCGTATTTAATATTACCAAGATCGGTTTCATTTACATATGCCCTTACCCAAACAGGTTTTGTCTTTGCCATTGTATAGACGGGCTGTCCTTTTGCGACATTTGCACCCGGTTCTTGTACTCTTATCATAATAATACCTTCTTCGGGTGCGTAAATTTTTGTATAATCAAGTTGGTTTTTTGCAAAATTTCTTTGCGCAATTGCAGCTTTATAGTCAGCCTCTGTTCGATTTTTATTGTTTAATAGGGTATCGTAATCTTGTTCGGATATTGTATCGTCGCCAACAAGTGGTGCATTCCTGTTGTACTTTGACTCAGCCTCTGATTTTATCGCAAAAGTTTTACTCACATCTGCCTCTGCTTTCTCAAAGTTTGTGCGATAATCTTTATCATCCATTATAGCCAGCAATTCTCCGGCTTTTACAGAGTCGCCTTCTTCTTTAAGCAGGCTTACAATCTTTCCGCCGACCTGGAAACTTAAATCCACTTGACGTATTTCAATATTTCCGTACAGTGTAAGCTCGCAAGCGGATTTTTTGTTTTTAATTAACAGAAATGTACAAGCTGTTGATATTAAAATAATCAATAATATTAAAATAATTACTTTCTTTTTCATAAACAGACCCCTATAATTGACCGCCGACCGCTTTGTACAGAGTAAAATAATTTATTAATCTCTGTGTTTTTGCTTTTGTATATGCATTATGTGAACTTATAAGCCTTTTTTCATCGCTTAAATATTGAGGTTTAGAAATTATGCCCTGAACTAATTTTTTATTTGCACTGTTAAAGTTTTGCTCTTCATAGAAAAGTTCTGACTTTGTGTTATCTTCAATTTGCTTATCGTGTTTTATTATGCAAAGCGCTGTGTTTACTTCTTTTACGGCATTTAGGTTTGTCTGGTTATAGTTCTCAAAAAGTTCTTCGTATTTAGCTTTTTGCATTTTGAGATTTGCAACTTTCATGCCGCCTTTAAAAATATCTTGTGTTGCGCCAGCCAATATTGCCGCAAGAGATGACTCCCAAGAGAAAAATGTCCCCGGCGCAAGTGTATTGAATACCCATACGCCGATAATGTTAAATCTTGGGAAAAATTCTTTCCTGGCTACTCTGACATCAATTTTCGCTTTTTCTAAATCAGCTTGGACGGCTTTTACATCCGGACGGGAAAATATAACTTCCGAAGATATTTCATCAGGGATAGTTCCCGAGTATTCAATTTCTTCCAGTTTACCAAAAGACATTTCCGAAATATTTGACGATGAATTGCCTGTTAATACGGCAAGCTGCATTATTAAAGTTTCGCGTTCTTTATTTAATGTATCAATCAGGCTCTGCGCTTCTTTAACTGCTTTTTGAGAATTGTTTAATTCGGTTGAACTTATTGTGCCGCGAAGAAGCATTTTATTTTTTCTGCTTAGTATTTCTTGCTCAATTTTAAGTGTTTCTGTTTGTTTTTTAATTAAATCATCATATTGTAATATATTTATGTAAACCGTTGCCACATCACTAAGCAGCGCAAGGTAAATTGCGTTTTCTCTATATTTTGCAGCCTCATAATTCTTTTTTGCCGCTCTTGTTTTATCCCTGTTTTTTAAAAGGAAATCAGCTTCATAACTTGCCGCAAAAGGGAGAATAAAGGCGTTGTCTTTTAGCTGAAATGTATCAAGTTCAGGAACCTTTATGCCCAAATAATTCGCGCTCACGCTCAAAGACGGCAATTCACGTCCAAGAGAGTATTTTGCCTGCTGCCTGTATTGTTCTACGACATGCCCTGCTTTTTTAAGGTCGTGGTTATTGCTCAGTGCGTCTTGTATATAACAGCTAAGGTTTTCGTCATTAAATCTGTTAAAAAAATCTATATTGAGCTCCTGAATGTCGGCAGCAAAAGAATTTTGAGTCAATAATAACAGTGTAAATATAAAAATTATTTTTTTGATATTCATTTATCCCCACCTTCATTACAATTCGATAATGAATTTATGTAAGATTTCAGATTATCTTTTATAATTTTGATATCTTCATCGCAAAAATCTTTCTGCCCAAGGAGTCTTAATGAGAACGCGGGCAGAATTCTCGGCGAATTAACTTGTGATAGCATAAACACCATTTTAAAAATTGTAAGCCGGTCATTTGCATCTTTATTAATAATTCTTCCGACTAAACTTTTTACATAATCAAATACGGGCGAATGAACTATAAAATCGGGCTTTTGCTGCTCTTTTAGAAGTATTACAATAAGGTCGGAAGAAATATTTGTGTAGAAAAAATCAACAAATTTATCCATTGCTTTTGCCAGTACTTTTTTGCACTCATCTATTGTCATATCCTGCGGATTTTTGTTTAAATCAAGGAAAGATTTTGAATACTCAATTTGCTTTTCAAGAAGATTATCGATAATCCCCCGGTAAAGCTCTTGTTTTCCGCCCCAATAATAAGACACCATACAAAGATTTACATTTGCGGCCTTGCATATTTCACGTATGCTTGTTCCCTTAAAACCCTTTTGGGCAAAAAGAACTGTTGCAGCATCAAGAATTCTCGCTTTTGAACCTTCGTCTTTAATCTTTTTCATAATTAATCCATAAATTCTATATTTATTATAAAACAAACGTTTGATTTGTCAATATTGTAAATAATGGAAATAAGAAATTATGCATCAAATATGAATAAATACCTTGTATAATCAATCAGTCAACTTATCGAGCATATCGTAATATCCTTTTAATTTACCTTCCTTATGCTCTTTATAGTATTCTTCAAGCTCTTCCTTATCCATTTTTCTATAAGGCATACCTGATAGTGTTCTTGAAATACTGTCAGTTAAAACAGTGCATATAGCAGTAATTACTCCTGCCCCTAAAATACTTTGAGCATAAGGAATTTTAAAGATATTATTGATATTCATTATTACAATTTGAGCTGCAATTCTGATAATTTTATTTACCCCTCTCAATCTTGCGTCTTTTTCGGCTTTTTGTTTGTCCCCCGTTTGTGAGGCTGTGTTGTTAAATTCATCTGTCATTGCAAAGTATAATGAGCCAAAAGTTCCCATTAATTGTGTAGTCTTGCCTATTGCTGCATTTTTAACGGATGATTGGGTTTCTTTATTCAGGGCGGAAATTCTGTTTTTCTCAATGTGATTTTTGTAAAATTTAAGAAAATCATCGTTTATTTTGCCGCCAAATTTTGCAAGTTGTTCTTTAAAATCAAGATAAGTGTTTAAAATATGATAATCGTTTTTAAGTTCAATTTTCTCAGGTTTTTTAACAAC
>CALUWF010000017.1 GCA_944324405.1 Candidatus Gastranaerophilales bacterium | reverse complement strand
GAGGTATATTCCCTTATGTTTTATGACAAAGAATTTTTAGGCAAAAAGTTTAAAGAATACAGAAAGAAGGCAAATCTTACCCAGGAAGAACTTTCGGAAAAAATTGAAATAGCAGAAAAGCATTATGGCAAATTGGAAAGAGGAGTTTTTATGCCAAGTCTTGAAACTTTTTTCAAGCTCATAGATACATTAAAAATTCCTCTGTCCGAATTTGGTATACAGATAGAAAAAATAGAGAATACTAACAGGGATAGAATAATAAAAGAAATATATTCATCTGATAATGAGGAGTTAGAACTGTATTTAAATCTTATAGAGTCGGTAAAAAAGTATAACAATACAAAAAAGAACCCTTAGTTATGCTTTATAATCTTTCAAATTGTCTTTTTAAGAGCGGTTTGCCGCAAAAATTCCCGATTAATCCATAAATATTCCTAAATTCGCTCATTTCTCCCCTATATTAAAAATGGCGGGGAATTCCCCGCCTGTGACAGACCCGGTATTATTAAAATAATATTTATAAGGCATAGGGGCAAAAATTTTAAGTGACCAAAAGAAATAGAAAGATTTAAAAGCATAAAGAAACTGTAAAAATAATTCAACAAAAATGTTCAAATCCAACTCCCGTAACCAATTGCTAAACAAGCCCTTAGAAGTCCTCTAAGAGCTTGTTTAGCGCACAACCGTGCTTTAATATTTGCCGTGATTTTGCATATGAGTTAAAACCTGGATAGGCAATAAAGAAAAACGTTCAACTTAAAAAATACAAAATTTTATACCCGATTTAATAATTCTAAAGGTTGATTAAGGGTATATTTTGCTTCTATGTTCTGTCTTTTATTGCCCACTTTGCAAAAACAAAATCAACATTGGACGCTTTTGCACATTGCATATCATAAATACTGTCGCCTATATAAATAATTTCATTATTTTTTGCATTTGCAAGTTCCATATACTTCAAAAGCGGTTCCGGGTTTGGTTTATGCTTTTTTGTATCATCGGCACAAATAATTATTCCAAAATATTTATTTAGCCCGAAATGTACAACCTCTTCTTCAAATTCTTCCTTTGTTTTTGAAGTCACAATTCCTAATTTATAATTTAGCGAAAGTTGTTTTAAGAGTTCTTCTATTCCGTTAAAAACACAAACGGTCTCTTTATATTTATTTAATTTATCATTCCATAACTCTATAGCATATTTGATATTAGAAATTTCAAGTTGTACTATAGCGGCTTCACCTGTTATTCCAAGTGCAAATTCCAATTCTTCAATTTTATAATTTCTGTCATATTCCTCTTTTAATATATCTCTCAGAGAATGCAGAAGCGCATATTCAGTATCAATCAAAGTTCCGTCAACATCAAAACAATATGTTTATACATTATTTTCCTTTCTGATGTCATCAAAGAATTTTATAACCCGGCAAGGATTTCCGACGGCAACACAGTTATCCGGAATTGAACGTGTAACCACGCTGCCTGCTCCAATTACGCTATTTTCCCCGATAGTTACACCCGGAAGAATTATCACACCCCCGCCAATCCAAACACCGTCTTTTATTTCTACCGGATCCGCACAGGTTGTATAATAACAGTCAGAGCCTTCTTTTTTCTCAATAATTCTTTGTTCCGGCAGCAGAGGATGATAGGCAGTGTAAATTTGAACGTTCGGTGCAATCAGGACTTTATTTCCTATAATAATCTTTTCATTGTCAATAAAAGTACAGCTTGAATTTATTATTACATCATCCCCGATAAAAATATTACTTCCGAAATCACAAAAGAAATTTACGTCAATAGCAACATTTTTACCGATTGAGCCAAATAATTCCTTTAAAATAGCTTCCTTTTTCTCAAGATTGTCATAATTTGTTTGAGAATACTCTTTTGTCAAGGCTCGGGCTTTAACGTTAATATCAAAAAGTTCTTTTGATTCCGTATCAATATATCTGTATTCTTTTCTGCCCATATAAACACTTTTTTGTAATATTATCATAAACAAAACAGGCAAAAAATAGTATAATAATATAATGAAACAATAAATGCAAAGCTTGAAATTAGTGATAAATTTACACTCAAAGCAAAACAAAAGATGTAGCTCATTGGGCAAAAGAAGGAAATTCTTTAATGGCAATTCAGTCAAATGATAAGAAAATAACACTTGTAGCAGGAGGCTATCCTTTATTTGTAAACGGTAAAATAGCCGGCGGCATCGGTGTCGGCGGCGGAACGGAAGAACAAGATTGTAAAATTGCAGAATATATTCTGAAAGAATTTGAAAAACTGCAAAGTGTATATGGCGTTTAAGCAAGCTTAAACGCCAATTTTATTTTTATTTGTAAAAGTTTGACAAGTTAAAAAATATTTGGCTCGAATTGTTAAAAAATAAGCCATACGCCCTTTTGTATCCTACGCTAAAAATATTCCATTTATTATCTTTGGCGATTAATCTTGCAGTATAATATTCTGCACACTATCCTATATCCCATCTGCCGCAAGTACCGCCCCAGCGTGCGATAATATTACCCTTAACATCACTGATTTTATGCGCCTGTCCGGGTTTTAAGGGTTCAATATCGCCTTCAATAATTGTTATAACTTCACAGTTATTTGAACAGCCGTCACACGTACAGGTAACGGAGTTAAAGTGCATATCTTTTGTCTGCCAGCCTTTAAATTTTGTTTGTTCATTTGTAAACTGGTGCTGCTCCATTGCAAGCAATGCCGCGCCGATTGCGCCCATGGTTTGATGGTTTGGCGGAACAACAATCTCGCAGCCAAGAGCTTCCTGAAAAGCTTTGACCATACCTTTATTTGTTGCAACACCGCCCTGGAAAGTCACAATCGGCAAAAGTTCTTTACCGAGGGCAAGATTTGAAAGATAGTTTCTCACAAGCGCTTGGCAAAGTCCGTATAATAAATCCTCAACAGGATAACCAAGCTGTTGCTTGTGAATTAAATCAGATTCCGCAAAAACTCCGCAGCGTCCTGCGATACGTGCAGGAGAGGAAGATTGCAGAGCAATTGAGCCGAAATCTTCAATTTTAACGTTCAATCTGCCCGCCTGCTGGTCAAGAAAACTTCCCGTGCCGGCAGCACAAACGGTATTCATTGCAAAATCCGTCACTATACCGTCGCGAAGTATAATAATTTTGCTGTCCTGGCCGCCGATTTCAAGAATCGTCTGCACACCCGGGACAATAACCGAGGCAGCGACGGCATGTGCCGTTATTTCATTTTTTATAACATCAGCGCCGACAAGAGCACCTGCAAGGTTTCTGCCGCTTCCCGTGGTTCCCACCGCGCAGACTTCATAATCGCAAAGCGACTTTTTAAGCAGTTCGCTAAGACCCTTTTGGACAGCTTTTACAGGCTGACCGGAAGTCCTGAGCATATACGAGTCAATGTATTTTCCGTTTTCGTCAATAACTGCGAGTTTTGTTGTAACCGAGCCGACGTCTATTCCTAAATATACTTTCATATATAGGATTTTATTACAAACAAAAAACAAAATAAAGACAAATTAATAATTTTGGCAATACAGCTCAAAATATGCCTTCGGGTGCAAACATGCGGGGCAAATTTTAGGCGCGTCCGTATCAGAATATAAATAGCCGCATTTCCTGCATTTCCAAAGGACTTTTTTGTCTTTTTTAAACACTTTGTCCTCTTTAATATTCTCTAAAAGCGCTATATACCTTTTTTCATGCCCTATTTCAGATTCGACAATCTCAATAAAACACTTTGCAATCTCGTCAAAACCTTCTTCTTTTGCGATTTTTGAAAAACCCGGATAGAGTATGGTATTTTCTTCATGCTCGCCTTCAATTGAATATTCAAGATTTTTTTCCGTATTGCTTATGCCAATCGGATAAATCGCATCATCAATTTTAAGCGGCGTATTCTCACAGCCTAAAAATTTAAAAAACCTTTTGGCATGCACCCTCTCATTATCCGCAGTTTCAAGAAAAATCGCCGCAATCTGCTCATAGCCTTCTTCTTTTGCAATTTTAGAGTAATAAGTATACCTGTTTCTTGCCATTGATTCGCCCGCAAATGCTTTTATAAGGTTCATCTGCGTCTTTGTTCCCTGTAAGTCCGTCATATTTATTCCTTATTTTTTATTCGATAAAATCAAAATAAGGCATGGTATCACACTTTTCAATAGGTCTTACAGGTTTTTAGAGGACTAATTTATAAATCCGCTTTCACAAACTATAGCATCGCATTTTACGTCATAATCATCCGTGCACAGTTCCCTGCAAATAAGATGTTCGCTTATGGGGATAATTTTTTTTGCTTTAATTTTCGGATTTGATAAAAATTTATCGTAATATCCGGCGCCGTAACCAAGTCTAAAAAATCTTAAATCGGCACAGAGCGCCGGGGTAAAAATAATATCAAGAAGGCTTAAATCATCAAGAGGCTCACAACATGGCTCCTTAACTTTATATTTATTCTCGCTAAATTCATTACAATTAGGGCAAACGAGCAGATTTTTGCCGTCACATTTGGGGAAGTAAAAATTTTTGTCCGCATATTTTAAAAGTTCAAGAAGGTTTATTTCCTCATCCAAAGGATAAAAAAACATAATGTTTTTTGCATTTTTAAAAACATCTGATTTTACTATATTTTCCGTAATTAATTTTGAAATTCCATCAGTTTTATTTTCACTGTATAGCTTATGTCTTATAACCTTGCAAAGCTTTCTTATAAGGATTTTACTTTGTGCAGTTTCTGACGGGAATTGTAGCATATTTTACCCCTGTTAAATCGACCATTAAAGGCCTTTTCTCGCGTACTTGTACCGTATTTGGCTCTTGCGGCTCCATATCTTCACTTTGATAGGCGATTAAATATCGCATAAAATTTTCACTAAACATAAACTTCCTCCTTACTTCTAATTTAAATAAGGATTTTTTTATTCCGCTATTGCGCAAAACAAAAAATATGTTACAAAAATTAACTATTTGAAAGAATATGTATATGCAGGTGAAAAACTTCCTGGCCCGCGCCGCGTCCCGTATTTATCAATGTCTTATAATCCGTTATACCAAGTTTTTTGGTAACATCTTTTACGGTTTGTAAAAGCTCCGCCATGAGTTCTTTGTCTTCAAGTTCATTCAGGCTTTTAATATGAACCTTTGGCACAACAAGCATATGCACCCGTGCTTTAGGGTTTATATCGTTAAAAACAACGACGTTATCACTCTTGTAAACAAAATCCGTCGGGATTTGGCCGTTTGCAATTTTACAAAAAATACAATCTTCCATTTTATTTTCCTTTAAATACAAGTGCATTTTAACATATATTGGTGTTTTTAAACTATTTTTTAAGTTTTATGTAGTTTTGGTGAAATAATTGTATTATAATTAAATTACAAGGATTGGGGGAAGTTTTGAAAAAGCTTATTTCAATACTTTTAATAATGTTTTTGTTTACGCCCTTATGCCACGCGGCAATTGAAGGGCACGTTGAGCAAACCGATATTAAAAACCAAGAGCTTGATAAAAAACTTTTTACCGGCGAAGTAGAAATGCTTGAGCAAAAAGACGTCATTAAAATGACTGTATCACAGGTTTTAAGCTCCGGCTATACCCAAGAAGGGGATGAGTTTTTTGCCGAAGTATCAGAAGATGTTTCAAGCGATAAAGGAATAATTATTCCCAAAGGCTCAATTGCACATGGAAAAGTTCAATATATGCAAGAAGCCAAAAATATGGGGCGCGACGGATATATTATTATGGATTTTGATTATCTCGTAACGCCTGACGGCAGACAAATTCCCATTCAAGCTTCAATTTCCACAAAAGAAAATCTTGCAAAAGGAACCGCTAAAGCAATAGGCGAGCATGTTGGCTATACGCTTGCAGGCGGCGTTGTCGGCGGATTTGTGGCGCTTAACCTTTTAGGTATTGAAGCAGCTATAGCTTCGCAAGGCTACACGCTTGCCGGAGGAGCTGCAATTGGCGGGGTCGTAGGCTTAACCGCAGCAATATTAAGAAAGGGCGACGGAGTACTTATTCAGCCGGGAGATGAGCTTAAAATAAAAGTCCTCTCAAATGTTGAACTCCCCGTTTTTTCAAAAGACGCATTTCGCCAGGAAGAATTAAGGCTTGAAGGGTTAAATGTCAGAATAAATACCGTAAAATACGAAAAAGACCCCTTTGGAGAAGACAATACAATCACTCTTTCTTTAGGGATTGACAACTTTACGCAAAACACATTCTCCGCTTTTGATATAGCGCTTGTTAATGACACAAAAACAACGTTTTTCCCTTCTCCTTTTGGTGACACTTCATTGTGGTTTAAAAATATAGGCCCCGGAGACAGGGTTGTCGGCAAATTGTCTTTTTGCGTAAATGACAGAAAGAAACACCACTGGCTTGTCTTTTACGATAAAAAAACAAAAAAACCTCTTGCAAAATATTCGGTTGACAATGCAAAATCCGATTTAGAAGAAAAACTCGCCGACAAAAAGAAAAAGAAGGGCAGAAAATAAAAGGTCAATAGCAATTTTTACCCTGTTTTTGTTTTTAATTAATATGTACAGTTGTATTTATTAAAATAGATGTTGGAAAATAATACGTATATCTCAAATAATCTTACTGCGGTAAATTCCAAATATATAAATTTACCCGAAAATTACAGCACAATTACGCAGCAGGAAAAAAGCGACAGTGTTGAAATTTCAGCCGAAAACAAAAAACAGGAGCCAAAAGACAAACAAATTAAGCCCAAACATGTTATTATAGCTGCCGCTTCTTTGGGCATGGCCGGTTTAATAACCCTTCTGGGCGTAGTAACAAGAGCCCGCGGCTTAAACAAAAAAGCGGACAGAATAATAAAAAAAGGACTTCAAAACAGCGAACATGCGGATAAAATCCTGAACTTTACAAGATTAAAAGAAAATCTTGAATTAAGTGCAAAAGAAGGCAGAATTTTAAAATTTACAAATTTAATGAACAACAGTGCAAATATTAAAGACTGCTACCTTGCGCCATTCTTGCAAAAATTCCCGATTTTAAGGGGTTTTGCAAAGAAAACTTCTCAAATGTACACAAATACCGGCGTTAAAATGACGCAAAGCGCGTATAAACATGCAAGCAGTACATACGGCGCACTTGATTTAAAAATTTTAAATGCATTGGACAGTGATGAAATCAGAAAACTTATCGAAAAAAGAAATGTCCTGATAGACTCAAATTTTGGCACAAAAGAACTTAATACACGGGTCGGAAAAATCCAAGAGATAATGAATAATGTAGGCGAGAAAGGCATAGCGGTCGAAGTAAGAGATACATTCAGCAACCTTATAAAGAAATTTATCAAATCCAAAGGAAAAGACAGGGAAGGATTTTTTAAATTTGTAGCGGAAGATATGGTTAAAGACCAAAAAGCACAATATATTAAAGAACTTGCCGATATGCGAAAAGCAATCCTTAGTGCCGATGATGAAATACTTGAAGCATTAAAAGGAAAAATTGATGATGAAACATACAAAAACATCGGCGAAGCATTTAAAAAGAGTCAAAAGTCGCTAAATAACGCAATAAGGACGGAAGGTAACGATCTTTTTGATAAAATCCGCGACATTGAAATAGGCTCTGCGCCCAATGATATTTTAGGAATGTTCAGCACCGCAGGCATGCTCGGAATTTATCTTGCACAAGCAGAAGACAAAAACCAAAGGGTGGAAGCAGCACTTACAACAGGGGTACCCTTGGGGCTTGGTATGCTTGCAACTACTTTTGCAACAATGAAAATGTACACTGGAATGAAAGCAATGGGCTTTGGGGCTGTTGCGACTTTTATTGCCAACAATATAGGCAAAATCATTAACAGGGAATATCAAAAGAGAAATAATATAAAACCGCAGGAACTTGATATTCCGACACTTGACTCAGCGGTGGATAATTTAAAAAACAAAATTACAAATGCGCCCGAAAATTAAATTTCAAGGCGCATTTTTAAAATTAAAAGAATTATTATTCTTCAACCGTAATAACACTTACGGGGCAAGCATCAGCTGCTTCTTTAACGCAATCTTCGTTGCCTGCAACGTTTGCTTCATTAACAGTTGCAGCATCTTCCACTTTAAATACATCCGGGCAGAATGATTCGCATGCGCCGCAAGCTATGCAGCCTTCTTCGATTTTAACTTTCATTTTGTTCTCCTTAATTTTAATATCAAATGTCTTTTACTAAAGACATAAAGATTATACTAAAAATAGCTTATAAATTGCAACAGAAAATATTACAAATCTTTAAGTTCTTTATTGGAGTCTAACATTTTTGCAAGCGTTTTTGCATCGCCCTTAAGTTTAAAATATTCGGCAAATTTAGGCGTGGTTTTTAGGTTATAAGACCTGCCGTTTCTGTCTTTTGTTCTTGAAATCAATCCTTTTTCAACAAGTTCGGCCACATGCTCATAAGCATTTGAGCGAAGCTCTTTTAAGGCAGACTGTCTTATGGGCTCCTTAAGCGCAATGACTGTTAAAGTCTTTAGTACAGCCGGTTTTAAATCTACGGGACAGAGCTTTTCAACAATATCAAGATGCTCCGCCCTGACCTGAATTATATATCCGTCCTCATCATCAATTTCAAGAGCACCGTCACGCGAAGAGTAATCAAACATTAAATCCAAAAGCGCATTTTCAACCTCATCCTCCCGAACACCAAGAAGCTCTGCTATTTCAAGCGGCTGCATGGCACGTGCCGTAACAAAAAGCACCGCCTCTACCTTTGCTTTTAAATTGTTTATTTCTTTATTTTCCTCAGTTTGCAACTTCTTCCTCCGCGGATTTCCTTGCGGGCACAACGTAGAGTTTGCCGTAAAAATCGTTCTGGATAATATCAATATTATCTTTTACCATTAAAAATAAAATCGCAACATATGCGCTGCTCCTGTCAAAGCCCAAAAGAGTCAGTTCGCGAAGCTCGATTTTTTCTTCTTTTTTAAAAATTTGTTCCAAATTCTGGCGCATTTTTTCAACGACTGTTTCAATATATTCGTCATGCGCAAGGTTTAAAATATCCTTTGCTTTAAGTTTTGAATAATCGCGCACCCGTCTTTTCTGACGTTCCAGAGCATTTTTAAGAGTTTGTTTTTTTTCTAACTGCTCATAAAATTCCAAGTGTCGGATTAAGTCTTTTAAGGTAACATTTCTGTTTCGATTTAGTTTTATACTTGTGCGCCTTTGCAAAACCTCATCAAAAGAAATAACATTGGAAGAAGGAAGTTGAAGCTGTTCCGGTTCATAATCAGCCTCAAAACCGTCGTCATCAAAAAAGTCATCTTCCTGAGGTTCTAAATCTTCAAGGCTTATTCCCTCAATTATATTTGATTTCAACCTCAAAAGAATAGAGGTGAATAAAAGTGCACGCCCGACCGATTTAAGATTTTTTATATTCAGTTTTGAAAGGCGCTCCATATATTTGTCGTAAAGATCAACTATATCTATATTCCAAGGATCAATTTTTCCGGATTTTGCCAAGTCCACAAGAATTTCAATGGTATCTATATTGCTGTCTTTTTGAATGCCGTTTTTTGAAATATATTCAAGGTTTACCCCGAAATCAATTGTGGAATCGAGTTTTGAAATATCTTTCAAAACTTCATTTGAGCTGCCGTAAAAATCCTGTACACTGTTATTCATTTTATGCTATCCCTGCTTGCAATTCAGCTTCTTCTTTTAATCCTACGCCCGATATTTTTGTAATCCCATGTCCTTTTTGTGTAACACCAATCATCCTGTCAGCAGAGTCAATCATAGGCTTTCTCAAGCTTACCACGATAAATTGTGTCTGTTTCGCCTGAATATTAATCATACGCGCAAGACGCTCCACATTGGGGCCGTCAAGGTGCATATCAACTTCATCAAACGCATAAAAAGGTGCAGGCAGATACCTTTGTACCGCAAAGACAAACGCCAGCGCCGTGAGGGTTTTTTCACCGCCCGACATAGCGGCGAGTTTTTGATTTTTCTTATCCCTAATACTTGCCCTGAAAACAAGTCCGCCCGAGAAAGGATCAGACGGATTTTCAAGCACAAGCTCGCCTTCTCCTTCGGAGAGCAGCGGGAATATGTCTTTAAAGTTTTGATTAACCGCGTTAAATGTTTTTAAAAATTCTTCTCTTTTATTTGTTTCATATCCTTTCATACGCTCGTTTATTTCAACACGTTCTTTTTCAAGAGTTTCAATCCTTTGCGTAAGCTCATTAAGGGCATTTGAAACGTTCTCATAATCGTTAATCGCCCTCATGTTAACCAAACCCAACGCTTCAATTTTCTTTTGAAGTTTTTGGATTTTTGAATTTATCTCATCCAGAGAAATTTCATCAGGCACTATTTCTTTTACGTTTATACCGGCTTCTTCAAGTTCTTTTGCCGCCTGCTCAAGCATAGGTTCAAGCTCACGCCTGCGCGCCTTTGAGCTTTCAATCTGCTCGTTTATTCTCTCAAGTTCGGCTTCCGTGTTATTTTTCGTTTTTTCAAGCTCCAAAAGCTCATTTTGGGCTTCGTCGCGCTGTTTTTGATATTGAATAAGATTTTTGCCAAGCTCTTCGATTTTTGCTTCATATTCTTTTAGAACAACTTGCAACTCTTCAATTTCTTTTGCGTATTTTTTCTTGTCCTCTTCAAGTTTTTCGTTTTCTTCGCCCGTGCGGACAATGTCATCCTGTCTTTGTTTTATACTCATATCGTGGAATTTTATGTTATTTTTTTCTTTTTCAATGTCGTTTTGAATGTTTAAAATTCCGCGTTCTATTTCTTTTATTTCGTTTTCAATTCCCTGTGTTTTTTCTTTCAGCTCTTTAAGTTCGCCTTCATCAATAAGCTTCTCGACTTCTTCAATCTCGCCCTGAACTTTTGTTATTTTATCAAGCATATTAACGTGCCGGACTTCCATGGAGTCGAGTTTTTTCTCGTTTTCTTTGATTTTTGGCGTAATTTCATTTATGCGCGCAAATTTCTTTTCAATTGCTTCTTTTGCGCCGGAGTTTACTTTTATAAGGTTTTGTAGCTCGTATTTGGCGCTGTTGTACACATTTGACGCATTTGAATAATCGGAGCGGACTTGCTCCAGGCGTTTATCCAAAGTATTTCTTTTCTGTTCCAGTTCCTTGTATTCAATTTCAAACGCACGAAGGCGTTTTTTAAAAGTTTCAAGCTCTTTATCTTCCGCTTTGCCAAAGACAGATGAAGCCCTTTTCCTTGCACCGCCTGTTATTGCGCCTGTTTTTTCAAAAATATCTCCTTCAAGAGTTACCACTCTGAACTTGCTCATCAATTTTTTGGCGCAGTCTAAATCTTCCACCACAAGGGTTTCGCCCAGCGCAAAATAAAACGCATCAATGTATTTGTCATCAAAGTCGATAAGATTTATCGCAAAGTCAATTACGCCTTCATCTTTTGGCAAAGAAAGCCTCGAGGGCGCTTTTTTGATTTTATTTAAAGGCAGAAAAGTTGCTCTGTCGCGCCCTTGTGATTTTAAAAGCTGAATTGCGCGCGCCGCAACGTTTTCATCGTCAACCACAACAAATCTTGAACGCCCGCCCATAGCAACGTCAATTGCGTCACTGAATTCTCCTTCAACCTCTGCAAGCTGCATAAGCGGAGCATGAACACCTTCAAGATGAGCGTTCATAATGGTTTCAACCCCTGCGCCCAATGCTACCGTTTTATATGCCTGCTTATTTGCTTCAAGCGTTGCAATTTTTCTGTGTGAAAGCTGAATGTTGTGCTCTAAATCCTGCAATTGAGTGCGGGTTTTATCCAAATCTTCAAAAGTTATTTTTTGAACAGACTTGCACTCGTCAAGCTCTTTTTGCAGAGTTTCTATTTGAAGTTCAAGCTTGTCGCGTTTTTCATCAAAAGTCTTTTGGCCCTCTTCAAGCTCTTCTATTGCTTTATTTGTTTCACTGAGTTCTTTTTGAAGGTTTGAAAGCTCGTTTTCAAGCGGAAGTTTTGTTTTAATAAGTTCTGTTTCTTTGTCTTTAAGCTCGTCAAGCTCTTTTCTTAAAATGTTTCTTTTTTCAATATGTTCGTCTGCGGTTTTATTAAGCCCGGACATCTCCATTAGAATTTCGCTTAATTTTGTTCTTTTTTGCTCCAAAAGCGTTTCGCGTTCTTTGATAAGCTTTTCTTTCTGCTCTATTGCCGCAATTATTTCTTCTTTTTTCTTTGTTAAGTTTTCAATACCGTTTTGGGCATTTTGAGCTGTTTTTTTATTGTCTAAGATAAGCTTGTCGCTGTGCGCGTTTGAAGTTTCCTTGCGGCTTATCTCGCCTTTTTTCTCCTCAAGAAGCTTTTTAACCTCAAGCTGTTTGTCCTCGCCCTGTGCACGCACAAGCTCGCAAATTTCTTTATATTTCGCGGTTCTGTCTTCAATTTTGGATTTTATTTCATCCAGCCTTTGTGTTTGGACTTTTATTTCTTTTGTGGAAGTTAAAATATTTTGATGCACAAGCTCCAATGAACGTTTTGTATCAAAGTATTTTATGACATTCACCTTGCCTTCAAGTTCCGTTTTTTCATCGTTTAAAGCTTTATATTTTAGCGCTATTTCTCTTTCTTCTTTTAACTCCTCCAGCCTTGCATCTTTTTCGTTTTTCACGATAAGGGAGTTTTGTACACGAGCCTCAACTGTTTCAAGCTCTTTTTGCGCAAGGGCTATCCTTCTGTCAAAATCAGCAGTACCTGCGATTTCATCCAAATATTTTCTTCTTTCATTTGCACTGCAATTTGCAATCGTTGTAACATCGCCCTGCATAATTACGTTATAGCTGTTTGGGGTAATATTATACTTTTCAAGTTCCGCATGCACCTGGGTCAAGGTGCACTGTTTATCGTTCATATAATAAATACTCTGCACCCCTTGGGAAGTTCTTTTAATTTTTCTTGCAATGATGAGCTCTTCTTCATCATCAAGCGCAAAAGTAACTCTTACCGAAGCTTCGTTTCTTTTGTTATGCGTAGTAATTAAATCACCCACGCCTTGCTCCGAGCGAAGTGCACGCGCAGTTGAAAGTCCGAGCGCAAATAAAATACAGTCAATGATATTACTTTTGCCCGAACCGTTAGGCCCGGACACAACCGTAAAACCGTCCAAAAACGGAATAGTATTTTGGTTGGCAAAAGATTTAAAGTTGTCTATTTCTAACTGTTTTATACGCATTCAAAACTTCCAAAAAAGACAAGTCGACTATTATAATTAGACAACAAAATAGACTACTATGTCAAATTTTGTATAAATATTACTCCAAATGAGCTAGATTGTTATTTTGCGTATTTATTTAACATCTCAATCCGATTAAGCGGCCAAAAAACAAAATAAGCTCTGCCTATAACCCGCTCTTTTGGCAAAAAGCCCCAAAAACGGCTGTCTTGAGAGTTTGCACGATTATCACCCATCATAAAATACTGCCCCTGAGGAATTACAAAAGGGCCGCAGTACATATCATCACGGCATGGCGTCCAGTCGGTTTTGGATAAAATATAGGGTTCATCAAGCGGAATGTCATTAATATAAACATACCAGCCGCCGTCTTTGTCTTGTTTGATTTCAAATTTATCTCCGCCGACACCCACAATTCTTTTAATGTAGGCAATATCGCGGCAGAAAATACCCGTAAGCCTTGAAAATACAGAAAATACATCCTTTTTAAGCCTTTCGTCGGGAGGGTAGAAAACAATTACGTCTCCGCGCTTTAAATCTCTAAAGGGTTTTGATACTTTCTCAACAAAAAGTCTGTCTTTTTCGATTAAAGTGGGGTGCATGGAGCCTGAGGGAATCCATCTGAGTTCACCTATAAAAAACCTTATTAAAATAACCGCAACAATGACAAAAACAAGTGTTTCCACCGTTTCTTTCAAAAAGTCTTTTGCAGCTTTTAAAATTTTTTCCCTGTTCATTTTTCCTCTAAAAGCTTAATCAAGCCGGCCAACATCTGATGTGCACCTTTTATACTCTCAATGTTTAAAAGAGCGTTTTTAATTATTTTACGGGCTTTATCATCTGTTTTTTTAGCGTAATTTACAATTTGATTTCTGTCAATATTAATAATATCACATTCGGGATTTTCTTGCTTAAAATAGATTAAAGGAAGAGTGTAAACACCGTTTTTAATATCATCCTCGCCGGATAAAAAATTCTTAATATCATTTTTAAGCTGAAAATAGGTACCAAAATCATAGGCAAAATTTTTAAGGGCATTTCTATGTGCTGCATCTGCCCCAAGAAGCTCGCATACACACTCTGCTCCGCAGACAAACAGGCTTGCCGTTTTTGCCGCAGTCTTCTCCAAACACTGTTCTTCATTTGGAATATTAAAACGCCCTTCAAACTGGTTTATCTCGCCATTAAGGGTTTTTAGTACGTTTTGCGAAAATATTTTTAGGATTTTTGGGTTATTTAATTTTGAAAGAGCAAGAAGAGCAAGAGAGAGCAGATAATCGCCCAGTATTATTGATTTTTTTGAGCCAAACTTTGAATAAAAGCTGACATCTTCGCGCCTCATTTCGCTTTCGTCGAGCACATCGTCATGCACAAGCGTTGCACTGTGTATAAGTTCAAGAGCAAGCGCAGTATTTTGAATATCATCATCAACCCTGCCGCCCAGAATGTGCGTACAAAAATAAATAAAAATCGGACGAATGCGCTTTGACTTTGCAAAAAGAAACCCGAGGACATCGTTTTTAAGTTCGTTTTTATTTTCTTCAACAATAGTTCTTATATTGTCCTCAAGGTTTTGAATATAAGATTTTAAAGTGTCCTCGGGTATCATTTTATTTTAAATTACAAATTTTCCGTTTTCGTAAATCAACTTATCATCAAGGAAAATTTTTGAATTTTCTTTCATGTTTTTAATAATATCCCAGTGCAGACCGGATTCATTTTTGCCGCCGGTTTCGGGATAACTTGCACCCAGAGCCATATGGATTGAGCCGCCGATTTTTTCATCAAATAAAATATTGCCGGTTACATCTTTTACTCTGTCGTTTGTACCTATTGCAATTTCACCCACAAAGCGGCTGCCTGCGTCCATATCAAGCATTGAAATAAGAAAGTCCTCGCCTTTTTCGGCTTTTGCGTCAACTACCTTGCCGCCTTCAAGTTTCAGCCAAATTTTATGCGACTCGTTTCCGCGGTAAATTGCGGGAAAATCAAAATATATTTCGCCCTGTGCACTGTTTTCAACGGGAGATGTGAAAATTTCGCCGTCGGGGAAGTTATTAAGCCCCGAGCAGCTTACCCATTTTCTGCCCTCAACGCTAAAGGTAATATCCGTTCTTTCGCCTGTAATATGGAGCTTTTTGCCCCCGTTCATAAGATTTACGAGTCTGTCTTGTTCGCGTCCTATTTCCTGCCATTTTTCAATCGGGTTATCTAAATCAAGATAGCAGGAATTTATAATAAAATCTGTGTAATCATCAAGCGACATTTTTGCTTCCTGCGCAAGAGCCTGAGTCGGATAGTCCGCAATTACCCAGTTTAGCTTGCCTTCAGCCGCGCGATTTAACATAAGGGTAGATAATTCACGCGTTGCAGCCGAACGTTTTGCCATTTTTTTGGAGTCAGCCTTTGCCATGCTCTTAACGTTAAAAGGTGCACCGATTGAGATGTATTTGTCAACTTTTTCGTATTCAAGTTTGGTTATGGGGTCGACAAAAGCAAGCTGTTCGTCATTTGCGTATTTGATAAAATCTACCGCAAGCCCGTCAAGAGAACATCTTACAATCGGGTGAGCGCCGCATTGCAGAACACGTTTGTATATTTCTTTTATAAGAGGCTGACACTGGTAGCTTTCTGCTCTAATTAGTACCAAATCGCCCTTTTGAACTTTTGTTGAATAATCTACAAGGATTTGTGCATATTTTTCAAGAACACTTTTGTTATTCATCGCTGCCTTCCTCCATGTTTTTGTAGTAAGCGTCTTTAAAGCGCAGAGTAACCCCGCGTTTTGAAGTTTTTACAAACTCAACGAGTTTATTTACATATTCATTTTTATCAACCGTATCTTCAATTACTTCAAGCGCCTGTGTGGTATTATACTCGGGGCTTCTTAAAATTCTAATTGCTTTATGGATGGCATCGCGCGAAGCTTTATCCACCCCTCTGCGCCTTAAGCCTATTGCATTTAAGCCTACGGGAATTGCAGGAATGCCTTCCGCTTTGCAGTAGGGAATTATATCGAGTCTTGCGGCGGAGGCGCCCGAGATTATTGCCATCTCGCCTATTCTTATATTTTGATGAAATACGCTTAAGCCGCCGAGAAATGCACCAAAGCCGACTTTTACGTGTCCGCCTATGGTGGCGCCGTTTGCAAAAATAACCTCATCTCCCAGTTCGCAGTTGTGTGCAACATGGGAGTATGCCATAAGCAGGCATTTATTGCCGACTTTTGTCATGTTGCCTTCGCCCGAGGCGCGGTTTATTGTCGCAAATTCTCTTATCCAGCAGTTTTTACCTATTATAACCCCTGTTCTTTCGCCTTTGTAGCCTAAGTCCTGAGGTTCGCCGCCGATTGATGCCATAGGAGAGATTTTTGTACCTTCACCTATTGTTGCGTATTCAATGTTTGCACCGGCACCGATTTTAACCCCGGCTTCAATAATAACACCTTCGCCTATTACCGCGTTAGGCCCTATTTCAACATCAGGAGCGATTTGAGCAGTATCACAAATAACTGCACTTTTATGAATAGTCATTTTTTCACACTTTCTATTTTAATGCTATTGTAATTTCGGCTTCTACACAGAGTTTCCCGTCAACATACGCGCGCGCGTCACACTTTGCGATGGGGCCTTTGATTTTTGTCATATATGCTTCCATCTCGAGTTTGTCCCCCGGGCGCACGATGTTTTTAAATCTCACTTTATCAACCGCGGCAAAAAGTGCAAGCTTGCCTTTGTATTGATCGAGCGATAAAAGAATGGGGGCGGCTGTCTGCGCCATGGCTTCAATCTGTAAAACTCCGGGCATAACGGGGTTTCCCGGGAAATGTCCGTTAAAAAACATTTCATTTGCAGTTAAATTTTTATAACCTTTTGAATATTTCCCCGGAACATACTCTGTTATTCTGTCTACAAGCAGAAAAGGGTATCTGTGAGGAATCATATCCATAATCTCAGTTACATCCATAGATAATGGCTTGTCTGTAGTTGTATCCATCTTATCTCCTTTATTAAATTACAAACTTTGTTCGCACAAACTTTTTTCGATATTTTTTGCAAATTGAATATGCAGAGCATGCCCCGCTTCTTTTACAAAAATATTGGCATTAAGCATAAGCGGATTAATACCTGTCAGATACAAATCGCCTATTATATCAAGGATTTTGTGCTTAGCGGGTTCAAATTCGCTCCTTAATTGAGTTGTGTAAGTGCCGTCATCTTTCATACCGACCGTATTTTCAATGGTCACACCTTTTGAAATTCCCATTTTTTGAAATGTTTCAAGGTCTTTTAAGTAGCCGAAAGTGCGCGCTTCAACTATTTCATTCAAATTTGTATCCTGATTTAAATTTACCCAGCGGTTTTTCAGGTCGGGATGATTATAGTTTACGGCATATGTTATTGTTGTTTTGTTCGGGTTTGGCATAAGTACAATCATAGAGTTGTTGTATGAAAAAACAAAATGGTTGTTTACGGGCTTAACAGGAGCGGACTCACCCTGAAAACCAGTTTCGTTAAATAAATCAACCCAGACTTTTGCACTGCCGTCCATAATGGGAACTTCATAGCCCTGAGATTTAAAATGTACATCAAGGTTATCAATTCCGCAGACGGCACATGCCGCCATAAAGTGCTCAATAAGCGCAATTTTAGCGTCCGCGCCGTCCTGTACATTTGCAAGCACTACAAAATGCTCGCATGAAACGACATTTGAGGTTTTTGCCTCAATCATTTTATCGTTTATAAAAAAGCGAATGCCTTGTTTTTCATTTGATGTGTTAGGACAAATCTCAAGCTGTGCTTCAAGATTTGTCATAAGTCCCCTGCCGTTTGCAGTTATTTTAGATTTTACCGTCTTCATTTAAAAATTTCTCATAGTCTTCTAATAAGTGTTGATATTTTTTGTATTTTTGAACCATAACTTCCGCTTCGTTCAAATATTTCATGCGTTTTAAGAAGTCTTTTCTCGGAACCGCGGGGGCGCCCATAAGGACGGTTTTTGCGGGGTGAGATTTAGTAACACCCGATTGCGCCAGAATAATACAATCATCACCGATTGAGATATGGTCGGCAAGCCCTGCTTGTCCCGCTATTACAACCCTGTCGCCGATTTCGCAGGAGCCGGCTATACCTACTTGCGATACTATCATGCAGGCTCTGCCGATTTTGCAGTTGTGACCTATCATTACAAGGTTATCAATTTTTGTTTGATCGCCGATTGTTGTATTTTCAATGGTACCTCTGTCAATTGTTGCATTTGCACCGATTTCGACGTCATTACCTATTACAACCGAGCCCAAGGAAGGGATTTTAAATACTTTCTGATTTTCTTTCCCCCCTTTTATCTCTCCTTCTTTTCTTGCGCTTTCAATATTGTCGGGAGTTTCGGTTACAAAGCTGAACCCGTCCGCGCCAAGGCTTGCGCCGTGGTGAATTATGCATCTGTCGCCGATTTGCACCCTGTCGCCGATGTTAACTCCGGGGTGGAAAAGGCAATTTGCGCCGATTTTGGCGAATTTTCCGACATAAACATTAGGGAGAATTGCAGTGTTATCGCCAATCTGTGCACCGCGCGAAATAACAACATTAGGGCCTATTGAAACATTTTGCCCCAATTTTGCTTCGGGGTGGATAACAGCGCTCGGATGAATTCCGGCCGGGGTATCCGGGCCTTCGTAAAATAAATTTAAAAGTTTCATCATAGCAAGTCTGGGGCGTTCAACTTCAATTGTCGTAATATTTTCAAGGCTTACACCCAAGGGAACAAGTGCTGCTTTAGCCTTTGTTTGGGCTAAATTTGTTATTTCATCTTCCCCTAGCGCAAGCGCAAGCGTTGTTTCATCGGCGAGTAAAGGCGGGGCGACTTTATCAATAATACTTTCTTCAACAACAGTTAAAATGCCGCCTAAAATTTCAGAAATCTCTTTTTGTGTAAAAGTTTTTTTACTCACCTTATTACTCCTCAAATGCTATCAGAATATGTCTATTTTAGTACAATTATTTCATTTTGTCGATTAGTTTTGTTGTGGATTTGCCCTCGACAAGCTCAATAAACTCTACCCAGCCGTTATTTTTAAGCACCACATCAGCCTCAGGCAAGGTTTTGAGGGTATAATCCGCCCCTTTTGTATAGATGTTAGGCTTAATTATTTCAAGTAAATCTTTTGGCGAATCTTCGTCAAAAAGAATAACGTAGTCCACACACTCAAGCGCACAAAGCACTTCCGCCCTGTCGTTTTCATTATTAATCGGGCGTCCTTCACCCTTAATCGAACGCACGGATTTATCGGAGTTAAGACCCACTATTAAAACATCGCCGAATGTTTTACTCTTTTTTAAATATCTGACATGCCCGACATGCAAAATGTCAAAACAGCCGTTTGTGGCGACAATTATTTTCTTTTTTGCCCTTAAAACCTTGAGCAGTTCTTCCAGTTTGTCTTTTTCGATAATTTTTCCCATATCTCACCTTTAAAAATTAAAACAGCCGTCAATAACTTGTTGTTGTCGACGGCTGCATAAAATCATTTCATAAGTTATTTTGTCTCAGAAGGAGTTTGAACGGGCGCGCCCTGCGGCTGCGGCATTGCTGCTTCTCTGAGTTGTTTTTGAATATTTTCAGGATTAAACTCGGGGTCATTGTATTCTATTTTTGCATTTGATTTTAAACCGTTGAAAAGGTTTTGCATTGCGCCGAGTTTTTTATTTTGTTCAAGCATTGCCTTAATTTCACCCTTTACTTGTTCAAAAGGTGCAAGTCCGGCTGCGGCATGGTCGGTTACCATAATTATATGGTTGCCATATCTTGTAACAACAATTTCCGATACGGTATCAGACTTAATTGCAAAAGCAACATCAGAGAATTCTTTTACCATAGCTTCTCTTGGGAAATAGCCTAAATCTCCGCCCTTTTGTGCGCTGCCGGTATCATTTGAATATTTCTTCGCAAGCGCCGCAAATTCTTTTGGGTTTTTAAGCACCTGTGCTCTTACATCGCGTGCTAACGCCATTTTTTTATCGAGTTCTTCTTTTACCTTTTTATCAATATCAGCCGCGCTTAATTTGCCGTCTTTATCCGCGTCGATTATTGATTTTTTGATTAATTCCGGGTTTGCTTCAATTAAAATATGAGAAGCGCGAACTCTTTCGGGGAAGTTAAACTGCGCTTTATTTTCATTATAAAAATCTTTTACTTCTTTATCGCTTACGGATGTATCCGAAATTGCGGAAGCGAGTTTATCAACTTTTATCACATTTGCCAAATCTTCTTCGACTTTCGATTCGGATACGCCGTTTTGTTTAAGTGCTTCTTGATATTTTTCTTTTGAGCCTATTTGCTTTATGAGCTCTTCTTTTTTTGCTTCAATTTCAGCATCGCTTGCTTCTATTTTGCGTTTGTCAAACTCCTGTTCAAGCAATGTTTTTGTAATTAAATCCTGAACAATTCTGTCTTTTGCCATTAACATCATAGGGCTGTTTTCTTGCTGCTGTTCTTTTGATGCAGCCTTAAATTGAGGGCCTTTTTTTATAAGATCCATAACTTCGTTATACTGAGCCCTTGTAATAGCTTCGCCGTTTACGGTGACAATTGCTTTATTATTTGAAGTGCAGCCCGCAAACAATAAAACAGAGCAAAAAGCGCTTAAAAATACTTTTGTAAACTTCATAAATTTTACTCCTTATGATTAATTTTGAATTTTGAATTCCGATATTACTTTAGATATATAATAAAACAAATCTGTTAATATGTTAAATATTTCATCAAAGTTAAGATTATTTTTATTCATCAACAGTATGCCTTTTGTTTCCGTAACTGACTTTGGGGGGTTTGTGAATTTGAAATATTTCGTTATGGAAAAATCAATTTTTCTTCTCAAATACATCCACTCCCTTTCACTAAAAGGTGTATAAATCCTTATATTGTCGGGAGTTTCACGGATTGATGAAATATCACATTGTTCCGCACTAAGTCTTAGTCTTATGATTTTTATGAGATTTTCGACACTCTGCGGGAGTTTTGAAAATCTGTCTTTAAAACCCAATACAACATTATCAAGCTCCGCGGTGTTTTTAACATCGCTCAATCGTTTATATTCAAGCATTTTTTGTTCATATCCGCCCACCCATTCATCGGGTATAAATGCCGTTACATTAATGTCAACAACCGTGTTTTGCGGTTTTTTGATTTTTTCTTTTGCATAAGGGTCTTTTGATTGGTTTGCCTTAAGTTCGTTTACGCACTCTTCAAGAAGGTTACAATAGGTGTCAAAACCGACATTTACCATATGTCCGTGCTGTTTTGAGCCTAAAATATTTCCCACGCCGCGAATTTCAATGTCCCTCAGCGCTATGTGATAACCGCTGCCGAGGCTTTCAAAATCTTTTATGGCATTCAGGCGCTTGTATGCATCAGGGGTGAGTTCTTTTGATTTTTTGTAAAAACAGTAGCAATATGCCTGCCTGTCGGAGCGCCCGACCCGCCCTCTGAGCTGATACAGCTGGGCAAGACCGAAACGGTCGCAGTCATGGATTATAATTGTATTGGCATTTGAAATATCAAGCCCTGATTCTATAATTGTTGTGCACAGCAGAAGGTCATATTCTTTATTTGCAAATTCATACATTATTTTTTCAAGTTCGCCGTCTTTCATCTGTCCGTGTGCCACGGCTATCCTTACGTTGGGCAAAATTGAGGTCAGATAATCTCTGAATTGATAAATTGTTTCGACACGGTTGTAGAGGTAGAAAACCTGCCCGTCGCGCTGTATCTCGTGGTTTACGGCATTTTTTAAATACGCTTCGCTAAACTCGCCCACGTAAGTTTTAACACTCAGACGGTTTTTAGGCGGGGTGTTTATGACGGATAAATCTTTTATGCCGGAGAGCGCCATATTGAGCGTACGGGGGATGGGAGTAGCCGACATTGCAAGTATGTCAATGTTTTCGCGGAATTTTTTAAGTTTTTCTTTATGCCTTACCCCGAATTTGTGCTCCTCGTCAATTACCAGAAGTCCGAGATTTTTAAATTGAATATCGTCGCCAAGAAGCCTGTGTGTACCGATTACAACATCAACCGTACCTTCGTTTATTTCTTTTACAATCTGTTTTTGTTCTTTTGCGCTTTTAAATCTTGAGAGCAGCTCAACCCGGACACTAAAGGGTTTAAACCTTTCATAAATTGTCTGGTAGTGCTGAAGCGTGAGTATTGTGGTCGGGGCGATGAGTGCCGTTTGTTTGCCCGACATAACGGCTTTAAACATCGCCCTTATGGCGATTTCCGTTTTACCGAAACCGACATCGGCGCAAATCAGCCTGTCCATCGGGCGCGCGGCTTCCATATCTGCTTTTGTGTCTATTATTGCCTTCATTTGATCGGGTGTTTCGGTGTATTCAAAAGCATCTTCCATTTCAAACTGCCATGTTGTATCGGGGTCAAAGGCAATCCCCTGTGACATTTGTCTTTTTGCATAGAGTTCAAGTAAATCCTGCGCTATAAGTTCAACTTCCGCCTTTGCTTTTGATTTTGTCGCTTCCCATGCGCTTCCGCCCATTTTGGAGAGTTTGGGCTTTATTGAGCCTGAACCTCTGTAGCGGTAGAGAAGATTTATTTGCTCCGCTGGCATAAAAAGCTTGTCGTTATTTGCAAATTCAATTTCAAGATAGTCTTTTTTTGCACCGTCAATCTCTTGTTTTGTAAGCCCCTTGTATATGCCCACCCCGTGGATTGAGTGGACTACGTATTCACCTTCTTTTATATCGTTTATCGAGTCTATATAGTCCTGAGATTGTTTGTTTTTAAAATATTTTCTTACGGTGACGTCTTTTGAGCGCTTGTTAAAAAGTTCTTTGTCGGATAAAAATATATATCTTCCCTTGGGAATTTCAAAATTGTCGTTAAAATCGACAATTCCTCCGCCAAAGCTGAGAGAGGGCTTGATTAAAACGTTGTCGGAAAATATTTCCTGCTCGTTCAGCACTTCTTTTATTCGTTTGGGGTAGTCGGTGCAGATGAATATTTTGCAGTTGTTTTTCAAATTATTTTTTATATATGTGCCTATTTCTTCCATATCGGAAGAAAAAATCGGCGCAAGCGAGGTTTCAAACTCAATCAGTTTGTCGTAATCATCGTCTAAAAAGTTGTCAAATCCGATTGTTTTGAATTTTTTAATATCGTGTATAAATTCGTCGTATCTTGTATGATTAAGCTCCAATAAAGGTAATTTAAGATTTGAAGATAATTCTTTTTGATACTGTTCGCAAAAGTCTTTATCGAGATTTTCAAACTTTGCAAATATTTGAGATGACTCGTCAAGAATTACGACATAATCCTTAAAATATTCAAGAGGGCTGCACAGGGAGTTTGTTAAATAGCTCTGATAATATTCAATGCCGTCAAAATAGCCGCTTTCATTTATTTTCTCGCAAATTTGATTGTAAATATCCTGCGCGAGTTCGTTGTTTGTACCCTTTGCCTGCTTTAGAAGTTTTTGTTTAAAATCCTCAATTGTGTTTTCATCGGGCAAAAATTTATAGAGAGGGTAAATTGTTATCTCTTTTGCTTTTTCAAAGCTGCGCTGGGTTTTTGGGTCAAAGTATCTTATATCCTCAACAGTGTCGCCAAAAAACTCTATTCTCACGGGATTTTTATCAAGGGTGTAGATGTCTAAAATATCGCCCCTTACGCTGAATTCCGAAGTGTCAACAACACTTGTGGTGCGCTTATAGCCGAGTTTTGAGAGGGTTTTTATAAGTTTTTGATAGTCAACATCCTCATTTACCCTTATTTTGACAGAGTTTTTCTCATAAAAATTTCTTGATGCAAATTTTTCAAAAAGCGAGCGGATAGGCGCCAAAACAACATCATAAGAGCCTAAAAGGACGTTTATTTGTTCCTGATAAATGTAGTAATTTTTCTCCACATCATCGTAAAAATTTATCTCCTGAGAGGGGAAAATTTTGGCTTCAATTTCGCAAAAATTTTCCAAATCCTTTTGAAATTTCAGCGCTTCCTGTTCGCTCGGGGTGATGTAGAGTATTTTTTTATTTTGTTTAAGAATTGCTTTAAAAATAAGAAGCCTTAAGGGGTTATTAAGCGCGCTTAAAGAGAGTTTTGAAACGCCGTTGAGCGCTAAAAAACGATTCAGTGCAGGAATTTGTATATTTGTTAAATCGTTAGACATAGATTAAGTATTGCACAAAAATTTTTATCAGATAACCCTCTGTTCTAAAAGCGCGGCTCCTATTACACCCGAATAGTCGCCAAGGGACGCTTTTTTGAACTCTATTGAAAGCGCGGGAGTGGGGAGTGCTTTTGCACGGGCTTTTTTAATTGTCTGCAAATAAAAATCGTCAATACTTTGAATGAGTCCGCCGCCAAGGATTATAAGCTCTGGATTGTAGAAATTTATAACACTTGCAATACCGCCTGAGAGGTAGTCTATTGCCTCATTTACATATTGTGTCACAACTTCGTCATGCGCTTCAAGCGACTTTTTGATGTGCTTGGAGCTTATACTTTTGCCGTCTGCAAGCTCTGTTATGATTGATTTTCTACCCTTTTTTACGGCGCCTAAAATCCTTGATTCAATGGCACTTCTTGAAGCGTAAGCCTCAAGACAGCCGTTTGCGCCGCATGCGCATGCTCTGCCGTTTAAATCGACAATTATATGACCGATTTCACCGGCACTCTGGCTTGCGCCAAGGTGAATTTTGCCGTCTTTTACAATGCTTGAGCCTATACCTGTGCCTACAAATATACAGACAATGTCTTTGTAGCCGATGCCCGAGCCGAATTTTAATTCCCCAAATGTGGCAACTTCAACGTCGTTTCCTATATTTACGGGTATTGAAAACTTTTCTTCAAGGATTTCTTTTATATTTAAATCTTTACACTCAAGGTTAACCGCGTTGATTAAAATCCCTTTGTTTCTCTCTACTTGACCCGCAAGACCTATGCCGACAGATGAGATTTCTTCTTTCGGCACATTTGAGGTTTCAAAAAGTTCCTCCAGTGTTTCAATAATTTTTGCGGTTATTTTTTTGTTACCTTTTTCTTTTTTTGTTTTATTTTTAACTTCAAAAAGCACCTTGCCGCTTTCTTTTTCGACAATGCCCGCAAGGATTTTTGTCCCGCCTAAATCTATTCCGACAGAGTATTTTTTCATTTGTTTCCTATTTTAAGTCTATTATTTCTTTATTTTTTAAGCCTTTTGCTTTCAATTTTTGCTCAATATAGCGCCACCATTTGAGTTTTTGCCTGTATAGATAATGATAGCCTTCAAAATTTGCGCTTGAAATATCAGCTTGCTGCTTATCTAAAAATTGCTCAAATTCGCGCTCAAGAGTATGAGTCAGCTCTTTTCTGTTGAAAGAGGAGTCTTTCATAATTCTCGGCTTGCCGAATTCTATAAGTATTTCGGGCCTGTCCTGCCTTAAAAATGTATAGTTTATGGCAACGGGCACAAGGTTAACCCCGCCGAATTTTTTAACCGCTTCTTTTGCTATATATGCAAGTCCGGACTGAAAAATTTCAGGTCTGTACATCGGCGGACGGATTATTCCCTGCGGGAAAATCCAGAAGGCAATATCCGGACTGTCAAGCGTTGTTACCGCATATTGAAGGAATTTCATAGACGCCTGCGGGGATTTTTTATTTATCGGAAAACACCCTACATACTGAAAAAGCGGAAATCTGTTCATTTCCTCAATCATAAATCGAAAACGCGGTTTATCTATTGCTTTTTTAATTATCCTGTATACGATATTATACGCCAAAACCCCGTCCCACCAGTTATTATGGGGGGCATAAAATATCGTGGCTTTTGTTTTGTCGCGCTGTTCAAGGTTATCAAGATTTTTATACATTACCGAATAAAAGCGCGCTTCAATCATCTTTGCAAAAACAATATCACCGACAAAATGCCAAAAGGGGATGTTTTTTGCTTCCCTGAATTTCTCCTCGCGGTTTCTCATTTTTGTAGGCGGAACCGCACTATACATATGTTGTGGTGTATCTTGGTTCATAGTTAGATTCTAGTTAAATTTTTATTTTGTGTCAATCAACTTATACGCTTTAATTGACAATACGCCCGAAATGCCGTCAGTTCCTTTTGAATAATGTAGTGATGTTTTTCAAGCCCCAGACGTGAAGCCAGCATTAGTGCTTTTTCATAAACCCTTACCGTATTTTGGGCAAGTGCAAGTTTTTTATCTTCCGGTATATGGACTATTGAATCCTGCATTATATTTGCTCTTAAACGGTAAAGCCTCATTTGAAGAAATATTAACTCATTTGCACTTGCATCCTGCAAGGCAAGTTCGCAGTACATTTTTGCGTTGTCAAAGTCATTCTTTTGAAGATAAGAGCGCGAGAGAAGCTCTTGGAAGAGTATTTTAAAATTAATACTGCTTATTTTGGCGCTTTCACAAATAACGACGGCTTTTTCGCATATTTCAATGCACCTGTCCGCCCCTGAAGTCATAAGAGTGGACTTAGCACTTATATACCAGGCCAAAAGGGCACCAAAGGCTATTTTTTTCTCTGAAAAATAAGTCATTTGCTCGGCGCATATTTCAAGTGCGCGAAGTGCGTTATTTTCTTTTAAAAGGACATAAGCGAGCATGGTTTTTAAAATATTTTTCGTATACTCATCCCCGCAGTTGTTTGCAAAAGTAACCGCTTCAAATAAATCTTCCTTAATATTTTCAAGGTTGAGCGCGAATATTTTATTAAAAATGTCAATTAAATTCCATCTTGAAACGAGTTTTAAATCGTTTACGGCATATGAAAATTCTTTTAGGATTGATTGCAAAATTTCATCAGAGTCTTTTATAAACCCTCTTGAGGTCTGTGCGCAGGCATGGGCAAGCGCAAGATGCATTTTAAGCCTTGTTGAGCGATGACTTTTGTCCTTATTAAGCTCTTTTTGAATTTCTTCAATAAGTTCAAAAGCAAGGGGGCTGCCTTGTTGTGCATAGGATTCCGAAAGAATTATATTTGACATAATCCAGGTTTCATAAACTTCTCTTATGCTTGCAAAATCATTTTTTCCGGGGTGCTTTAAAAATTCCTGCAAAACAGGGTTTACTTCATTATTTACAATGCTTGCAATTTCAGACCAATTACCAAGCTGCAAAAGTGCCTCTAATTTCCTTGTCTTAATAAGCGCTCTTTGCAATTCCTGTTTTGGTTTTGAGTAAATAGCAAGAACGGCGTCCACAGTTTCGACTATTGCGGAATAATTTTGCGCTATTTTGCAGCTTTGAATTAAATACCCGCTCAGCTCCACAACTTTATTTTCGTTTTCATTCTTCTGCGCACAGACAATAGCATTTGAAAGATATTCCATTGCTTCTTTGGGGTTTTTATTATATGTAAGTTTACCAAGTCGCTCGCAGATATTATTTTTTATGTATTCAAAATTTGCAACCTTAACGTCTTCAAGCAAAATAAGGCTTTGCTTTTGACACAATGTATAAAAACTTACATCGCCTATGTATGAGGCAAGTTTAAGACTCATTGTCCAAAGGCTGAAAGCAAGGTCTTTTTCGCCGGTAATCTGAGCAAGAAGAGAAGGGATTGCAGGGGATGAAACAGTCCTTTTGCAAATTTCGCTAAGAAGTTTTTTATGCGATTCAAGCAAATCTTTGTCATCTTTTGCCGCAGCATAGATATGAGTCCAGACAAGAGAATTTTTAAATTCAAAAATGTTTTCCGTAATTCTCTTTACATATCCGTTTTTTTCCAAAAATGCCGCCATACGCTCAAAGTTTTCAAGCTCCAGAGAGAAAACTTTTTCCATAAGCGATTTTGTAAATTTCCCGCCGAGCATTGAGGACACCATTAAAAAGTTGTATTCATTTATATGCTTTTCTTTTAAAAAGCTGAAACGTTTGTCCATAAGCTCTTTTAGGTTATTTATTATATACATTGAGCTTTGTTGTGTATCAAAAACAAACTCTTTATTTTTAAGAGAAAGTACTTTTATTTCAATCAAATCATACAAAACCTGCTCGACATAGGCAAAATTACCCTGTGCGTTTAAAATAATCTGGTTTGTAACACCCGGGGGCAAAATGTCGCAGTTTCCTATTTTTGATTTTATAAACTCCCTGACATCATGTGCTTCTTTTCTTGCAAGATTTATGTTTAAACAAGCATTTTTGGGTAATTTTTCAGAATTTATATACATCTGGATTGCATGCTGGTTTCGATAGGTCAAAACAAGCTTTGCGCCGGATTTAAAGTAATCACTCTCAATTAGATATTTTATAAAATCAAATGAAGTTTCATCAATTAAATCAAAATCATCAATCACAAGAGTGAGCTTATTTTTTGATTTTAAATAAATGAGAATGTCCTTTAAATCCTCGAAGGTCTTTTTTTTGTTTTCGAGAATATTTTCGTAATACGCCTCTTTAAGAGGATAGACAATGTTTACCAGGGTGTCAATTTTCTCTTGCTCCACATGTCCCGATAAATTTTGCCCCAAAACATTTTTTAGCTCCTGCACCCGTTTTTCATAACGGCTCGGAGCAAAGGATAAATCAAAAAGCGATAAACATACATCTTGAATTAAACCCATGGGGGTTACTTGCGTTAAAGCGCAGCAATGGCCCTTTAAAACAATATGGGGTTCACCTTCAAGCCTTTTGTATAATTTATCGAGCAGGTAAGTTTTTCCGCAGCCTCTTGGCGCATTTATCGAAATTGCTCTAATCTCGCTTGAACTGTCATTTATGGCATCAAGCACCATCTCAAGAGCAACATCATCTCTGCGGCATTCACTTTGCGAAAATACGGGTTTTTGATCCAAAAAGACCATTTTATATGATTCCGGAGAAATTTTTATAAGCGGAATTTCCGACGATAAAAGCTCATAGGCACCCTCTGATGTTATTATATCCTTTTCAATGCCTAATTCAATCTGTTTGGGAGAGTATCCCCCTTTGTATTCTTCTTCTTTTAAAACCGCATATTTATAATTTATTCCAACCCCCAAAGTTTCATTTAATATGTTATTAAATTTCTCAAATTCTTCACTAAAAAGTTTTACTTTATCAAGAAATTTAAAATTTTTAGTGTGGGGAATTTTAAAAAACACGGTATGCGGATTTATAAATTCGCAAGGCACGTTAAAGCCTAATTTTACCGAAGTTTTTATATTTAAAACAACTTTTTGCCTAAACTCTTCATCTTTATATTTATCAAAAAGTGCCTCAAGATTTATAAAATCAACAAATACAGTGAGTTTTTGCTGCTTTTGTTCCTTTTGCGAAGGAGCGGCATTTTGAACTTGCTGTTCTTTTGCCTTGTGCAGCTTAACTTTTGGCTTTTCGTCAACTTTTTTTTCTTCACGTTTGTTGTCGGTATCGCCGCTCTTTGTGTCGGAATTAAAAACAAAAGAACACTTTCTGCACTCCGGGCTTGAAGCGTAATTTGCACTTCCGCATTTGGGGCAGAATTTCACAAATGCAAAACCACATACAGAGCAGGATGAGGAGCCTATTCTTGTATAATTTCCGCATCTCGGGCATTTGAATTTAAGCCTCAGGCCGCATCCCGGGCATATAACATCTTGAGAGCTTACTTCAGTTTTGCACTTTGGACAAATCACACTTTGTTCTCGTCAAAATTTACAATATTTTACAATTTAATTATATATGAAATTTAAATTTAGTCCACAAAACACATGGCAAATAGTCGATTTGTACCAGTTTTAAAAAAAATAAAATTATGATATTATTCTATCTATGGAACTCGGTGTAAATATTGACCATATTGCAACCTTAAGAAATGCGCGCGCAGGCGTTGAGCCTAGCGTGCTTGATGCTGCCATAATTGCACAAAGAGCTAAGGCAAGCGCAATTACAATCCACCTTCGCGAGGACAGAAGGCACATAAAAGATTACGACCTTATAGAAATTAAAAACAACGTAAAAACAAATATAAATCTTGAAATGGCAGCAACGGAAGAAATGCAGAAAATTGCGCTTGAAAACAAGCCTTATTCCTGTTGTATTGTTCCTGAAAAAAGAAAAGAAATCACCACCGAAGGCGGCCTTGATGTATTTTCTCAGGAAAACTACATGAAAGGTTTTATAAAACCATTGCGCGATGCCGGAATTGTAGTCAGCCTTTTTATAGACCCGGATGAAAAACAAGTGTTTAGCGCACACAACTGTAATGCCGATTTTATTGAACTGCACACGGGCGCTTATTCCGATGCCTTTGGCAGCGAAAAAGAGAATGAAGAATTTGAAAAATTAAAAACAGCGGCAGCGCTTGCCCAAAATTTAGGCTTAAAAGTAAATGCCGGGCATGGGTTAAACTATCAAAACGTACATCGCATGAGAGAAATTGACGGAATCATTGAACTGAATATAGGCCACAGTATAATTTCGCGTGCGGTTTTTGTAGGGCTTGAGCGCGCAATTGAAGAAATGCGGGACTTAATTTTATAATCTCATACATTTGTATGATTTTTTCTTGTAAAGCATTGTTAAGTGTTTTTTTAACATATTATTAAGAAATATTACTCATGTGTAAACATGCTCAAACCATGTACCCATGCATGTTTTGAGAAAAAGTGTTTAAGCAACAATATGTTTACTGAACAAAATGTTGTCATGAGCACTCAAACGGAATATAATTAAAAGGTCTTGCAAAAGCAAGAACAGGGGAAATGATAAGTGTGTGCGCCAAGTACAATACAGACTAATCTCAATCGTATATTGAAAATTATTGATAACAGAAAAGTAAAAATTGTTGCTGTGACAAAGTATTACGGTGTTGAAGAAATGACTGAAGCTTACAGCACAGGATTGAGAGATTTTGGCGAAAGCAGAGCGCTTGAGGCCATTGAAAAAATCAACAAATTAGACGATGAAATAAGGCAAAAATCGACTTATCATTTTATTGGACATTTACAAACAAACAAAGTAAAGCATGTTGTAGGATTTTTTGACTACATCCACAGCGTTGACTCGCTAAGGGTAGCACAGGAAATAGCAAAATGTGCGGCAGAAAAAAACATTGTCCAGAAGATTTTCATTCAGGTAAACAATGCCAATGAAGAATCTAAATTCGGAATTGTACTTTCACAGTTGGATAACTTAATAAAAGAAGTTTCAAAGCTTAATTCTTTAAAAATCGAAGGACTTATGAATATAGCACCTAATATTGACGATGAAAAGGAATTAAGAAGGCTTTTTTCGCAAATGAGAGAACTAAATGGCAAATACGGCTTTAGCGAACTCTCGATGGGAATGAGTCATGATTTTAAAATAGCGCTTGATGAGGGCGCAACAATAATACGGCTAGGAAGAATACTATTTGAAAATTCATAAAGGAGGAAAAGAAATTGGCAGGCATAGGAGAAAAATTTAAGTTTTTATACAACTTATTCGGCTTTGATAATCCGGATGAGAATGATTTCGGCGAATTAAATGACGAATATGAAAATGAGTACGAAACAGACGGCACAAACGTACTTAAAAGAAATTTTGAAACACAAAGTCCTATGGAAACAAGAGAGCGCAATAATTTAAGAGTTTTGCACGGCGCAAACCGCGGCTATGAAGTTATTGTATTTGAGCCCAGAGCCTTCAATGAATCAATTAACATTGTTGAAGCACTGAAATCAAGAAAAACTGTTATCCTTAACCTGCAATTACTTGACAGAGAACAATCTCAAAGAATAGTGGATTTCTTATGCGGCTGCACTCATGCTCTTGACGGCTCACAAAGAAAAATAGGCGAGTTTGTCTTTATCTTTACTCCTTCCAATATTAATATTTCGCAAGAAGTTGTAAATTCAAAATTGACAAGAGACGCTATCTGGACAGCAAGCAACTAAGCTTAGCGTCTTTTTAATACGGAGAAAAATAGAGAGAGAATTACAGAGGCGTATAAATTTATACGCCTTTTTTATTGTCATGAAAAGTAAAATTGTAAAAAAAATTAACAATAAAATCGCACAAAAGGACGGATAAAAAAACGCATAAAACAGGCAGGACAAAAGGAATTGCGCAAATGTAAAAGTTTTGAGGGTTAATAATTTGCAAAATAATTATGTGCCCTGTATAATCAATGGAGTAAGTTAGTTAGTATTATTAAATTGAGGTAAAAATGAGCACATTAGACAGAGTTAAAAAAGTTGTAGTTGACCAATTAAGCGTTGATGAAAATTTAGTTACGCCCCAAGCAAGCTTTACAGGTGACCTTGGTGCTGATTCACTCGATACGGTTGAATTAGTTATGGCTTTTGAAGAAGAATTCGGATGCGAAATTCCTGACGAAGAAGCTGAAAAAATCGCAACCGTTCAAGACGCTGTAGATTATATCGACTCTCATTCATAGTTTGATATTTAAGACACAAAATTCATTTGCAAAAAGTTGCAACGAGATAGTATCAATTTGTAACTTTTTGTTTTGAAAGTTTAAGGAAGAGATGATGGAGAACAGGAAAAGAAGAGTAGTAATAACAGGCATGGGAATGGCAACGCCCTATGGTTTCGGTACGAAAAAATTCTGGGATGCCATGCTTGAGGGCAAAAGCGCTATTGACACAATAGGCAGAATTCCTCTCGAGGGCCACAGCGTACATATAGCGGGTGAAATCAAAAATTTTGAAAGCTGGGAAAAATTAGACGCCAAAGACGCAAAAAGAATGGATAGATTTACCCAATTTGCGGTTGTTGCGGCTGATGAAGCAGTTGAAGATTCAAAAATCGACCCGCAAAAAGAAGACCCATACAGATACGGCGTTATCGTAGGTTCTGCTGCAGGCGGATTTGATACGTTTGAAAAACAACACCACAATATTTTAGACAAAGGCCCGACAAAATGTTCTCCTTTTACAGTCCCTATGCTGATTGCAGACATGGGTGCGGGAAGAATTTCCATGCGCCATCATGCCAAAGGAGTGAATAAGGCAATTGTTACGGCATGCGCAACTTCCGCACACTGCGTCGGTGATGCCTTCAGAACAATACAGTACAATGACGCGGACATCATTATCGCCGGCGGTTCCGAGGCTGTTATAACAACTTTGGGCATTGGTGCTTTTACATCGGCAAGAACACTCTCAAAAAGAAATGATGAGCCGCAAAAAGCTTCACGGCCATACGACAAAGACCGCGACGGTTTTGTAATGTCTGAAGGTGCGGCAATTATAATCCTTGAAGAGTTGGAACATGCGAAAGCTCGCGGCGCCAAAATTTACGCTGAAATCGTAGGCTACGGTCAAACGGCGGATGCATACGATATTGTTGCACCCGATCCTACAGGCGCGGGTGCCGCCAAGGCAATGGAACTTGCCGTTAAAGATGCCGGCATTAAACCTTCTGATGTCGATTACGTGAATGCTCACGGTACAAGCACAGGGCTTGGTGACATAGCTGAATCCAAAGCTATTGCAAGAGTTTTCGGCGACCTTGATACAAATAAGCATCTTAAAGTATCTTCAACTAAAAGTATGCACGGTCATATGCTTGGTGCAACGGGTGCCGCCGAGTCTATTGTGTGCATAAAAGCACTCCAGGAAGGTATAATCCCTCCTACAATTAACCTTGATAATCAGGATCCCGAGGTTGCAAACCTTAATTATGTACCGCATAAAGCAGTGAAAGCGGATGTTAAATATGCTCTTACAAACTCATTTGGTTTTGGCGGGCACAATGCTTCACTGTTGTTTAAAAAATACGAAGCATAAGGATTGATTTTTTGCCTCGCTTGGGGTAAATTTATGACAGGTTGAAAATTGAATAAGTGATTATTTGTCGACGTGGCGGCAAGCGTGAAGACATGGAACGCGTCAGTTCATATGTCTACCATTTCGCCACAAAGACAGGTTGAAAATTGAATAAGTGATTATTTGTCGACGTGGCGGCAAGCGTGAAGACATGGAACGCGTCAGTTCATA
>CALUWF010000016.1 GCA_944324405.1 Candidatus Gastranaerophilales bacterium | reverse complement strand
AAAGAAGCTGTCGAATCAGACGTAAATAAAAAAATTATGGAAATTTATCAATAAATTCGCAGATTGCGGGGAGAGAAAATGAGCAGCATACCCATAAGGATAGTATCTTTAGGAAAAGCGGTACCGAAAACAGTTATAACAAATGATGATTTAACAAAAATTCTTGACACGTCAGACGAGTGGATTACCACAAGGACAGGTATTAAACAACGTCACATAGCGTCAGGCAACGAAAATTCTTTTACGCTCGGCGTTGCGGCTGCTCGCGAAGCGCTTCAGAAGGCAAGTTTAAAAGGCGAAGATATTGACCTTATCATTGCCGCTACCTCAAACCCTTTTAATATTTACCCCTCAACCGGCTGTGCAATTTCAGAAGCAATAGACGCAAAAACGGGCACCGTCGCTTTTGATATTACGGCAGCCTGCACAGGGATGATATATGCTATGGAAATTGCGCGTTCAATGATTTCATCAGGTAAATACAACCGTGCACTTCTGGTTGCAACAGACACTGTTTCAAAGTTTTTAAACTGGGAAGACAGAAGCAGCTGTGTGCTTTTTGGCGACGGTGCAAGCGCTATGATAATTGAAAAATCGCAAGACGGCATAGACGACATTATCGCAATAGACATCAATGCTGACGGTAAACAGGGAAAACATATTACAATGCACTTAAACGGTCAAAACTGTCCGCTGGTTGAGCCTCTTGAACCTGCAAGCGATAAAATTGCAATGAACGGCAAAGAAGTTTATAAATTTGTAGTTACAACGATGCCTGATTCCGTTAACAATTGCATTGAAAACTGCGGCTTAAAGCCCGAGGATATCGACTATCTTGTTCCGCATCAGGCAAACTTAAGAATAATAGATGCGCTGCAACAAAGACTTAACTACACTGATGAAAAAGTAATTACAAATATTGATAAATACGGAAATACATCTGCGGCATCGGTTGGGATTGCACTGAGCGAAGCAATAGAGCAGGGTAAGGTTAAAACACCTTCAACCGCACTTTTATGTGCTTTTGGCGCAGGCATGACATGGGGCAGCGTGATTGTAAGACTTAGAAAAGGAATTTACTAATGAAAAACATTGCTTTTATTTTCCCCGGACAAGGTTCGCAAACAACGGGTATGGGGCTTGATTTATACAATAACTTTGAAAGTGCAAAAAAAGTTTTTCAAACGGCGGATGAAGTTTTGGGGAAAAGTGTTTCAAAAATTTGCTTTGAAGGCCCCGACGACACTTTAAAACAAACAATTAACGCGCAAAGCGCAATAGTCACAACATCAATTGCAGCACTTGAAGCTCTAAAAGAGGTATCAAAGGGTGAAATAAGTGCCAAAATGGCTGCTGGGCACTCACTTGGTGAATATGGCGCCATGTACTGCGCAAATGTCATGGATTTAAACACAACTCTTAGAGCCATTCAAAAACGCGCGGATTTAATGGACGAAGCAACAAAATTAAAATCGGGCGCTATGAGTGCGGTTTTGGGGCTTGAAACGGATAAAATCCAAAATTGTTTAAATCAGGTTCAAAATTTAGGCGTGGCTCAAATTGCAAACTACAATGACCCGACCCAGACGGTAATAACAGGCGAACAAGCCGCAATTTTAAAAGCAAACGAGCTTATAAAAGAAGCGGGCGCAAGAAAAGTTATTCCCCTTGCAGTATCCGGCGGTTTTCACAGCGCACTTATGCAAAGCGCCGCAGAAGGATTTAGCGAATTTGTCAAAGATTTAAACTTAAATAACGCTTCAATTCCCGTTGTTACAAACGTTGATGCCAAAATCACAACGGATAAAGAAGATTTCAGATTAAAAATGCCAAAACAAATTTCATCAAGCGTATACTGGGTTCAAACAATACAGTTAATGCTGAATGAAGGTATTGACACATTTATTGAGCTTGGCAACGGCAAGGTGCTCGCCGGTTTAAACCGCAAAATTTGTCCGCCGGATGTCAAGACTTATAATATATCCGATTCGCAGTCACTCAAAGATACTGTTGAGAGCATTTTGAGTTTAGTATAGGAGTTAAAAATGGAAGAAGCTAAAAAGGTTGCGCTTATAACAGGCGGTTCAAGAGGTATAGGTAAAGCCTGCGCGCTTGAACTTGCCGCAGCGGGTGTTGATGTAATAATTAATTACGCGGGAAATGTTGAAGCTGCAAACAAAACAGTAGAAGAGCTAAAAGCTCTCGGCTCAAACGCTTGCGCTATGCGTTTTGACGTTTCAAACCAGGATGAAGTTGAAGCAGCAGTTGCACAAATCGTAGAAAAATACAAAAGAATTGACATCCTTGTGAATAACGCAGGAATTACCCGTGACGGGCTTTTTATGCGAATGAGCGCGCAAAATTGGCTTGATGTAATTAACACAAACTTAAACAGTGCTTACTATGTCACAAATCCTATCTCAAAAATAATGATTAAACAGCGCTCCGGTGCAATTGTAAATATGTCAAGCATATCAGGCATCTATGGTAATGCGGGTCAAGCTAATTATTCTACGGCAAAAGCAGGTTTAATCGGCTTTACAAAATCTCTTGCAAAAGAACTTGCTTCAAGGAATATAAGGGTAAATGCCGTAGCTCCGGGTTTCATTCAAACAGATATGACAAAAGATTTACCCCAGGAACAAATTGTCGATAAAATCCCTCTTAAAAGATTAGGAGAACCTGAAGATATTGCAAAAACAGTTAAATTTTTAACACTTGATTCAACTTATATTACAGGTCAGGTCATAGGAGTGGATGGCGGTCTTGCTATTTAAAATTAAAAATATTCTTATAATCCTAAGCGCGGTTGTTTTAATTTTTAACAATTGCGCTTTGGCGTTTGAAAGCGGCTTTAGTGATGATTTTTTTAACGTCCTGAAAAAATATCAGAAAAAAGAAAAAACGCCCGAAATGGCGGCCGCAAAAGAAGAGCTTAAAAAAAGAAAAATTCCAGCAAGCGTTGACTCGTTTGTAAAATATGTCAAAAAAAATGACCTCGAAGTGCTTCAAATATTTATTGACGCCGGTTTTGATGTTAATACAGACTTTTACACGGATTATCCCATATATTACGCAGCCAAGCACAACAGATACGAGGCGGCAAAATTCCTTCTTGAGCATGGCGCAAACCCAAATCTTGGCTTTACGCCTGCGCTTGATGTTGCAATAAAAAATAAAAATGCGCAAATTGCACATCTTTTAATGGAACATGGCGCAAGGGTCAACAGGGACGATTTTATGAGCGGCAATACAATATTGTATATAGCGCTACAGAAAAAACAATACGAGATTGCACGGGATTTAATTGAGCATGGTGCAAAGATTGATACGCGCTCAAAAATGCTCATAGAGGCGAAAAATCTCTATGAAATTTTAAATCTTGATGAAAGCTCGCTTAATTAAACTGTTTTAAAAACCTTTCATCATTGTTAAAAAACAGTCTTATGTCATCAATTGCATATTTAAGCATCGCAAGTCTTTCGACCCCCATACCAAAGGCGAAACCGCTATATACATCCGGATCAACTCCAGCATCTCTTAAGACATTTGGGTCTACCATGCCCGAACCTAAAATTTCAAGCCAACCCGAGCCTGAGCATGTGGGGCAGCCCTTACCATGGCAAACTATGCACTGCACATCGATTTCGGCCGAAGGCTCGGTGAAGGGGAAAAAGCTGTTGCGAAAACGCGTCGGGCGCGCAGAGCCAAAATATTGACTTATAAACTCGTTTAAAACACCTTTTAAATGTGCAAAAGTAACGCCTTTATCAATATAAAGCCCTTCAACCTGGTGAAAGAAGTTGTTTTTTCTTGCACTCACCTGTTCATTGCGATACACCCTGCCGGGCGAAATAATTTTTATAGGCGGCTTTGTATTTAACATTTCGCGCACCTGTGCATTTGAAGTATGACTCCTTAACACAACATTATCCGCACCGTAGCAATAGTAAGTGTCCTGTACGTCGCGTGCGGGGTGCTCCTGCGGCACATTTAACATATCAAAGTTGTACTTTTCAACTTCAACCTCGGGCGAGAGTCTGTTTTCAATAATTGAAAAGCCGAGGTGTTCAAAAATTTCCACAATTTCATTTATTGTTTGAGTGAGCGGGTGTACGCATCCTGTCGGATTATAAGTGCCTTCAAGAGTCACGTCAATCTTTTCGCTTTTTAATTTTTCATCAAGCTCTTTTTTGTAAAATTCATTATGTCTTGTGTTGATTTTTTCTTCAAGAAATTTTGAAACTTCATTCGTCAGAGCACCTATCTTAGGGCGAAGAGAAGGTTCAATGTCTTTTAAACTTTTTTTTAGTGTATTTAATTCGCTCTGGCGCGAAAGATACTTATTTTTAACTTCGTCCAATTCTTTTGAATTAGAAGCTTTTTCAATTTCCGAAAGTGCATTTTCTTTAATTTTTAAAATTTTATCTTCCATTTTGGTATTCTCCTGAATTTATAATATCAAAAACAAACTTTATGGTAAAATAATTGCATATTAATTCTTTAAATCGGAGTTTATATGATATACGTTTTTTACATCACATTATTTTTGTTTATTTTTGCCCATGGGCTTTATTATTATAATTTAGACAGCGATTTTTTTGCCCGCCTTATTGTCGGAAAGACTTTTTTTCAAACCGCAAGTGTTCTGAATTGGGATTTTTTGTCATATACTCCGACACATCGCTTTATTGACCATGAATGGGGTTCAAGCTTGGTCTTTTATTTTCTGCAATCACATTTTGGGGATTGGGGACTTCTTATTTTTAAGGGCGTAATTTATTTTGCAACATTTTTTCTGCTCACAAAAGTTATTCTTCTTCATAATAAAGAAGCAAAACTCCGCTTTTTACCCTTTCTGATTATAATAAACATAATTCCCGGGATACTTTTTGCAACTGTCAGATGTCAGAGTTTTTCGTTTTTCTTTTTTGCGCTCTGGCTTTACACGCTTGAGAGAGTGAGGCTTGAAAACAATAACAGGCTTTTATGGATACTCCCGGCAACAATGTTGGTCTGGGGAAATATGCATGGCGGATGTGCTGCCGGTATAGGGCTTCTTGTAATATATGTTATTGGCGAATTTTTAAATGGAAAATCTGTTAAAAAATATGTAATTACTCTTATTTTAAGTATAGCCGTACTTTTTATAAACCCATACGGCGTTGAATATTTAAAATTCCTTTTTAGTGCGCTTACACTTAAAAGAGATTTAATTGTCGAATGGCAAAGCGCGTTTAGCCCTACAGGACTTGAACAACAGTATAAATTTGCAATATTTCTTATTCTCTGTCCCATACTCTTTGCAATATATGCATTTAAATTCAGACAAAACTATAAAGATATAGATAAAACAAAAGCTCTTTTGCTTGTTATAACTTACCTTCTTGCAATAAAATCTATAAGATTGCAGGCATTTTTCGCCTTTTCGCTTCTTGCGTTTTGCTATAGCGATTTTTATAAACTCTTTAGTAAAAAATTACCGAAATCAATTGATGAAATGAAAGAAATTGTACTTTTCGGTATTATTTTAATTTTTGCGATATGCGCGGTTGCAATAACAAGAATGCAATGCTTAGCTTGGAATTTCCCCATTATGGAAGTGGAATTTTTAAAAGCAAACAAGGTAAAAGGCAATATAATGTGTCTTTTCCAAGACGGAAGCTATATTGCATATAAACTTTATCCGAATAATTTAATTTTTATGGACGGAAGATATGAAGAAGTATACCAGGATAATCTTGTCTATGTTGAGCAGGTTATTAATGCCGGGCACAAAGATTGGAAAGAGTATCTAAATATCTACCCTGCTGATATTTTAATCGTGCCCAAAGAATATCGGTTTTTTGAAAATTTAACAAAGGATAAAGACGAAGACTTTCTTATGCTTATGAACAGTCCCTACTACGCACTTTTTATAAGAAAAGAATTGGCCGATAAAAACTTTAAAACACCGAGCGGCAAAGCGTCATACTATATGGAAACAAAATATGACACAAATATCGACTGGAGTGTTGATGAAAATTAAGCAAGCGCTCTGTGTCGCATTTTTTTGGATTTTCTTTCTTACACCCGTATATGCAAATTCAAATACCGTACAAAAAATTCAAAAAGGCGCCGATATTTATTTTAAAATCACCGACAGGCTTCAATTAAGCTTCACCCAGCAGCGAAAGGCTCTGGGTGTCAAAATGGAAGAGATGATGTATCTTGCCCCGCTTATTGATGAAATTGCCCGCAACGAAGCAAAGATGCAGCAGATGAAACAAAGCAGCGATGACAACAAAAAAGAACAAATAGAAGAACTTGAAGAATTAATAAATGAGCAAAAAGTCGAGGCAAGAAAGATAAAACGCCATTGTATTACCCGCTATAGAAGCATTTTGACGGCAGAACAAAATTTTCTGCTTGATGAACTTATTTTTGACATTGCAAACGGATACTTCAAACTATGATTTAATTTTACGCAAATGTTATTGATATACCATAAAACATTATGCCCCAAGGCGTTTAAATTTCTTGTTTTCAAAAAAAACTTTGTATGTTAATATATGTTTAAGAAAATAAATATTTTGTAATATAATAGTGTTAAGATTTAAGCTAATAAGGAAGAAAAGGACAAAAGCACAATGACCGAAGAAATCCAAAACGAAAGCGGTGACTCAAAACAAAAAATCCTTGTTGTGGATGATGAAGCAAGTATCAGAAGAATTCTTGAAACCCGCCTTAAAATGGCAGGATATGATGTAGTCACGGCAGAAGACGGCGAAGAGGCCGTCGAAGTTTACAATAAAACAGCACCGGATCTGGTTATATTGGATGTAATGATGCCAAAAATGGACGGATACGGAGTAACGAGAGAAATAAGGCGCACATCCGATGTACCCATCATTATTCTAACCGCTCTTGGCGATGTATCGGAAAGAATTACAGGGCTTGAACTTGGCGCGGATGATTACGTCATTAAACCTTTTAGTCCCAAAGAACTTGAAGCGCGTGTCAAAGCCGTACTCAGAAGAACAACAACAAAAGAAATCGCTCCTCCGACGGGCAAAACAGCTAAAAACGTTATAACAACCGGTCAAATAAAAATTGATACTGCGCGTCGTCAAGTGTATCGCAAAAATGAAAGAATTCGCCTTACGGGCATGGAATTCAGCCTGCTTGAACTTCTCGTTAATAATTCGGGACAGGCTTACTCAAGAAATGAAATTTTGCAGCATGTCTGGGCATATCCCCCGGATCATCGTATAGACACACGTGTTGTGGACGTACATATTTCGCGTTTGCGCTCAAAGCTTGAAGCAGACCCGGCCAATCCCGAACTTATTCTTACAGCGCGCGGAATAGGCTACATGTTCCAACGTATAAATTAAGGACTTGTTTTGGATAGCGAATTAAAAATTTTAAACAACTCCGGCTTAAAGAAAATTCTTATAGTCGGAGTTTTTCATGGTGACGAACCGCAGGGCGAATATTTTATTAACAAATATTTACAATTAAAAAGAGAGGCTCTAAAAAATTCTCTATATTTTATCCCCCGGTTAAATAAAAACAATAAGCGCACAAATGCAAACGGCGTTGATTTAAACCGTAATTTTCCGACAAAAAACTGGGTAAAATCAAGACGGGACGATTACTTTGGCGGAGATAAGCCAAGCAGCGAAAAAGAAACCAAATTTCTTGTCGATTTGATAAATAAAAACTCCTTTGATGCAATAATTACAATCCATGCCCCATATAAAATAATAAATTACGACGGAGAAGCGCACGAGATTGCCTGCAAAATTTCAGAGATATTAGGCTATCCCGTTCAAAGCGATATAGGCTATCCTACCCCGGGAAGCTTTGGAACTTATTGCGGGAAAGAACGAAATATACCCACAATTACAATTGAAATTGACGAAAACAAAGCGCCCGAAGAACTCCTCGGACGCTTTATAGAGCTTTTTGACTGGCTCGGCCGTGATTTTTAATTATTAAGCATTTGCAACAATTTCATAAACCACATCAGGTGTTATATTACACCTTTCACCAAGCACTACCGCGCGCTCTAAGAAGCGTTTTTTAATTTCTGTCGCAGCTTCAAGCGCATCAATACCATATTCTCTAAGTTTAATTTTTCTTCCTATTTTATTAAAGAATTTTTCTGTTTTTTTGATGGTAATATCTGCAAGCAGGCTCTTTGGCAGGAATTCATTTGCGCCAAAAACTTCTATTGCCATTTTTGCAAGTTTGTCCATTTTATCTTTTTTCATAACTCGCCACAGTGACGGCAAAATAATTGCAAGAGTTTCGCCATGGTCTAAGCCGTAGAGCGCTGTTAATTCATGTCCTATCATATGCGTTGCCCAGTCCTGAACAGCACCAAGGCTTATCCAGTAGTTAAGCCCGCAAGTGGCACACCAAAAAATATTTGCCCTTGCATCGTAATCATTAGGATTTCTTAATACCTTTGGCGCTTCTTCTATGAGTGTTTTTATAATCCCAAGCGCCCATTCGTCCTGAAGCGGAGTATTTACATCATAAGTCGCATATTGCTCCATAACATGGGTATATGTGTCTACTATTCCGTTTACTGTTTGCTTTTCGGGAAGCGAAAAAGTGGTCTGCGGATCAATTATTGAAAATTTAGGATAAACCTTAGGGGATAAAAACGAAAGTTTTTCTTTTGTTGAAAGCCTTGAAATAACGGCGCCGCAATTCATTTCAGAGCCTGTTGCGGGAAGTGTAATAACATCTGCCAATTCAAGTGCATCATTAACAGGGGCATCTTTTGCCAAAATGTCCCAAGGGTCGCCTTCAAAGCGCGACGCTGCGGCTATGAATTTTGTACCGTCAAGCGTTGAGCCGCCGCCGACTGCAAGGAGAAAATTGTATCCCTCATTTTTTACTATTTCAACAGCCTTCATAAGTGTTTCAAATTTAGGATTTGGCTCAATGCCGCCAAACTCTGAATATTCAAAACCTTCAAGCGCTTCTTTAACTTGTTTTAAGACCCCGTTTTTTCTTATCGAGCCGCCGCCGTATGTTATTAAAATTTTTCTTCCTTGAGGAATTTCATATCTTAATTTTTTAATTGTATCTTTGCCGAAAATAATTTTTGTAGGACATTGAAATTCAAAGTCGTTCATTTTCACCTCTCATATAATGTAAATACCTATGTTATTTTATCATATTTTTGGGGCAATATTTTAATAAGTAGTAGACTTAAATAAAAAAATGTAATACAATAAATTTGTCAAAAAAGAAAAGGATAGAAAAGTATAAATAGAAAGGTTTACTAAAAATGAAAAAAAGCTCGGCATTTACCCTTGCGGAAGTTTTGATTACACTGGCTATCATTGGCGTAGTTGCCGCAATGACTATCCCCGGTGTTATTGTCAGAACAAACCAGCAAGAATTTAAAACAGGTTTTAGAAAAGCAATTTCAGTACTCAACCAAGCAGTTACAATGAATATGGCTCTTGATAACGTCACTCCCGAGTACTTAACAACCCAACAAGAAGTACACGATTACCTTATCAAAAGGATGAATGTTGTAAAATCAAACGTTACTGTTAACGGTAACAAATGCTTCTATACAGCTGATGGTTTCAGATATGAAATCCCCTCCGGTGCAAAAGATTGTACAGTTAACACTCCTTGTACACTTGGTGTTGACGTAAACGGCGACAGAGGCCCCACAACACCTTCCAACAATGCATTATTAAGTAAAGATAAATACCCGAAAGTTGCTGACAACAGGGTAATTGACTACTTTACAATTCAAATGACAGATGTCAGCATTCAGCCCAAGGGCGACCTTGCAAAATACACTATGTATGGCGAAGAAAAGAACTAATAAGTTTATTAAAATTTGTTAAAAATCCGCATTCTTTAAAAAGATGCGGATTTTTTATTGCAAAAAAATATCTTTTGGTATAAAATTAGCTTGTCTTGAAGCGCTTTTTAGGTATAGCGCAAAAGAATACATATTACACAAAATCAGATTGGAGTAAAAAATGCCTAAAATGAAAACACACCGCTCGGCCGCAAAACGTTATAAAATAACGGCTTCGGGCAAAATTTTAAGACGTCAGGCAGGAAAAGGTCACCTTCTTGCTCATAAAAGCCAATCCCGAAAAAACAGACTAACCGGCATGGTTGAAATTTTTGAAGGAAACAAGGCTTTGGTTACAAAAGAGTTACCGTACAAAAAGTACTCAAGATAGGAAGGTGAAAAATGAGAGTTAAACGCGGAAACGTTCTTAGAAAAAGACATAAAAAAATATTAAAACTTGCAAAAGGTTTCATCGGCGCACGTTCAAGGATTTTTAAAGTCGCAAACTGTGCTGTTATGAAAGCATTAAAATACCAATACAGAGACAGACGTGTATTAAAAAGAAGCATGCGCTCACTCTGGATTGTACGTATAAACGCAGCAGTCCGTGCAATGGATTTAAGCTATTCAAAATTTATGAACTTGCTCAAAAAAGCAAATATTCAAGTAAACAGAAAAATGCTTGCCGAGCTTGCTGTAAATGATCCCGAAGCTTTTGCATTGCTTGTTGAAACTGCAAAAAAATCGATTTAATTTATCAAAGAGGAAGAAAAAGTACGTTTGACAAAACAATGCCGTCCGAATTTCGGACGGCATTCATTATTGTAAAGATTAAAGTTTAATTGCATCATTTTCAATATTTTGACTTTCTTGATCTTCAACTGCTTGATATTCGGCTTCAATTGCTTTTATTTGAGTTTCAAGAGTGAGTTTTTCCTGTTCCAAATCTTGCTCTTGGCGGTTGAGCTCTTGGGCATATTGATTTGCGTAAGCCTCAAGCTCTTCTTGATAAATTTCATTAAATATCAAGTATGGTTGAATTTGATTATTTTGTACATAGCCCGTTAATGAGTTGGGGTCAAGTGAATATTGATATTGACCGCCGGTTGCCTGATTAATTGCCTGCATTTGTTGCAGGTAGGCGTTGGTTTTAGTTTGGGCAGATTGGTAGGCTATATTTGATGATTGACCAAGGAAGTTTAACTGTGTACCAAAAATAGATGATGGTGCACTCGTAGCTTCCTGATAAGTAATTTTGCCATCAGCCACTGCCGCTGACAATTCTTGCATATCCATTAACTTTTGGCTAATTTGTGTCAGCCTGTTTTGATGAACACTAAGTCTTTGCTTGAGCTGCATTTTCCTTAGTGATAAGAACACCCAAGACATGCTCTGCCTCCTAACCTTAACCTTTAATCTTTAACCTTTAGTAATATCTAAAACTAACCTTACATTTTAATAAAGTATTTTTGTTTTAATTAATTGCTAAATTTAAGGAGTTATCTTTACAAAAGTTAATATTTAATATTTTGCACATATACGCGCTTCATGCGCATAGTATTCAACCGAGTCATCAAGCGGAAGCAGAGGGATTTTACATTTGTATTTGGTGTTTAGTGCAAGCTGAAGCAAATAATCACAAAAGTGCGGATTTTTTGGCAAAATGGGCCCGTGCAGATAGGTGCCGAAAACATTTCTATATCTTGCTCCTTCGGTTTTATCAAGTCCGTTATTGCCTTTCCCTACTTTTATTTTAAAAAGCGGTTTTGCAGTTTCTCCCAGATAAGTGAGCCCGCTATGATTTTCAAAGCCCACAATAGTGCGTACCGGCAAAAAGTCTGCAATCGCCGTTACATTTCCTATAAATCTGTTTTTGCCCGCAAGAGTGTGCACATCAAGAATTGATATACCTTTTAGTTTGTGGCGCTCAGCAGTTAAATAATATTTACCAAAAAGCTGATATGCTCCGCAAATTGCAAGCATGGGCTTGTTGTTATGAGCCGCTTTTAAAAGCTCGGCACCATTTTTTATAAGTTCATTTGCAGCGATAATTTGTTGGTTATCTTGACCGCCTCCCGCGAAAAATAAATCAAAATCATCGGAATTAATAACACTGCCTGCCGTAATTTTTACCACTTCAACTTCAATATCACGCCATTGGGCACGCTTTTGCAGCGTCAAAACATTGCCAAAATCGCCGTAAATATTAAGCAAATCCGGATACAGGTGTGCAATTCTTAATTTAAGAGGAGTGTTTTGCATTTTTCAATTGCCTCGTCAAATGTCAGCTTTTCAACAGTGCCGTCTTTCCTCGTTTTAAATTCTATCAGCCCTTCTTGTACCGTTTTTCCGACGGTAATTCTGTAGGGGAAGCCGATAAGTTCGGAGTCCTTAAATTTTACACCCGCCCTGTCCGCTCTGTCATCCAAAACAACCTCCACACCCAGCGCCAAGAGAGCATTATATAGTTTGTTTGCAACTTCCATCTGCTTTGAGTCTTCATTGTTAACAGGAACTATATCAACATGATAGGGCGCAATTTCTTTTGGCCAGATAATTCCAAAATCGTCATGATAGCGCTCGATAGCAGCAGCAGCCGTCCTTGTAACTCCTATGCCGTAGCAGCCCATAATAAACGGTTTTTCTTCGCCGTTTTCATCGGTGTAGGTCGCGTTCATAGGTTTTGAGTATTTTGTGCCGAGCTGGAATATATTGCCCACTTCAATCCCTCTTGTTACTTTAAGCGGCTTATTGCAGCAGGGGCAGAGTTCGCCCTCTTTTACAAGTGAAACATCAACAAATTCAGGCATTTTTGTAAAATTATATCCAACAATATGCTTGTGCGGCTCGTTTGCGCCGATTACAAAATTTTTCATGCCTTGCGCGGATTTATCGTAGATAATTTTTACTTTATTTTCATCCACACCCAAAAAGCTTAAATATCCGACCTCGCAGCCGAGATAATCATACGCTTCATCACTTGTTGCAGGTCTTATTTCAAGAGCGCCGAGCGCATTTAGAAGTTTTGTTTCTTCGACTTCTTTGTCACCCCTAATCATAACAAGCACGGGCTTTGAGTCTGCGATATATAAAACTGATTTTAAAATGCAGGATGAGGGAACTTTTAAAAATTCACTAAGCTGCTCAATTGTTTTGACGTTTGGCGTATCGAGTTTTTGTTCTTTGTCATAGCCGTAGTCCGCGCCGTTTGTTTGGGGGTTTAAAAGAATTGAGACAGCATGGTTTGAGTTTGCGCTGTAGTCGCAGTTTTCGCAGTAAAATACGTCATTTTCACCCGTTTGCGTAGAAGTTAAGACCATAAACTCATGGCTTACGCTTCCGCCGATTGCACCCGAATCCGACTGCACCATTTTTGTTTCAAGTCCGCAGCGCTCAAAAATTCTCTTATACGCACGCGCCATATTTTCATACTCTTCATCAAGCGACTTTTGTGAAGTGTGGAAGCTGTAGGCGTCTTTCATAATAAATTCACGACCCCTTAAAAGTCCGAAGCGCGGGCGGATTTCATCCCTAAATTTAGTTTGAATTTGATAAAGATTAATCGGCAATTGTTTGTATGATGTAAAAGTTCCGCTTACAACAGATGTTATAACCTCCTCATGTGTCGGTGCCAGACACATTTTGTTGTCATGCCTGTCGCAAAACCTTGCAAGCTCTCTGCCGTAGACTTCCCATCTGCCTGACTTTTGCCATATTTCGGCAGGCTGTACAAAAGGCATTAAAAGCTCCTGCGCTCCCGCGGCGTTCATTTCTTCGCGTATAATTTGAGAAATTTTTGCCAGAACTCTCTGCATAAGGGGAAGATAGCTGTATATGCCGGATGTGAGTTTTTTTATATAGCCCGCTCTTACAAGTAATTTATGGCTTATTGCTTCGGCGTCGTTTGGGAAATCCCTTAAAGTTTGAACAAAAAGTTTTGACATTTTCATAGTAAAAAGTAGCCTCCAAAGTGCTCTTAAGTAGAATATTTTAAGATAAATTATTTGATATAAGCATTATAGCAACAAAGTAAAAAAGCCGCAAAAAATAAAGTTTTTTAACAAAAAATTATTTGCGCGTTGCCACAATTAGGGGTTTTAGTCTATTATAATTTAAGGAGTTTTTGTATATGGAAAAAATCGCAAATGCTTTGTTTTATCTTCCCGTGCTTTTAATTTTTGGCTTTTGCCTTGTAATACTTTTTGCAAAAGAAGCAAAGATTTACATTGCTGCCGCAATCGGCATTTTTGCCGCGATATCGGGATTTTACATACTGCTTCGCTCCCCGGTTATGTTTTTTGCACAGTGTGTATTTTTTATGTTTGGACTTGGCGCGATTATGTTTTATGGGTGCAAAAATTTTAAAGAGGAAGAAAAAAGCGGTTTTAATTTTAATTTAAAGACACTTATAACCCCTTTTATCCTTGGTTTTTTTGTGCTCCTGTGCGCGCCTTTTTCGCTTAGCTTGGCATTAAACAAAAAAGAGGCGGGTAATTTTTTTGAACTGGGGTCGATATTTGATGTTAATTTAATTTTACTTTCGGTAATCATTATTACGCTTTTAAGCGGGTTTTATACAATAGCTTTCTGGAGAAAAAAATGAATGTGCAGATTTTATATGCAGCATTTTTAGTCTTTTGTGCAGGATTATTTTTGGTAATCGCAACAAGAAATATTTTAAAAATTTTTATCGGCACGGTTTTACTTTACAATGCATCAATTTTAATTTTGACGCTGTCAGGTGATGCGCAGAATATTTTAATGGGGGTAATTTTATCGGCATTTGTCTTGGCGGCAGGATTTTTTGGCATATTTATAGTTACAAAAATCTATAGCAAATTTAATACTCTGGACATTAAGGAAATTGAAAAAACAGCAAGGGAGGAAAAATGATAGATATCCTTACGCTTGCATATTTTATGGTTTTTATCCCGTTAATTTGCGCGGTTGTTGTCCTGTCGCTTAAATTGCTGCCGCTGAAATTACCGCAGAAAATATGTGACTGCGCAAACTCTGCCCTTAGTATGCTTGCTTCGTTTTTAACGCTTGGAATTTCACTGTTGCTTTTTGAATACACACTTACATATCAGGGGTATGTACTTGAAAACAACTATCCCGTTTGTGCAATGCAAAATATTTTGCTTTATTTTGGAATTTACACGGATAATCTAAGCGGAATTTTTATTGTACTGCTCTCTTTATTCTTTTTTATTGCAAATATTTTTTCTTTCAGATATCTTTTGCAAAACAGGCAGGGCTTTGCGAGATTTTATATTTATTTAAATTTCATGCAGTTTTTTGCATATTGTTTTTTTGCAAGTTCAAATTTAATTCAAAGCGTTGTATTTATGATGGCACAGTCGCTTATGCTTTATCTTTTTGCAAATTTTTACTTTCAAAAACCTCTGTCACAGGAAAATTCAAAAAAAGTTTTTGAAACAAATGTTGCGGCGGATTTAATACTTTTTGGCGCTTCGGTTGCATTTTTATATTTTTCTACAATTGCAACAGATACAATAAACGCGCCGACACTTGGTTTTAATAATATTAATTCTCTTGGACTGTATTCTTTTGCAAGTCTTAACCCTTTAATTTTTGCTCTTATTTGCCTTTTATTCATCATCGGTGCGGTTATAAAAAGTGCGCAATATCCCTTTTCAATCTGTGCAAACGGCAATTCTCAAGCACCAAACCCTGTCTTTTCAATTATTATAAGCCTTATAGTGCCGGGGCAGGCTATTTTTCTGCTTCTGAGAATTTTTCCGCTTTTAAATCTTACCCCTGCGTTGTTTGAAATTTTAAAAATAGCAGGTATAATCACGGCGCTTACAGCTGCTTTGAGCGCTGCAAAAGAAAACGACATAAAGCAAATTTGTGCGGATTTAGCTGTATCGCAAGCCGGTATAAGCCTTTTTATATTAGGTTTTAAAATGTACGATGTATGTATTTTTTACTTTCTGTGTGCGGCTTTTGGCGTAGCGCTTGTATCGTATACTCTTAATACAGTAAGTTATTCAACGGGTTCACAGGAAAACATTAAATTCCTGGGCGGATTAAGAGAAAAACTTCCCTTTTTAACTTGTGCTTATCTTGCCGGCGCAATCTCATTGTGCGGTTTTGTTTTTAGCGGATTTTACCCGAAGGCAATTTTGCTCGGCAATCTTTCACACGCGGGCAAAACAATATATTTAACCTTAATTTTGATATGTTCTTTTGTAACGGCATTTTATCTTTTTAGAGTATATTTCAGGGTGTTTGAAGGAAATTATCGCGGAACAATAGAGCCCAAACGAGCAAGCAGGACAATGATTGCGGCGATTTTAATCCTGCTTTTACCCTGTATATTTTTCGGTTTCATCTTTTATAATAAAGCGGGTGCGTTTTTTACACTTTCCGGACGCGCAAATCTCGGCGGCTCAAATCCTTTTATGAATGTACTTGCTTTTTTGATTAGTGCCGCAGGCTACTATCTTGCATACAATATTTATTTTACAAAAAGACTGCATTCCCTTAGAATACGCCCCCTGAGACGTCTTGCGGCGCGGCGCTTTTTTGCGGATGATATAAGAGATTTTATTTTTAGGGATTTTATCCTTTTTGTGTATAGAATTTTTGCATTTTTTGAAAAATATGTGCTTGCATTTTTCTATGCCATTCCTGCTTTTTTATCGGCTGTAATTTCTTTTATTGTCCAGAAAACGCAAAGTGCTGATTTAAATTCACGTTTTTTCAAAGCGCTTATCTGGATTTTTCTAATTACGCTTTTCACTTGTTTAATATACTTTAAAACGGGGGTGGTAAGATAATGGAAAACACTGTAAATACTTTTATTTATTCGCTTTTACCCCTTCTTGCGGGACTTGTTATTTTTCTTGGCCTTTTTAAAAACAACGTTGTTTTAATAAGGCGTTTTGCCAAATATTTCAGTCTGCTTTTCTTTGTACTCAGTGTTTATATTTTCTTTTTCAAAAGTTCAAATTTTGAACTTGACCACGTGTTTTTAAGTACATTTTACCCGATTTCGCCCTTTAGCGGCGGCTATATAACAGGTTTTGATACACCGGGCAGCCTTTTTGCAGCACTCATAAGCCTTATTGTACTTATATGTTTTGTTTGCGCAAAAAGCAGCATTACAAAAAAACAAAAAATATTTTATCCGTTTGTCCTGTTTCTTGAGTCTTCGGCGCTTGTTTTAATTTCGGCGGGAGATTTTTATGTTTTCTGTGCTGCCGCGCTTTTTGAAGTCCTGTGTGTTTATATCCTTGCAAATATTTTTATGCCGCAAAAAACCGCAAGACAAGGAACAAAGGAATATCTTATTTTAAATTCGTTCTTCATTTTTCTCCTGACAGGTGCATTTTCACTCATATTTGCTCTTTTAAGGCATAACGGCATTGACGCCAATATTCCGAATTTTATACATAATTGCCGTGATATTTCTTCTTCAATACTGTTTATCGTATTTATCCCTCTTCTTGGGTTAAGTATGATAAAATTACCGTTTTTCCCATTGCACAGGCCGCTTTTAGGAATTATTGAAAATTCAAATGCGTCTTTTGCCTGCGTTTTCTTGACTGAGTTTATTTTGGGATTTTACATTTTCATAAAATTCAATCTGTATGCACTTGCGCCGGTGTTTCAGGTATTTGCACCGATAATTGCAATATTTGCGATATTTAATGTTATTTATTTCTCAATACTTGCCTTTGGTCAAATTGATTTAAAAAAATCGCTCGGCTACTTTGCATTTTCACAAAGTTCAACAGCAATATGTGCCGCATGTTCACTGAGCATTCAGGGTATTGAAGGTGCCATATTTCAATGTTTTTCACAAAGTTTGATACTGCTTGGCTTATTTTTGTGTTTTTGTTTTGCATCAAAAATTTTCAAAACAACGAAACTACCCTTTATGGGGGCGCTTGCAACTCATTGCCCTAAGCTTGCGGCGCTGTGTTTTATTCTTACTCTGGCGGCACTTGCAATGCCTTTTACATCCGGATTTTGTGCCAGGTTTTTATGCCTTTGCGGAGGCTTTTCGACTGAAATTTATTCTCAAAATATCATCTGGATATGCACGATTTTAATTTTAATCGGACTTATTCCCGGCATGTTTTATTTAATTAAAGTTTATCAAAATATATTTTTTGGTACCGATGAATGTGAAAAATGCAAGCCGCACGATTTATTAAGACACAATACGGTAGCACTTTTAATTATAGTCGGCTGTGTTTGCGCGCTTGGGATTACGCCTTGTATTTTGAGCGATGCCGTTTCAAAATATGCCGATATGGTTATTTCTATGTTTTTATTTTAAGGAGAAGTTATGTCTTTTTTTGACAGTTTTATAATTACACAAAAAACGGTTTATATGATATTCGGGTTTGCGGTTTTGTTCCTTGCGACCGTTATAAATTTTGCTTTTTGCGGCTTGTTTGGCAAAAATTCGCAAAAAATATCAAACAATTTAACAATAAGCACTCTCATTTTGGCAACAATATGTCAAATACCTTTTATTGCCGGCTTTTCAAACCCTCACAGTCTTGATAAAGTATATTTTTTCGGAAGCAATATTGTTCTTGGCGGCCTTGAAATATTTTTATGCATCGTTTCACAGCTTCTTGTGCTTTTTGTCTTTTTGATTTCAAAGCAACACCTTAAACAACTGCGTTTTAAGGGGCATTATTTTAATTCGCTCTACCTGTGTACTGCATTAGGGCTTGATATGCTCGTAATTTCAAAAGGCTTTTTGCCGTTTTTACTCTCTCTTGAAATTTTAAGTTTTTGCATGTTTTTTGTAATACTTGGTTTTAAAAACAGAAAAATATATTTTAACTCTTATAAATTTTTAACTTTTTCACTTTTTGCAAGCGCATTAATGGTTTTTGCATGTGCACTGTCGGGCGGATTTAGCGCGGATTTTCACAGTGTAACACTTGTGATTTCAAAAATTCTTTTTATGCTTGCGCTTATTATGAAAAGCGGATTTGCCCTTATATTTGAGACAAATTCACAAAGTAAAATTCAAAGCTTTCCTTCTTTTGTTTTTTACAACTCTATTATGCCATTTGCGTACTTAATCGCCGTTTATAAAATGTTAAACACGCTTTTTGAACCCGGAAGTTTTATGCAGATTTTTGCGGCAATACTTCTTTGCGCAACTTTTATTTTAAGCGCGTTTAAATTGCTCAAAGCGCAAAATTTCAAAGATTTTATTTTTCTTTTAAACACTTTAAACTTCTGTTTCTGCACATTTTTATTTTTTATAAATGATATCCAAGTACATACCGGAGCAATACTTTTCATTGTAAATATTGCAATTCTTAATCTTGGACTGCTGGGTGCGGCGGCAATTTTTGACATAAACAAAAATGGTCTAAGGGCGGATTTTGACAACTTTAGCGCGATTTGTCACACAAATCCGTATTATTGCAGAATACTGAGCCTGCTTTTACTTATAGCATGCGCACTTGTGCCCTCCGGTATTTTTGCCTCAAGGTTTTACATAAACAATGCACTTGCCCAAACAGGGCTGTGGAGCAGTATTGTAATGTTTATTTTTGCTTTGGCATATACTATTTTAATTACATGCTGTATAAATTTTGCGGCGGTATTTTATAAAAAACCGCAAAGCATAAAAGATTTAAAAGAAGGCAAATACAAAAAGAGGACGAATTTAAATTATTCAATCCTCTTGATGTCGGTAATCTTTTTAATTACTATGTGTGCATTTAGCGCAAAGTTTGCAAACTTAATTACAGGTCTTCAATAGTACCCCTGTTTCCGCTTGCTTCAACGGTGCTATCTTCAAGATCCGGGAACCAAGCGTTAGTAAAGTCGCTTTCGTGTTTTCCGAAATAATCATCATTCATAACAGGGTCAATATAAATTTTTGCTTTATTGTAAAAAGCGGCAAGTCCGTGTTTTGGTTTATAGTCTTTATAATATTTCACGTAGTGTTCGCTGCCATATGCACCCTGCACTTGCGATGTTGCTCGGTCGACCATTTTGAGCGTGGCTTGCGAATATCCCGTATTTTGCAGCATATGCACATCCGCAGTCTTGCCTTCTTCAAGATATGCAAAGCAAGATTGTGTTACAAACAATAAACTTAAAGCCAATATGGTTTTCTTCATAATATACCTCATACTACATTAATAATTATTATATATTATATCCTGTTTTTGACCAACTATTTAATGTAAATTTTATTTAAAAAACTTTAATTCTCCCAAATCTTCTTTTATAAGCTTTTCAAATTCGTCCAACAGATTTTCTTCGGGAACTTTTTTTATAAGTTCACCTTTCTTAAAAATATAGCCCTCGCCTATTGCTCCGGCTATGCCAAAATCAGCATCACGAGCTTCGTTCGGGCCGTTTACCGGGCAGCCCATTGTGGCTATTGTTATTGGCATATCAAGATTTTTAAATCTCTCTTCAACCTTTTTTGCAAGTCCGATTAAATCGATTTTTGTCCTGCCGCAGGTGGGACATGAAACAAAATTAACCCCGCGCTGCCTTAATTTTAATGCTTTTAAAATATCCCATCCGGCAATAACTTCTTCAAGCGGATTTTCCGTTAAAGATACCCTTATTGTGTCCCCTATGCCTTCCGCCAAAAGTGTTCCGATACCTATGGAAGACTTTACAAGCCCCCCTCTTAAAGTGCCGGCTTCAGTAACACCAAGATGCAGCGGGTATGGAATAAGTTCATAAATTTTTCTGTAGGCTTTAATTGTAGTCATAACATCGCTCGATTTAAGCGAAACCTTAATCAGATTAAAATCACAATCTTCAAGCATTTTAATATGCCCCAACGCGCTTTTAACCATTTTATCTTCAAGACTTAGGGTCTTATCTGCCATAAGCTCTCGCTCTAAAGAACCCGCATTTACGCCAATTCTTATGGGGGTGTTTGTCTTTTTTGCCATTTGGACAACTTTTTTTACATGCTCCATGCCGCCTATGTTGCCGGGATTAAGTCTTAGTGCGTCAATACCGGAATCTATGCATATAAGGGCAAGCCGATAATCAAAATGTATATCCGCAATAAGAGGAAGCGGGGATTTTTGTTTTATCTCTTTAATTTTTTGCGCACAGTCTTTGTTTAAAACAGCCAATCTTACTATTTCACAGCCCATATCCTTAAGTTCGCAAATCTGCTTTAGCGTTCCCCGCACATCGTCTGTTTTTGTATTTGTCATCGACTGGACACTAACGGGCGCCCCTGCACCAATTTTTACATCCCCTATTTTAATTTGAATTTTTTCCATAACACAAATTCCTTTTTTATGATAAAATCATAGCATGAAAATAGCGGTTATATCAGACATTCACGCAAACACTCTTGCACTTGAAGAAGTTTTAAAAGAAATTAAAAAATTAAAGGCAGATAAAATATTTTGCCTTGGCGATATCTTAATGGCAGGATATGACCCAAACGGAACGGCAGAGCTTATTTTAAATCTTAACAATCTTGAAATTATTCAAGGCAATACGGATAATATGGTTGCAAATTTTAACTTTGAACTGCTTGAAAAAGCAAAGAAAAAAGCACCATGTATGGGCTATGCTCTTGAAGATGATTTAAAAATAATCAATGAAAAGTATAAAGACTTTGTAAGAAATTTGCCGCAAAAAAAATACGTTGAAGTGAACGGACTTAAAATAGAGCTTGTGCATGGCTCTCCAAGACAGCAAGATGAAAATATTTACCCTTCCCTGGCACTTGATGAAGTGGAGGAAATGGTTAAAAATTCCGATGCTTCACTTATTTTATGCGGGCACACCCATCTGCCCTGCGGCTATGCGCTAAATTCCGGCAAAACAGTTGTTAACGTCGGGTCGGTCGGGCGTTCTATGACACAGGATAGAATGCCAAATTGGGCAATGCTTGAAATTAGCGACGATGGTACATTTCAAATTGAGCACAAAATTACAAAATACGATAACAAAAAAGTAAGCGAAATAATAAGCCAACGCGGCTTTTTGCATGCGGATGATCTGGCAAAAATGTATGTATAAGGAGAATGTTTAAAATGAGTGATGTTCATACACTGCATCAGGCGGCAAATGACGAACTTATAAAAGGAAATGAAGACAAGGCAATAGAAATATATACAAAAATAGTAGAACTTGCCCCCGGAGATGAAACGGCACTTTCGCAGCTTATGGACTTGTATCTTGAGCGTGATAAATTCATGTACTACATTATGCGCTCTAATGTCAATATCGTTCAGCATAAATATGAACATGCCATAAATGATGTAAAAAAGGCACTTAACCTTGATTCAAATTCAATCGAGGGTATAAGAAAACTTGCAAGACTTTACAAAGTAACAGGAAAAAACCTGCGTGCAATTGATGAATTTTTAAAACTTCTCGATATGGACGCACACCAAAAAGACGCATATATCGAGCTGATTGACCTTTATTGCAAAGAAAATTCAACCGAGAGCGCAGTAGGTATTGCAAAAAAAGCGATATCACAGTTTGAAAATGACGACAATTTTAAAAACATTCTTGCAAATCTCTATTTTAAACTCGGTGACTACAAAAATGCGCTTGAAGTCGTAAAAGACGATTTTTTGAGAGCAAAAATTCTTTTACAGGATGAACAAAATGACAGCGCCAAAGAGATTTTGGACAAATTAAAAGAGGATAAAAATTTATACAAAGAAGCAAATAAAGAGCAGCTTGCCGCATATTATCTGCTCGAGGCTCAATACTATTACAATAAACAAAATTTTGAAGAAGCGCTTAAATCGGTAGAAAAATATACAAATTTAAATGCGCCCAACGCACTTTCCTTTCAAATGAGAGCATTAATATACGAAGGCATGGGCGATGAGTTTAAATCCTGCTACAACTGGGGATACTGCTATAAAGCCCAAGGACGCTTTGACGAGGCAATTGTCGAATTTACACATGCATCAAACAAAAACCCTAAAGACAAAAATACTCTCATAGAACTTGCAAACCTCTATGCAAATAACAATGAAAAATTTACCTCTATGGAATATTGGAAAAGAGTTTACGAGGTAGATAAAGACAAAAAGGCAGGTCAGATTTTAGGTGAGTTTTACTACAAGCAGGGCGATATGGCGCTTGCGCAGTACTATGGCAAAACAATTGAGAAAAAAGAATTGAAAGAGGCAAATTATCAAGACGAAGGGCTTCTTGAAAAGCTTATAAATTTCTTTTCAAAAAAATAACTCACCAATAAACATATTTTGTAATCCCAAATTTAATGCAGTATTGTGCTTTACGCCTGCATATTTGCTTCAAATTAAAATTGCTTGCCTTTTTTAATTAAACATGGTATTTATATATTATAAATTATGTATACAATAAAATAGATAAACATTTCACGTAAACATATTTCTCCTTTTGTAAATAAATTACAAAAGGAGATTCTTTTTTCTTAAACAATGTTTTTATATACTGGCTTGCAATGCTGTTTTTTTATTAAAATTATTAAGAAATGTAAATAAACGCAAACTCTTGTCACACCAACTGTATTGAATATAAATGAGTAATTTTTTTACCGTTCTTTTCTCCTTGTTGTTAGGTTTAATCATAAGGTGGAATATTAACAATGTAATGTTTAATAATTTATAATTTCATTATTTCTTATTGGATTGATTAGTTTTACTTTAACTTAATTGAAAGGATATCAATAAAAAATGAACAGGTGTTTACAATGCGGCTGTATAATCTCGGATGATTATAAACTGTGCAGATACTGTGAAGAACAAAACAGAAAAAACAATAAAGAAGACCCGGATGAGCACAGAAGCATAACCGCAGACATAACAAGAATACTTAAAGAAGGCGCAGACATACTAAGAAAGGCAAAGGAAGAAAACCTGCTCAATGAACACAATCTGCTTAAGGATATAAAAGGCAGATTATAAAAGCGGCCTATAATAGGTACGAAGTTGAACGATCCGCTTTAATGCATCACTTGTTAGTATTAGCCTAAATCCAACTAATTATTTTATAAAAGGTGAGTTGAGACGGCAATAAAAATATTCAATTAAGCTCCCTGTTGAGGTGACTTGTTTTAGCTATGTATTTTTACTCTTTCGCTATCTTATAGCCAAACAAGATGGTGTTCGCGCCCAAAATATGCAAAATTGAAGATTTAAAAGAAATAACTCTTATGGCGGGATGTCTCTCCGTCCGACCACATTTAAAAAGCGGGATGTCTTTAAATCCCGCTCCGTTTTTTCTTATAAAATATATGTCCGTGTTGTTCTATATTTTATAGTTAGCTATAAAATCAACAAAATCCGGGCTGTAGTGGTCGCAAAAAAGGCTCCTGCCTGTATCCAGCGCCCTTATTTTATTTAAGTCATCCAAAGACAGTTCAAAATCAAAGATGTTGAAATTTTCTTCCATTCTGTTTTTATGTGTGGATTTTGGAATTACAACCACACCTTCCTGAACTAAAAACCTTAAAGCAACCTGTGCAACGGATTTTCCATACTTTGCACCGATTTCTTTTAGGGTTTCATTTTGGAAGTAATTATTTTTACCTTCCGCAAAAGGTCCCCAGGACATAATTTGCGTATTATATTTTTTCATAATTTCTTTTGCAGTCTTTTGCTGTTGAAATACATGAGTTTCAACCTGATTAATTGCAGGCTGTATTTCAACAAAATGAGATAGGTCAACAAATCTGTCGGGGTAAAAATTACTTACGCCGATAGCACGTGTTTTTCCTTCTTTGCATGCTCTCTCCATTGCACGATATGTTCCGTAATAATCATTAAACGGTTGATGAATAAGTATTAAATCAAGATAATCCGTCTGCAATTTTCTTAAAGATTCATCAATTGATTTATATGCCTTTTCTTCGCCCGCATTTGATACCCAGATTTTTGTAACAAGAAAGATATCTTTTCTTTCAACGCCGCTTTTTTTAATGGCGGAGCCGACGGCTTCTTCGTTAAAATACGCTTGCGCCGTATCAATCAGCCTGTAGCCTGTTTCAAGGGCGTCCAGAACAACTCTTTCGCATTCGCTGTTATCGGGAATTTGATAAACACCAAAGCCTAAAATCGGCATATCAATACCGTTATTTAATTTTACTGTCTGCATAATTTATTCTCCTTAAAATTAATTTCTAAACTCACGGGCGTTTACCGTTCCGAGTTTATGTATATCTTCATCCGTCCTGTTGCCGTAAATTGTAATTTTATTTAATTCGGCATCAATATTTTTAAATTCTTCATCACTCAACACAACTTCCGCTGCGCCGAGGTTTTCAACCACTCTCTCATCTTTTCTCATGCCGGGGATAGGTACCGCATGGGGGTATTTATGCAGCATCCAGGCAAGAGATAATTGAGCGGGAGTCACCCCTTTTTTATCAGCCACGCTATGTAATAAATCAAGTAAAGGCTGATTTTTCTCAACATTTTCAGGGTTAAATCTTGTAATAACTCTCCTTACATCATCGCCTTTATATTGCATATCTTTGTTGTATTTCCCGCTTAAAAATCCTGATGCCATGGGAGAAAAAGCTACAAAACCGATATTTAATTCCTGACAGACAGGGATTACGTCTTTTTCAAACATGCGCTCCATCATTGAATATTCGCTTTGAATAGCTGTAAGCGGTGTTACGGCGTGGGCTTTTCTGATTTGTTCAACGGTAGACTGCGACTGACCCCAGGCGCGAATTTTTCCTTCTTTTATAAACTCACCCATCCACTGCGCAACTTCCTCTACGTTACTGTCAAGCGGAACTCTGTGTTCATAATAAATGTCTATATAGTCTGTCTGAAGCCTTTTTAGAGAATCATTAAGAGCATTTGTAACACCCTTTTTGCTCAGCTTGCCTTCGGGAATTTCTTGCCCCGGCTGAAATACGGGGACAAATTTTGTTGTTAAAATAATTTTATCCCTGAAAGGCTTAACTGCTTTTCCTACAAGTTCTTCATTTACATAGGGTCCGTATGCTTCTGCCGTGTCAAATAATGTACAGCCAAGGTCATAAGCCCTGTGAATAAGTCTTATAGATTCTTCTTCTGTCGGAATTGCGCCGTAACCGTGTGAAAATCCCATGCAACCCATTCCGACCGCGCTTACTTCAATATCTCGCAGTTTTCTGTATTTCATATTTTTGTCTCCTTTAGTTTAAATACGTTTCAAACATTGTTTTTATTTGTGCCTGATAAAATCTGTCCGTCCAATCAAGCGGCTCAAATTTGCCGTCCGACATACACCAGCAGGTCATCATTCCGTAGAGTTCGCATATTATAATGTGAGTTAAAAGCTCGACGGGAGTGTCTTTTTTTAATTCCCCTTTAGATACGGCATCTTTTAGAATGCCTTCAAGCATTTCAAAATCGTACTTCCACTTTTGCCCGTCTTTGGTGTCCGGAACGTTATTCGGGTCTAAGACATCTCTTGTCCATTGGCGGCATACGTTTATCCCGCATGCTTCAACGCATTCCATAAATCTGTGAAAATAGTGGCGCAGCTTATCAGAAGTATTTAAGCCGCCCATTTCCTTTAGTTCGTTTGCAATTTCACTAAAGGGCGCCCTGCTGATTTCAAGGACTATATCTTCTTTTCTTTTAAAATAAGTATAAAATGTGCCCTTTGCAACTCCCGCCTTTTTTGTGATATCTTCGACATTTATGGCATCAAAACCTTGCTCCTTAATAAGTTCAAGGCTTGCGCTTACAAGTTTGCGTTTTGTTTCAAGCGCTGCTGTTTGACGTTTGTTCATAATTAATCCTTACCCGAGTACATTTTAATACTATTATATTATTGACTTAAAGTCAATGACTAATAGTCATAATTTAAATTTTGCAATAATTAAGCTGCGAAGAAAAATGGTAAAATTCACCCAAATAAAGACAAATGAAGGGAATTGGATTGCAATATTACAAAATTACTTCCGTTTTTTCTTTCAATAAATCCGTATATTTTCTTGTTAATTTTAAAAGTTTTTGGCTTTCATCAAAGCTCATTTGTGCAAAAACATCGTTTTCAATTTTAATCACGGGTTTAATTTTCTCTTGCGCCAATTTTTCGCCAAGAGTAGTTAAAAATATTTGTTTATTATTGCCCTTATCCTGTTTAAGAGTAATATAGCCTGATTTTTCAAGATTTTTTATTGAGGAGTTAATAGTCTGCTTGCTCATATAATACATCTGCGCGATATCTTTTTGAGTACAGCCGCACCCCAGTTCAACAATGGTGTATAGTATTAAAAAAGCACTGTCGGATATTTCAAGCTTTAGCGCAATATTATGATAAATATCCGTCATTTCTTTAAACAGGCTGTTATATTGTATTCTTAAGTCGTTATACTCTGTATTTGACATTTAACACCTTTTGCGCTCAATTATATCTTTACAAATACGCTTTTGTCAAATAAGCAAATATCCTCCTTGACAATGGTTTGTTATCTGATAACATACTAAGTATGATTTCGGACTGGAGATAGGAAATGAGAAAATATATTTGGATAGCTTTGCTGTTACTTTTAATCCTGCTTCGCGCAGGGTCTTATTTTCTCGGGCAAAAGCAGCCCGGGCAGGAACAGGTAAGGGTAAATGCCGAAATTATAAAACCGACGGAATTTGACGATGCGCAAATTTATCAGGGTGTACTGATTTCAAGACAATCCATATTTATGCAGCCACAAGTATCGGGGCAAATACGCGAAATAAACGTAAAGGCTGGAGATAAAGTTCAAAAAGGCCAGCTTCTGCTTGTAATTGACCCGAGAAAACAAGAGGCGCTTTTAAATTCCTACAAAGTTAAACGCTCATCGCTTCTTTTAAACTATGAAACCGCAAAGACCCAGTTTGAAAGATATTCGGATTTATACGAAAAGAAAACCGTAAGCAAACAGGATTTGGAAAATTATGAAAATGCATACAAAAAAGCAAAATCGGACTACGAAACAAACGAAGCGCAAATAAAAGAACAGACGGTAATGCTTAACTACCATGCCATAACGGCGCCTTTTGCAGGCACTGTCGGCGATATCCCCGTAAAAGTCGGGGACTATGTAACACCCGAGGTAAAAATGCTCTCCGTTACACAAAATGAAACTCTGGAGTTAAACGTGGGACTTCCCGCGGACAGGGTTTTTGATATTAAAACAGGCCTTGAGGTGCAAATTTTAGATAAAGAAAACAAGCCCGCGGCAAGCTCAAAATTGTCATTCATTTCGCCGAGGGTTGACTCCTCTACGCAAACAATTCTTACAAAAGCAATCCTTAAAAATAAAAACGGCATCTTAAAAGCTGACCAATCGGTCAAGGTAAGAGTTGTATATGATAAAAAACAAGGGCTTCTTGTGCCTGTGGGTGCAAAAATTCACCTGACAGGACAGGACTTTGTTTTTGTTATTAAAGAGGAAAACGGAAAACAGGTCGCAAAGCAAACCCCCGTGACTTTAGGCGAAATTCAAAACGATAAATATTTAGTTGAAAAAGGTCTTAATTCGGGTGATTTTATAGTAACAAGAGGAGTACAGAAACTATACGACGGCGCACCCGTGCAGGTTGAGAGCGAGGAGCGGATATAATGTTTGTTGAAACTTTTATAAAACGTCCGATTTTATCAGCCGTATGCTCTGTAATTATTCTTCTTGCGGGCTTAATCTGCATACCCGTTCTGCCCGTTGAACAGTATCCGCAGCTTGCACCCTCGCAAATATCCGTAACCGCAAACTACATAGGCGCCGATGCCCAAACGGTTGAGGCAACGGTAACAACTATTCTTGAACAGGCAATTAACGGGGCTGAGGATATGAAATATATGTACTCCTCAAGCAGTAATGACGGTACAAGCACAATTAATATAATCTTTGATTCAAAAAGAAGTCTTGATGATGCTCTTTTGGATGTACAGACAAGAGTAAAACAGGTCGAAGCAAGGCTCCCGCAGGAAGTTAAACAAACAGGCGTTACGATTTATAAAAACTCGACCGCCCTTGTGCTGCTCTACATTTTAAAATCGGATAACGGGCAGTACGATACGGAATTTATCTGTAATTACATTGACAGATACATAAAAGACTATCTGCAAAGAATTAAAGGGGTTGCAAGCGTTATTATCTTTGGCGACAGAACTTTTGCAATGCGCATATGGCTTGACCCGTTTAAACTTGCAAGCAAGGGCTTAACCGCAACAGATGTTATAGCTGCCCTGCAAGAGCAAAACGTACAGGTAACGGCGGGACAGATAGGCGGAGCGCCGAGCGAAAAGGCGCAGGAAATAGCCATGAGTGTTGAGGCTCCGGGAAGATTGCAAACCCCCGAAGAATTTAATGAGATTATCTTAAAAGCCGAAGGGAATATGATTGTCCGCCTGAAAGATGTCGGGTATGCAACGCTCGGCGCGGAAACATACAACACAATAAGCCACTACAGCGGAAAAGACGCCGTAGGGTTTGCAATTATGCAGCTTCCAACCGCAAACGCCATTGACGTATCAACAAAAATCAAAGCCGAAATGGAGCAGCTCCAAAAATCTTTCCCGCCGGGGTTGCAGTGCATAACCTCCATTGATTCAAGCAATATTGTAAAAGAATCAATCCGCGAAGTTTTATTGACTCTTGTGGGTTCAATTCTCCTTGTAATTGCGGTAATTTATCTTTTCTTGCAAAAATGGAGAACAACCATTATTCCCTCGGTCACAATTCCCGTTTCGCTAATCGGAACTTTTGCACTTCTAAAGGTTTTCGGGTTTTCAATAAACACCCTGACACTCTTTGGGATAGTTCTTGCAACGGGGCTTGTTGTGGATGATGCCATTATTGTTGTTGAAAATATTGAAAGATTTATAAAAGAGAAGAAAATGGCGCCGCGCGAAGCCGCAATTGAAGGTATGAAAGAGATTTTCAGCGCGGTTATTGCAACTTCTCTTGTTTTAATTACCGTTTTTGTTCCCATTGCCTTTTTCCCCGGAACAACGGGAAAATTATATAAACAATTTGCCCTTACCATTGCCTTTTCAATTGCATTTTCAGCTTTCGTATCCGTAACCTTAACACCTGCAATGTCAGCTATAATGCTTAAAGAAAAGAGCAAATTTAACTTTAAATTTTTTGATAAATTTAACAATTTAATTGCAGCAACCATTGAAAAATACAGAAATCTGCTAAACATAGCCTTAAATAACCGCAAAAAAGTTTTTATCGTTTTTGGAGTGCTGATTTTAACAACATACGGACTGTTCAAAATTGTTCCGCAGTCTTTTATTCCGATTGAAGATCAGGCATATTTCAGTGTAATGGTTCAGGCGCCCGAAGGTTCATCTTTAGAGGAAACACAGAGAATTGTGGATAAAATAGATAAAATATTTGAGCGGGAAGAAGGTATTAAAGGCTATCTTGATACGACAGGGTACAGTTTTAGCGGCAGCTCGCCAAACAAAGCGCTTATTTACGTAGATTTAAAGCCTAACCATGAGCGAAAAAGCAAGAAACAGTCCGCCAAGGCTATTGTTGAGAGAGTAAACAAAGAATTATCAAAACTCCCTGATGCCATTGCCGTAGCTTTTGAGCCGCCCGCAATTGAGGGTATCGGTACAGTCGGCGGCTTTCAGTTTGAAATAAAAGATAACGCAAACAATTCGCTTGATACAATAAATTCCGTGACACAGGATATAATATCGGAAAGCTTAACATCTCCCAAATTAACAGGCTTATTTACTTCTTTTGCCGCAAACTCTCCACAGCTTGATTTGCAGATAGATAAACTCAAAGCCAAACAGCTCGGCCTGTCATTAAGTGATGTATATAACGCCCTTCAAGTCTTTGTGGGTTCAATGTATGTAAATGATTTTACTTATCTGAACAAGTCATACAGGGTGTATTTACAGGCAGATAAAGAATTTCGCACATCACCCGAGAATTTGGGGCAATTTTACGTAAGAACAAAAGACGGCTCTATGATGCCTCTGTCGACTATAACATCCTATTCCACATCCTACACGGCAGATACGATAAACCACTACAACCTGAGACGCTCGGCGGAAATCACGGGTTCAGCCAAACAGGGTGTAAGTATGGGTGAAGCAGTTAAAGAAATGGAAAAAATCGCAAAAAAAGTCTTGCCCAAAACATTTTCCTACGAGTGGTCAGGGATAGTTCTTGAGCAGCAGGAATCGGGAAGTCAGGCAGTGTTTATCTTTGCGCTGAGTTTTATATTTGTATTCTTAATCCTTGCGGCGCAGTATGAAAACCTTTTTGAGCCTGCAATTATTCTGCTTGCGGTTCCGCTTGCGCTGTTTGGCGCAATACTCTTTCAGTTCCTGCGCGGCATTGACAACAACGTCTTTTGTCAAATAGGACTTGTAATGTTAATCGGGCTTGCAAGCAAAAACGGTATTTTGATAGTTGAATTTGCAAACCAGCTGCACAGACAGGGAAAAAATTTAAGAGAGGCAATAGTTGATGCGGCGGCAATCCGCTTTAGACCTATTATAATGACTTCTCTTGCCTGTATTTTAGGCATTACTCCGCTTGTATTTGCAAAGGGTGTAGGTTCCGTGAGCAGAATTTCAATGGGAACGGCGGTATTTGGCGGAATGATTGTATCTACGATTTTAAATTTATTTTTAATACCCGTCTTGTATATAACAATTACACAGCTTCAAAAGAAGCTTCAAATGTATAACAATCCGCAGATTAAACAAAGATTAATCAACATATTTAAGAGGAAAAAATGAAAAAATATATAGCAGCGTTTTTATTAACAATATTGCTCATAAATTGCGCTCCTTCTTTTTGCATTAGCGACACCACGGACACAAAACAAATGGTATCGTCAACAGATGACGCCAAAAAGCAAAAGAAAAAGAAGAACAAAAAGAAGAAAGAACAGGAAGATTATAAAATTGAATATATAAATCTTGACTGGTGGAGTAAATTTAACGACCCCATTTTAAGCGATTACATTCTAAAAACCGCAAACGCTAATTATGATATAAAGATAAACGAACTAAAGGTTCTTGAAGGGAAAGAGGCAATAAAAGAATCATTCGGGGGTGAACTTCCCTCGATAAGTTTTGATGCCACTGCAAACCGCGAAAAATTTTCAGGCTCAATTCCTTATGCCGGAATGTTTTTCCCCTCATATTATGCAACCAATATGAGATTTCCCTTAACGGTTAATTATGAGCTTGATATCTGGGGTAAAAACCGCTCTAATACAAAAAAAGTTGAAAAAGATTACGAAGCATTAAAGTACGATGAAAAATCGGCATTTATTTCACTTACCACCCTCAGCGCATCGACTTATTTCAATATACTAAGCCTTGATAAACAAATTGAATATCAAAATGAGCTTACGGCTCTAAGGAAAGAAATTCTTGATTTAACAAAAATTAATTACGACTACGGCCTTGCTTCATCAACGGATGTAACAATTGCGGATAAATCATACACCGAAGCTCTGTCCGATTTTGAAACCCTAAAAAACAGCCGCGCCAAGCTGCTTAACCAACTCAGCGTTTTAACAGGAGAAAGCAGCGAAAACTCCTCAGAGCTTCAAAGGGGCACTATTGACTCAATAGAGATATTAAAAGACCTGCCGCAGAGCATACCCTCCGAAATTATAGAAAAAAGACCCGACATTTTAAAAGCCGAAGCACAATTGCAGGCTGCGGCACTGGACGTTAAAATTGCCCGCAAAAATCTCCTCCCGAGTATTAACCTGACAGGATTTCTCGGCTTTAACGCCTATGCTTTTTCCCCGCTTTTTAACTGGGAAAGTTTTATAATGTCATTAGGCGGCGGACTTACTCAGCCCATATTTAGCGGCGGTAAGCTTCTTGCAAGACTGAGAGGGAAAAAATATAAATACGAGCAAATGTTTAACACTTATCAAAAAACAATTTTGACCTCAATGCAGGAAATAAATGACAGTCTTGCGGATTTAAAAACAAATACGACAAAAAACCAAAACGACATCAAACGGGTTGAGTGCGAAACAAAATATTATAACGATATGTACTATAAATATGAAAAAGGCGCGGTTTCATACCTCGATACGCTAAAATACAAAGAAAATCTCTTATCCCTTCAAAAAGAAGAAGTTCAAAGCAAGGCGGATGTAATCATAGCATCATTAAGCCTTTATAAATCCGTCGGCGGACAGCTGTAATTTATAAATATGAGAGAAAGCTTCTGATTATTCATTAATAAGTGGCTTTTCAAGATAAATCATATCCACAAGCTGTTTACCGTTTTCAAATATGGGGTGCGGATAATTATCAATAAAAAAATTCTTTACTCTGCGGGTTTGTCTAAACCCGCGCTTTTTATAGTAATTTAAAGTAATATCATTCTCGCCCGTACCGAGAATTACTTTTTTAAAGCTATCCTTATACTTATCAAATACAAAATTTAATAATTTTGAAGCATAGCCCCTGTTTTGATATTTTGGATATGTGGCAAGATTTTTTATTTCAATTGTATCAGAGTTAATAATTACAAGAGCGCAAAGGGACACTAAAACACTATCTTTATATAAAGCATAAAGTTTTGAGTGCTCTAAATATTTGCTGATCATTAACTCGTCTTCATCGCCGATTAACAGCAGCGGCATAAACTCTGCTTTATTATTTACCACTTCTCTTATTTCCATTATCGAGCCCATTTTTAAAATATTTATCTATGATAGTATATATCAAACGAGGATAGAATTTGTACAATAATGCAATGTCCTACTGCAAATGGCTTGAGAAGAAAAATCCTAAACACTCATTCAGACTCCCTGTGCCTGAGGGATAGGAATATGCGGTATCGGGAAACAAGGGCTATATTTGCACTTAAGGAAACTATAAATAAACAATTAAAATGCAATTCTTCAAAGAAATATAGTCATAAAATATACAGATTGGGACATACACCCGAGAAAGGATGATTAAATGCTTAAAAACTGTGTCTTATAAGCTTAATTACACTTTTTAGCGTAAATTATGCAGGTGCTGCGGATATGCGTATTAATCCCGGGGCAAAATCCTTCAGATACAGCACAACTGTTGAAAAAGAGCGCCCTTAGTAAGATGAAGTTACAAGAAAACTCATTGCGCAGTATCAAAAAAATCCGACCGAGGCAAACAAGCAGGCACTCAGAAACCAAATCGGCATAAATTACGATAAAGTTGTAGCAAAGAAAAAAGCAAAGCTTGAACAGTTAAGACAAACAGCAAAAGATAAATCAAAAATCGCTGAAATGCAGATAATTGTGGATGAAATGCTGCGAGACAGAGAAAATCGCATAGAGCAGACACTCAGCCGCTTTACCGACTCCCGTCTGAAACCCGGGGTGCGCGATCTTTTTTATTGTAACAAAATGTAAACACCGGTTTTCCCTTCAACAGTCCGTGTTTTAACCCTTTAGCTTAGTAATTAATACATCTATTTAACACTTTAATCGCAAAAAACATTATTCAGCGTTTTTATAGCAATGGTTTACTCTTAATTAAGAAAATAAACCAAGACAGCCATCCCCAATTAGATAATTGAATTGAA
>CALUWF010000015.1 GCA_944324405.1 Candidatus Gastranaerophilales bacterium | reverse complement strand
GCGTCAATTTCAGACTGTGCGGTATCAATTACTTCCTGTCTTTTTTCTTCAAGTTCCGGGATTTCTTTGTTTTCTATTTCATCCAGTCTGTCTTGCGTACTTTGTGTTACCGTTTGGGTGGAGGTTCCGCCCTGCGGCGTTGAAACCCCGCCCTGCGGCGCAATTTGTGCGGAAGGTGAATAACCCTGTGTCGGACAGAAGTCATTTCCGTATGAATTTAGTGTTTCTATTGCTTCAATTTGAGATTTAAAGTTATCAAGAATTTTTTCATAGGGAAGCGAGTTGAATATATAGCTTAAATCTTCTTTAGAGATGTCGTCTTCGTTGCCGTCAATTCCCGCTGTTTCATCAAGTTCAAAATCTTCAATTATTCCGTTTGAGTTTTTATCAAAACTGTCAAAAATGTCTTGTGCGCCGGCTGCTTCAATAAAACCAAAAATACTTTCTTCGCCCTGTGCGTCAATGCCCTGCGAGATTTTATTTTTAAATGATTCAAAATCTGCTCCGAGAAATATACTTGAATCAACGGCACTGCTTGATATGCTTGTGCTGTTGTCACTGTTTTTGTTTTGATTTTCACTGCCAAACTTAGTTTGGATTGCATTATTAAGTTTTTCAATAAAAAAGTTAATCAAGGCACGTCTCCATTTATATATATATAAAAAATATATATAAAGAATATATGCTGATTTTTGAAAAAAATTTACATAACTTTACAACTTATTCATAGCGAAGTGCATCAATCGGATTTAACAGAGAAGCTTTATAAGCGGGATAGTATCCAAATCCCATTCCCACAAGTCCGGAAAAACCAAACGATACAAGTATAGGCATAAGTGTTATTGCTACTTTCATATCCGTAAACATACCTATAAGCTGTGCTATAATAACACCGCTTAGTACTCCGATTAGACCACCTATTAGTGATAAAACGAGAGCCTCCACAAGAAATTGCACCCTTATATCCATGGCTTTTGCGCCGATTGCCATCCTTATTCCGATTTCTTTTGTGCGCTCGGTAACGGACACAAGCATTATATTCATAATACCGATACCGCCTACTAGAAGCGAAACGGAGGCAATAGCGCCCAAAAGCAGTGCCATTGTGTTTGAAGCTTGTTTAACCGTTTCAAGCATTTGAGTAAAGTTTCTTATTGTAAAATCGTCATCATCGTTTTTACCTATCCTATGGCGCTCACGAAGCAGTTCTTTTATTTCTTCCTCGGCAGAAGCAAGAGAGTCGGAGTCTTTTGCCTGAATATTTATAAATTTTACGGTGCCCGGAAATGCCGTGCCGAAAAGTTTCTTTTGTGCTGTTGTAACAGGCACAAGCACGGTATCGTCTTTGTCTTGCCCCATGCCATTTTGCCCTTTTTCTTTTAATAGTCCGACAACCTTAAAAGGCATACCTCCTATCCTTATAACTTTATTTACCGGATTTACATCGCCAAAGAGGTTTTGTGAAACAGTTGCACCGATTAGCGCCGATTTTGTATTATTTTTAATATCATCGCGTGTAAGGTCTCTGCCGCTTTCAATTTCCCAGAGTTGAATTTCCATATACTCCGGGGTTATGCCGTAAACCGATGTTGACCAGTTTTGGTTTGAATAGATTATCTGCTGTACGCCGTTTACTATGGGTGCTGCAATCTTAACGGAGGGGCAGTTTTTAACAATGGCTTCCGCGTCTTTTAGTGTAAGAGTAGGGGAAGATCCCGAGCCCATTCTGACCCCGCCGGATGTGGTTGAGCCTGACATAACCATAAGAATGTTTGAACCCATAGATTCAATATCTTTTGTTATCCTCTGTTTTGCACCCTCGCCGATTGATAGCATTATAATAACCGCGGCTACACCAATGATAATGCCAAGGCTCGTAAGCACCGAGCGCATTTTATTAACTTTAAGCGAACGCAGAGAGATTTTAAGAGTAGAAGAAAAATCTATCATAACCCTCCTTCGCGTATAGCTTCACTTTTTGGCTTATCGCTTATGATTTTGCCGTCTTTAAATCTGACTATTCTTTTTGAATACTGCGCGATATCGGGTTCGTGGGTTACAAGGATTATAGTTTTGCCTCCTTTTTCATTTAATTCCACAAAAAATTCCATAACCTCGATACTTGTCTTTGTATCTAAATTTCCTGTAGGCTCGTCTGCAAGGATAATTGGGGCGTCATTTACAATTGCGCGCGCTATTGCAACCCTTTGCTGCTGTCCTCCGGACATTTGGTTTGGCAAGTGGTTTTCTCTGTATTCCAGGCCGACGATTTTAAGTGCATGGCGCGCTTTTTCAAGCCTTTGTTTCGGCGGTATTCCTTTGTATATCATTGGCATTTCAACATTTTCAAGAGCTGATGTTCTTGGGATTAAGTTAAAACCCTGAAAAACAAAACCAAGCTTAAGATTACGAATTTCCGAGAGTTTATCGGCATTTAAGCTTAAAACGTCCGTTCCGTCAAGATGGTAACTGCCGGATGTGGGCTTATCCAGACATCCCAGAGTATTCATAAATGTTGATTTGCCGGAGCCTGATGTGCCCATAATTGCCACAAATTCACCCTCTTCGACACTTAGCGAAACATCATCAAGCGCATTAAAGGACGTGTCGCCTGTTTGATATGTTTTTGTAAGATGTTTTATTTCAATCAAACTCACTTATAAAATCCCCATGCGGCGCCTTTTTGCAGTTGTTTTTTGTGTATTTGAACTATCGATTATCACTCTGTCGCCTTCTTTTATATTTCCCTCTGTTATAGCGGTGTAATCACCGTCAGATGCGCCGGTTGTCACTTCAATTCTTTGAGGCTTTTTATTTTTAGCCATTACCCACACACCCTGTTTTTCAAATTTTTTGCCACCCGTTATTTCTTTTGGAGTGAAGCGAAATGCCGCAACCGGTACAGCTATTACGTTTTCGCTTTTATTTGTAATAACGGAAACATTTGCCGTCATGCCGGGTATGAGTTTGTTTTCTTCGTTTGTAACATCGACAATTACAGTGTATGTCACGACATTTGAAACTGTTGTCGGCGAAATTCTTACCTGGGATACCTTTCCGTGAAATTCTTCGTTTGCATAGCCGTCAAGAGTGTATGTGACATCCTGCCCAACTTTTATTCTGCCGATATCCGCTTCCGATACGTTAACTTCTATCTGCATTTGGGTTAAATCCTGTGCCACCATAAACAAAGTAGGTGTCTGGAAGCTTGCGGCAACAGTCTGTCCTACATCGACGCTTCTTGATACAACAACTCCGTCAACAGGCGAGATGATTTTTGTGTACCTTAAATTAGTAAGATTATTTTCAAGCGTTGCACTTGCCTGGTTTATTTGTGCTTTCATAGCGTTCACTTCCGCTAAGTTTGATTTATAATTAGCTTCCGCCAGGTCAACCTCGCTTTTTGAAACGTAATTTTTCGTATACAGCCTTGCATATCTTTCATAGTTTTTCTTTTCGTATTCAAGCATGCTCTTTGACCTTTGGTAGTTTGCTTTTGCGGCATTTAAGTCGCTTCGTGCTTTGTCTACCTGTGCCTGAAATAGTGCAGGGTCAATTTGGGCAAGCAGGTCGCCTTTTTTAACTTTTGAGTTGTAGTCTGCGTAAATGTATTTTATTGTTCCGGATACCTGTGTACCGATATCTACGGTTTGAACAGGGTTTATTGTGCCCGAGGCTTCAACGCTTTCCACTATTGTTCTTTTTTTAACAGGAACACTCTTGTAAAATACGCTTTTTTTGGTGCAAAGTTTAATTACTCCAAGAAGTAAAAGTATAAGTACAAGAGCGGATATGATAATTATAATTGTTTTCTTATTCATCTGACCCCCATTGATTTTTTAAATTCTTCGCGCGCAACGTTGTAATCAAAAACCGACTGCACAAATGCGAGTTGGGCGTTGTTATAATTTGTCTGCGCGTCTTGAAGTTCAATAAAATTATTTAGGCCGACTGCATATCTTCCATCCGCAAGTTCAAAATTTTCAAGCGTCTGGCGGACTTTATCGGCCATTAAAGGAATTGTTTTTTCAAGTCTTCTCATTGCAAGGTAATACCTTTGCACTTCATAGTTTATATTTTTTTCGGATAAATCCACATTATCCCTTGCAATTAAAAGATATGATTTTCCTTCGTCAATCCTGTATTTTATGTCCATCATATTAATCATAGGAAAATCAAGGTTGGCGCTTGCCGTAAAACCTGTATTTGATTGACTGTCCATATATCTTAAATTATAGCCTGCGCTTGCCGATATCTCGGGTGCCCAGCTCCTTTTTATCTGCTTTAGGGATTCTTCCTGTGCGCGTACAATCATTTTGAGTGATTTTAAATCCGGTCTGTTTTCATAGGCCGTTTTGATTGCTTCGCTTAATTCTATTATCAGGGGGTTAAATTTGTAATTTTGCAGAATATCTTGTTTTTGAATGCCGGATGTGAGTAATACTGCGGAATATTCGCCGTTTTGAGTTTCTCCGTTTTTCTTTATCGTACCGACTTCAACTGTCTGCATTTTGTAGTTGTTTCTTAAAAAGTCAAAGTTTTCAGTATTTTCAACAAGAAAATCCTTGTCTTTTGTGTAGTACATAGCGTTTTTAAGATTTACCATAGCTGTATCGTACTGGTATTGAGCATCTATTAGCTGCGTTTTGGCATCCGTCAAATACACTTCTGCGTTAACCACGTCTATTCTTGATTTTAAACCCTCATCAAACATTGCTTTTGTACGTTCGTAGTTGAGAGAGTTTATTCTGACGGAACGCTCAAAAATATCAACATTGGCCAATGCTGCAAGTACGGCAAAATATGCGGTTTTAACGTTGTATACCGTTTCTAAAATACTGTAGTCTAAATCATAACCCGCAGATTCACGGTTAAATTTTTGCATATTTATTCCGGCGGTTGTTCTGCCAAAGTTCCATATAAGCTGATTAACACTGGCATTTAATTGATAATATCCGTTAGAATTACTTCTGCTACTTCCTCTCCACATGCTGCTTGAAGTAAAACCGGAGCTGTTACTGTATTGGTAGTTGTATCCGGTGCCAAATCCCAACATTGGAAAATAGTCTGATTTAGCCTGCCCTACCCTGCTTTTTTGAACTTCGTAATTACCGGCTGAAATTCTGACGTTAGGGTCATTATTTATGGCATAATCAATGCATTCTTCAAGAGAAAAGTTTTTTTTGCCTTTTTCTTTTTCTTCCGGTGTTATAACCTCTTCAACCTTGTCCTGCTTTTTTTGCTTTTTCTTGAATATAAAGGAAAAAGCATTTGCGCTCTGTGTTGTAAATGCTGCGACAAGTATAATTACACATATATTTTTTAAAATTTTATTGCAATACATTTAAAGTCAACAAGCCTTTTATATATTATTGTATTTTTAAAGTTTCTTCTGTCAACCATGCCTATGGAGGATTTGACATTATTATTTTATGCTAAACTGTATTAGGTAGACATACGATGGGGTTGATATGAAAAAAATATTACTTTTAATTGCCGCACTTTTTGCTTTTACGTTGATAAGCAATGCCAAGGTTCCGATAGATGAAAATGCAAACAACTATACCGAAGTTAAGGCAGCACATATTCTTGTCGGAAGCGAGTCTAAAGCTAAAGCCCTTAGAAACAGAATTGAAAACGGCGAAAGTTTTTCCGAGGTTGCAAAAAAATACAGCGCTTGCCCTTCGGGTGAATATGGCGGTAACCTTGGATACTTCGGCCGCGGAAAAATGGTAAAAGAGTTTGAAGATGCCGCTTTTTCCTTGCCTGTTGGTGTTGTATCAGACCCTGTACAGACGGATTTTGGCTGGCATTTGATTAAGGTTTACGACAAAAAGTAGTTTTTTGCATTTGTCTGATTCTTATAAGTAAAATCGTAGAGGAGATTATACTCGCGCTAAAAAGTGCAAGAGCAAGTCCGCTCCAAAAGCCCATAAGCACTATGTTAAATTTAAAAGCAAGAATTGAGCCTACGGGTATTCCTATAACCAGGTAAGCAATTGCCATTGTCATCATAATTGGTTTGGTATCTTTTAAACCTTTAAGGGAGCCAATGCAGGAGCATTGTATTCCATCAAAGAATAAATAACAGAGTACAACGTGCATTACCGGCAAAGATACAAGTATTACATTTTTATCGTTTGTGAAAAGCGAAAGTAGTAATTCCGGGAAAAATAAATAAATTAGCGCATTTATCCCCATAAAAATAACAGACAAATAAATTCCTGCCAGAGAATATCGCTTAATATCAAGAATATTTTTTTCGCCGTTCGCAAAACCTACTTTTATTGCCATTGCATTTGAAATTGACATGGGAAACATATAAGTAAGACTTGTAACAGTTACGATAATGTTGTGTGCGGCGGCAAGGAGTGATGAGAATTTGCCGACAAGCACTGCTGTTATATTAAAACCCAGAAATTCAAAAAACAGTGCAAAAGATATTGGCCAGCCGGTTTTTAAAAGTTCTTTTATGTAACTTTTGGTGCGTCTTGAATGTCCTTTAAAAAACGGTATACAGTAGATTAAAAGCGCTATGCCGCCAACCGTTCTGACAAAAAGGCTTGCTATGGCAAGACCTTTTACTCCAAGCTCCGGGAAGCCCCACATACCAAAGACCAGTGCGACATTTAAAAAGAGATTTAAAAATATCTCAACCACAACAACCATGTTTGGAAAATTTACTATTTCATACGCTTGCAAGAATTCTTTTAATGCAATAAAAAGTAAGCCGCCAAACATACCCCAGCTGCTAATATCCAAATATTCAACGACAAGCGGGTATAAATCCAGCGCAAGGCCAATAATGTCTATGTGGCGAATTATATAGCGAATTAAAAGGCAAAAAAGCAGCCCTATTATAAGAGAGTATTTAACGGTTGCGCGAAGCAGTGTTTTTGTTGTTTTTCTTTCACCGCGAAGGTTTGAAACGACAGGTGAAATGCTTGCCATAAGCCCGACTGCCGCAATCATAAATGTCATAAATATGGCTGAAGCGACGCTTATTGCGCCGAGTGTAACGGTTGAGTGTCTTCCCGCGACAAGTACATCGCCGACATTTATCATCATATTGGCAAGATTGCCCGCAAGTATCGGGCCGCTGAGCTTTATTAAATCAACCGAATATTTCTTGTATATTTGAAATTTTGTCGTTAATGCTTCCATAAACTCTACAATAACATAAAAATTTAAAACATTTTATCCGGATTAATTATATTATCGGGGTCAAACAATTTTTTGATTTTTCCCATATATTCAAGCGCAACGGGGTCAAGCGCCTGATTTAAATATTTTTTCTTCTCGTATCCTATACCATGCTCGCCCGACAAACTTCCGCCAAGGCTCAGCGCAAGAGAAAAAAGTTTATCTTTTACAATTTCAAAATTCTTTTTCTCTTCTTCGTTTAATAAATCAAGGGCAAAATTGGGGTGTATATTGCCATCTCCCGCATGACCCATAATGCACACTATAATATCATGCTCGGCACAGATTTTTTGTATCCCTTTTGTGAGCGCAACAATTTTTGAGCGCGGTACAACGACATCTTCTGTTACGACATTCGGGCGGAGTTTTGTAACCGCCGCAAAAGCACTCCTTCTTGTGCGCCAGATTTTTTCGTTTTCTTCTTCGTCTTTTGCCTGAATAATTTGTGCTGCATTGGATTTATTCAATATTTCATATATTTTTTTGCACTCAAAGTTTAGATTTTCGACAAATCCGTCAAGCTCTATTAAAAGCGCGGCTTCTTTGTCGCAAAGCAGACCGCATGGGTTAAATTTTTCAATGGTTTCGAGCGTATTTCTGTCAAGCAAATCTAATGTTGCGGGCATAAACCCCGAGTTTATTATGGCATTAACCGCACTTACTGCGCTTATTAAATCATCAAAGTATGCAAGAGTAACTTTTCTTGCCTCTGGCTTTGGAATGAGGCGAAGAGTAAGAGCGGTAATTATTCCAAGTGTGCCTTCCGAGCCTACAAAAAGTGACGTTAAGTTGTAGCCCGTGACATTTTTTGCCACATCCGAGCCTGTTTTTATTATGCTGCCGTCTGCAAGCACCACTTCAAGATTTATTACATAGTCTTTTGTTGAACCGTATTTAAAGGTGCGCGGGCCTCCGGAGCTGAGCGCTGCCGCCCCGCCTATTGTTGAAACGGCAAGATTTGACGGGTCGGGAGGAAAAAATAAACCGAGTTTTTCCGCCTGTGCGTTAATTTCCCTGACAATTGCATTTGGCTGTACATGTGCAATTAAATCTTCTTTGTTTATATCAAGAATTTTATTCATTTTTGAAAAGTGTAAAACAATTGATTTTTGTTTTACCCTGCACCCGCCGCAATGGTTTGTGCCGGCTCCGCGCGGAATTATGGCGATATTGTGTTTTTTTGCAATTAAAACGGTTTTTGATACCTGTATTGAATTTGTCGGAAAAACAACAAACTCGGGCTTTACAATATTTTGCGGATTAGGGGAAGTATCGTAGGCATAGGGGTATACATCCTCATCTTTATAGAGAATATCACCGTTATATATTTTTTTTAGTTCCTCAAATAAAATTTTATCCATAGTGCAATTATACATCGGGAACTAAAAATTAAAAGATGCGTCTATAGAGTCAATGCCGTATTTGCTACTGGGCTCAAAGGAGGTTATAGAGAAGTTTATAAACACTTTGAGCCTTTTTTTATTTTTATTTTATCAAATTTATAATATATTGGAAATACTCGCTGTTCTTATACTTTTGGGCTATTTCATAAATTGATTTTTTGTCCAGAAATCCCATAGAATAGGCTATTTCTTCAAGACAGGCTATTTTTACTCCTTGATTTTCTTCAATTGTCTGTATGTATTGTCCTGCCTGAAGCAGAGAGTGGTGTGTTCCTGTATCAAGCCAGGAGAAGCCTCTTCCAAAAAGCTTTACATCTAAATCGCCGTTTTTTAAGTATATATTATTTAAGTCTGTAATCTCAAGTTCCCCGCGCTTTGAAGGTTTTAAGGATTTTGCATATTCAACCACTTTGTTGTCATAGAAGTACAGCCCCGTTACCGCGTAGTCTGATTTTGGATTTTTTGGTTTTTCTTCAATGGTTTTCACGTTTCCGTCTTTATCAAAGTCTACAACACCATATCTTTGCGGGTCTTTTACCCTGTAGCCAAAAACGGTTGCACCGCCGCGTGTTTCAATTTTTTTAGAAACTTCATTTAACATTGATGAAAAAGACTGACCGTAGAATATGTTATCGCCCAGTATCAGAGCTACGGATTCTTCCCCGATAAAATCTTCACCGAGAATAAACGCCTGTGCAAGTCCGTCGGGCGAAGGCTGCACAACATAGGAAAATTTTACACCGAATTGCGAGCCGTCCCCGAGCAGTTTTTTAAAGTTATCTATATCATAAGGAGTGGAAATAATGAGTATATCTTTAATACCTGCAAGCATAAGTACGGATATCGGGTAGTAGACCATGGGTTTATCATAAACGGGCAAAAGCTGTTTTGATACCGCAATTGTACTGGGGTAAAGCCTTGTACCCGAGCCGCCCGCAAGAACTATCCCTTTTTTAACGCCGCAACTTTGCATTTTATCCTCTCATTTCGATATATTCTTTTAGTGACAATTTCCAGTCCGGACAAATTCCGTCGTTGTCCATTACGCTGAATTTAGGACGCTTTGCGTCGCGCGGAAATTCATCCGTTGTGCAGGGTTTAAGATTTGCATTTATTCCCGCAAGTTTGAATATTTCTTTTGCAAAGCCGTACCAGCTTGTGTACCCGCCCCCGCAGGTGTGGTATATGCCATAGGGTTTTTGTTCTGATATTAGCTTGATAACGGCACGGCAGAGCGCAACAGTCCATGTTGGGCAGCCCGTTTGATCGTCAACGACTTTAAGTTCCGGTTTTTGCGCAAGAGAAATCATTGTTTCGACGAAATTTTTTCCCTTGTGACCGTAAAGCCAGCTTGTGCGCGCGATATAGTATTTTTTGCAGTGTTTTATAACTTCCTGCTCGCCCGCGAGTTTTGAACTTCCGTACACGTTTTGCGGATTTGTTTTGTCTTTTGGCGTATAGGGTGTATTTTTTGTGCCGTCAAAAACGTAATCCGTTGAAATATTGATCATCAGTGCGTTTATCTTATCTGCGGCTATTGCAATATTTCTTGTGCCGTCGCGGTTTATCTTGTAAGCATTTTCGCTGTCGCTTTGCGCCTTATCAACGTTTGTGTATGCCGCACAGTGAATTATAATGTCGGGGTGTGCATTTTGTATAAAGTTTTCTGCCGCATTTTTATCGGTAATATCTAAAATGCTGCTGTTTGTGGGAATTACAAAGACGCCGATATCTTCAAGAATGGGGCATAAATCCTGCCCGAGCATTCCGCTTGCGCCAGTTACCATTATTTTCATAACATCGCCGCCTTTTTGCTCTCTATTGATTTAATCCAGTCTTGATTGTTTAAATACCAGTCTATTGTCAATTTTATGCCCTCTTCAAATGTAAGCGACGGTTTCCAGCCAAGCTGTGTTGTGATTTTATTGTTATCGATGGCGTATCTTCTGTCGTGTCCGAGCCTGTCCTGTACGTATTCAATAGAATTTTCGTCTTTTCCCATCTCGTTTAAAATAATTTTTGTGATTTCAAGGTTTGTTTTTTCATTGTGTCCGCCGACATTGTACACTTCGCCGATTTGCCCCTTGTGCAAAACCGTATCTATTGCTTCGCAATGGTCATATACATAAAGCCAGTCGCGTACATTTAGTCCGTCGCCGTACACAGGCACTTTTTCGCCTTTTAGAAGTTTTGATATAAAAAACGGTATTAATTTTTCGGGATATTGGTAAGGGCCGTAGTTATTTGAACATCTTGTTGTTAAAACGGGAGTTTTATATGTTTCAAAATAAGCCCTTACAAGCATATCGGCGCTTGCCTTTGAAGCGCTGTAGGGGGAATTTGGCGCAAGCGGCGTTGTTTCATAAAAATATCCTGTTTTGCCGAGTGTTCCGTATACTTCATCCGTTGAAACCTGCAAATACCTTTGAATATTGTATTTTTTGGCATTTTCAAGTAAATTCAGCGTGCCGAGCACGTTTGTTTCTATAAAAATTTCAGGGGTCAATATAGACCTGTCCACGTGGCTTTCCGCCGCAAAGTTTACAATGCAGTCAACATCTTGTACAATTTGTGCAACAAGGTTTTTATCGCAAATATTACCGTGCACGAAAGTGTAATTAGGGTTATTTTTAACATCGTTCAAATTTTCGATGTTGCCCGCGTATGTGAGTGCATCAAGGTTTATAATTTTATAATCGGGGTGTTTTTTTACCATATGCCTTACAAAACAGCTCCCGATAAAGCCTGCGCCGCCCGTTACCAATATTTTCATAATAAATCTTCCTCTTTAATTTCTTTTAATCCGGGCTGCACTCTGTCTTTGTCGCTCAGCAGCGGTTCAAAGTTAAGCCCGTGTTTTTTCCAGTCTATATTAATATCAGAATCATTCCAGAGTATGCCTCTGTCGTTTTGCGGCGCGTATTCGCCTGAGGCTTTATATAAAAGTTCTGCCGTGTCGGTGAGTGTTAGAAAGCCATGGGCAAAGCCTTCGGGGATGTAGAGCATATTTTTGTTTTCTTCGCTCAAAATTGCGCCCGTCCATTTACCGAATGTTTTAGAATTTTTTCTTATGTCAACGGCAACATCAAAAATCTTACCTCTTATGCAGCGCACCAGTTTTGCCTGCATATGCGGTCTGCTCTGGTAATGCAGGCCTCTCAGCACTCCAAAAGAAGATTTTGAGTGATTATCCTGATTAAAATCGTCTTTTATGCCGTTTTTTATAAAGTCGGATTTTTTGTATCCTTCAAGAAAAAATCCCCTCTTGTCCTCAAATACTTTTGGTATAACAAGAATTACATCATCAATATCCGTTTTTTTAAATTCAAAAGGCATAATTCTTCCCTGTTTTGTAACTTATTATACATTAATTTTTTTTAAAATAAAACAATATAAAAGCCTGCATTTGTTATGCAGGCTATATATCTAAACTTCCCTATCCTTAATCTTTATTATTTATTATAATTTAATTGCGCTGTCTTGAATACTTTGTTCCATTGCCTCGTCTAAGCTTTCGAGTTCTGCTTGTGCCGCTTGAATTTGTGTTTCGAGTTGTGTTTGTTCTGCTTCAAGTTGTTGGTCGCGTCTGTTAACATCTCCCATTAATGCATCTTCATAACCTTGGAATACCGAGTCTACAGCCATTTGTTGTCTTGATTGTACAAGAGCTAATTGGTCAAGGCTTGTTTGATATGCACTCCATTCACTTGATGTGGGGTCCATATTTGCCGCATTGTTTTGCAGCTCTTGAACGGCTGACATATAGCTGTTTGTGATGCCGCTATATTGCTGGTTTTTCATTGCATTTAAATAACGTTGGGTATATTGTGATTGGTTTGCAATCGTTTGTCTTTCTTGGCTAACTTGCAGCAACCTGTACTGCATGTTAGATACCCTTTGTTTTAATGCCATTTTTCTGAGTGATATTGTGACCCAGCCCATGACTGTCTCTCCTTTGTTAGTTCCTCGTGTAAATTGAATTTTCTCTCTTTACTCTTTTATAAAAAATTTTTGTTTTAAAAAATTGCCTTTTTTATTCTTAATTGTTAAGTTATGTTACAAAAGTATATACTTTTTGAATACGAAGCCAATAAAATGTTTTAATTTATATATAGCAAATATGCCTTAAAAAGTTGGTTATAAGCTAAATTAAATATATAAGCTTAATGTAGAGGATGAGTGCAGTTGCGCAATGTATATATTGCGCAATTTTTGCATGTGTTATAATTTTTTTATGAAAAAGATTATTGCAATATCCGGGAAACAATACAGCGGTAAAGATACCCTTGCAAAACTGCTCCTTGATGATTTGGAGGGTTTTGTGCGTGTCGGTATCGGTGATGCAATAAAAATAAAATATGCGCAAGAGAAAAATATAACCTTTGAAGAAGTAGAAAAAAATAAACATTTATACAGAGCTGATTTAATTAATCTGGGTAATTGGGGAAGGGCACAAGACGAGGACTATTGGCTTAAAAGTCTTATCAATATGAAAGAAAATATTATTGTGCCCGACATAAGAGTGGTACATGAAATTGAGCTTTTTAAAAGCTGCGGCGCTTTTTGTGTGCGCGTGGAAGCAAGTTTGGAAAACAGAGCAAAGAGAGCAATTATTACAAATGCAAACGATAAAACCGAAACAGCGCTGGATGATTATAATAAATGGGATTTTATTATAGATAATAATTCTGATTACGAAAATCTAAAAAGACAGGAAAGGGAGCTTGTGATTACACTTCGCAAAAATTATTTGTAATCAGATTGATGTATTCAAGTAATTTAGTAAAGTATTCAAGAGAACAAGCACCGTTTGCAATTATGTCGCAGTTATCTTTTGCGGGAATTATATATTTTTTTCCCGCTGCACATACATAATCCCAATGTTTAAGTGCGTTTTGATGATCTTGATTTCGCGATTTTGCACGTTCCAAAAAACGTTTTCTTCTTGTTTTATTGTCCAAATCTATATAAATTTTGATATCAAACAAATCAAGGACTTCTTTGTATGTTGCAGCCATTCCTTCAACGATTATTATTTTTCTGCTTTTGACCGCAAGGGCTTTGGGGACACTTATGCCGGTACCGTTAACGAGATATTTCGGCGCCATAATATCAAAGCCGCAAGCCAGTTTTTCAATGTCATCTCTTAGCAAATCAAGCTGAAAATTATGCGGAGAGTCCACATCGTAACCTGCATCGCGAAGTGCGTCAAAGTTTCCATGGATTTTTATCAAATCCGAAATATCGTTAAAATAATTATCTGTATTTAAAATTGTTATCGGAAGATTTTCTTTTTCAATGCAGCGGGATATTTCGGAGCATACCGTGGATTTTCCGCATGCTGATTCGCCCGTTATTGAGATTAGGATTTTTCTTTTAGGCTGATTAATTAACCTGTCGGTAAAGTTTTCTAAAAAATCGGGTTTGACGCTTAGAAATAAGTTATTACCCGATTTTTTATCATAGTTTATTATTTGTTTGAATTTTGTTTTTAAATAAAACGCAAGAAATTCCCTGCCTATTCTTGTGTCAAAATTAGGCTTTTGGATTTTTTCTGTTTCTTTATTTTCAGCTAAATCTCTTATTAATGCATTCATTGTGAATATTATAATAACTCTAAAAATATTTTATTGCCAAAAGTGTGATTAATTTCTTAACACTTGAACATATTTCTTCATAATTTTTTCCGAGCGCACCTTCCTTTGAAATGAAAATCAGGCTCTGAAACAGTTGACTTTGGCCTATTTCGCTATTTCTTAAAAGATTTGAATAGCTTTCCCTTGCCAATCTTTTTATTCTGTTTCGTTTTGTAGAGCGTTTATGTATTTTTTTGCTTACAACAAAACCTACCCTTGTGGGGTAGTTTTGCTCATCTTTGTTTTTGCCGCCATATAATATAAAATTTTCATCCGAAACTATTCTTTTTTGACGGTATGTTGCGACAAAAGCGCTGTGTTTTGTCAGTCTATGTTTTTTATTAAGCACGGTTCTTAGCTGTAATTGCGAGTTTGTGACGACCCTTAGCGCGGCGTCTGTTGATTACGCCCCTGCCGCCGGGTGTAGCCATTCTTGCGCGAAAGCCGCTGACATTTTGTCTTTTTCTTTTTGTGCCTTCTAATGTTCTGCGCATTTATTTTCTCCTTGACATTATTTTATTATCGGTATTAACTATACTAAGTAAAACATAGCGGAGTGTCAACTTATGAGTGTTAACATTTGTAAAACAGATAAAAAAATAGGCTTCATTGGCGCCGGTAAAATGGCATCTGCCATTATCGGCGGTATTGTAAAAAGCGGTTTTGCACCAAAAGATAACATCTTTGCTTTTGATGTTTCGCCTGCGGCTCTAAATTCGGCAAAAGAAAATTTTGGTATAAATATAATTTCAAGTATCAACGAACTTGTTAAAAATGCCGATGTTATTGTTATTGCAACAAAACCCTTTGTTATTTCAGATGTTTTAAAAGAGCTTGAAGGTAAGACGAAAGATAAACTGGTGGTTTCTATTTTGGCGGGGGTTACTACAAAAAAAATTGAAGCAAGTCTTAAGAATACTCATGTTGTCCGTGTTATGCCAAATACTCCCGCTTTTGTAAATGAAGGCATGTGCGCACTTTGCGCCGGTTTGTATGCTAATGACGATGATTTGGATTTTGTCGAATCAGTGCTTAGAAATATTGGCCGCACAACAAGAATTGATGAAAAAGACATCGATATAGTTACGGCTTTATCCGGTTCGGGCCCGGCATTTTATTATTATATAATTGATGTGATGGCAAAAAGTGCGCAAAAATTAGGACTTGATTACGGTACTTGCCTTGCACTGAGTGCCCAGACAGCATTAGGCTCAGCAAAAATGCTTATTGAGGGCACACAGACACCTGATGAATTAATTACAGCGGTTACAACTCCCGGCGGCTGCACGGCTGTCGGCAATGATGTCCTTAGAAATTCGGATATCGAACAAATTCTCGATAAAACAATAAAGGATACCATGGAAAAAGCGCGTGCGCTTGGCTAAAGGCGTTTTTATCTTTTTGAGCGCGAGAGAAGAAAATCGACCTTATCAAGTTCGGCTTTTTTATTTCCGAGCATCATATCCTCTGCATCTTCAAGGATTTTTGTTATCATAAATCCGTTTTCACCATCCGAACGCGGCTTTTTGCCTGTTTCAATACATTTTATAAAGTGCTGGCATTCAAGCTTCAATGGCTCAATTTCAAGATAGTCAAATATCTCTATGCTTTGCTGTGCGGGTGTTTTGTTGTCAAAAATCTGCAATTTATTTTCAAGCAATGTATCATCTAAAATTGCCGTAGCTTTATCACCGCGAACAAGAAGTGTCACGCGCTTTTGTGGATGTATCCAGCTGTCGCTTACATGTGCTATTATATTTTTTTCAAATTGAATGGTTAAATGCGTGATGTCAAAAATATTTTCATACTCGGCGCAGCAGCCGGTTGCATTCAGCACTTTTATCGGGTCAAGCCCGAGAACATGGGCAATCATAGACACATCATGCGGTGCTAAGTCCCACATAACACTTCTGTCGTTTTTGAAATAATTTATGTTTAATCTGTCGCTTTGAACATATTTAATATTACCCAAAACGCCGTCCTGTACAAGCATTTTCAGTCTGTTTACGGCAGGATGATACAATAGCAGGTGGCCCACCATAAGAATTAAACCTTTTTCATCAGCTAAATCTTTTAATTTGCGGGCTTCATCCGCAACTGTTGAAATCGGTTTTTCAACGTAAACATGTTTATGCGCTTCAAGCGCTTTTTTTACAAGGCCAAAGTGAGTATGACTCGGTGTTACGACACAAATTGCTTTAATTTCGGGGTTATTCAAAAGTTCATTAAAATCTTTTGTGGTATGAGTGCCGTCATATTGTGCTTGAACCATTTTAAGATTTTCTTCGTCTATATCACATACCGTGTGTAGAGCGCCTAAATTATAAAAATTTCTTACAATATTTCTTCCCCAGATACCACAGCCGACAACAGCTACAAATTTTTCTCCGAAATTGTTATTGTGCATTTATTCACCTGTATTTTAACTCTCTTTAGTTAATTTTAGTTAAAATATTTTTTTTATTCAAGTTAAAATTATATTAACGTTTGTGCTATTATGTATTTATGACAAAGAGAGTTTACTTGCAGGGACTGCCTGTTGATATTATAAGCTACAATGATGCTCTGGAAAGCGTAAAATATGCCGTTGACAATGGCGAGAGTATGCAAATTGTGACTATAAATCCCGAGATGATTGAGTGTGCAAAAAATAATAAAGATTTTGCAAATGTTATTAAGCATTCGGAGCTCGTCGTTGCAGACGGCGTAGGTGTAAAAATTGCACTAAAATTAAAAGGATTTAGCCAAGAGCGAATTGGCGGCGTTGACTTTTCGCGCTCATTGATTGAAATGTGCGCAAAAGACAACTTGCGTCTTGCTCTGTTGGGGGCAAAGGAAGAAGTTATTTCGACACTTGTTGATAAGCTTAAGGCTGAATTTGAAAATTTAAACATTGTATATGCACACAACGGTTATTTTGATAATGAAAATTTAATACTTAATGAAATTAAAAATGCGCGTCCGCAGATATTTTTATGTGCTCTCGGTTCTCCAAAACAAGAGTTTTTTATTTCAAGATTAAAAGAAATGTTACAAGGGTGCACAATGATAGGAATTGGAGGCAGTTTTGACGTTTTTTCAGGACATGTACAAAGGGCGCCTCTTATATGGCAAAAGTTAGGATTGGAGTGGCTTTACAGAGTAATTAAACAACCCGAGAGGTTTAGGAGGATATTCCCGGCTTTGCCAATATTTTTGTTTGAGAGTATAATAGATAGTGTAAAAAAGTAATTTGACAGTTTATTTGAGGCGTAAGAGGTTTTGAAAGATTTTAACAATAGTGTAAGGCGCGATATTTTAAAAATGATTCATGGCGCAAAGTCAGGACACCCGGGAGGCTCTCTCTCTTGTGTTGAAATTTTAAGCGTGCTTTACAATAAAATTATGTTCGTTCCGCGTGATTGGAAAAAGTCCCCTGATTTTGACAAACGTGACAGATTTATACTTTCAAAGGGACATGCCAGTGCAGCGCTTTACAGTGTGCTTGCAAACTGCGGTTTTTTTGCTCATGAAGAGCTTATGACTTTCAGGCACCTTGGTTCGCGTTTACAGGGCCACCCTTCAACAAGGCTTGGACTTGAGGGAATTGAAGTGTCAACAGGCTCGCTGGGGCAAGGACTTTCAATTGCCTGCGGCATTGCACTTGCGCTAAAATTAAACAACAATCCGGCCTATGTTTATACACTGTTGGGCGATGGCGAAATGCAGGAAGGAAGCGTATGGGAAGCGTTAATGAACGCAAGCCATCATAAACTTAATAATCTGGTCATTGTGATTGATAAAAACAGACTTCAAATTGACGGTGATACCGATAGAGTAAAATCCTTGGAACCGCTCGATAAAAAGCTTGAAGCATTCGGATTTGAAGTCAAAGAAGTTGACGGACACAATGAAGATATGCTGGAAAAAGCCTTTTTGAGTGCCAAAGAGTCTGATAAACCATTTGCAATTATCGCAAATACAGTAAAAGGAAAAGGTGTTTCTTATATGGAAAATAACCCCGGTTGGCATGGCAAAGCGCCAAATGATAATGAACTGACCGTTGCACTGGAGGAGTTAAATGCTTAAAAAAACTACGGAAATAAAATCTCCGCGAAATGCATACGGTGAAGTGCTCGTTGAATTGGGGGCGCAAAATAAAAATATTGTCGTACTGGACGCGGATTTATCATGTTCAACGCAAACCTGTCAATTTCACAAGGCTTATCCTGAACGCTTTTTTAACTGCGGAATTGCGGAGCAGGATATGATGTGTACCGCGGCAGGGTTGGCCTGCGAAGGTAAAATTCCTTTTGTCAGTACTTTTGCAATGTTTGCTACGGCTCGCTGTCTTGATCAAATCCGAAATTCTATTTGTTATCCAAAATTAAACGTTAAAATAGTTGCAACCCATGGCGGGGTTACCGTCGGAGAAGACGGTGCATCCCACCAGGCGCTTGAAGATATTTCTTATATGCGCTCAATTCCCGATATGACGGTAATTGTACCCGCGGATTATAATGAAGTAAAACAAGTAATTAAATATGCGTCGGAAATCCACGGGCCCGTATATGTACGGCTTGCGCGAACAAACTTAAAAACGGTTTTTGATGAAGAGAAATATGTTTTTAACCCCGAGCGTGCAGTTAAAATTTGCGAAGGTTCTGATGTTACAATCGTTACCAACGGTGAAACTTTATCCGAAGTAATAAGCTGTTCGCAAATGCTTGGGGAAAACGGTATAAAGGCGGAAGTTCTACATGTCCCTCTTGTTAAACCCTTTTTTGCCGCAAGTGATATTATTGAAAGTGCAAAGAAAACAGGACTTGTTATCACAGTTGAAAATCATAGCGTCATAGGCGGACTCGGAAGCGCGGTGTGTGAGGTGTTAAGCGCTAATCTGCCCACAAGAGTACTTAGAATAGGTACACCGGATTGCTTCGGACAAAGCGGAGAACAGCGTGCTCTTATGGAATTTTTCGGCTTGAGCGACAAAAAACTTTATGAAAGAATAAGCAGGTATATAAATAAAAAATGATAGTAATACGTGACTTGATAAAACAATACAGAAATAAATTTGCCCTGTACAATGTAAATCTGCACATTCGGCCGGGCGAATTTGTGTTCCTTGTTGGTTCATCCGGTGCAGGAAAATCAACTTTAATGAAAATGCTCTATCTTGAAGAGCATCCTACCCGCGGCACAGTGCTTGTAGGCGGAATTAATATAAACAATCTTGCTCCCAATAAAATTCCTAATTTAAGAAGGTGCATGGGCATTGTTTTCCAGGATTACAAGCTTCTTCAAAATCACACGGTATATGATAATATTGCATACGTTATAAGAACCATGGGTGTTTCATCAAAAGAAATCGAGGCAAGGGTATACGGTGCACTTAAAGTTGTCGGTCTTGAAGATAAATACAAGTCAAAACCCTGCGAATTATCAGGCGGTGAACAGCAAAGAGTCAGTATTGCGCGCGCAATCGTAAACGGCCCTCCGCTTTTAATTGCGGATGAGCCTACGGGTAATCTTGACCCCAAAAACTCTATGGAAGTTATGCAAATACTTGAGCAGGTTAACCAGAGGGGGATTACAATACTTGTATCTACCCATGATCATGCTATTGTAAACCATTTCAGAAAAAGAGTTATTACCCTTGATAAAGGGCAGATAGTAAGAGATGTTCAGGCGGGTACATATGACTAACGGTTCAAGAAGAAGCAGATTAAAGCAAAAAGTAAAGTCACATCTGCCAAAAGATTGGCTGACGGAACTCAGAATTGCGTATCGTATCGGTATTGAAACGATAAAAGGTGTTGCGCAAGCCGGGCTTATAAATATCGCAATAATTACAACCATGGCTGCTATACTTACGATTTTTGGCGCAATTTTTAGAACTACATTGAGTGTTTCAAGTATGGTTTCGGCAATGGGCAGTGTACTTGAAATTTCCGCATATTTAAAACCGGATGCTGATATTAACTCTACTGTTAAAGAAATACGAAATCTTGAACATGTTAAGGGTGTCAAATACATTTCGCGCGAAGCATCCTGGGCGGAACTAAAGAGAGAAATAGATGTTCCGGATGTACAAAATCCGCTTCCGGACACGCTTCATATAAAAGTCGACGATCCTAAGAACATTGAAACGGTTATGAATTCCGTAAAACCAATTTCCGGTGTTGCGGATTTAAGTTATGCAAAAGATCTGGTATCAAAATTCCAAATGATTAATAAAATAAGTCATACAATTACACTTGTTGTAGTAATTATTGCCTGCATTTTGACAATTACTATTATAAATAATACAATTGAATTGGTCATCCAATCACGGAAAGAGGAAATTGAGATAATGCGTTTGATGGGCGTATCAAACTGGTATATTAAGTCGCCGCTTGTTTTGCAAGGGGCTATATATGGTTTTTGCGGCGCTCTTGTTGCAATTATCCCTATAAACATAGTTCAGGGATATCTGCAAAAAGTGCATGAATTCTTTATGATGCCTGCTTATCCGTATTCACAGGGTCTTGTAGTATTTTCTATACTTTTAATAGGTGTAGTATTCTCGGCGGGCGGCAGTTTTATGAGCATCAAAAAACATCTTCAGGTATAATACAAAAAATGGACAATAACAGAATAAATCCTCAACAATATGTAGATGAATTTAAAGACATTCCGCCAATGCCTAATGTTATGGTGCGCGCACTTGAAGTTATTAAAAACCCCCAGACAGGAATTAGAGAACTTGCAAATATAATGTCGGTCGACCAGGCAATTTCCACAAAAACGCTAAGTCTTGTAAACTCTGCTTATTACGGTTTTCATCAGCAAATTACATCAATTAACAAGGCACTTGTAATTTTGGGTATGATGAAAGCAAAAAATATTATTATGAGTCTTGCTCTTAAACAAATGATGACAGCACAGGGTTCACGTGAACTCTGGGAACATTCCACAAAATGTGCCATTGCCTCTGAAATGCTTGCAGAAGAGTATAAGGTTATCAATCCTGACGACGCCTTTGTTATCGGCTTTCTGCATGACATAGGCAAGATTTTGCTTAATGCAAAAAATCCGATTAAATATTCAAAAGTGCGCTATATAGCACAACAAAATCAGGCTGACTTAGTTGAGATTGAAGATTCTTTTTTTGGTACAAACCATTGCGTTTTGGGGGCGCTTATTTCAAAAAAATGGCAGTTACCTGTAATTTTAACAAATTGTATCCGCTATCACCACAATCCGGTTCAATCTTCCCTGCCTGTTGCGTGCGGTATTGTCTATATTGCAGACAGGCTTGTGCAGCCTAAAATCCCTAATCCGATTTTAGATCCTAAAATTATGGATAGGCTTGACATTCAAATAAGTGATCCTCTTGCACTCAGGGAAAGCATTTTGGCGCGTGCATCAATATTTTTAAAAGAAATGCAAAGTCCTGCTTAGCATTTAAAACAGTCCCATTTGCCCGTTTTGTTCAAGATAATCAATTCCAAGGTGTTTATATGCCGCTTTTGTTGCTCGGCGTCCTCTGTTAGTGCGCGCAAGTAATCCTTTTTGCAGCAAGTAGGGTTCGTATACATCCTCAATAGTGCGGATATCTTCTCCAAGTGCCACCGAAAGGGTTTCAATGCCGACGGGCCCGCCGTCATAATTTTTGATTATTAGTTCCAACAATGCCCTGTCCGTATTATCCAGTCCTAAATTATCAATACAAAGTGAATCAAGCGCTTCCTTTGCAATTATTTTTGTAATTTTTCCGTCGTATTTCACAAGTGCATAGTCGGCTGTTCTTTTAATTAATCTGTTTGCAATTCTTGGCGTGGCTCTTGAGCGGGAGGCGATTTCCTTTGCGCCTTCATTGTCAATTTTTATATTTAATATTTTTGCACTTCTCTTTATTACATCAGCCAATTCTTCAATGGTATAAAATTCAAGCCTGTGAATTATACCGAACCTGTCGCGCAAAGGCCCTGACAATGCTCCTGCTTTAGTTGTAGCGCCGATTAGTGTAAATTTTGGTACAGGTACGCGCATTGTTTTAACACTCTGGCTTTTGCCTGTTGTAAGGTCAATAAAAAAATCTTCCATTGCAGGGTAGAGTATCTCTTCCGCCACTTTGTTCAGTCTGTGGATTTCATCTATAAAAAGAATTTCTCCGCCCTTAAGTGACATTAAAATACCTATAATATCGCGTGGGCGCTCAAGCGCGGGCGCGGAAGTTATTTTGATATTAACACCTATTTCATTTGCAATTACGCCTGCAAGAGTTGTTTTCCCAAGACCCGGTGGGCCATAAAATAAAAGGTGGTCAAGCGGGATGTTGCGTTTTTTGCTTGCCTCAATTGTAATTTTAAGTGTTTCTTTAAGCGCACTTTGCCCGATATATTCATCAAAAGTCTTGGGGCGGATATTTTTTTCGTATGTTTTATCAAACTCTACTTCTTTTGCCTCAAGATTTTGAGATTTTTCTTTGTCCAAATGTTTTGAAGTTGGCAAATCGGCGAGAAATTCCCGCCGTGCACTTTTTTGTCTTTTGTTTTTGTCATCATCTGAAATTATCATATTAAAAATCTGACGTATATATATCCCATGCTAAGAAGCAGAGCAACAAAAGTTGTTGTCGCGCCGTATTTTAAATAGTACATAAATGATATCGGATGTCCTTGTTTTGCAGAGTTTTCGCTCACAATAACATTTGCTGCCGCTCCTATTATGGTAAGATTTCCGCCAAGGCAAGCACCCAGTGACAAACACCACCATAACGGATGTGTGTATTCGGCGCCCATTGTCTGTGAAATTGTTGCAAGCATAGGAGCCATTGTAGCTGTATAGGGTATATTATCAATAATGCCGGATAAAATGCCGGATGCCCAGAGAATAATCATGGATGTGGCGCTTTGTGAGCCATTTGTTACTTCAAGCAGCCAATTTGCCATAAGTCTGATACCGCCTGAGGCTTCGAGTCCACCAATGATAATAAATAAACCTATGAAAAAGAATATAGTGTTCCATTCAACTTCTGCAAGGATTTTAGCGGGTTTTTCAAATATTAAAAGTACGCTTGCACCAATCATTGCTATCAAAAATGTCGGGATGTGCGTAATATCATGTGCCATAAAGCCTATGATTACAAGTAATAGTACTATGCCTGAGCGCCAAGCAAGTATTTTATCCGTGATTGAATTTGAATTATCAATCTGAGTCACAAGTTCCATTTTTTCGGCTGTACTTACAAGTTGTTTTCTGAACATAAAAATTAAAATGCCGGTACAAACAAGGAAAATAAGTGTTACAATACCGGTTAATTCTTTTACAAAGTCCATAAAAGAAAAACCTGCGGCAGAGCCGATTATTATATTTGGCGGGTCACCAATTAAAGTTGCCGTACCGCCAATATTGGAGCATATAATTTCGGTAATTAAAAATGGTATGGGGTTTAGGTCAAGCTTTTTGCAGGCAGCAAAAGTAATCGGCATGACCAAAATAACAGTTGTTACGTTATCAAGAAAGGCGCTTGTAAAAGCGGTAAAAAAAGCAAGAGAAAACAAAACAAGTTTTGGCCTGCCTTTTGTGTGTTTTAAAATTTCATTTGCAACCCAAGTAAACATGCCAGATTTTGCCGCGATATGAACGATTATCATCATTGAAACGAGTAAAAATATTACGTTAAAATCAATAAAATTTGTAAAATATTCACTCAAAGCTTGCGGATTTTTTTCGGTTTGCAACAACCCTAAGAATAATGTAAGGCATGCGCCCAAAAGTGCAATTGTGACTTTGGAAATTTTTTCCCAAGCTATAAAAATATACGCGACAATTAGTATTGACGCTGAAGCTAATACTGCATTTTGATTGAAAAACAAGTGCAAATGTTCCAAAATAATACCCCTCTCAATAATCTGACCATGTTTATTCTACCTGCTAAAAATTATTAGTCAAAGGCGCGATATTTTTTATTTTTTTATGTTACTATAATTTTAAGGGAGAAATTCATCAGGAGAGTTTAATGAGTTTAGTTAATATACTTTTAAAAATATTTAAGGACCCTAATGAGAGAAAAATTAATAAAGTTATGCCGATTGTCGAGCACATAAATGCGCTTGAGGAGGAATTTTCAAAGCTTACTGATGAAGAGCTTAAGGCTAAAACTGCTGAATTTAAAGAAATTTTGTCAAAGCGAGAAACTTCAAGTGACTTTAAAAAAGACAGAGAGCTTGAAAAAGCCGCACTTGATGCTATTTTACCCGAAGCCTTTGCAACCGTTCGTGAAGCTGGTAAAAGAGTTTTAAACATGCGTCATTTCGATGTGCAGCTAATTGGCGGAATATTTTTGCATAACGGTCATATTGCGCAAATGAGAACAGGTGAAGGTAAAACGCTCGTTGCAACCCTGCCTGCGTACCTGAATGCCCTAACCGGCAAAGGTGTACATATTATTACCGTTAACGACTACCTCGCAAAGCGTGACAGGGACTGGATGGGAAAAATTTATGAATTTTTAGGACTTTCTGTCGGGGTAATTTTATCCCAGGGTTCACAAAGTTCTGATTACAATGCAAAAAGGGCGGCTTATGCCTGCGATATAACATACGGCACAAATAATGAGTTCGGTTTTGACTATTTGCGCGATAATATGTCGACTTCGCTTGAAGCACTTGTGCAAAGACCTTTTAATTATGCAATTATAGATGAAGTTGACAGTATATTAATTGATGAGGCTCGTACCCCGTTAATTATTTCGGGCCGTCTTGAAAAATCCGCGCAAACTTATCAATTAATGGCTCAAATAGCACCACAGTTAAATAAAGTTGAGCATTATGAGGTCGACGAGAAAAATAAAAACATTATTTTAACGGAAGATGGTATTGATAAAGCTTGTGAACTGTTAGGCGTCAGCGATTTATTCGACATTCAGACTCAATACGCCCACCATTTGTTGCAGGCTCTTAAGGCTAAAGAACTCTTTATTAAAGACACCGACTACGTTGTTAAAAACAACGAAGTTATGATTGTGGATGAGTTTACGGGCCGTATTATGGAGGGCAGGCGTTGGAGCGAAGGGCTTCATCAGGCAATTGAAGCAAAAGAAGGTGTTCCCATTCAAGATGAAACGCAAACTCTTGCAAGCATTACATTCCAAAATTTATTCAGACTCTACCCCAAATTATCAGGTATGACAGGTACGGCAATGACCGAGGAAGCGGAATTTGGAAAGATTTATAATCTGCCATGTACCGAAATCCCAACCAATAAGCCCGATATCAGGATTAATTACCCTGATGTTATCTATAAAACAAAAGAAATGAAATATCAAAAAGTTGCGGATGAAATTGAGCAAATGGCTAAAATGGGCAGACCTACCCTGGTTGGCACCATAAGCATTGAAAAATCCGAGTATCTCTCAGACATTCTAAAGAAACGCGGAATTAAACACAATGTCTTAAACGCAAAAGCTCACGAGCGCGAAGCGTATATTATCGCGCAGGCGGGAAGAGTTAATGCGGTTACAATTGCAACGAATATGGCCGGACGCGGCACGGACATTCTTCTTGGCGGTAATCCCGAGTACCTTGCAAAAGAAGAACTGGATAAAATGAGTATTACCCCGGAGTCTGCGGATTACGAGCAACAAAAAGAGGCTGCCCTTGTGCGTGCAAGAAAAATTACAGAAGAAGAACACGCTAAAGTTGTGGCACTTGGCGGTTTACATGTAATAGGCACCGAGCGGCATGAGTCAAGGCGTATTGATAATCAGCTCCGCGGTCGTGCCGCCCGCCAGGGCGACCCCGGCTCCACAAAATTTTTCCTCTCTCTTGAGGATGATTTGATGAGAATTTTTGGCGGAGATAAAATTTCAGCCCTTATGAATATGCTTAATATCGAGGAAGATATGGCTATTGAAAATCCGCTTATAACGCGCCAGATTGAATCCGCGCAAAAGAAAGTCGAAACATATCACTTTGATATAAGAAAAAGTGTACTTGAATATGATGACGTTATCAATATTCAAAGAGAGAAATTTTACATACAAAGGCGTAAAGTCCTTGCTTCAAAGAGTTTAAAATCAGATATTGATTATATGATAAACCTTGAAGTGGATAAAATTCTAAAACAATACATCTCTCCTGATATGCCGCCAGCTGAGTATGTCATGGACGATATAAAAATGCTCACAAATGAAATTCATCTTGTTTTTCCGCAGTTAAGCGATGTAAGAGCTGAGGATTTGGCTGAAAAAAGATTTCAAGAGATGTCAGACTATCTTAAAGAGCGTGTAAATAATGCTTATCGCGACATGGAAATAGTTTCCGTAGAAGGTTTTAATGACGTAATAACAAAGTATGGCTCGCCGGATGCACAAATACAGGAGCCTTTCTCGGATAATAATGTTATGAGAAGTCTTGAAAGAGATATACTTCTACAGGTAATCGACTCAAAATGGATTGACCATTTGAATAATATTGATGCTCTTAAAGATTCAATCGGCCTTGTGGCCTACGGGCAAAAAGACCCGCTTATTGAGTATAAAAAAGAAGCTTTTAATCTTTTTAATTCTATGATGTCAGATATCCAATCAGAAACCGTAAGACATTTATTCAGAGCTCGCTTCGGCATACAAATAATTGATGAGAATCAAAATGCTCTTGAAAATGTTCCTTTTATGGATGAAGATTTTGAAAGAGAAACGGAACTTACGCGTGCTCTTAAAAATTCTACCCCTAACTATGTTGATGAGGAGCCAGGGGAGGATATGCCAAAAGTAGGCAGAAATGACCCATGTCCTTGTGGCAGCGGTTTGAAATATAAAAAGTGCTGCGGAAGGGACAAAGTTTAAGTCATATTTCAAAATTTAAAATATTAAGAAAAAGGGCACGTGCGCAATGCCCTTTTTGTTTTCGTATCTTAATTCGCGCACTCCGGGTAAAACTTTGCCCCCTGTTTTGTTTTTCTTTGTTTAAAAATTTCATCTATTAAATTCAGTGTTTCAAATTTGTTATTTATCCACTTTGGCGCTATTAGCGTTTTTGAATAGCCGCTCCCTGCAAGTCTGTGGATAGTTGTATTTGCCGGCAGAAGCTCCAAAAAATCACATACAAGCTCGCAGTATTGGCGCATATCAAGCAGTTGAAAAGGTTTTTCTTTATACAGTCTTGCAATCGGCGCATCTTCAAGCACAGTAAGCATATGCAGCTTTATGCCGTCAATGTTGAGCCTTGCCAAACGTTTCGCGCTTTCAAGCATCATTTCGCGGTTTTCGCCTTCAAGGCCTAAAACCATATGGACACATACTTTTATCCCCTTTTCTTTTGCAAGTTTGTAGGCTTCTAAAAAGCACTCGTAATTGTGTCCGCGATTAATTTTTTTAAGTGTTTCATTGTGTGTACTCTGTAAGCCTAATTCAAGCCAAGGGTTTTTGTAACCTGAAATTAAATCGAGCTTTTTTTCATCTATGCAGTCGGGGCGAGTGCCTATGGATATTCCTAAAATCCTCTCGTCACAAAATGCTGAGTCATATATTTTTTTAAGCTTGTCAACCGGTGCATATGTATTTGTAAACGCTTGAAAGTAGGCGAGAAATTTTTTTGCGCCAAAGCGTGAATTTAGGGTGTTTATGCCCGTTATAACCTGATTTTTTATATCCAATTCACTTGAATGCGCTTTTGAAAAGCTCCCTGAGTCATCGCAAAAAATGCAGCCGCCTTTTGAGATTGTGCCATCCCTGTTCGGGCAGCTAAAACCGGCGTCTATTGTTATTTTATAGACTTTTTCTCCGTGTTTTTCTTTTAAATAATCACTAAAAGCCTGATACGCTTTTTGCATTTTTTACTATCCTTTATAATAAAATTTTATTATCACAAAAACCTTTTGGCAAATTATTTAATAAATTATGATATAATTTTATGTAAAGACAGTTTATTTCAGGTGGATGTATGAAAATTTTAATATCAAACGACGACGGCATAGCTGCTACAGGCATAAAAGCATTAATTACAAGATTATCAAAAGAGCATGACGTATATGTGGTCGCACCGGATAGAGAAAGAAGTGCTGCGGGGCACTCGTTAACTCTGCATACTCCCTTAAGGGTGGAGGAGCTTGACTCTCAATTTGGTGCAAAGCGTGTCTGGGTAACATCAGGTACCCCCGGCGATTGCATAAAGCTTGGAATTTGTGCAGTCTTAGGTCAGGGTGAATTGCCCGATATTGTAATTTCAGGAATAAACCATGGTCCAAATTTAGGTACGGATATTTTATACTCTGGTACGGTAAGTTGCGCGATGGAGGGTGCCATGCTTGATTATCCAAGTATTGCGGTATCCCTTGCAAGTATGACAAGCGATCCTGTCTATTTTGATGTTACTGCGGATTTTGTTGCAAAATTTTTGCCCAGAATTGAAAAAATTAATTTTCCAAAGAAAACGATTTTAAATATCAATACCCCGGCGCTTGAAGAAGAAGATATTGCAGGAGTCGAGATTACAAAGCTCGGTACAAAAATGTTCACCGATAATTACGAAAAGCGTATTGACCCGCGCGGAAAAGTTTATTATTGGATGGCGGGTGAACTTACAACAAAACATGAAGAGGACGGAACAGATATAAGTGCTGTGCGCGCAAACAGGATTTCAATTACACCGGTGACTTTTGAAATGACTCACAAGAGTATTATGGCTGATTTAGAAAAAGAATTTTGCAAAGACGGAATTTGTGATTGGTACGGATATGGCTCACATAACTCTTAACGGGAATAAAAAAGAAATAAGCGAAGGAACTACTCTTGAAGCACTCTTAGGGCAAATGGAGCTGCCGAGATTTTATGTTGTGGAAAAAAATCTGGAAATAATTTACAAGGAAAATTATTCTTCAACTATTTTATCTGACGGCGACATACTTGAGATTGCAGCATTTTGCGGCGGCGGTTAGAGCAGACTTATTGTAGTGAATAGCAAAAAATTATATTTTCAGGTATTATTATATTTGCATATATAGTTTGAGGTATAATTTTATGAAAATTTCACCGGTAAGTTCGTTTAATATATACAAATCCAATAATTTTATTCCCGCTAAACAAGAGCAAAACAGTAAACAATCAGTGCAAAACAAGGTTTCTTATTTTGATATTCCTTTTACATCTGATTTGGATTACGGTGCTAAAATAAGGGATAGCTATGCTTCTTTAATAAAGGCAAAAAATGAGGTTGAAAAAGTTTCCGCTCATGCATTTGAATTAACGCGTCATGTTGAGCATGTTATTGAGGATGTGACAAATTTACTGAATGATGCAAAAGAAAGCGGGATTTCAAGTTCTTATAACGATGAAAATGTACTGCAAAGAGAAGTTGTTTTTAATAATTCCTCACCCGTTATGATGAGGGAGTATAAAAATGGCGAAGAGTTTAGAAAAACCGATATATATCCCGATGGCAGCATGAAAATAAAAGACAGCTCAAAAAGAGAATTAATTTTTGCTAATCCCGATGGTTCACTTTCAAGATTTGAAAAATCATATTCTTCGGATTACCCAAAAACAAGCGAGTATATTGACTCGGACGGCTCAAGATTTAGATATACAAAAATCGTCAAGCAAAATAAAATGAACACAAAAACAAGCTCTTTTCTCTATGGTATGGATGTTGATGAGCCGAAAATCAAAATTACTTATTTAAAAAATATCGCCGGAAGAGATTATTTGCACCCAAAAAGCTGCGATTATGTAATTACGCTTGAAAAGGACATTCAGTCTGATTACGGCTTTTTACCTGTTACATTTATGCGCGGTGTGCAAAAAAGTCCGGCCGGCACTTCGTATACGGCAAGAAACGCACTTTTTTATAATTTTGCAGGCGTTTTGTCGGATTACTCATCTATAAATTCAAGAATTGTTGCACAAGAGCCTGTTTCGTATAATGAGGGTATTAAATTTCGTACGGGCACGGATTTTTCACTCTATGACGATTTAGAAAGCAAAATTGTCATGCTGAACAAAGACGGCGAATTTTATCAAATGACACTTTAAATTTGTGGTGAAATAAAAATACTCTTATGTTAGAATTTTTCCATAGATTATTGTGGGGAAATTATGAAAAAACGTGCATACATAAGCGTTTACAACAAGACTGACATAGAAAAATTGGCCTTAAGGCTACAAAATGCCGGTTGGGAAATTGTTTCAACGGGAAATACGGCAAATTACCTTATCAACCATGGAATAAACGTGGTTGAAAGTTCATCTATAACAGGCTTTAGCGAGCTTTTGGGCGGAAAGGTGAAGTCGCTTCATCCTAAAATTTTTGCACCGATTTTAGCTGATGAAACAGAAATAAAAGCACTTGACTGTGAACCTTTTTCACTCGTTGTTGTAAATTTATATCCTTTTGAAAAATATAAAGGCGTAAATGCAGATATTGATGTTCTTACAAAAAATATTGATATTGGCGGAGTTGCGCTTTTGAGAGCCGCTGCAAAGAATTTTAAAAATGTCACGGTAATCTGCGATACAGATGACTATGATGTTGATTTTGAAAATGTTGACGAAACAACAAGACAAAAGCTCGCCCTCAAAGCTTTTGAGACTGCATCAAAGTATGATTATACGATATATAACGAGTTATCTTATAATTTTGGCTTTAAAAATCAGGACGAATTATCTGATTTATTAGCTTTATATTTGGAAAAGAAAAATAATCTTCGCTATGGCGAAAACCCTCATCAAAGTGCTGCATTGTATAATTATGCGGATGAGTTGGACTATGAAATTTTAAACGGCAAAGAAATGTCATATAATAATATTTTAGATGCCACCGCTTCATTAAATATTGCCTGTGAATTTTATGATGTCTGTGCATGTGTCATTGTTAAGCACACAAATCCTTGTGCGGTAGCACTCGGCAAAGATTTAGAGGATGCTTGGAAAAAAGCCCTCGACTGTGATCCTTTGAGTGCTTTTGGCGGAATTGTGGCATTTACGCGGCAGGTTGACAGTACGCTTGCAAAACATTTAACGTCAATGTTCCTTGAAATTGTGATTGCTCCTTCATATACGGATGAGGCACTTGAAATTTTAAAAACAAAGAAAAATTTGAGAGTGGTAAAAATTAATACACCTTATGAAAAGTATCACAATTTTGTACCAAGAGAAATTAAACTTACCCCTTTTGGTGCTCTGGTACAAGAGAAAGACATTCTTGAACTTGATGTCGAAAAGTTTAAAGTGGTTACAAAGCTAAAACCTACGCAAGAACAAATCGAAGATATGGTTTTTGCTTTTAAGGTGGCAAAACATGTTAAATCTAATGCGATTGTCGTTGCAAAAGATTTACGTACACTTGGTATTTGCGGCGGACAAACAAGCAGGGTGGGTGCCGTTGAAATCGCAATAAATCGTGTTTGTGATTCGCCCAAGAATGCAGTACTTGCAAGTGACGGCTTTTTCCCGGCAATTGACAATATCCATCTTGCAGCCCAGAACAGAATAGTGGCAATTATCCAACCGGCAGGTTCAATCAAAGATAAGGAAGTAATTGAAACTGCGGATAAAATGGGTATAATAATGATTGCAACGGGGATTAGACATTTTAGACACTGATAAGGGTTTTGAATATAATGAAAAATGCAGATAAAAAAGCTATAGCCGGATTGAGCGCAGGGCATTTTATGGTGGATTGGTACGCTTCGGTGCTTGTGCCTCTTTATCCTACAATTACTGCTAAATTGGGAATTTCATTATCTTATATTAGTACGATAATTGCCTTTGGGCATATGTTTTCTTCAATGCTGCAACCTTTTTTCGGTTATGTATCAGATAAGCTTCGCCATCGAACTTTTATGTTTTGGGGGCTTATTATGGCAAGCGTTTTTATCCCATTAAGCGTTATTTCAAATACTCCTTTTTTTCTGGCATTTTTTTTAATTTGCGGCATGTGCGGAAATGCTTTTTATCATCCGCAAGTCACATGTCTTGTAAATACTTTTTGTTATAACAATCCTAAACTTTCAAGGTATATGGGTATGTTTTTAGGTCTTGGTACAATCGGCTACGCCATTGGCCCTGTTTGCTCTTCATCAGTTGTGGCAAATTTTGGAGAGCATGCTATTTTGTACTTTGCAATTCCCGGAATTGTCTGTGCTTTTGCTGTGTATTTTCTTGTGCCTAAAATTCCGGGTGATACTCTCTGTCCGCCTAAAGTTAAATTTATTCCTCTTATGAAGGAAATTTTAAGCTCAAAAGTAATTTTGGGACTCATTTTAATTGCAGTGGTAAAATCAGGCGTGAGTATAAGTTTTGGCACATATATGCCTTTTTTACTTGAGAAAAACGGATTTAGCCTTAATCAAACCGGGTTTGTAGTCACTCTTTTCTTTGCTATAAGCGGTATTGCTACGATATTAAGTCCGAAAATTGAGGAGAAAATAGGCGGTGCAAATGTTATTAGGCTGTCTTTTTTATCAATTTTGCCGCTTGCTCTTCTTACTTTATACGTGCTTGATAAATCACCCTATATTGCAGCTTTTCTTTTTATTGTTACAGGGTTTTTTATCCTTTTGTCCGTTTCCGTTACTCTTGTAAGTGCACAAAAGCTTGTAAGTAAAAATCGCGGTGTAATTTCAGGGATCATGCAAGGTTTCAGCTGGGGGTTGGGTGCGCTTTTTCTTGCTCCCATGGGCTATATAGGACAATATTTTGGTGTGGATAAAATTCTTATAATTATGAGTTCGATTGCTTTCTTAACCGGTATTTTCGGTATTACAAAAGAGCTGAAGGAAATTTTTGAAAGCGAAGCATCGGCTTGACATTCTCTAAAGTGCATTGTTCATTGATTCATTTAGCGCGTATCTTGCTGCACGTATCGGCGTGGAATATGAAGTTCCGCGTATTCTTTCAAAATGCGGTACCAGCTCATTTTGAAAATTAAGTTCATACGGTATCCAATCGCCAAGACTTACAACAATATTGTCGTATGCTCTGTTTTTTGCATCATTAAATAGTCTGCAAGCCTGCCTTCCGCTTATAACCGTATTTTTCCCAATAAGATATGCATAATAATTTCTAAATTCGCTTGAAGAGTCTTTTTTATATTTTATCAGCTTATTAAAGTCTTCACTTTTTATTAAATGTCTTTGTAATTTATGTCCGCTCAGATAAAAAATTTTATCCACATTACAGTAATAGTCTGTATAATCTCCGCCGGTGTAATTTATCCCGTCTTTTGTTCTTTTAATTTTGTATTCGCCACGTTCAAAGTGCGGCGTGAGCATCTTTATTCTGGATGAATTAAATTCGCTAAACCCCCCTTGCTCATTCAGTGCACCGACCCCCTGAACGCCGTTTGCAAGCAAGGCAAGGTTAAACTCTCCTTCTCCCGAGTTTCCGGCTGATATAAATACTTTTATTCCGGATTTTGTCAAGTTGTTTATATCTTCTATGATTTTTGCATTATCTTCAATATTGCAAAACATTTCTTTTGCTTCTTCTTCTCCGCCAAATTCTTCGGTTATAATCTTATATGCGATTTTGGGAAACTGGCTTGAATTTTTTCCCTTAAAATCTTCATAAAATTCAACAGGTATCAAATCTGCCCATGAAAAATTTACTATATCGACATTTTTTACATCTGCTTCCTTGACAACTTTTTGCATTGCGTGATAGGGGTTTTCATCCTGCCCAATATCTACAAAAACATATCTTGCAAAAGGGTTTGTGACAAAGGCAAAGCGTGAAACCATCTGACCATGTGAAATATTTGGAATTTGTCTTGTTGTAAAATTGCCAATAGAGGGAACTTTGGCGTCGTTTGTGAATTTATCGGCTATTACTATAGTTTTTGGCAATATTCTTGTTTCTTTTATAAATTCTCCGTCTTGGTCTAAAACTCTTAATATTATTTTTCCGTCGTCATCCTGTGATTTTTTAATGAGGTAATATACCTTGCAGTCTTTCGGATTAAACCACTTTGCTCTTCTTGAAGGCGCGCGGTAGCTTTTATCATTTAATATTTCAAGGTCTTCTCCCCTTGCTTTGTAGAAATTATCAGGAAGTATATTTTTTATACTGTGGTAAGCGTATACATTTGTTTTTGCAGACCAGTCTATCTTTCCCCGCTCTGAAGTATTGGCAGAGTCTTTTGTGTCAAGCTTGCCATTATTTCCAAAATATATTGGGTTCGCTCCCCGTGCTCTTGTAAATGCATTTATAATCATACCTGATATTTTAATGTGAATAAATAAATTTTTTTGCTCTTTTGTAAACTTTTGTTAAATGATGTTTTTTAAATTAGCAATTTATCAGGACGCAAATACTTTATTGATGTATAGGAGACGGGATTTAAATTAAAGGGAGAAAACAAAATGGCAATAGGAGCAAAAGATAAAATTGATGCACTTCTTGTTAAAAAATATCAAGGTTTAAAAGTGGATAACCCTGTTATTCAGTCATCAATGATTGATCCTGATAAAATGCTCGAAGCTATGAATGATTATGCAATGATTCATATGAATGCTCTTAATCTTCAACAACAGCTAAAATCTACATGTATCAAGGCCATTTCTCTTAATATTCAATATCGCAAATCAAAAAATATCAAAATGAGAAAACCTGCCCAAGCGGTTAAGTAATTTATGATATAATTGCAAAATGAAAAATTTTGCAAAAGGGAAGTTAATACTTGCTTCAAATTCGCCGCGGCGTAAAGAAATTCTTATGCGTTTCGGGTACGAATTTGAAATTGTCAAATCGTTTTATAAGGAAGAAAAATTTGAGAAGTTTTCATTTGAAAATATAAAAAAGAATTCATTGGGTAAGGCACTTGACGTCGCCCGACGAATTCGTGACGACGCAGTGATTATCGGTGCCGACACCATGGTAATCCTCGATAGTGTGTGTTTGTTAAACAAGCCTCGCGATTTAAGTGAGGCTTTTACTATGCTTAAAAATCTAAGCGCAAAAACTCATAGTGTCGTTACTTCAATTTCTCTCGTAAATTCAAAAACACTTGAAAATGATACAAAATTTACCGAAACACTTGTGACATTCAGAAAATTGGAAGATGATGAAATTATAAATTATATAAATACCAAAAATCCGCTTGATAAGGCAGGCAGCTATGGCATACAAGATTTTATATCGGACTATAATGCCAAAAATCCGCCCCGCGAAAGTTTTATTAAAAAAATTGAAGGCGACTACCTTAATGTTGTCGGTTTCAGTATTGATACTTTTGAAAAAATGCTAAAGAAGTTTTGATGTGTTTATAAGGCTTTACAATCGCCTTTTTGTGTAGTTTAATAGTTATGTCGACGAGATAGCGGAATTGGTTTGGATGATAGAGATTTTAAAAACACAGGATAATAACGAACTTGTCGAATTAAGCATTTCAGAGGCACAATGCGGCTCCTGGTTTAATCTTATTGACCCGACTTATGAAGAAATTCAAAAAGTTTCACTTGTCTTAAACCTTGACGAGAGCTTTTTGAGAAATTCCCTTGACGTTGATGAACGCTCGCGTATGGAGATTGAAGACGGCCATATGCTTATCATTACAAATATTCCGGTTATGGAAGATGAAGGTGCGTTTGACACTCTGCCTTTGGGTATAATTCTTACCCCCACCAGTTTTATTACAGTCTGCTCAAAAGAAAACAGAATTATAAGCTCCTTTAATAAAGAAACGGCAAGCTTTTTTGACACTCGTAATAAAACACGTTTTTTACTTAATATCCTCTTTAGATCTACAAAATATTACCTTCGATATTTAAACTTTATAAACAAACAAACTGATAAAATTGAAGATGACCTAAGGCGCACAATGAAAAATAAAGCTCTTTTTCAGCTTTTTGAAGCGCAAAAGTCGCTTGTATATTTTACAACGGCGCTAAAGGATAACTACATCGTGCTGCAAAAGATTATGCGCCTAACAAAATCTACCTTTATTACTCCCCTAAAGTTCAAAGAGGACGACATCGACCTGCTTGAAGATGTGATTATCGAAAACAAACAGGCGCTTGAAATGGTTGAAATGCACAGAAACATTCTTGAAAATATGATGGACGCCTTTGCTTCAATTATTTCAAATAACTTAAATATTGTGATGAAGTTTCTAACCTCTATAACGATTATTCTTGCAATTCCCACAATGTTTGCAAGCTTTTGGGGTATGAATGTTCATCTTCCCTTCGCTTCACACCAGTTTGGCTTTGTGATTGTAATTTTTATCTCTGGTATTGCCTCTATGCTTGCAGCCGCACTTTTTGCTAAAAAGGGCATGTTTTAATTTTGCATAAAAAAACGGACACGCTTGGATTTAAACCCGGAGTGTGTCCGAAAAGATACGAAATTTTTAATTTCATAATTGCGAGAATTTTATTAGCTTCTGAGTATTCACTTCACTCCTGTTCGCTTGCATCCCATCTTATCCTAAGGTATCCTGATGACCCTGAACCTCCTGATCCGAGTTCAAAGGAATCATCAACAACTCCTCCTCCCCCTCCTCCTGATCCTCCGAATTC
>CALUWF010000014.1 GCA_944324405.1 Candidatus Gastranaerophilales bacterium | reverse complement strand
TGCGACTGCACAGCCTGAAAGCAAGCGACCGACAGGATGTGAGAGCGTGACGGTTTTGCGAAGGCAAAAGCGGACAGGCGGATTTTGCGGGGGCGTGAACGCTCATTACAAGCAAGCCCGCTTGTTGGGTTATAAGCCCGCAATAATCCAGGAACCCGACACCGTTACGGGCGGAATTAACCCATAAACCCGCTAAAGTCCTATATAATTTTTTAAATTACCGCTTAGGTTTTGATTTCTGCAAAGTTTTTTCAGCTTTGAAATTGCTCGTGTTTCAATCTGTCTTATGCGCTCTCGCGAAACACCGTAGCGGCTGCCGATTTCATCAAGGGTTTTTTTCCGGCCGTTATCATCAAGCCCGTAGCGCATAATAAGCACGTCTTTTTCCTTCTGGTTAAGCTGGTTTAGCATTCTGTGCACATCAGTCAAAAGATTTTCCTGCGTCACCTTGGTATCCGGGGTCAAATGCGAATCATCAATTATAAAATCAGCGATTTTTGACGAATCGTCTTTTTGGTTTGCCGGAGTTTCAATGCTGATTGTACTTTGTGCACTTTTCATTAAAGAACTTAACTTTGAAGGACTCATGCCTATTCTGTGCGCAACCTCTTCTTTTGTGGGAGCGCGATTTAATTCTGTTGAAAGTTCCACCGTTGCGCGCTTAATTTTGCCCAAAGTTTCTATCATATGCACAGGCAGCCTTATCATGCGGGATTTATCCGCGATACCTCTTGTAATTGATTGCTGAATCCACCAGGTTGCATAGGTTGAAAATTTATAACCCTTTGTATAGTCAAATTTTTCAGCCGCTTTCATAAGGCCCATATTCCCTTCCTGAATTAAATCAAGAAAAGATAATCCGCGCCCGATGTATTTTTTTGCTATTGAAACAACAAGTCTTAAATTCGCATTGATTAATATTTCTTTTGCTTTTTGCGAACCGTTTTCTTTTATCTCTTTTGCGACCTTTAATTCTTCATCATAAGATAACAGCGGGATTTTGCCGATTTGCTGCAAATATACCTTGACGGAATCATCAGAAGCTGCGGTTTTATAATCTTCGCTTTTTTCTTTTATTTCATCTTCATCGTCTTGGTCACCATCGTCAAGACCCTCTATTTCATCCATTTCAAAAATATCGTCTTGAATTTCATCCGTGTGCCTTTTAGAACTTTTTGTCTTCATTTTTTTCTCCAACAAGCCGTTTAATAATTATACATTTTTTAATTTAGGACACAAGCTACTTTTGATGTATTTGTCTTACGCTTTCATATACTATAACGGCTGCCGCCGCGGATACATTTAAAGATTCAAAGGCGCATGGGATTTTTACTTTAAAATCCGCCTTATTTAACAGTGTTTTTGAAACTCCTTCTCCTTCTGCACCTAATATGATTGCAAAATTCATGTCTTTGTAACTTATGTCAAAATAATTATCCTCGCATTGAGCGTCCGCCGCAATTATCCACCAGTCGTTTTTTTTGAGTACGTCGATAGTGGAAGGCAGACTGTTTACTTTGATTATTGAAATATGATTAACCGCGCCTGCCGAAGTTTTCTCAACAACCGCGCTAACCGGGCAGCAGCGATGCTTTGGAATTATTACCGCATCAAAAGACGCTGCCGCAAGGGTGCGTATAATGGCGCCAAAGTTATGCGGGTCTGTGACTCCGTCTAAAATTACGGCTTTTTTGTATTTGGATGTTTTTTCGTCTAAAAACTCTTCAAAGTCTTTGTATTCAACTGGAGAAACAGAGGCAAGAACCCCTTGAAAGTTAATATTTTGTAATTTTTTGTCATCTGTTTGGAAATATTTGTTAAATTTATTAAGATTTGTAAACTGAATTAATATTGAATTTTTTTCTGCCGCTTCTTTAATTTTTTTTAATTTATTATCAAAATTAATCCCGGTTGAAAAGAAAATTTTATTAATTCTTCTTGGGTTTTGGCTGATTGTTTCCAAAACGGAATTTTTTCCGTAAATGTAATTATTAATGTTTTCAGATGAGTTTTTCATTTTATTTACTCCGTTTATTGTATATTTTTTTTAAAAAGGTTTTTAATTTGCATTGACTATTGTATTATAAAATAGATAATAAAGTATTATTACGAGTAAATTATATTTCAATGGCACACTTTGTTAATTCGACAAAACAAATAGTTGGAGTTTCGGTTACGCCCAATGTAGGCGTAGAAGTTGCCCTGCTTGATAAAAAAAGCCCTACGGTTGTAAAATACGGCAGAAGGCACATCGAATACAACTTTGCAACAAGGGAAATTCAAGACTACGCTTCTTTTAAGGCGATTATTATAGACTTATTTAAAGAGCTTGATATAAGCCTTAAATCAAACGTATACTTAACTCTTCCTAACGTACATTTGGATTTTGAAAATCTCCCGCTTATAATCGGCGACGATGCAATAGGAAACGCAATATTATCAAAAGCGGAAGACTCTTATATATTTAAAAGGGTAGAACCAATCAGCGCTTGGGCGGATTTGGTCACAAATTCGCAAACCGACAAAAGGCTTATTGTCTATACTTCTTTTCAGGAAACGGCAATTTCCCAGATTAAAGAAATTTTCCAAGAACTGGGCGCAAATTTAATAGGGATAGAAAGCTCTTATTCTGCAACTATCCGCGGTTTATATTTCACAAATACGGTTGATATTGAACAGGACAATAATTTAAACTGGAATCTTTTGCTTGTAAATTCAAACAGTTATGCTCTGTTTTCTTTGCAAGGCACAAGGCTTATTGACTACACCGAAGTACCGCTTGCAATAAAATCTTTTTCAACCGAAGAAGCTTATCAGGCAATTGCGACTTCAGTTTCGCAAATTTTGCCTAATTTCCCCGCCAAAAAGCTTGTAATCGTGAGCCAGGCGGATGACATCTGTGCGGAAGTTTTAAAAACCCAAATTACTTTCGATGAAGAAGTAATTGTACATGACAGCAATAAATATTCAAAAATACCGCCAATAGACATTTCAAGCTCTGTTATAGAAAATGAAGCCGCAGCAATGACTTATGCCATTGTTGGCGCACTTGCAACAGAACACCTTGAAGAAAAAGTTCTTGACCTTAATCTTCTTGCTAAAACAGCAGGGGCAGGGGATGCTTATTTTACTTTTGAAGCATTTGAAAAAACCATCCTTGTTACACAAGAATTGGTAAGAAAAGTTCTTATCGGCTTTTCCGGAGTCCTTGCGGTTATTTTTGGTTTAATATTCGGAATATTTTATTTTATTGATATGCAGGTGGGCAAAATGGCTGATGAAAACCAAAGCAAAATTGACTCCACCCAGCAGCAGATTGATGCAATAATGGGACAAGGCGGCGTTATTGACATTGAAACCCTTGTTACAAGAATTATTGACATGAATAAAAATGCAATAAGTTTTTATGATTCAATTGCAACGGATATTCCCCCTTCTGTCTGGCTTCAATACTATTACAATAAAAACGGGGATAAAGTTGCCCTTGAAGGTGTTAGCGCAAATATCGCAGACATCTATAACTATTACAAAAGTTTAAAAGTCATTTCGCCTCAATCAAGCATAAAACTTAACAGGCTGCAAATTCTAACTGAGGTTAACGGCCAAGAGTTTGATATTGCAGCACCTGATTTGGGCGCAAAATATTACGATTTTGAAATCGCAAATATTAAATCGCCCAGAAGCAAGCTTACAAACAAAGACGCGGCCAAAGAAGGCGAACAAGCCGCAGCAGATGCACTTAATCAGGTAACTCCGGTGCCGGAAGGCGCACCCGCGGCAAAGTTGGAACCTGTGGATATTAACAATTAATCGGAAAAACTAACAATGGATAAAGCAAAAATAGTTTTAAATATTTTAAGAGAAAACCTAATATATGTTTTACCAATTCTCCTTGTGGTTTTTCTTTTTACAAACTTTGTAATCCCGGAATGTAACAAAGGTATTGAAACCGTCAAACGTTTCAATACAACAAAAACCCAGTATGCAGAAGTAAAACAACAATATGATATGCTAAAGGCACAGCAAGATCAACAAAACCGCTCAAAAAGAGTTGTAAAAGACGGAAAAATCATATACGATGCACCTGATATGAAATTCAGCCCGGATGCTTCTTTTGCTCCTTTGTTTGAATTGGTGCTCACCCTTGCTCAGCAAAGCGGAATAAGAATTCGCGCAATTGATTACAATTATGCACCTGCCGAAGATATGGTATTTGCCGCAAAAATAGAAGGCTACAATACTTGTCAGCTTGATATGATTATTGTGGGCAGTTACAGTGAAATTCAAAATTTCTTTAAAGCAGTAATGAAAGAACAATATGTCACAAACCTTGCAGAGGTTGAATTAACACCTTGGGAAAAAGATAAAAAAGTTCTTATTGCAAAAATTAAACTGAGATTATACACAAGAACAATCCCCGAATAGTTGTGAATATGGTTTATTGATAGGCAGCAAACACTTATATTATCTCAATTTGCCGTTTTGGACTTTTCTTAAGCTTTTTATATAGACAAAATCAGGGCGCGATTTATTTAAAACTGCATTATAGTCTTCGTTTTCATCAAGTAAAAATACGTTAAAATCGGCGTCTTTTCCCTTTTCAAGGCTTCCTATCATATTATCAAGCCTTAAAATTTTAGCGGGAACTATTGTCAGGTATTTTATTGCATCAATAGTATTTAGGCGCCCGCAATTAACGCTTCTCAATTCGTTTAAAAGGCTCAAATCTTTGTTAAATGCAAGAGAATTTGTACCAAAGCCAAATCTTTCCGGAAAATATTTTAAAACTTTATCAAAATCAAGCACTTTATCATGAAGATTTTTGCTGACTCTCGGGCAATAGGCAAGAGCAACTTTATTATTCTTTAAAATTTCAAGGTCAAAATCATCTAAATAATTGCCATAACTTGCAATCAGCCTTTTATTTAAAACATTCATGGAGGCAAGATATTGAGTCGAACTTACGCCTTTAAACAAAGGCTCAAATTTTTTATTCCCGCAGAATTCATTTAAAAGGTCAATGTCTGAAAAGCCGTATTTAAGCCAATCTTTTTCTTCTCTGCTTTCCGAAATTCTTATTGTCATTAAAATATTGTTTTTTGAACAGTATTTTACAAGGATTTTAAAAAGCCTTTTATGCACAGAACAAACGCTGTGCGGGGCAACGCCGACAAAAGTATTTTCCGACTTTTGTTTTAAAAGTTTATCAATTTTCCTTTGAATATTTCTAAACTCCTCTTTGCTTGTCTGTGCGGAGTCGGAAAAAAGTTCAAAGAAAAGATAAGTTTTTATCGGCACTTCGTTTAAAACATCAAAATATTTACTCTCTTTTGACAATTGCGCAACACAGGTAGTACCGCACAAAAGCGACTCTTCAAGCCCTAATTTAAATGAGGCGAGCTTGTGGCGGGCACTTAGACAAAAATATTTACCCAAAAGGTCAAAAAGCCTGTATACAAAAGAGTTTTTCTTAATTCCTGCCGCAAAATACTGTTTTTTTAATACGGTATAGGCTTTTTTAAAAGTGTATTTTATTCCGCCTTCTTTTTGGTTTACATTACTGTATTGCAGGTGGTTGTGTAAATTTATAAAGCCGGGAGTTATAACGCATCTTCCGTAGTCTTTTATATTTTTACATTCGGAATTATTAACCTCCGAGGTTTTTATGATTTTTTCAACCTTGCCCTCATCACAAACAAGGGTGCAATCCTCGTAAACATTGCCGTCGGAAGCTATAATCCATTTTGCGCTGTAACCTTTTGACATTTTTCCCCCTAAATGCAATGATATTAGATTTTTTTATTTATTGCAAGCGGCGAGAAGTCAATTTTATCTTTTTTAATATCGTAAAAAATTCCCAAATCGCCGTGTATTCCGTAAAATATCCTGTTTTTTTCAGGCTTTAAAAATATCATATCTTCCATTTTTTTATCAAGCACGAAGGCGCACTGTGTGTTTAAAAATTGCTCGCTGAATTTAAACATCTCGTTTTTATCATCACTAAAACACAGTCCAAAGCGTACATTAATTTTGCCCAAACACTGTAAATCAGGGGTTAAAAGCGGCGGGCCGGCAGGAATGGAACGCGAAGGGCATTTTGGGTTTGAAATAATTCCCGTTGCACGAAGGAGTGCTATTCTAAGTTCATTTTTATAAATTTCATACTCGTTTATCCCTTCGCCCAAAACGCCGCAGTTTTGCGCATAAACAAAATTCAACATGGGAAAAGAATTGGTTTTAAGTTCATAAGGGCGTTTTGCGGGCTGATTTTCAAAAAGCGAATAATAAGGGTCGCATTCTCTTTTTATAATTCCCATCGAATCTTGCGCATAGCTTTCAAAAACAGGATTTTTAAGATTAAAAACCGCTTGTAGCTTATGATTTTTCTTTTTATTGTCTATGTTTGCGCAAAATTCAAAGTATCTGCTTTTATTATCCAAAATTACATCGAGTGTAAGATTTTTGTAAAATATTCTTATAACAGACCGTATAGTGCCGTCTTCAATGACTTTTACACCTTTTATTTCAAGTTTTTGAGGATGTGATGACGGGGCGTAATTATAGCTGTCTCCACTATCTTTTGTATCGGTTATCTTTAAAAAGTCCTTATACTGTATGTTTCTAAGTTTGTCCGATATATTTATTTTACCGTTTTTAACGCTCAGTTTTAAATAAGGATTTTCAATACTTTTTACATCAGCCTTTGTAAGCTTTTTGGGACATTTTGGGATATGAGAGCAAAAACTCATGCCTTGCTGCCCGTCAAGCTCCACAAGTTGTTCATAAAGCGTTAATATGTCTTCCGTGACTGGTACTTGATTAATATCATACAATTTTAAATCACTAAAGCCTTTAGTTTTTGCGATAATTTGTGCATTTTTAATTTTGTGTTCGCTTACGACTTTTACAATTCCCGTGTTTTTATAATTTGACATATTAAAAACACCTATATGGCAAGGTTTTTTGGTACTTTTATAAAAATCGCGAATAATTCTTTTTTCAAGTCCTTCCAAAATTTCTCTTGTTTTCTCAAAACGCATATCTGCGTTTTTATGTACAAAATCTGTCGAACAGCCGTAAATTGAATCATGTGCATGGTTTTTTAAAAGCAATTCATAGGCATATTCAATACTTGGCGCATAGTTGAGGTTGAGAAAATAATTCAGCGGCTCGACAATCCTTGAAATTTTATGCATTAATTTTGTATTTTGGATTTTTTGATAAATTCTTGAAGAAAAAACACCGCCCAAAATGTTGTTTTCACTGTTATCTAAAAATTCGCCCGGATATTTTTTTACTTTATTAAACTCAACGTTTGAAAAGTAATCAAACGGGCTTTTAAGTTCAATTTCGTATTTTTTTAAATATTTATTTACCTCTTTTATTTTCTTATCCGCATTTTTAATTATTGCAAGATGGTCGCCGCCCAAAGGTAAAAGCAGGGTGTCTTTTGAATATTTTGCAATTTTATCAAGCAGCTGTTCGATATTTTGTGCAAGCTCCCAAGGTTCAAAATTTTGATGAAGAGTATCTATAAAATACCCCTCAACAAGCCTTGTTGTATTGATATTTCGCGCCTTAAATTCACTTTTGATTGCGCCCGTGCCGCGCCAGATAATTGCATTGTTTATATTAAATTTTTCAAGAACTTCAAAAACTCCGCGGCTGTGTCCGAAAATATCCGGCAGATAACCTATAAAATCATTACATCCGAGGGCTTTTGAAAAATTTATACCCTTTTCAAGATTTTTTACAAGACATCTTAAATTAACCAAAAAAGCATCCGCACTTACAAAAAAAGGGCCTATGAAAAATTTTTTCTCTTTTATAAATTTTTTAATAAGCGGAAGTTTTTGGGGATAAAATTTAAGATAATCAATTAAAGCGCTTGTTTGTCCGTCAAAATAAAAGCAGGGCGCATTGCCTTTTTTAAGTTCTTCTAAAATTTCGTCAACAACTTCAAGAAGCCTTAAATTAAACTCTTCCTTCTCTCTGTACCATTCTCTGTCCCAATGCGTTTGAAGATATGCAATTACGCGCTTTTTAGTCTTTTTCATATAGTAATTATAACTGTTGGGCAACAAAACTTTTTCCATTCTTTAGATGAACTTTTTATTGGTAAAATATAGTAATATATAGCTGAAATTCCCCGTTATATAAGGTTATTATGGAAAAGACAGACCCCAAAACATTAAAAGAAGAAATCAAAAAATGTAGCCGAAAGTTATACGAGCTTGAGAAAAAAGCCCGAAATAACGAAAATATAGAAAAAATCTACAATAAGGTGTTGGTAAAAAAGGCGGTATTAGTGCAAAAATACAAAAAATTAAACCAAAAAACAACGGTTAAAGACAAAATCAAAAAACTTTTAAGAATTCAGCCTAAAAAGAAACTTATTTGCGACTATTTTAAAACAAGTGTGGTGTAGTTTTAGGTCATTTAATTTTTCTTGACTCGATTAAAACCATAAGACACGAAATATCAGCAGGTTTGACGCCGCCTATTCTAAGCGCCTGGGCAAGGGTTTTAGGGCGCACTTTGTCAAGTTTTTCTTTTGTTTCGGTAGAAATTTGTTTAATTGCAAAATAGTCAATATCTTGCGGAATATTAATGCGCTCCATTTTATCCGCACTTTCAAGCTGATTTTCCTGCCTTTTTATATATCCCTGATATTTTATTCTTATTTGCGCTTGTTCTAAAACCTCTCTTTTAAAGAGTTCATCCGGATATTGGCCTTTGTATTCATAATTAAGCTCTTCTAATACACTATAGTCAATATTAGGACGCTTTAAAAGCTCATAGGCACTTTTTCCGACATCAAGCCCTTCATTATGTCTTGCAAGAATTTCCTTGTTTTCCTGTGTGGGTGAAATTTTTGTATTTTTTAAGTTTTCAATCTCAAAATCAATTTGTTTTTGTTTTTCTTTAAACCTTAAATAACTTGCTTCATCCAAAAGCCCTGATTTATAACCAATCTCTGATAATCTCTCATCAGCATTATCCTGTCTTAAAACAAGTCTGTATTCGCTTCTTGAAGTAAGCATTCTATAAGGCTCATCCAAATCTTTTGTAACCAGATCATCAATTAATGTTCCGATATATGAATTTGCGCGCGTAAGCTCCAACGGCTCTTTATTTTGAAGATACAAAACGGAATTAATACCCGCAGCAAGGCCTTGCGCGGCTGCTTCCTCGTATCCTGACGTGCCGTTAATTTGCCCTGCCAAAAAAAGCCCTTTAATTTTTTTTGTCATAAGTGAATAATCAAGTTCAAGAGCATTTACGGAATCGTATTCAACGGCATAAGCCGGTTTTATAACAAAGACATTTTCAAGCCCGGGGAGAGAATGAAGCATTTCAAATTGCACCTGCGCCGGCAAACTTGTTGAAAAGCCTTGTACATATACTTCATAAGTATCTTTTCCTTCAGGCTCAATAAAGATATGATGTGAAGGATTGTGAGAAAATCTTACAACCTTATCTTCAATACTTGGACAGTATCTTGGCCCCCTGCCGTGGATTAAACCGCTGTAAAGAGGAGATTTATTAAGGTTTTCAAGAATTATTTTATGAGTCAACTCATTTGTTTTTGTTAAATAACAAGGAACTTGTGCTCTTATCGGGCGATTGGGTTTAAAAGAAAAGAAATTCGGAAGCCCTTTTATTAGTTCATCCGGCGGCTGTACTATCAATTTCGAATAATCTATTGTTCTCCCGTCCACGCGTGCAGGGGTTCCGGTTTTAAGTCTTTTTAAGGTCAATCCGTTATCAGAAAGACTTTTTGAAAGTCCGTTTGCCGCACGCTCGCCCAGTCTTCCCGCACTAAAGGATTTAAGCCCGATATAAATTTTACCCTCCAGGCTTGTTCCTGTTGTTAATATTACACACGGTGAAGAATATTCAAGCCCGAGCTCATCCCTTACCCCTTTTATTTCTCCCTTTTCGGTAATAATCTCCGTTATTTGGGTTTGTTTTAAATAAAGATTTTTTTCGCTCTCCAGAATGTTTCTGAAATAGCGCATATATTCTTTTTTGTCCGATTGCGCACGGAGCGCCCGAACAGCAGGGCCGCGCGAAGAATTTAACATCTTCATTTGAACATAAGTAGCATCTGCGGCAAGTGCCATTTGGCCGCCCAGAGCATCAATTTCTCTTACGAGATTTGATTTTGCAGGGCCTCCTATTGCCGGGTTGCAAGGCATAAGAGCAATATTATCAAGATTTAAAGTACATAAAAGCACTTTGGCACCGAGCCGCGAGGCGGCTAATGCCGCTTCTATTCCCGCATGACCCGCACCTGCTACAATTACGTCAAATTTAAACATTTTACTTTAATATCTGCAAAAGAGCAGAGGTAATATCTACTCCGCCTGCTGCAACAGATTCTTTGTTTATAATAACATCAAGTTTTTTTTGCACTCTTACTTTTTCTGCTGCGGCATTGATTTTATTTGTCAAATCAGCTTCGTATCTTTGGCGGGTGGCAAGATAGTCTTTTTGTTTTTTTTCAATTTCCGCAAGTGCTGTTTTTCTGATAGAAGCTTTTTGTGCAGCTGTTTTTGCATTAGAAACTTCTTTGTCTTTTTGTGCGGTATAGTTTTTTATTGCTTTAACTTTATTGTTTAAATCATTGGTATATTTTTTTGCAAGAGAGTAATTTTTTGAAACGGTATCATAGTTAATATATCCCACCCCCGCAGCGTTTGAAGCAAGCGTTACGAAAGTAAAACACATAATTGAAAGTATTATTTTTTTCATTTATTTTCTCCTTTTGATTAACAATTCTAGAGTATTCGTTTTGCACCCTCATTGTCAAGAGGCAGCGAGTGGAATTGAGTATTTACGTTTATATCATTCCAGGTTGAAGAAACAATTTCTTTTACTTCGTTTAAATTAGCCCCGCAGGATACAACCCCTATCGCAGGGCCTGCACCGCTTAAAAAGCAGCCGAGTACTCCTTTTGTGTGTCTTAAATTATCCATAATTGAAGTCAGGCCCGGAACAAGCTTTTTTCTGTACGGCTGATGAATTCTGTCACGCATTGCAAGCTTTAACAATTCGCTGTCGTGAGTATGCAAAGCTTCCACAAACATCGCCGAGCGTCTTAAGTTAAAAGCCGCATCTTTAATTGACACCTCTTTAGGTAAAACAGAGCGTGAAATCTCCGTTGCCAGTTCATAATCAGGTATACAAACGGTTATTTTCCAATCATCATACCAGGGTAATTTACGATAAACAACACTTCCGTCATCTTCCCAGCTTGAAAGAGTAACCCCACCTTTAATCGCGGGAGTAATATTATCGGGGTGGCCTTCTATTTCAGTTGCAATAGATAAAAGCACCGCTTCATCGGCAGGATTTCTTAAAAGTGCATTTGCAGCCATAAGCCCGCCCACAATAACCGATGCTGAAGAACCAAGCCCGCGGGCTACGGGGATTTGAGTTTTAATAGTAATTTTTATTTCATCGGGTACTTGACCTATATAGCTGTATAGAAGTTCTATTGCTTTATAAACTATATTATTTTTATCCGTTGGTATATTTGAAACACTTTCGGGATTTTTTTCATCTATTATATTTATCTCAACGCCTGAGCCCGGCAATACCGTTTCTTCAACAATTATAGTGTTGTATATAGGAAGTGCCAGTCCGAGACAGTCAAAGCCGCAGCCCAGATTTGCCATTGTAGCGGGAACTTGGATAGCTACTTTCATAAATTACCTCACTTGTACCGGCATAATCAAACAAACATAAGACTCATCGCCCTCCATATGCTCATTTGCAGGCTTAAAGAGTGTTGCGCTTAAGCTTGTTGCAATTTCTATCTTTACTTTGGGCGTATCCATGTTTTTTAAACTGTCAAGAACGTATTTATAGTTAAATGCAATAACAATTTCATCAAAATTGCTGTCAATATCAATAAAATCCTTGCCGGAACCTGCATCTGGCGAATCGGTACTTAATTCAAGAGTATTTTTATTGAAAGTAAACTTAATAATATTTGTGCGCTCGTTTACCATTACACTTACTCTTTCAATAACCCCTATGAGTTCATCTCTGTCAGTGTATACAATTTTATCGTTTGTTGTCGGGATGAGTTGATGATACTTAGGATAAGTGCCGTTTATAAGCTTTGATTGAAATATTACATCTTCAAATTCAAAATAAATTTTTGCTTTTTTAAGCTTTATGGTTACTTTTTCATCTTCAACTATTGACGATATTCTTATAAGCTCCTGAACCGTTCTTGCCGGGACTATAAAAATTGCGCTTTCATCTTTTGAATTAATTTCTTTTGAGGCGCGTGTCAGCCTGTTTCCGTCTGTTGCAACAATTTCAAGGGTGTTTGAATCAATATTAAAACACACACCGGATAAAATACTTGCGCTTTCATGAAGAGCGGCTGAAAAAACAACCTGTTTAACCCCTTTTATTAAAGTGTTTTTATTTATTTCAAAAGACTGTTCGTCTTCCTGTTGTGTCTGTTCGTCAAAAACTTTAGGAAACTCATTGGCATTTATTCCGATAAGTTCAAATTTTGCTTTTCCGCAGCTTATTGTTACCACATTTGTATCAACATTTAAAGAAAGTCTAACGGGTTTGTTATCAAGCCTTGAAGTTATTTCTCCGAGCCTTTTTGCACTCAGTGTTATTTGTCCTTCTTTTTCAACTTGTGCTTTTATTTTATGACTTATTGAAAGATTTAAATCCGTTGCACAAAATCTTACTCTGTCATTTGACAGTGTTTCAATTAATATGTTTGACAAAACGGGCTGCGAACCTTTTTGCGCGGTAATTTTTTCAACAACTTTTATCCCGTTTAACAAATCTTCTTTGTTTAAGATAATTTCCATTTTCTTCCCCGATTATATTTTATATTAATTATATTATAAAAAAATAATAATACATAATAATACAATAACTTTTGTGCAAAACTCTCAAAATCCGCTCTATATTTAAAATTTGCCTGTGCATAACTTTTTGAAGTTATGCACAGCTTTTAACAGGCTAAAGTAAAGCATATTATATTATCATATTTTTGTTTTTTTAGATTTGAAACAGCCTCAAACAGAGTTGCACCGGTAGTTGTAATGTCATCAATAAGTATTAAAGTCTTGCCGCGGGCGCGATTAGAGGCTATTTTAAATGCTCCGCTTACGTTTTTTGCTCTTTTATCTGCCCTTACTTTGTACTGTGGGAGCGTGTTTTTGACCTTTTTTATTATTTTTAAATCATAGGGTATTTTGGATAAATTTGAAAATTCCTTTAAAATAAGCTCAGTGTGGCAATATCCGCGTTTTAACACTCTTAGCCGATGGCTTGGAATACAGATAAGAAGCGCATTTTTGGGATTTAAATCTAAATCGTTTGATTTTACCACCTCTGTAAAATACTTGTAAAGTATTTGAGCACAAGGGATTGCAGCATTTTTTCTTCCGTTAAATTTAAAATTTGTTATAAGATTTTTTACTGCTCCTTCGTATTTGCAAGCGCAAAAGATATTAACACCCTCAACTTTTCTTTGTGCAAAAGGTGAGAGGTTATGAACAGTTTTTAAACAGTTTTTGCACAGAATTTCATTGGTTTTTGAACAGCCGCAGACAACGCATTTTTGTTTGTATATTAAGTCTGCGAACTGTTCAAAAATACCGGTTAAAAATTTATACATTATTTGCCCACAATGCCATCTAAAGGAGAAGAAGCGCTTGCATAGGCTTTTTTGGGAATTCTGCCCGCTTCATAGGCACCTCTTCCTGCCATAACCCCAAATTTAAAAGCCTCTGCCATTTTAACAGGGTCGTCTGCTTTTGCAATTGCGGTATTAATTAAACAAAAATCGGCGCCCGCCTCCATTACAAGAGAAGCATCGGAAGGCACCCCTATTCCCGCGTCAACAACAACGGGAACATTTGCCTGCTCTATGATAATTTTAATATTTTCAAGAGTTTTAACGCCTTGTCCCGTGCCAATAGGGCTTGCAAGCGGCATAACAGTCGCACAGCCTATTTCTTCAAGCCTTTTTGCCAAAATAGGATCGGCATTAATGTAGGGAAGAACAACAAACCCTTCTTCTACAAGCTTTTTTGCCGCTTCAAGAGTTGCAATCGGGTCCGGTAAAAGAAATTTAGGGTCGGGAATAACTTCAAGTTTAATCCAATTGTTTATCCCCATTGCGCGCGAGAGTCTTGCAACTCTCAGTGCTTCATCAACCGTCGCACAGCCTGCGGTGTTAGGTAAAAGCCAGTATTTATCAGTGTCAATATAATCCATAAGACCCACATGACCTGCCGCTTTGTCATTAACTCTTCTTATTGCAACCGTTACAATCTGCGCGCCCGAGGCTTCATGTGCCCTTTGCATTGTTTCAAAGTCGCTGAATTTGCCTGTGCCGACCATAAGGCGTGACGTAAATTCTTTGTCCGCTATTTTTATTTTATCCATTTTTTGTCCTCCCGATTGTATTGTAAATCAAAAACCGGCTTATGTGAAATATGTGTTTAAAACAATTGTACGCAAGAATTTATCTGTTATATAATAATGGCAACGGTTTAAAAAGAAAGAAAAAAATGAAAACAATATTTGAAAAGGATAAAAAATTACATTCAAAGCCTTTATATATAAAAAATTATGAAGAAGTTGATTTTAATAAGAGAACAACACCTTTAAATCTTCCAAATACAACTGAACTTGAAGTAATGCGGCATTATAAAGAGTTATCGGACAGAAATTTTTGTATTGAAAAAGGATTTTACCCCCTCGGCTCTTGTACGATGAAATATAATCCGCGTGCAAATGAAGCCGCAGCAAGGTTTGATGGCTTTTTAAATCTTCATCCCCTGCAAGATGACAAAGATTGCCAGGGAGCGCTTGAATTAATGTATGATTTGGAACAGGCGTTAAAAATTATTACCGGAATGGATGCAATTACTCTGCAACCCTGTGCAGGAGCGCATGGCGAGTTTTGTGCGATGAATATTGTCAAAAAATATTTCTTTGAAAAAAATCAAACAAAGAGAAAAAAAGTTATCATTCCGGATAATGCGCACGGTACAAACCCGATGAGCGCTAAAATGAACGGGTTTGAGTGTGTGGAAGTGAAATCCGACCAAAACGGCGGAGTGGATTTTGAACGGTTAAAAGAGCTTGTTAACGCAAACGGCGAGGAAATTGCCGCAATTATGATGACAAACCCCAATACTTTAGGGCTTTTTGACGAAAAAATTCTTCAAATTTCAGAACTGATTCACAAAAACGGCTCACTTTTATACTATGACGGTGCTAACTTAAATGCCGTTATGGGTCATACAAATCCGCGCCTTATGGGTTTTGATATAGTTCATCTCAATTTGCACAAAACTTTCTCCACCCCGCATGGCGGCGGAGGCCCCGGAGCAGGGCCTGTCGGCGTTATAAAAGAGCTTGAACCCTATCTTCCCGTGCCGACAATTGAATTTGACGGAGAAAAGTATTTCAGAAACTACGACAAAAAGCACTCTATAGGCAAAGTAAGTACGTTTTACGGAAATTTTTCGGTATTTATAAGAGCCTATACATATATTTTAATGATGGGAAACAATCTTAAAAATGCAAGCTCCGACGCTGTTTTAGCGGCAAATTACATAAAAGAAAAACTTAAAAAATATTTTAAATTACCTTATGACCGCACCTGCATGCATGAGTTTGTATTATCGGGAGATTTACAAAAAGAAAAAGGCGTTTCAACCCTAATGATGGCAAAAAGGCTGATGGATTCAAACTGTCACCCGCCGACGGTTTATTTCCCGCTTATTGTGCATGAGGCGATGATGATTGAGCCTTGTGAGAGTGAAACAAAAGAAGTTTTGGATAACTTTATAAACACAATGATTGAAATTGCGCGCGAAGCACAAAATGAGCCTGAAAAATTCGGCGAATATCCGCTTACAACTCCTGTTTTAAAGGTTGATGAAACGCTTGCGGCAAGACATTTGAATTTAAAATATGAATTTAACAACTGAAGATTTTAATTACAATTTACCAAAAGACCTGATTGCGCAGCACCCGCTTAAAAAGCGTGAAAATGCGCGAATGATGGTGCTTAACAGGGATAGTCAGACAATAGAACATAAGCATTTTTTTGATATTATAGATTTATTAAACCCTGATGATGTGCTTGTGCTCAATGATACAAAGGTTTTTCCGGCAAGAATAATTGCAAAAAGAGAATCCGGCGGCGAGGTTGAAGTTTTTCTTTTAAATCCCTGCGCTAAAAACAACATGTGGTTTTGCCTTATGAAGCGCTCAAAAAGGGTAAAAGAGGGGGAAATTTTAAATGCCGGCGATGATTTTAAAATAAAAGTCATTGAAAAAGATGTGGAAAATGCAAAAGAAGGCGAACTGCCCAAAAACCTTGTCGAGCTTATTTTTTTGGGCGATGACGTTTATGAAATTTTAAACAAATACGGCTCAATCCCGCTTCCGCCCTACATTTCAAGGGAAACAAACGAAGAAGATAAAAACGACTATCAGACTGTCTTTGCAAAAAATACAGGCTCTGCGGCAGCACCGACCGCGGGATTGCACTTTAGCAGGGAAATTTTAGAAAAAATTGAAAATAAGGGAGTAAAAATAGTCTATGTTACTCTAAATGTCGGTCTGGGCACATTTTTGCCCGTTAAAACGGAAGATTTTACAAAACACAAAATGCATTTTGAAAGTTTTATAATTCCTGATGAAACGGCAGAGGCGATAAACTATGCAAAAGGCTCTGTTATAGCTGTGGGGACAACGGTTTTAAGGGCGCTTGAAGCAACGTATAAAAAACACGGTAAAATCGTTGCAACATCGGATGAAACGGATATTTTTATTTACCCGCCCTATAAAATAAAATCGGTCAATAAATTAATTACAAATTTTCACCTGCCAAAATCCACACTTATAATGCTTGTAAGCGCTTTTGCGGGAAAAGACTTTATATTTCGCGCATACAGGGAAGCGGTGGATAAAAAATACAGATTTTTCAGCTATGGCGATTGTATGTTTATCAGTTAGCGCTAATGTATTTTACAAGTTCATCCTGCCAGCCGGAGTCTTTTTGCAGGAACATATTTGCCCCGCGATTTAAGCATTTTACTTTGTGCTCGCCTTTTGTGGATGCGGAAATTACAATAATTTTTGTTTTTAAATTATTTTGAAGAACAACTTTTTTTGTTTCATCAAGCAGCAAAAAGCCTTCACGCTCGGTCGATACAAATAAATCCATTATAATAAAATCGTAAACATTTTTCCTTATCAGTTTTGCCGCGGCAAAGATGTCTTTTGCCGTATCCACTTCAAAACCCATTTTTTGAAAAAGCACTTTAAGCTGATATGTGACAACACCTATATCATCAACGGCAAGAATTTTTCTTTTTTCCCCAAAACCCGCAGCGGCAAGGTCTTTTTTCCATTGTTCTTCCGTATATGTTTCATCCGTATTTGCCCCGCCCGGGATAATGTCTAAGGATTCTGCGTCATTTAATTTTTTTTCAATTACGCAAAGAGCCAGCCTGATTGTTTCATCACTTATGTTTTCCGGCCTTTTCTCTCCCGCTATTTTATAAATTAAATCAATAGTATCTTTTCCTATTTGAACACTTTCATCACTCATGGATTTTTATGCCCTCATCAATGGTATCAGTTATTCTTAATCCGAAATTATCTTCTATAATAACAACTTCGCCCTTGCCTATTAATTTTCCGTTCACAAGAAGGTCAATGGGTTCCGCGGTTTTATTTTCAAGTTCTATAATAGAGCCTTTTGTAAGTTCAAGGATTTTTTTAATGCTCATATCGGTTGACCCCAGAATTGCGCTCAGCTCCAGTTCAACATCCATTAAAAGCCCAAAAGTGCTGCTTGATGAACCGTGCTCATCATTTTCTTCCGGCCGTTCAACGTTTTCAAATTTGCTTAAATCAAGTTCTTTTGCTTCTTTATCAGGCATTTTTAATCCTTTGGTATAAATCTGTCTGCTATTTTAACACATATTTTGCCCTCTTTTCTTCCGGGCATTGCAATAAATTTTTTCTTGTTATTTATAAGCACGCAAAGCTTTTCGTCTATTTTCTGGTCAAGTTTTATAACATCTCCTTCTTTCATTTCAATAACATCGTTTATAAGGATGTTTGTCGTGCCCAAAATAACACTTAAATCAAGAAGAGCAGGGTTTATTTTTGTCAGGATTTCATTTCTGCCGATTTCATTTGAAACAACGTTTGTGTGTTGGAAAATGTATTGCGGCGTAAGCTTTTGAAGCACTGTTTCCAAAACGGGATAAGGGAAACAAAGATTTATAAGTCCGAAATTTTTTGCCCCGAGCCTTATTTCAAAAGAAATAAGAGCCACAATTTCCCCTGATGTTGTAATGGGTACGACATGATAACCGTTGTCAAGGCTTGTAAATTCGGCTTTTACCGGTAAAACGGAGCACCATGAATTTTCAAGCGTTTTTATAATTTTTTCAATAATTTTTTTTGTAAGCGCCTCTTCAATTTGGGTTAAATCTCTGTTGTAATCATGGTTAGACCCGTCCCCGCCCAACATTCTGTCTAAAATTACCGTTAAAACCTCGCTGCTTAATCCGAGGGAAATCTCGCCCGAGAGAGGATTTAATTTAAAAATACCGTTTTGAAAATGTGAAGGCATAGAGCAGACATATTCATCATAAGTTAATTGGTCAACAGATATTATGTCCATCTCAACATCCATGCGAAGATACGCCGTTAATGTAAGTGCTAACTGTCTTACAAAGTCGCGGTGAATGTCTTGCAGTGCGCGCAGGTGCTCTTTTGAAAATTTATCGGGACGGCGGAAGTTGTAAAGCTTATATCCTTTTTTAAATTCTTCGGATATTTCTTCAATAAGCGCGGACTCTTCTTCAAGCGCGGCCAAATCTTCCTGATTGAGATCAAGATTGTTGTTTAAAGGATTTTCATCCGGTTGGTTTTGCACTCGTCCTCCGATAATAACACTACAGCACTTATATCTTACTATCATAGTGCTTGTTTGTCTATCGTGCGTATGATATACTTTTTGTGTTCATTTTAAACCAAGGTGAAATAATGGAAGAATCTTTTGAGAGCAAACGCTGGTATGACAAAGACCCTATATTAAAAGAAGCATTAGAGCTTTTAAGACTGTCTTCGGATAATGAAAAAGAAGCCGCTAAAGACTTTATTTTAAAATTGCAGGAAGACGTTGCAAAAGATGTTATTGAGCGGATATATGAAATTGTTACAAAATACGAAGGCAAAGGCAACCGCTGGTATGATAATGACCCTGTTATGATTAGAGCAATCGAGCTTTTAAGGAACGCCGAACCCAGAGTTCAAAGAAAAGCCGCTCTGAAGCTTTTATTGGCCCTTGAAGAAAAGAGTTTTCCCCAAGACAATGATTAAAGATGTTCAAAAAACAGAAGACAGCAGAAATATAGCGCTGCAAAAAGTCGGGGTAAAGGACGTTGAAACCCTTTTAAATATTGAAAGAAAAGGGCAAAAAACATCTCAAAAGGTTTATGCAAAAGCAAAAATGAGCGTTTATCTGCCTTCAAATTACAAAGGCACGCACATGTCGCGTTTTATAGAAATCCTTGAAGAATACCGCAGGAATGACCTTATCGGCGTTGATATCAAAAAAATGCTTGAGGATATGAAAAAAAGACTTGAGTCCAAAAGCGCGTATTTAAAGTTTGATTTTAAATATTTTATTAAAAAAAACGCGCCCAAATCACATCTTGCAGCGCTAATGTGCTACGATTGCAGCTTTGAAGGCACACTTGATGAGAATGATAATTATAAATTCTTTTTAGGCACAAAGGTGCCGATTACAACCCTTTGCCCCTGTTCAAAAGAAATTTCGGACTTCGGGGCGCATAATCAAAGGGCTTATGTTTCCGTTAAAATATCTTATCCGGAGGATAAGCACATTTGGCTTGAAGATTTGATTGCAACGGTTGAAGACTGTTCGTCATGTGAAGTGTACTCGCTTTTAAAACGTGAAGATGAAAAGCATGTAACCGAATTTGCGTATCAAAACCCCAAATTTGTGGAAGATGTCATACGCGATGTCGTAATAAAATTTGAGAACAATCCCGTTATAAACCATTGGGAAGTGGAAATAGAAGCTTTTGAAAGCATTCATAACCACTGCGCCTGGGCTAAACAGATAAGTGCGCAATAAATTTATCCGGTTATTGCGCCTACGTTTGCACCCTGGACTGTTTTGGCATATTTTGTCAAAAATCCTTTGGGAATTTCTTTTTTTACTGGCACAAATTCTCTTTTTCGCTGCTCAAGCTCCTCTTGCGCTACAAGAAGATTGATTGTCCTTTTGTTTATATCGATTTTAATTTTATCCCCGGTTTTAATAAGGCCTATAATGCCGCCCTCGGGAGCTTCGGGGCAAATGTGCCCTATGCACAAGCCTCTTGTGCCGCCTGAAAATCTTCCGTCCGTTATAAGCGCACAGGATTTACCCAGACCTTTTCCCACCAGAAGCGACGTCGGCGCAAGCATTTCACGCATACCGGGGCCGCCTTTGGGGCCTTCATTTCTTATAACAACAACATCGCCCGCAATTACTTCATCTGTTTCAATGCCTTTCATGGCGTCCTCTTCGCGCTCATAAACGCGTGCCGTACCTTCAAATTCAAATACACTCTCATCTACGCCCGAAATTTTAACAACGGCCCCTAACGGTGCTAAATTTCCGTGGAGTATTGCAAGTCCGGGGTTTTTGGTTATGGGGTTATCAAAGGGCTTAATGACGGTATTGTCAACCCAGGCATTTTTTGCGCGTTCTTCAACCGTTTGCCCCGATAAATTAGGCGTGTTTTTAAGTTCATCCGTGTGACCCCAGATGGTTTTAAGAGCGCCCGAAATGCCGCCTGCATTATCTAAATCGGTCATGGTAAGCGTTGATGAAGGGTCAAGCTTAATAATTTGAGGGATTTTAAAACTCAACTCTTCAAAATCGTCAAGAGTTAAATCAATTCCCGCGCTGTTTGCAATTGCAAGCAGGTGCAAAATGGAATTTGTCGAGCCGCCGAGCGCTAAATCCACAACAATTGCATTTCTCAGCGAATCGCGCGTAATAATGTCTTTGGGGCAAATATTTTTCCTTACCAAATCAACAACCGTGTACCCCGAATCAAAAGCAATTCTGCGTTTTTTGGAGCTTACGGCGGATGCCGTTGCACATCCTTCAAGGCTCATCCCCATAACCTCGGTTAAACATGCAAGAGTGTTTGCGGTGTAGAGCCCCTGGCATGCGCCAAAAGTCGGGCAGGCGTAGTGTTCCATTTCGCAAAGTTTTTCGGCGGTAATTTCGCCCGCTCTGTATCTTCCTACGGCTTCTGATGAACCTCTTATAAAAGTAAGCGTTTCGCCTTTGCACTGACCTTCAAGCGAAGGGCCCGCCGTTACAATGATTGACGGGATATTGAGCCTTAGCGCCGCAATTAACATCCCCGGGGTGATTTTATCGCAATTTGTTAAAAGTACAAGTCCGTCAAGCTGATGAGCCGCTGCAACCGCCTCAACGCAGTCGGCAATTAAATCGCGGCTCGGCAGGGAATATCTCATGCCGCTGTGTCCCATGGCAATACCGTCGCAAATTGCAGGGGTGCCGAAAATATAAGCCTGACCGCCGTTAGAGTGAATTCCTTTTTCAATTTGACGCTCAAGGTCGCGCATACCGGCATGTCCGGGGACAAGGTCTGAAAAAGAACTTGCAATGCCGATAAAGGGCTTTTTAATATTTTTATCGCTCAAACCGCCCGCATAAAGCAGTGCTCTGTGCGGCGCATGCGCCATACCTTCTTTAATTGCGTCAGATTTCATATTATTTTTTCTCCTTTTTCTACAATTATACAATCTTTTGTAAAAAAATGTTCATAAACTTAACATGAAATCTTTAAATTTACATAACTTCATGAGAAAATCACACGTAAAAGAAGTATGAACCGATAAGGTAAGGCAAGGCGTCCCCAAATGTACAATAGCAAAACAAATGTCAAGGCAATTATCCTTGCGGCGGGCAAGGGCACAAGAATGAAATCCGATATGCCAAAAGTTTTGCATGAAATATTTTCAAAGCCTCTTATTGCACGTGTCGTTGAAACAATTGAGAATATTTATCCCGATAATGACACTAAAAGCATTGTTGTTGTGGGCCATGGGGCCGATGTTGTTAAAGATTACCTTAAAAAATACAAAAATGTTTCCTGTGTTTTGCAAAAAGAACAACTTGGCACAGGTCATGCCGTTTTTGTTGCCGCAGAAGAATTAAAAGACTTTTGCGGTACTGTATTAATCGCCTGCGGCGATACTCCGCTTTTAAAGTCCGCAACTTTGAAAAAAATGCTTGAATATCACATCGATAAAAATGCGGATGTTACGGTTATGAGCGCTGTTTTGGATAATCCTTTCGGCTACGGCAGGGTTGTGCGCGCGCAAGATAGCAGTATTGAGGGAATTGTCGAACAAAAAGACGCAAACGAAGAACAAAAAGCAATAAAAGAAATAAATGCCGGTGTTTACTGCCTTAATTGGCAGAGCGTTAAAAGCGCATTTTTAGAGCTTAAAAATAACAACTCGCAGGGTGAATATTACCTTACAGACATTGTAGAGTGGGCAAAATCAAACAACAAAAAGGCTTTTGCATATACAATAGACAACATAAATGAAACTTTAGGAATAAATTCAAGGGCGCAATTAGCAGAGGCTGCGCGCATTATGAAAGAAGAAAAACTGGGCGAACTTATGGATGAGGGGGTCACAATTGTCGACCCGATTACAACTTCAATTTCGCCTGAAACAAAAATAGGACGCGATACCATAATTTATCCCAACACCTATATCAACGGCACAAATAAAATAGGCTCGCATTGTAAAATAGGCCCCTTTTCACACTTAAGAGGAGATGTGGAAGTGGGCGATTATTCCAAAGTCGGCAATTTTGTAGAATTAAAAAATGCCAAAATCGGTTCGCATACAAATTTGTCGCACCTGACTTACGCCGGGGACGCAACAATAGGTTCAAATGTCAATATCGGCGCGGGAACAATTTTTGCAAACTACAATTCAATTACAAAAGAAAAGAAACGTTCAACCTTAAAAGACGGTGTTTCAATAGGTTCAAATTGCGTAATTGTGGCGCCCGTTGAGCTTGAGGAAAATGTTTTTGCCGGTGCCGGCAGCGTAATTACAAAAAATGTGCAAAAAGATTCTCTTGTTCTTACAAGAAGCGCGCAAAAGGAATATCCGAATTGGGTTATAAAGCAAAAAAATTTACTTAATAAAAAAGGAGAAGAATAAATGAAATTAGGGCTTGAAACTATGGAACAACCGCAAAATACGGTTTTGCCCACGCATGACATTAAACTTTTTTCGGGTCGCTCAAATCCTGTTTTGGCACAGGAAATCGCCGACTATTTAGGCACCACGGTCGAGCCTATGATTGTCAAAAACTTCTCCGACGGCGAAATTTATGTCCAAATTCAAGACTCTATCCGCGGGGATGATGTTTTTGTAATTCAGCCCGTTTGTAATCCTGTCAATGAAAGCCTTATGGAGCTTTTAATAATAATTGACGCCTTTAAACGCGCAAGCGCAAAAACAATCACAGCCGTTATTCCATACTACGGCTATGCCCGTCAGGACAGAAAAACATCGGGCAGGGAAGCAATTACGGCAAAGCTTGTTGCGGATTTGTTAACTACGGCCGGTGCTAACCGCGTTCTTGCAATGGATTTGCACACGGGTCAAATCCAGGGCTTCTTTAATATCCTTGTTGATCATATTTATTCTACCCCTGTTCTTGTTGATTACATTAAAAATTTAAACATTCCATCCGATGTGCTTATGGCTGTTTCGCCTGACACAGGCGGTGTTCAAAGGACTCGCTCTTTTGCTAAAGCGCTGAATTGTCCTTTGTCAATTATCGACAAACGCCGCGACAAGCACAATGTCGCAATAGCAGACCATGTTATAGGTGATGTGCGCGATAAAGTATGCGTTATGTTTGATGATATGATTGATACGGCAGGAACAATTTGCGAAGCGTCAAAACTCCTTATAAGAGAAGGGGCAAAAGAAGTATACGTTTGTGCTTGTCACCCTGTTTTCTCAGGCCCTGCGCTTCAAAGACTCGATGAAGCGCCCATTAAAGAAGTCATTGTGACAAATACAATTCCGCTAAAAGACGGTTTTATCCCGCCAAAAATCACGCAATTAAGCATAGCCCCGCTTTTGGGTGAAGCAATCTCGAGAATTCACGATGATAAAAGCGTTTCATCGCTCTTCGGATTTGAAAAAGAGTATAAAAACTGATGAAAGCGGCGCTTTTAGAGCTTGAAGCACGGGCGAAGAACTGTGTCGGTTGTGAGCTTTGCAAAACGCGCACAAATATCGTTTTTTCCGACGGCTCGCCAAACGCCAAAATTATGCTTATAGGAGAAGCTCCGGGTGCCGATGAAGACAAGCTCGGGAAGCCTTTTGTGGGGCGTGCGGGAAAGCTTTTAAACGAATTTTTAAAAAATGCCGGGCTTGAAAGGCAAAAAGATTTATACATCGCAAACACCCTAAAATGCAGGCCGCCGGAGAACAGAAAGCCCAAAAAAGAAGAAAAAGAGGCCTGCGAAAAGTTTTTACACGCCCAGATTAAAACAATAAAACCAAAAGTAATTGTGCTTTGCGGGGCGACTGCTATGGAGAGTTTTTTGGATAAAAAATTTAAAATCTCAAAAGTGCGCGGAGAGATTTTTGACAATGTAGCGGGATACAAGGGGATTAAATTTGTCCCTATTTTGCACCCCTCCTACCTTTTAAGGCAGCACTCCCTTGATGAAGGTTCCCCTAGGGATTTAACGCTTAAAGATTTAATTATGATTAAAAAAACGGCGCTTGATTAGGCGCCGTTTTTATTATGCTTTTAAATTTATTACATATCAGTGTGCGTGTTAATTGAATCGTCAACTTCTTCTGACTCATCTTCCACTTCAAACTGCCAGTAATGTTCATTAGGAATTACCATATCGCCCGTTAAAAGGATATAGCAGATTTCATCGCCCTTAAGGTCATATTTAACAACAGGCGAGAGTTTATCTGTGTATTTTACTCTAAATTCAGCTTTTGTAACGTTTTTGGTGTCTTCAAAATAATTTTCCTTAACGGGACTTTTTTTGTCTACCGTTTTTGTGGTAACGATTTTACCTTTGTCGGTCGTATATGTAACTCCGCCCATTTCATGGCTTACGCCGCTTGGGATATAGAATTTCCTTAAAACAATGAGATTTTTTTGCTTTTTCAATCTGAAGGGAGTGCGTTTGATTTTTTGTACATCCGCCACAAACTGTGTTCCTGCGGGATACAGGAAAGTACCCTCTTGGGTATAGACATCTGTAGGTGCCACAAATACAAGCTGATCGCCGACTTCAAGCTTTTTGCTGTCAATGGGCTGAGCCGGCTTTGCCAAAATGACGTTACCCGCTTCAATTACGATTTTTGTATTATAAAGACCTACGGTGTTTCTCGGTGCGCCTTCAACAAGCTTTAGCGTATTTGTACCCAAAAATTCCGTTTTTGTCTTTTGTGCGGTTTTTCTGTATTTGTCTTCAACAAGGTTGATTTGTTTTTCAACTTCGCTAAAGAGTACGGCCGCTTCGGAGCGCGTTAAATAGTCGTTCGGTCTAAAGTAATTCGGGTCGGGATGATTAACATAGAGGTTGTTTACAACATTTTTAATGTAGGAATAAAGTGCCCAATTGGGGATTTGGTCTTTATCGGCAAAACCCTCCAGCACATTTATATCGCCGTAAAAACCTTTTGTAACGTTTGCAATAACCGCGTTTGCCTCAGAGCGTAAAATCGGCTGTTCGGGTTTAAAAGTGTAGTCGGGATAACCGAAAATGAGCCTCAATTGTTCTGATGTCAAAATGCTTTGGTCATATTGAGTCGAGGGGTCGACATCTTTAAATTTTGTCGGGCTGCCGGTCATAATGTCTTCGCTTCTTATAACCTTAAGCAGCGAGTGTACAAACTCGCTTCTTTTGATTGTTGAATCGGGCGCAAAATTATATCCGTTTTCAAAGCCCATATAGCCTTTATTAAGTACATTTGCAATTTGTGATGCTGCCCAGTGGTCGTTTTGAACATCGCTCACTTCAAGCGCACGGGCGGTATTTATGCCAAATATCAACAAGCCTAAAACAAGCAAACAAAATATCTTTTTCATTAATTGTGCCTCATTTTACTCAAAACCTAAGAAAATTCTACACTAACGGGAGTTTAAAATCAAACCGCCGGTTAAATTTTGCTTATTATTTCTTTATAATCTATTTTTAAACAGCCGCTTTCCTCGCAGTTTTGCGCCCTTTTATGCCAAAGACAAGGGCGGCATGGAATGTTATTTTTTATTACGCAAAAATTTTCATTTTCGGGCAAGAGTTTTTTCTCGTTTGTCGGGCCAAAAATAGCAAGAGTTCGGGCATTTACACCCACAGCAACGTGCATTGGCGCCGAATCCACGCAAATAACGCATTTTGCCCTTTTAAACATATTTGCCATATCAAGCAGGCTTTTTGTTTTGTTAAAATAATTTACAAAATTTTTGTTTGACGAAATTTTTTCATCCTCAATAATTTTAGAAATCAGCTCCTCGTCATCTCGGGTGCCAAAAAGCACTGTTTTTTCGCCTTTTTCAAGCAAAGCGGCGATTAAATTTTTCCAAAAGCTTAAATCCGGGCATTTTAAAATATTTTTCTTTATGCTCATTTTGCTCACCCCCGGGTGAAGTGCGATAAAGCCGCCTTCATAAAGCCCCTCGGGAAGTTTATAGTCATCATCGGTTATTATTTGAGGATATGAGCAAGTAATGTCGCAAATCGGCGAAATGAGGTCATGGTACATATTTGAGGCGTATTGGTTTTCATTTAGTTCGGTTGATTTTGTCAAAAGAAATGAAGTTTTTGACCTAAACCCGATTCGCTCTTTTATTCCCGTTAAAAACAGCAAAACGGCCACAAGGAGCGATTTTCCGCTTGAGATTACAAGGTCAAAATTTTTGCCCCAAACGCAGGATAAAAATTTTAAAATGTTAATATATTTTTTTATGCCCGAAGCTTTTATATCTGTTTTAATAATGTTGTCAATATCGGGGCAAAGCTGCACTATGGCTGAACTTCTGGGCTCAAGGGCAAGAGTGATTTTACAATTTTTGAATTCTTCCTTAAGGCTTTTAATTACGGGCATAAAAAGGATTTCATCACCTATACCGCCCCAATTCAGAAGAAGAATGTTCTTATACTCTTTTTTGCGCTCCATAATCCCCTCTTTTTCATAATTTTACTTCTTTTATATTTTATAATAAAATAAATTTATGAGCGAGTTAAGTTTAAATTACACAGGAATAGGCTCTTTGCCGCTTTGCGGTGCCGATGCGCCAAAAGAAGCATTGGAGTTTATTTTCAGGGAATTTAAAAGTATGCCTTTCTGGCCTCAGCTTCCGCATTTTGCACGTGAAGAAGATATGGTTTTTCAATACAGCCAAAATCTGCCCGGGCTCACTTTTGAGGGTGATAAATACTTTTTAAACCCCGAAAGCGAAGAGTTTTTTGCTTCTCTTGAAGAGTTGTTTTTTGATTACGAAAACGTGCTTGGCAGCGATGATTTATCCCAATGCGAGCAAATTCTTGATAAATACGCGATTTTGCCTCCAAATTCAAACTCCCTTGAGCCCTTTTTGGAGGAACTCAAAAATCATAATCCGGACTTTGTAAAAGGTTCGATTACCGGAGCTTTTACCTTTTCAACTTCAATTACGGACAATGAAGGCAAATGCGCTTATTATAACGATATCTTAAGAGATGTTTGTATTAAAACCCTTGTACTAAAGGCACTTTGGCAGGTAAAAGAATTTAAAAAATCCGCGCCGAAGGCACGCGCGGTAATTTTTGCGGACGAGCCTTCAATTTCGCAGGTTGGCTCTTGCGCTTTTTTGTCGGTTGAAAGTAAAGACGTCATTGAAATGTTAAAAATATTTTCCGACGCCTTAAGAAAATTCGGAGCAATATCGGGCGTTCACTGCTGCGGCAAGACAGATTGGGAAATAGCACTCTCCTGCGGAGTTGACGTTGTTAATTTTGATGCTTATTCGTTTGCAAAAAGTGTGGCAAATTTTGCAAGCGCGGTTGATAAATTTCTTAAAAACGGCGGTTACTTTGCCTTTGGAATAGTTCCTACGCTTGATAAAGAAGAACTTAAGTCGCTAAACCTTGATAAGCTTGAAGAAAAATTTAACGATGCGCTAAAATGCTTTACGGACAAAGGGATTGACAAAGACTTCCTTATAAGCAGACTTTTTATAACGCCCTCTTGCGGCTGCGGCTCACTGGATAAAGAAGGGGCATATAAAGCACTGACGCTCTCGCGCGAACTTTCGCAGCGGCTTAAAGAAAGGTACGGTGCCCTTGTATGACGCATACTCTCGCACTTTTAGGCAAAGGCGGAAGCGGAAAAACAACTCTTACACGTGCTTTTGCGCTCTTAATCCGCGAATATTTCCCCGACGCGTCCATTTTGCTTGTGGATAATGATTTAACCTGCGAATTGGCGGGAAGTTTCGGTTTAAAGTCCAGAAATACAATATACGGTATACGCTCGGGCAAACATGAGTACAAAACGGGCATTCCAAAGGGCATGACAAAACAAGAGTACATAGAGTGGGCGCTTGAGGATATTTTAGAGGAAGTGGAAGAAAATACGGACATAATAGTTTCCTGGTTTGTGGCCTCAAAAGACTGCCGCTGTCCCATTACAAAGCAAATGAACGACGCCCTTGTAAAATTAATAGACAGGTATGACTTTGTGATTTTTGATACGGAATTTGATTTAAAATACCTTAATCTGCTTGTAGATTACCCGATTGACACCTCAATTATCACTGCCAATCCAAACCAAAAATCAATTCACCTTGCGGGCGAAATATATGAGTTTTCAAAAAAATACGCTGCCGACGGGCAGTTTGGAGTAATTTTGAACAAAGCCAAAAAAGAAACCATGAATAAATTTGTAGAGCAGATTAATTTAAACAATTTAAATCTTTTGGGCGTTATTGACGATTTGGGTGAGGATGTAAGTTATGAGCGTTTAAAAGAGATTATAAAAGACTTTTATCCAAGACTCAATCTTCCGCAAAGTGCGCAAGGAGGATGTTAAAATGGTTCAAATACTTGACGGCAGCGCATGTTCAAAAGAAATACTCAACGATATTAAATTAAAAGTCGCAAAAATGGCAAAAAAACCCTCTCTTGCGGTAATTCTTGTGGGGGAAGACCCCGCGTCGCAAATTTATGTCAGAAATAAAGAAAAAACGGCAAAAGAGCTGGGTTTTATTTCAAAAACTTTTAAAATGAAAGAAAACACGAGCGCAAACGAACTTAAGGATTTAATTTTAAATTTAAATCTTGATGAAGATACAGATGCGGTTTTATTGCAGCTTCCCCTGCCAGAACACCTTTGTGCGCGGGATTTTATCGAATTAATCAACCCCCGAAAAGATGTGGACGGTTTTCATCCGATAAACACAGGCAGGCTTATGTCAAATTCAAATCCTTATGCGCTTTCTTGCACTCCAAAAGGTATTATAAGGCTTTTGAAAAAATATAATGTCGAATTTGAAGGTAAAAACGCTGTTGTAATCGGGCGTTCAAATATGGTCGGCAAGCCGCTTGCGCAAATGCTTTTGAATGAAAATGCAACCGTTACGGTAGCTCATTCAAAAACCCGCAATTTGGCTCAAATAGCTTCGTCTGCCGATATTTTAATCAGCGCCGCAGGTGTCGGGGGTTTAATCGGGAAAGACTTTGTAAAAAACGGCGCAATAGTTGTAGATGTGGGCATTGTGCGAGACGAAAACGGAAAAATCAAGGGAGATGTCAATTTTGAAGAAGTTTCGCAAATAGCTTCCCTGATAACGCCGGTACCGGGCGGCGTAGGGCCTATGACAATTGCAATGCTTATGGAAAATACGCTGGAGCTTAGCATAAAAAATGCAAAATTTTAGAGGAAGTTTTATCAATAAACATCGCGATGCCTGGGTAGAAGTTAATTTAGGACACCTTGAGCATAATTTGTCACAGATTAAAAAGAGTATTTTTTCTAATTTAAACGGGAAAATCCCTCCGAAGCTGCTTGCGGTAATTAAGGCAGACGCTTACGGCCACGGTTCGATTATGTGTGCGCCGACACTGCTTGCCTGCGGAATAGACGCTTTTGGGGTCGCAAGCATTGATGAAGCGCTTGAATTGAGGCAAAATAAATTCACAACCCCAATTCTTGTTTTAGGCTCCGTTCCAATCTGGTCTTATGAAACGGCTATTAAAAACAATATTGCAGTTTCAATTTTTACGGATGAACACCTTGAAGCCGCTTCCCTTATAAGCGAACGGCTTGGCGGGAAAAGGCTTCCGGTACATATTAAAATCGATACGGGGATGAACAGAATAGGCATAAATAAAAACTTTGCAATTGATTTTATAAAACGTGCAAAAAACGCTCCGTATCTTGATTTGAGGGGAATTTTTACACATTTTGCGGATGTTGAAAACAAGGAAATTTTAAAAAAACAGGTTGAAAATTTTAAATGTGTTATAAATTCAATCGATACAACGGGTTTGATACTGCATTGTTCAAATTCCGCGGCCAGCCTGTTTTATGACGATTTAAAATTTGATATGCTGCGCCTTGGAATTATTTTATACGGCCTAAGCCCGCTTGATTATTCAAATAAACAAAATTCGCTTCTGCCTGATTTAAAACAGGTAATAGGCTTAAAAGGCAGAATTACAAACATTCACACAATCGAAAAAGGTGACGGGGTAAGCTACGGACATATTTTTGTGGCCGATAAAAAAACGCGTGTTGCAACAATCCCCATCGGTTACGCCGACGGCGTTTCAAGAGTATTGTCGGGTAAAATTAAAGCTAGCTTAAACGGTAAAATAATTAATCAAATCGGCAGAATTACCATGGATCAAATGATGTTTGATATAAGCGATATTGAAGCTCAAAACGGTGATATTATAACTCTTTTGGGTAATGACGAGGCCGGAAATTTCTTTTCAATTGATACTTGGGCAAAAGAGTTAAATACAATAAACTATGAACTTACATGCCGTTTAAAAGTTCGCCTGCCGAGAATTTATGTCAGATAGAGGTGCAAAATGAAAAAAACAGCATTACATGATGAACACATAGCGCTTGGCGCAAAAATGGTCGAATTTGGCGGCTGGGAAATGCCGGTGCAGTATAAATCAATTCTGGAGGAGCATAAGGCAACAAGAAGCAGCGCCGGAATATTTGACGTATCACATATGGGCCAGGTTTTTGTATCAGGCAAAGACGCGCTCAATTTTCTTCAATACATTGTGCCGCAGGACGTTTCGACTTTTAATATCAATTGCGCGCACTATTGTCAGCTTTTAAACAAAAACGGCGGAATAGAGGATGATTTAATTATCTACAGGCTTGAGGATAAGTATTTAATAATTGTAAACGCCTCAAGACGAGAAAACGACGTGGAGCGCTTTTTGGAGCATTCCAAAAATTTTGATGCAGTAATTGAAGATAAATCAAGCGAGCTTTCAATGATTGCGCTGCAAGGGCCAAACGCGCATAAAATAATTGAAAAAGCTGGAATAGACGACATTAATCAGCCTAAATTTTTTACCGTTAAAAAAACAAAACTCTTTGATTGCGATATATTCCTTTGCCGCACGGGATATACAGGCGAGGACGGTTTTGAAATTATTTCAAAAAATGAAGATATCGTAAAAATATGGCGTAAACTTTTGGAGATTGGCAAAGATTTTTCAATTACCCCTGTAGGGCTTGGTGCAAGAGATACCTTAAGGCTTGAAGCCGCGCTTTGCCTTTGGGGAGCAGACATTGACGAAACAACAACCCCTCTTGAAGCTGATTTAGGCTGGTCTGTACCAAAAAATAAAAAAGAGCCCTATATTGCAAAAGATATTATCATGGCTCAAAAGACAGGCGCGGTACCGCTTAGAAAGAAGCTTTTCGCCTTTGAATTAAAGGACAGAATTATAGCGCGCCATGGTGCCGGGATTTTTTTAAACGGGAAAAAATGCGGCTATGTAACATCCGGCACAATATCGCCGACATTAGGCAAAAACATTGGTCTTTGCCTTATTTCCTTTGAAGGAGATTGCAAAAATTTAGCAACATCGCTTAACACAAAAGAAAAAAGTATTGGCACTATAATACAAATTATGGTAAGAAATAAAATGTACAATGCTGAAATTGTGAAAAAACCTTTTGTCGAAAAGAAATATGTTAAATAGGAGATAAAAATTGACTATCCAACCACCGGAAGGAATCTTGTGTTCCAAAAGCCATGAATGGGTCTTAGAAGAAGGCGATACATATAAAATCGGTCTTACTGATTATGCCGTTGAACAATTGGGCGACATCGTTTTTGTCGAATTGCCCGAGTGCGGCAGTGAATACGCCAAAGGCGAAGTTTTCGCAACAATTGAATCGGTTAAAGCCGCGAGTGAAATTTATATGCCAATCGGCGGGAAAATTACAGAAGTTAACGAAGAGCTTATAAATGCGCCCGAGCTGATAAATGAAAATGTTTGGGAAAAAGGCTGGCTTGTAAAAGCGCAAAGCGACAGCTTTGCGCAGGATTCTCTCGGACTTCTGGAATACGAAGATTACAGGGAAGAAGCGGTATAAATGTATAATTTTGAGGCATTAAGCGATTTAGAGCGCATTCAAATGTGCGCCGACTGCGGTATTAAAAACGTCGACGAGCTTTTCGATGTAGTGCCAAAAGCCGCGCGTATGGAGGATTTTGCTCTTTTTGAAGCCAAAAGCGAGCTTGAAGCCTTAAAAAAAGTAAAAAAAATTTCAAAAAAGAATAATGTCGATGCTGCCTGTTTTTTAGGCGGCGGTGCCTATAAAAAATTCATCCCGTCCGCACTTGCCGACACTTCTTCGCGTTTTGAATTTTTATCCGCCTATACCCCTTATCAGGCTGAAATTTCACAGGGTTCACTGCAAATCATGTATGAATTTCAAACAATGATATGCAACCTCTGTGCCCAGGATGTTTCAAATGCGTCTGTGTATGACGGTGCAAGCGCCTGCGCCGAGGCGATTTTAATGGCATGCAGGCTAAAGCGTAAACACAAGGCGTTTGTAAATAAAAACATTAATCCGAATTACCTTGAAGTCATTAAAACATATCTTTTTGCGGCAGATATAGAGCTTATTGTGTCAGATGAGTGCAAAGACACGGATTTGGCCTGTAAACTCTATCAAAGTCCCGATTACTTTGGTGAAATTGTTGAAATGCCGCAGAAAAATGCAGATGAGCTTATTATTGCATGCACGGATATTTCCTCCCTTGCGCTTTTTGAGCCGCCAAAGTGCGATATAACAGTGGGCGACTTTGGCTCTTTGGGGCTTGCACTCAATTTTGGCGGGGCTTACGGCGGGTTTATCTGTTGCAGAGATGAATATAAACGCCAACTTCCGGGGCGTATTGCAGGCAAAACAGTAGACAGAGAAGGCAGGGACGCTTATGTATTAACCCTGCAAGCGCGCGAACAGCACATAAGACGCGAAAAGGCAACGAGCAATATATGCTCTAATCAGGCACTCTGCGCACTCTGCGCCGCTTTATATTTAAGCCTTCTTGGCGAAAACGGTTTTAGGGAAGTTAATTTACTCTCATACAAAAATGCACATAAATTAGCGCAAGGGCTGAGCAAAAAGGGTTATAAAATTTTAAATAAAAACTTTTTCTGCGAATTTGTGTATGAGTTAAAAGACGGTCAAAATGCGCATGACTACCTTAAAAAACTTAAAGAAAAAGGCATTTTGGGCGGAATTGCGCTTGATGATAAAAGGATTTTGACCGCTGCAACCGAATTAAACGACGAAGACGAAATTAATTTGTATCTAAGCCTATGAAAAAGGATATAATTGCTTTTTGGGGCTATCCGCACCCTGATTTAATTAAAAAGACAAAACAAAAATACCCGGGCGCAAATTGGGTGGATTTGGATATTAACTTTGGCTATCCGTCCTCTAAATCCACGCCTGATGCTTATTGCGGGATAATTAAAAACATTTTTGACAACGCTTTTTACCTTAAAGATAAAATTATAAAAATCCTCGCCGCAGTCGGCAAGGACAAATGCGACAGCGGATTTTTTGCGGCACAATTACTTAAAAATGCGGGCTTTGATGTTGAAATTTCTTATTTTGAAGATGTTTCGCCTCTTGAAAATCTGTGCGATGTGCCCGTGTGCAAAAGTTCTCTTGCGCTTAAAGATAAACTTTCAATAATTACCGCAAACATTGTGGCACAGAGAGATTATTCCCACCTTAAGCCTTCGCGCGCGCGTTTTGGTTTTTGGGGAGTTCCGCCAAACGACCTTTCAATCTGCGATATTTTTCCGCCGGAAACGCATGTTTTCGGCTGGAGCAGATGTGTAGAGGCTAAAAATCCGGCAAATTTAGAACTTGAGATGTATGTTGAAAAAGATTTGCCTACGGTCTTTTTTGCGCAGACTTTTTGTGCTAAAAACGTACTTGCAAAGTATCTTGCACAAAAGTACAACGGATTATACATTGAAATCGACGGTACGCCTTCAAGTTCCGCTTATGCTAAAATTGAAGCGTTTTTGAGGTTAAGATGATTGTAAATGAAAATTCAAAATACTATATTGACGCAGGAACCACATGGTCAAAAATCCTTGAAATTATGCCTTGCGGAAAGCGCAAATACAACATTTACAAAACAAAAGAGGCAAGAGAGTTTAAGATAAATTACGAAAAGACAACCGGACACACAAGCGACAAAAGCGCTGAAAACTATGAAAACGAGGTTGTTGCGCTTGCACGCGGGGCTAAAATTTATCTGCAAAACGATTTTTGTGCATTGGATTTAGGCTCGCGTGATGCTAAATGGGTCAAATTCAAAAACGGCAAATTTTCGGATATGGACTGGAATACAAGCTGTGCCGCCGCAACCGGTGCGACAATTGAAATGCTTTTAAAATTTTACGATGTAAAAATTGAAGATTTAAAGTTTACAAAAGAAAAATACCCGGTGACATGCGGAATTTTCGGTCTGGAAAAAATAATGGATGATATATCCTGCGGACTTTGCCCCTCTGTTGCGATTTCAAAATTTATCCATGGAATTGCTTATAACGCTTATAATTTTGCAAAAAATCCTGATAAAATCTGCATATCGGGAGGATTTTGCGAAAATAAATGTTTTATCGATTCTCTTCAAAATTATTGCGAAGTCCTGCCTTTAGGGCGTTTTGTTCTTGTCGACGGTCTTACCTTGCAACAAAGATGATTTAAGTATAGAATATTCCTATGAGGATTTTGTTTACATTTTTGTTTATATGCATTCAGCTTTTTGCGTACTGCGCGTTTGGCTCAATTGCACATGAAAATTCTAATCCGCATTTTTCATGCAAAAGCACGTATTCGGTTTTTAATCCTCAAAACGGCACACTTCAAAAAGCACAGAATGATTTGCATTTTGTTTGCCAAAACATTATTTCAAAATCCAATTTTTTAAATAAGAATTTGCAAAATGCTTCAAGTGGTGCCCCCGCATCAAATTTTAGATTATATAGCGCACGGAAAATAAAAAATAAATTTGAAAATTCACTGTTAGTTTATAATATTTCACCTGCATACCATAAAAAGATATGCGCAAGAGCGCCTTAAAAAGGCCTTCGACGCAAAATTTATTTAAGGTATAAAGGAGAATAAAATGGAAAATTTAGTTCAAGCGACAATTGACGGCGTTATTATTACAATTGTCGGAATGGCGGTAGTATTTGCATTTTTAACCATTATGGTTTATGCAATGGATTTAACTTCTTTTATTGTAAGGTATTTAAACAAAAAATTCCCGCCCAAAGTTGTTGAAGAGCCGGTTAAGAAAAAATCGAGCGCAACAGGCGAAGAAGAAGCAATTGCGGTTGCAATTGCGGCAGTACTTAATATGCAAAGAAGCGGGAGATAGCCTATGTTAGAAACTTTTCAAACATTTGTGAGCGCAAATGCGGTGGCATTTAGCGCAGGGCTTTTAATCATTGCCTATATTTTTATAGCGCTTGAAAAAATCCCTAAGGTTACAATAGCGCTCATAGGCGCGGTTATTGCGATTTTATTAAATCTTGTAAGCCAGACAAAAACGCTCGATGGCGCGATAAATCCGCACTATTATGTTAATTTTATTGACTTTAACGTAATATTCCTGCTTGTTTCAATGATGATTATCGTTGCAATAACGACAAGGAGCGGAGTTTTCAACTGGATTGCAAATGAACTTTTAAAATTTACAAAAGGCCACCCTGTTAAAATACTTTTTACCATGGGTATTTTTACGGCTGTGGTAAGCGCACTTTTAGACAACGTTACAACGGTTATTTTAATTTTGCCCATTACTTTTGTAATTGCAAAAAAACTGGATATAAATCCGCTTCCTTATTTAATTGTTGAGATTTTTGCTTCAAATATCGGCGGTACCGCAACTTTAATCGGCGATCCGCCAAATATCATCATAGGCTCAGCCGCAGGATTTTCTTTTATGGACTTTATAAAAGAATTAACGGGCATTGTTTTTGTGATTTTGTTTGCCGTTGTGGGCGCTATGTATTTTATGTTTAAAAAACAGCTGACAACAACGGAAGAAAAAATGAAATCCGTTATGGAAATTGATAATTCAAAAACAATTGAAGATATCCCGCTTTTAATCCGTTCCATGGTTGTTTTATTCCTTGTGATACTTGGTTTTGTGCTTCATGATAAATTACATCTTGAAACAAGCACCGTTGCAATGCTTGGCGCATGTTTGCTTTTAATATTTGAAAAGCCCACAGACATCCTTCGCGATGTTGAATGGAATGCAATTTTCTTCTTTATCGGTTTGTTTATCATAATCGGTGCACTTGAAGCCTCAGGCGGTATTAAACTTATGGCACAGTGGCTGATTGACGTAACACAAGGCTCAAAAGCGCTTACATGCTCTCTTGTGTTATGGGTATCGGGAATTGCTTCCGGCTTTATAGACAATATTCCCTATACAGCGACAATGGCACCTTTGATTGCCGAAATCGAGCGCGAATTGGGCAGTGCATATGCTTATCCTATCTGGTGGTGTTTATCTCTGGGCGCTTGCCTGGGCGGAAACTTGACCATAATTGGTGCCGCAGCAAACGTTTATGTTAGTGAAAATGCCGCCAATAAAGGACATCCGATAGGCTTTATGCAATTTATGAAATACGGCAGTGTCTGTGTGCTTATTTCGCTTGTTTTAAGTACTGCATATATCTACCTTAGATTTTTAAGATAGAAAGCGGGGGAATTTTGAGCGAATTTAAACACAATAACAAAGACGCAATTATAGGAATTGCCCTATTTGTTGCAATGGTAATATTTATGGCAATTCTTGCAAAGCTTTTAAATTGAAAAGTTTAAAAGACGACAATAGGAGGACGCAATATTTTTCGTCCTCCTATTTTTCTTTTTTGTATAATAATTTTTATGAAAAACGCTGAAATTTTTAGAACAAAAGACGGCTCAATAGGGCTTTATAACAGAGAACTGGATGAAATTTACCATTCAAAAGAGGGCGCGCAAAAAGAAAGTATTGAAAAATTTATTATCCCCTCAGCCTTTGAAAAAAGAACTCAAAAAGCCAGCAGTATAAGGGTTTTGGATATTTGTTACGGTATCGGGTACAATTCAAAAAACGCCCTTGTTTTTTATAAAAATTGTGATATCACAATAGATGCGCTTGAATGGGATGAAGAGCTTGTTCGATATTCAAAAGAGGCAGAGTTTTTCGACCCAAAGATAAATGAATTTCTTTGCGCTAAGCGCACTTTGGGTAAGTCAAAAATAAATTTTTACATTGACGATGCAAGAAAAAGCATAAAAGGCCTTAATGAACGCTATGACGTGATTTTTCTTGATGCCTTTGCCCCAAACAAGCTGCCGACCCTTTGGTCTTACGATTTTTTTAAAGAGTTAAAACGTCTTATGAAGCCCAAAGGCGTGCTTGTAACATATTCAAGTGCACTGCCTGTGCGAAACGCCCTTTATTCAAACGGTTTTTTTCTTGCAAAAGCTCTCGATGAAAAAGGGCATTCGTATCTTAGTGCGGCGGCTCTTAATAAAGATGTTTTATTTTGGGCCGAAAATCTTGTAGCGCTTGATGATAAAGATTTTGGATTAATGAAAACGCGCGCGGGGATTGTGTATCGCGATGAAAACCTATGCAGCACGCCTGAGGATATGTTGAAAAGACGTGAAAATGAGGTAAAAGAGTCAAACCTTATGGGCGCAAGCGCTTATTTGAAACACTACGGCTCCGCTGATGCGTAAAAAGTTGTTTCTATCTTAAAAAAACGGGGCACTGTTGCTAGATATTTTTTGTATACCTACCTGGAGCGCGCCCCGAAAGAATTAAGATACGAAACGGATTTTGTGCGGGCGTGTAACGAAGTGAACGCCCATGCGAGTCACTTTGACGAAGTGACAAAATTTCTTTAAAATTTTAAAACGAAGTCAAAAAGTGAGGAGCGCCAATAATCCAAGACACCTGAGAAGTAATTTATAAGGGAACAAATGCCCCGTTAAAATTTACAATGTTCAATTTTGTCATCTTGAATTCTTTTATTCCGTCATCCCGACCCAATGTACCGTCATCCTGAATTCAATGTACTGTCATCCTGAACTGGCTGGAAAATTCGTTGAGGCAAAGCCGAAACGAGATTTTACGCCCCTACTTGGTGTTTCAGGATCTTATTAATTGTGTATGTTAGTATGTATCGTTTGCTTTGTTTTGCTCCTGTGGTGCTCAGGGCTTTGCCCTTGCGCTCCTACGTCGCCTATCGATGGTTGCGCCTTGCGGTCTTGCTC